>NZ_CP033611.1:967500-1567500 GCF_003932735.1 Rickettsiales endosymbiont of Stachyamoeba lipophora | reverse complement strand
GTTTGTTACTATCTGCTGAAGTTCCAGTGATAGCTTTGATTCCTTTTTGTATTCCTCCAAAAAATATTTTGAGACGTGTAGCGAAGAGCTGATCATGCTTATACTTGAAAATACAGCACTCATTGCTAAATTGATGGGATTGAAATTAACTATAATCGGAATCCAATCAAAAGCCATAGGTAGAATATTAACTATTAAATTATGCGACAGGATGTTTGCGGTAAGTTTACCTATTTTAAATTGAGGTTTAAATAACACCATTAAATCTTGCTTTATTGCTTTGTTTATTTTTTTCGTATTAAAATTTTGAAAATCTTGCTGGGTAAAAAGTAATTGTTGTTGAGAAACGGCTAAATTAGAATGAACAGAAGAAGTAATTTTACCTTCAGTATTAGCAAAACTTTTAATAATTTCTGCGGCAGCTTTACCTTTCTTAATTTCAATAATTTGATCTTTAGCTCTATCTAATTTACGTTCCTTATAGGATTTAATAAACTCACTGGTAACTTTAGCTCCTATTGCTACCAAATTACCAACAAATCCCACTACCGCTAATGGAATACCTACGGTGGTAATTAAAGAAATAATCAGTAATACTGAAGTAGTTATAGTAGAATAAATATAAAAAGTGCCGTTTGATGTTAAGAATGCAATGCTATTTTTAAAAATAGTTTTTAACTTTTCACGATAATTGGAAGCCATATATATTAAAAAATTTAATTTAATTTAAATTGTATCAATTAATTTGTTAACATTCAAGCAGTTAGGAGAGTGCAAAAATTTAATAAAATTTAGGTATAATGTTATATTAATTATTTCATGCTTAACAAGGAGCCATATGACTAATAGTACAACCGAGAATTTTCAAAATATAGAAAGCAGAATAGAAAATGGTTTGCAGCAGATTTTTAATTTGATGAATAATTTGATTAAGGAATTTGAAGTAGCAATTGATGGTGAAATCCACCATATAGAACATTTTATTGGTAAAAAAGAAACAGTGCTAAGTGCCTTTTTAAAATTAGTAAATACTTATCTTAAATGTATCCATACAGTAAAATATCTGAATAAGCGCAATATCATACTAAATGATGGTACTAATTTTGAATTTACTGCTACTGACTTAACTCAAATCAAACTACATATAGAGGAGATATTAGAAAATAAACCTAGTGATAAGAAAAATTTATAACCATCTGCTAAAAAATAATTTTAATGGCTTTTTTGAAAAAGCCTTCCAAGAAATAAACCCAGGAAAAATACTAGAATATAATTGGCACACCGAATATATAGCCAAACATTTAGAAGAAGTTACTAAAGGCAATATTAAAAGATTAATTATAAATCTTCCCCCCAGATATCTAAAATCTCAGCTTGTTACTGTTGCCTGGCCTGCCTGGATTTTGGCTAATGATCCCACAAAGCGGATTATTTGTACTAGTTATTCCCAAAAATTAAGTGATAAACATTCTTTGGATAGTAAAAAACTGATTGAATGTGATTGGTTTAAACAAATTTTTCCTCGAACTAAAATTTCCAAAGAGCAAAATCAAAAATTTAAATTTATGACTACCTCGCGCGGATTTAGGTTTGCAACTTCAGTAGATGGTACTATTACTGGAGAGGGCGGAGATGTATTAATTGTTGATGACCCACATAATCCAAGGCAAGCTTTATCAGCTTTAAATCGTACTAAAGTAATCAATTGGTTTGAGCATACTTTATTAAGCCGTTTAGATGATAAGAAAAATGGTGCTATTATCATTGTTATGCAAAGATTACATGATGAAGATTTATCAGGACATTTACTAAGTAAAAACAAAAGTGCGTGGGTACATTTAAATTTACCAGCTATTGCTCAATCAGAACAACAACTACAAATTGGTAGTTTTAATTATTTGCGTAAAATTAATGAACCATTGCATAAAGAGCGTGAAGATTTAGAAACTTTAATGCGCCTGCAAAATGATATGGGAATTTATAATTTTGCTAGCCAATATCTGCAAGCACCCATGAAAAGTTTAGACAGCATCATTAAACGGGAATGGATCAGCTTTTATAAAGAACTGCCCGATAAATTTAATTATATCGTACAAAGCTGGGATACAGCTATTAAAACCCACGCACATAATGATTACTCGGTGCTCACTAGCTGGGGAGTATATGATAACAAATATTATCTGCTTGATCTAGTTAAAGTAAAACTTGAGTTTTATGAGTTAGTAGAGCTTATCAAGCAGGAATATGGTAAACATACACCAGTTCATGTGTTAATTGAAGATAAGGCCAGTGGACAATCTATTATCCAGGAGTTAAATCGAACTACACACATGCCAATTATCCCTATTAAGGTAAGCAAAGAAAAGCTTTATAGATTAATTGAGACCAGCCAAAGCTTTGTAAATAAAACCATCTTATTTCCAGAGAAAAGTCATTTTATAGCTGATTTAATACATGAATTGCTTAACTTTCCAAATGCGCAGCACGATGATCAGGTAGATAGCTTAACTCAGGCTATTAATTATTTGAATAATCTTAAAGCACATAATCCACAAGTAAGGAAGATTGGCTAACTATGTTAAATTATCTAAGATAAGTAATATAATAAAACCTTTAATATTAAATGACTATTAAAGGTTAATTAACTCATTGCATTGACTTGATGTTGCTTTGAAGTATATTAAATTAAATGCATAAAATATATTTAATTATAAAGATAAAATTATGATAACTAAACAACAGCAATTAATTTTAAAGCTTCAAGAATTCAAGGTAAATACCAAATTACAACATGAAATAATTCAAATAATTTCTATTTTAAATAGTAATAAATTGGCACAAGATAAGATTTATGAACTTATGAAAATTTCATTTCAATGTATTGAAAATAGTATATTGAACGTAAAATTGAACTTGCAACTGACAAACTCTGCTAAAGAGAATATTAAAACTAAAGAGAATATTAAAAAATTGAGAAGCGACTTACAAATAATAAAGTTGCTTGTTACAGAAATTATTCCTTTTTTTGGGAAACAAAATATAATGGGCCACATGTTTGGCTTGTTAGAAAATACGTTGGCTGTTCATCAATTAAGAACCATTACTGATGCATATTTATCCAGCTTCAATAAACTTGAATTGAATGATTGGATTGTATTTAAAGATATAGAAAAAGGCCTTAATAAACTTATTAAGCAAACAAAAATATCTCAGTTGCTGAATAATGCAGCTCAAAATAAATCATATGAAGTTTTAAAAAGTTATGCTGATAGCATTTATCACCTTCGCAATAATAATGTTAACTCTGATAATATTGTTCATTACCAAAAAATATTATTAGATTTACAAGCAGTACTGTTTGATACAAATACATTGGACAGTGCAAGTGCAGGGATATATTATCGATGCTTTTGTAGCTTGCTATTTAAGTTGTTAGACATAAGCTTGGTAAATGGTGAATCAGCAGCATTTATAACTTTAATTAAAGATCATAAAAAATTTATTGACGCTCACGAAGATAGGCGTTTAAGAAATGAGGACCATAGTGTGGTACATTTGCCTTTTTATTTATATGAAGCTATTTACTTTATCAATGATAAATCAACTGATTTGAAATCCAATGAAGGAAGGAAAACATTCCTTCATTTTATAGGAAAATCAAATAATGGAGCGCAAGGAATTTGGAATAACTTCCTGATGGGAGAATACCATTTCAAACTTAAAGATTATCAAAAAGCTCATGAGCTTTTCAAGCTTGCTTCATATGCTTTTCCTAGTGATTTATATATTGTGATGGCTTTATTAAACCTTAGTGTAATTGTGAATGATAATGATAGCAATTGCTTAGCTATGAATAGAATGGATCTTATTCTTAGTTGCTTATTTCATGATCAAGCTGATCAATTGGGTAATGGATTGCATGGAAATTCAAACTTTAATAATACAATTAAACTCTTCTTAAACTATAAAATAAAAATAGGAAAGGGAGAAGAAGCTCATAGGATCTTTAATTTATTAGAAAATAAAATCAAAGCTACTGATCCAGAATATTATTTTAAAACCAAAATTAACTTACATCTTAGCTCATTAGCAAAGTCTGCGAGCGGCCAGGCTATAAATGAGAAGAGCTTTATTAAAAATTTAATGATTACTATGGATTGTTATGAACAAACGATAGCTTATGGATTAAGGAACAATTTAGAAATGTTACCAATATATGGTAAAATAACATTAATTAAATTATTAATTACTTCTTTAGCATGGCTGCAAGAAGGTAAGTTCAAAGAAAAGTGTATTAGGAGGTTAACAGGCCTTATCGAAGAAAATACTGTAATATTTCAAAATTATTATCCAATCTGGGAAGCTGCTACTGAAATTTATATAGCATTAAATGATACTGATAAAGCATTCAAAGCTTTATTAAAGTTAAGTTCTTTTCAACTATTGCAGGCAAAAATTTATTATCGTTTAGGTTTATTGTATTTAGAGCATAAAAACGATAAAAAAGCAGCCTTAATGAATTTTCATAATGCTGCCCTTATAGATGAAAAATATGAATTGAAGATTCAAGAAATTTTACCTGAATTTAAATTCAATAAAAAACAAGCCGATAAATCATTAAGGACTAAGATAAAGCAAACAACACAAATATTAAATCATGATGATAAATCTGTTTCTTCTCAAGATGGAAGCGCAAATTTAATAACTTTAGCCCCAACTGCAATAACAGATAAAGAACAATTAACTTTCATAGATTCGACCAAAACTGAAGAACTAGCTGCAGTTGATGAAAACAAAATAGCTTTAGGCAAGCATTCTGTTCCTAGTGTAGATATAACAAGCCAAGAGTATTTAATAGATATAGAAGATAAATCTTCTTTAGAAGCAAGCGATGAAGCTTTAACAAAAGCGACCAGAAGTTGGCAAGAAAAGATTAAAAGGAAACTTGCTGCTAAACCTTTAGAAGCATCCTCCAGTAAAGATAGCGTTACGCTAAGATGGAATGATCTTAGATTAACAGCACATGATAAAGATGCAGAAGGTAATAATAAAGTATTTAAATTGCATTATAAAGGCAAAGATATTTATGCCGCAATTAATTGTAAAGAATTCGAAGACTCTGCAAGTGATTTACAAAAGGCTTTTAAGATGGTGATAAAAGATGAAATTCATGCTCAATCCTCTCATCAAAATGGGGTGAAATTCTTAAGCCGTACCCGCAAAGGTGCTTGGATTTTAGAGGCTAAAATTCATGGCTTGCATGGGAATAAAAGACTTTTAGGTTGCATGCTAAAATATGATCATAAAGGCAATAAATATGTTAAACCAATAATAATGTTTATCGATCTTAATGAAAAAGCCCATGACAATAAAAAGCTTATTTTTTCTGTTGAACAAAAGCTTGAAACTTTTTTAAATAAGATAAAAAGAATTAATATTGCGCGTATCTCGAAAGCCGACCCATCTGCAATTACATTGTAGTAATTTAGGTCACTACAACAACCTTAAAAATATAGCTGCTTGCCATGGAACCGGTCATCCAGCTATATCTATGGTTATTAAGAACAAAACTAAGGTAACATAATTTGCTTTAAATGTTTTTGTAGCTTAAATCTATCCAAGGCGGCTAATTCCCCAATTTTATTAATAATAAATCTTTGGTCCAAGGTAAAGAGCTTAAGCCTTATTTTAGAAGGAGAAGAAAGACCAGTGCGTTCTAAATTAGTTAGCGGTATATCCTCAAGCCATTTACTTTGATTCAGGCTAGTAATCATAGCTAAAATAGCGTTATTATTATTAATTTGGTAGGTAGTGCTAGAAATAACAATCGCAGGACGGTTTTTAGTATTATCGTTACCATTAAAAGGAAAAGGAATTTTTACAATATCAAATTGGTTATAAATCACGATAGGCCTCATCATCATTATCTGATTGCCATTCGCTTAAGGTGGTTTCAACCGATTTGATAAAGTCTACATCAAGCGGTCTAAACTTACTTAAAATAACTTTTCCATCAATAATCTCATAAGCGACTTTATCGCCACTATTTATACCCAGATGTTTTCTAATGCTTAGTGGTACGGTCGCTTGAAATTTTTGTGTTACGTTTGAAGTATTCATAATGGCAAACTATTAAAGTGTTAACAATTTAAGTATACCGTAATACGGTAAGGCTGTAAAGCATAAGCTATTAAAATATTAATATTTACTGTAAATTCCAAAAAAGTTAGTTATTATAGATGAAAGATCTGTTTGGCAGTCGTTCCTAAGATGATAAAAAACAATTTATCCAAGTATCAGCTTATAAACCTCGAGTAGTATTTTATTTACCTTTTTCAATTGTATTAATGACAATTTGATAATACCAACCTTTTAATGAGCACTCCACAAGGTGTATTTGAAGAAGGTGATTGATTAAACTTGGCAGTTAATGCTAAAGTTTTTGCCCTTGATTTATAACATTGTCAGATATTTTTTAATTACAAAATACACCAGTGTTTTCCTCAACCAGTATAAATACATATAAAAAAGCCTATCAATTATAGCAATTGACAGGCTTTTTTAGTAGTAGATGATCTAAATAATTAAGCGCCAGCGTTTTTAGTAATGCTTCTAGCAAATCTTTTACGATCATTAGGATCAAGATATTTTTTTCTAAGCCTAATTGATTTAGGAGTTACTTCAACTAGCTCATCATCTTCAATGTAAGAAATTGCTTCTTCTAAGGTCATAACTTTTGGAGGAGTAAGCTTAATAGCCTCATCCTTACCTGAAGCACGCATATTAGTGAGCTGTTTAGATTTAAGCGGGTTAACTTCAAGGTCATTATCACGTGAATGTTGACCAATAATCATGCCAGTATAAACTTTATCACCATGGCTTACAAATAAAATACCTCTTTCTTCAATGGTGTTTAATGAATAAGCTACCGCTTGACCGGAGTCGGTGGAAATAAGCACACCATTTCTACGCCCTTCAATTTCACCCTTAAATGGCTCATAAGCATAGAAAAGACGGTTAATTACCCCTGTACCACGAGTATCAGTTAAGAATTCACCTTGGTAACCAACTAGCCCACGTGCAGGTATGTGGAATACCAGCCTAATTTTGCCTCCGCCGGAAGGACGCATTTCTGTCATTTCACCTTTTCTAAGGGAAAGTTTTTCTACTACTACGCCGCTAAATTCTTCATCGATATCAATTACGGCTTCTTCGATTGGCTCAAGTAATTTACCTTGTTCATCTTTTTTGAATAATACTTTAGGACGAGATACTGAAAGTTCAAATCCTTCACGGCGCATGGTTTCAATTAATACGCCAAGTTGTAATTCCCCTCTACCACCTACTTCAAAAGCTTCTTTGCTTTCAGATTCAGTAATTTTAATAGCTACGTTACCTTCAGCTTCACGCATTAATCTATCATGAATCATTCTTGAAGTTACTTTACTACCTTCTGTTCCAGCGATAGGTGAATCATTTACACTGATTGTTACTGCCATTGTTGGTGGATCAATCGGCTGAGCAGGAACAGGATTAACCACTTGAAGGTCACAAATTGTATCTGCAACTGTGGTTTCAGCAAGACCAGCGATTGCTACAATATCACCTGCCATAATCTCATCAACTGCAATACGTTCAATACCATGAAAGGTAAACATTTTGGTAAGACGGCCACTTTCAATTTGTTTATCACCTCTTAAGGTTTTAACGGGCATATTTACTTTGGCCTTACCGGTATAAACTTTACCAGTTAAGATTCTACCTAAGTAAGGATCAGCGTGTAGGATTGAAGCTAGCATTGAAAAGGGAGCTTCTTTATCTACACGTGGAGGGTTAACGTGATTTTTAATCACATCAAATAAAGCATTAAGATTATCAGATTTTTCATTTAAATCTTTTACTGCCCAACCATTCCTACCTGATGCATACAGAGTAGGAAAATCTAATTGTTCATCGGAAGCATCTAAGGATACAAATAAATCAAAAATTTCATCTAAAATTTCATCAGGACGCGCATCACTACGATCAATTTTATTAATTACTACAATGGGTTTAATCCCCAATTTTAAGGCTTTACTTAATACAAATTTAGTTTGAGGAAGAGGCCCTTCTGCTGAGTCTACCAGTAACACTACCCCGTCAACCATACTTAATACGCGTTCTACTTCACCACCAAAGTCAGCGTGGCCCGGTGTATCAAGGATATTAATTTTAGTGTCGTTAAGTATAATTGCAGTAGTTTTGGCTAAAATGGTGATACCGCGTTCTTTTTCTAGGTCACTTGAATCCATCACGCGCTCATTAACTTGCTGATGTTGTCTGAAAGTGCCAGCTTGAGCAAGCATTGAGTCAATTAAGGTGGTTTTACCATGATCCACGTGGGCGATAATGGCGATATTACGTATTGAATTATATTCCATGATGTATTCTCTGAATTATTTGCTGAAATTTTTACTATTTATTAACAATAATCTTGTAAATTGCTTATATGTTATACCTAATTTATTAATAATGTAAATGAAAAAGCTAGATAATTCATTAAATACTCAGCATTGTAAGCTTAGAAAGTATCGCGCTTTTAGTTTGCTTGAGTTATCTGTGCTAATTATGATAGCCGGACTAATTATGTCTGGTTATATTACTTGGATATTACCTACATTAAATAGTCACGCCGTAAAATACAAAGAAACCCAGGAAAGAATTATAAAAATAACTGACGCATTAGAAACTTTTGTACAGACTTATGGCAGGTTGCCATGTCCTGCGCTTAACATTCAAACTTATGGTACATTAAATACTAGTACGGGTGTAGGGTTTGGTAATGAAAATTTTACAGCAAGTATTTGTGCAAGCAATGTTGGTTCAATACCTATTATCAGTTTAGGCTTACTTAGTGATTATATGCTAGATGCATGGGGAAGAAAATTTACATATGTGACTAGTCCTAACCTTTGCAGTAATGCTGGATGTACTCCTTCAAGCTTTGGCAGCGGAGCTGCTAATTTAGTGATTCAGGATTTAGGGGGCACCACCACTTTAACTTCAAATGCCGCCTATGTTATAATAAGCCACGGACCTGATGGAAAAGGCGCTTTTACTCAAGCTGGCAGCCAAATTGCTGCTACTAATACTGATGAAGTAGAAAACTCAGACGGAAATAATATTTTCAGAGTGGGAACATTATCATCAAACTTTCAACATATTGTTAATTTTAGAAACCAAACAGATCTGAACAACTCAGTGTATGATCCGGGCAGAAGCTTAGTTTCACTCACAGTATGTGAAGGTAATTCGACAGCACTGGCAGGTGTTACTAAAGTTATGGCCGCAGACCTAAGGAATGATTATATAAGTACCAGAGTGAGTGGTGATTATGTAGATGAATTTGGTACTAACAGTCCTCATATCACTAATTTTGGTGATGAGGCTATTTTAGAAATGATGTGGGTACTGCAAGAAGCATGTTACTTGCTTTATCCTACTCAAATGCCTGCTACTAAGGCTTGTCCTGCCGGTCTTACCTTTAATGCAAACAACAATGCATGTGTATATAATAATGGATTTTGGAACCCAAGTGCGTAACAACAATCAAGCAAAACATAGAACTCATAACGGTTATACGATTTTAGAGTTATCAATTTCTTTATCGATCATTGCTTTTTTATTTACTTTAGGTATTGGCTTTTTTGGTAAAATTAATGAAGCTGATAGGTATAAAAAAACTCTTGAGCATGTTGCATTAATTGAAAATGCTATTAAAAATTATTATAATGTTAATGGCTTTCTTCCTTGTCCTGCTCCAGGTAATTCTTTGGAATATAATGCAGGGTTTGGTTATTCAACTGGTGTGTTTAATGTGCTCAGTAATGAATGTGATATTACTGTTATTAATGCTACCGGTATGGTACCGGTAAGAACTTTGCAGATTAATGATGAAGTGGCTTATGATGGCTGGAATAGAAAATTCACCTACCGCTTAGCAAAAGGTTTAGGAAGCACTGCTACTTTTAATGGTTTGGATAGTAGTAACTCTCCTTATAATGGAGATATCCGGGTAGTAAATATTGAAGGACAGGACTTAACCAATATTAATGCATCTCCTCCTAATAATTTTGGTGCAGCTTATGTAATAATAAGTCATGGTCCTAATGGTGAGGAGGCAGCCTGGGGTAAAAATACTGCCATTAATCCGGCTGGCGCAAGTGGTATAGAAGCAGAAAATACTAATCACAGTAGCAATAAAACTTATATCCAAGCTGTCCGCACTGCTCGATATGATGATATTGTGGCTTTTAAGCAAAAAAATTATTTTACTGCAAATAAAAATGGTAGAAGTCCTATATTTGTTGAACCACGAATATGTGATAATGCAACTACCATATTAACCAAGCCCATTAGCTCATCAGGAAGCATAACAGCAGCTTTTATAGATCAGGTGGTTGATTCTGCAGTAGCCGTAAGGGAACTTTGCAACAATCCTACAGCTTTTTGCGCTTTTAGACCAAGTGATATAGCTAACTTGACTGTGTGGCTCGATGCAAATGATCCAAGCGGCAATGGAATTGCACCAGCTTTAGGAGCGTTTATAAACACTATTTATAATAAAACTGGTTCTGGAACTAATGCTGTTGCTAGTTCCTCAGGTCAATACTGGAATGTGCCGGAATATAGCAAAAATGGCATATTATTTAATTCAGATAATAGCTATTACCAAATTAATTTAGCCCCATTAAATACCGATTTTAGCATTTTTTATGTAGGAAAAATGAGAAATGGTGGTATCGCTTGGCCGCATTCAGGGGTTTATGGAGGCTGTAATACTGCAACCAATGAACTAATAGCAGGATTGTTTAATAAAAATTTGATAACTCAACCTTTTCTATTTAACGCAGATACTAACAAAAGAACTTCAATTTATTTATCGATATGTGGACAGCAAAGCTTGGGGATGTATCTATCAAAAACTGATTATTATAACCAGCCGGTCATTATTGAATTAAATTATAATTTAACTGCGCCACCTTTATATGGTTTAAATATATTTTTCTATAATAAAGATGGTTTGTTTTTACATGAAAATAATTCAATTCCTTGGAATGCTAATTATGTGCAATCAGCCGGTTTAGGATTACGTTTTGGTATGTCAGGGTTCTTAGGGGAGTATTTAGTGTATAACCGATCATTAACTATGTTGGAAAGAAGTAAAGTAACAGAATATTTGATGAATAGATGGTTTACCAATGTTTGTAATTAGATTGTTATTTTTGTTGATCGGGTCTTTTTATGCTGTTAATCCTGCAAGTGCGGGTTATGCATGTCCTTATAATTCAGTAGTAGAAAAAGACATTTCTTATAAACAGGCAAATAGCGCTACTTTTGCTTATTCATGCCGTTGCTCTGATGGAAGAATGCCTAATTTTAATTTAAACGCAGGCAGCGTTAAATTTGGAGCATGTAAGGATTCAGGTAATTATATTTTAGATTTAACTCGGTTTGATCCCACTAGGCTTGAAGCTTGGTATGATGCTAGTGACCCTAATGGAGACGGTTATTTGCCTTTAGTTAGGTTTGATTCTCCTATAATAAACTATGTAGTAGATAAATCTGGCAAGGGTAGGCATTTAGTGCAGACTAATGCTGCCAAGGCTCCTACATTGTGCAGACAAAATAATAGTACTTACGCCTATTTCTTCAGTAAACCATTTTTATGCTTTTTTACCAATGAGCTAAATGACAAACATATGCTTAGCACAGCAACTGCTCCTATCAATCTAACAAATGGCTTTACTATTTTTGCTGTGTTTGAAATTGATGGAGCAGCTAGCACTACTGACGGGGTAATTTTTGCCGAGCAAAGTGCGGGTAACTTTTTTGGCTTGTATTATGACGAGGCAGGGGGTGCTCAACATGGAGTTTTTAAACTATATAGCAATGATCCTGATGTTGACAGATTGGATTCCAGAGATGGTTTACTTAAAAATAATGCCACTACTGGCTCTTCTATAATGCTTGCAACTATAGTGGTTAATCCCAAAGGGTTAATTGATGCTTTTGGTACAGAAGGTCCTACCATTGACTTTTATTTAAACCCTTATCAACAACTGTATAGTACTGATAATAATTACTTATCTCCGCACATGGTTAATAGGCAAAATATTTTTACGAGAAATTATACTGCAATACTCGGGAGCATTTCAAGATTTGTAATAGGTGCGCATAGTGGATTAGTTAGCACAGGATTACAAGGCAAAATTGGAGAAATTGTTATGTTCAGTTATCCATTAAGCCATGGCGAACGAGCAGAAATAGAGATGTATTTAAGAAAAAAATGGATGATCACAGCAAGTGCTCCAGGAAATGACACTAATTAGGAGAAGTTAAAAAATGCAAAAAAAGTATCATTTTTCACTTAGGATTTTACATTGGTTTATAGCATTATTAGTTTTAGGGATGCTGACATCAGGCATTATTATGACGGAGCTAGAAGGTTCTGATTTAAAATGGCAGCTATATTCGACTCATAAGTCGATTGGCATATTGATCTTAATCCTTTTTATTTTTAGGCTTGCTGCCAGATTATTGTCCTATGTTCCTGAGCTACCTGGAAGCATCCCCTTTCTGCAACGGCAATTAGCTAAAATAGTTCATTTTTTGCTTTATGTTTTAACTTTGATTGTGCCGTTGTCAGGATATATGATGTCTAATTCATTTGGCTATAAAGTAAGCATGTTTGGAATTCAAATGCCTGATTTAATTAATAAAAATCTTGCATTAGGAAAAATCTTTTCTAAGATGCATGCTCTTTTGCCTTATATATTACTTGTTATATTGCTTTTACATATAGTAGCTGTGATAAAACATTTATTACATAATAAAGAAAATTTGATTAAAAGAATCGTTTAGCGTTAATGATTTGCAAAAAAGCTTGCTATTTAATCAAGAATACTTTAAATTACTTAAAAATTAAGGAATTTGCTATATGGAAAAGGCCCAGATCATTAGCGTTTTAGAAGAATGTGGGGCAATGCTCAATGGTCATTTTAAGCTTTCATCCGGCTTACATAGTGATACTTATATACAATGCGCTAAGCTTCTAATGTATCCTAATAAAGCTGAGCTATTATGCAAAGAACTTGCAAAAAAAATTGTTTATAAATTTGGAGAAGATGCTTTTGATTTAGTAGTTTCTCCTGCAATGGGTGGCATTTTGGTTGGATTTGAATTATCGCGCCATCTTAGCCTTCCTAATATTTTCTGTGAAAGAGTTAATGGAGTATTTGAACTTAGAAGAGGGTTTGAAATAGCTCCTGGTAGCAGAATTTTAGTTGTGGAAGATGTAGTTACTACAGGCAAATCTTCTATAGAAACTTATAAATTAATTGAAACTCTTGGTGGCAAAATTATTGCTGAAGCTAGCTTGATCAATAGATCTAAATCCGACTTAGTAGGTAACACACCATTGATAAGTTTAATTAATATCGATGTGCCTACTTATGATCATGAAAATTTACCTGATCACCTTAAGGGTACTGAGGCTGTGAAGCCAGGAAGTAGGTACTCTCAACAATAATTTAAGGAAAACTATGAGCAAAATATTAACATTTATCTTAGTAATTTTCTTTTTTAACGCATGCCAACCGCAACAAAACGTTGGTGATATCTCAGTAAATGAAACTCAAGATTACGTTTACTTACAAAGACCGTATAAAGGGCATATTAAAACTAGCACTTTTATGGAAGCGAAAACTAAAGATAATAACTTTGATCCAGAAAATACCCATCTTTATAAATATAGTAAGCTTGGTTTATCTTCGTGGTATGGTGGAAATGATGGTTTCCATGGTAAAATGACTGCTAATGGGGATACTTATAATAAAAATTCATTAACAGCCGCTCACCGGACCTTACCTATTCCTTCTATGATTAGGGTAACTAATTTAAAGAATGGCAATTCAGTAATTTTAATGGTGAATGATCGTGGTCCTTCTCTTAAGGATAGGTTGATTGATGTTTCCGAACGTGCTGCATATTTACTTGGCTTTAAAAAGGAAGGGCTTGCTAAGGTTAAAGTTGAATATTTACCTAAGCAAACGGAAGAATTATTACATCAACTTAGGCTGAAAAAGCCTAAAACTGCTACATCTGTTAATGGAGCTAACAAAAAATATCTTCTTCAGCTCGGAGCATTTAAAAACAGGGTTAATGCTAATCACATAGCTGTTAAACTTCAAGAATATGGGGATATTAAAATTACCCGCGAACGTAACTCTAAGCTTTATAAAGTATTAGTTGGCCCTTTTGAGAATAAATTAGTAACAAAAGATGTTGCAAGTAAAATAAAAACTAACCATAATCATGATGTAATTATTATACAACAATAACTTGCAACTTAATTATTTGGTTATGAAAAAGCTTTTTTTACTTTCTACTGTCTTTTTAGTTTGTCATTCACTTAATGCTCAAGCATTAGATACTCTTGCAAAACATGTGGTATTGCAAGATTATGATACAGGTCATGTGTTGTTTGAGAAGGAGGCGGATCTACCAATGACACCTTCTTCTATGAGTAAACTCATGACTATTTACGTAGCTTTTGAGCAAATTAAAAATGGCAATTTTAATTTAGATCATAAATTTTTAATTAGTGAAAAAGCCTGGCGTATGCAAGGTTCAAAAATGTTCTTACCTTTAAATGACCAAGCTACAATGGAAGATTTACTTAAGGGCGTTATTGTACAATCTGGTAACGATGCTTCGGTTGCCTTAGCAGAAGGTATTGCAGGTAGCGAGGAAGTTTTTGTTGATTTAATGAATCAAAAGGCTAAAGAGCTTGGGCTTACCAATTCGGTATTTAAAAATTCTACTGGCTGGCCAGAAGAAGGACATATAATGAGCGCTAAAGATTTAGCAATCTTATCTAAAAGAGTAATTGATGATTTTCCTGAATTTTACCAATATTTTGGAATAAAAGAATTCACTTTTAATGGTATTAAACAGCAAAACCGCAATAGTTTACTTGATATGAGTATTGGAGTGGATGGATTAAAAACAGGCCATACTGAAATTGCAGGTTATGGAGTGGCTTTATCAGCCAAGCAAAATAACCGTAGGCTTATTTTAGTAGTTAACGGTCTTGATACCTTTAAGGATCGTACCAATGAAGCTTATAAGCTTCTACAATATGGTTTTTTAAATTATGAAAATGTAGAGATGTTTAAAAAACATCAAGAAGTTGCCAAAATTAAAATAGAAGGCGGTGCAGAAGAACAAGTGCCAGTTACAGTAGCAAAAGATGTAATATTTACTGTTCCTAAACTTAAAAAAAATCAAATTAGGCATGAGGTAGTTGCTCATAATGTAGCAGCTCCTATCAGAAGAAACCAAGTTATTGGCAAATTAAAAGTATCGTTACCTGATACCGCCGAAAAAATTGAATTTAATTTGATAGCTGTTTCAGATGTAGCTGAAATTAAATGGTGGCAATCCATACCTAAAAAGATTAAAAAGCTGCTTAGTTAAAGAGCAAAAATTCTATAGTAAATCATGTTGTTAAGAGCGTCTAAAGCGCTCTTATAATGTTCTTGCTTAGGTGAATAACTTTAAGCCGGTTAGCCGATCAATGTAAGGACTAACTTAGCAAAATATACTAAAATATCGATAGCAAGTGGCAATAAATTTTATTTAGAAGCTGCAGATATGATTACAAAAAAGATCTAATCCTATATTCTTGCTATGGGAAAAGGAAAAATTCAAAAGAGAAGGGATACCCAGTAAAACTTATGTAATGGCTAAGAACGTATACTTATTATTTATATGAATCGTAGATTAATAAGAATTATGGTGGAATAGTACTGTTTAGAGTAAATATAGCAACTGATAACAAATCCTTTCATTCTTATTATTTGTAATGCATCAATATTTATTATATAGCTAAATAAAGACGTAAATTAAAGCTTTGCTTGACAAAATACTATATTTTACTAATTTAAATAAAAAATTCTGAAGGAAACTAAAATGGCTAAAAAAAATAAGGGCTCAATTAAAATTAAATTAGAAAGCACAGCAGGAACTGGCTATTTTTATGTAGCTAAGAAAAATCCAAAAAAGATTACTCATAAATTAGAATTTATGAAATATGATCCTAGAGCTCGTAAGCATGTGTTGTTTAAAGAAACTAAATTAAAATAATTTAGCGCTTTTAATGTATTAATACAAAAAGCCAGGAATTGAACCTGGCTTTTTGTATCAAATTTTGGTAGTCAACTAATTGATAGTAACACTAACTAGATGAATTTTAGAATAGCTAGAGTTAGTATAAATAGCCTATCAATAGGTAGCTTGAATTAAATTTAAACTTAGTTAACATTCAATAAAAATTAAACACAACTTCAACTGGTTGTGGCTTTTATTTTAGTTAACATAATAAGTTCTCATTCTTTTATTAACTCTGTTTAGATTGCTATAATCACGATCAGCAGAGTTATTCACTTTTATTCATTATCCATACTTGCTTTTATTATCTTACTTCTTTCTCAGCTATTAATTAGATGTAAATAATCTAGCTTTAAGGTAACTTTAGTGATGACGGCTAAATTCTTTGCTTACATCAATAGGGCTTGCATATTGGTGATCATCAAAAGCTTGTAGCTCATTAAGGATATCTTTAGGAGCATTATTTTTTTTAGCTTGATCTATTAAATCATTTTTATTTGCAGGATAATGAATTCCTTTAAGGTATCTTTCAATTTCAGCTGCATTAACTTTGTGCTCGCCTTGTTGAGAATCTCTTGAATGGGTTCCTTGTTTCTTATCTTGTACCATTATTTTTTACCTCCCTAAAATTTTGTTTCGTTATAGATAATTGACTACCTTAAAATATAGATTAATCTTAGGAACCAGCTATTGATAATTGAAAAAAATTGTTTTTTCTCATACTAGAAATTTAGTTGGCGATTTGATTGCTTTAATGATTTATTTGGTTAAGTTATTTTTTGTATGTATATTAGGTTGTAGATGAGAGTTGCGTTATTTATTCAAACAAACATTATTTTTATTTTAATTATGAGCAATTTAGTGTTGGCAAATCCTATTTCTGTTGATCGTATCATTGCTGTAAGCTTTAAGCATTATGACTTTGAAGGTAAAGAGCAGGCAGGAGAGATTGAAGTTTTAGATGTTACCAAAGATAATGTAGTGCAAATCTTTAAAGAGCTGCATAAACATAAATTTCCAATTCATAAAGCACGCCCTATGAAATATTATCAAGGTGATGATGAGCTTTCAATGAGTGATAATAACAGCTCAAGCTTTAATCCTAGATTTGTAACCGGTAATAGCTCTATTCCTTCAATACATGCTTATGGGTTAGCTATTGACATTAATCCTATTCAAAATCCCTATATAGTTACTGATAAAGCGAAGGATGGCTTAACACAAGTTCTCCCTTATCAAGGTACTGCTTTTCTTAATCGCCATAACCCTAGAGCCGGCATGGTTGAAGATATAGTTGAAATATTTGCTAAAAATGGTTTTTCGATATGGGGAGGAAGATGGAATGAGCCAATAGACTATCATCATTTTCAAACTTCACGCGTTGTTGCAATAATTTTAAGCAAGCTAAGCTATGATTTAGGCAAAAAGTTTTTTGCACTTTATACTGCTCATCCAATACTGTTTAATAAAATTAACTATCAGGATGATAAGTGGTTTAAGTTAATTGAAAAAAATCCGCAGCAAGTTATTGATGTGCTGCGCCATAATATTATTGAACTAGAAAAAATAGAACCTGATAATGCTTATGATTTATTGCTAAGCAAAATAATATAGGCGCAATTCCTTATAAGAGAATTATCTATAAAATAAGCTTCAAAAAGCTATAAACTTGCAACTAATAATTTATATATAATGTTGTGAAACCTTAGTTATATTGCTTATTATGAACTTCTATTTTAACTCTTATAGTTAATGAAATTGCGGTGAAGGTTCCATAATAGAGTTTTATTTTAACCGCACTTAGCTGTAGTTAATAAATATTGATTGAAAGTTCTTAGTGTTCTTCAAAAATTACAATGATTTACTCTGTTATTCAGGAACATTTACTGCAGGATAGCAGCTTTTGTGCTATTAATGTTTAATATAAAATTAACAGATAATCTGTAAATATTATCTGTTAATTAACTTAAAGTAAAACTTTAACTGTTATTCATTATCTCTTGGATTTCTAATGAGATATCTTGATTATTACTATATTCTTTATCACCCATTTTATAGATTAGTCTCATAACTTCCCATGCATTTTCGCTTTGTTCAGCATGATCAATTATATCATCTTTATCTACTGGAAATTCTAGCCCATTAAGGCAATCTAAAACTTGTTGTTTAAGGCTGTTATCATTGTTTGGTGTAAATTCTTTAATATTTTTAAATGTGCTTTCCATTTTTCCCCCATCTAAGTGTGTATTATTTAAGTTAAGTATTTCAATTTTAAATTGCAAATAAATTTTTTAAAATTTTAAATTTTTTTTGAAACAATACTCTTTACAGGATAGGCAAGGGAGGAGGAACTTAGTATGTTAAATCTATACCTTTTAAGAGACCCAATTTATAAGGATTTGCTATGTTCTTTTTCTTCTTGAACGGCGGCAGTATATCTAGCATAGGGCACAGCCAGTAAGCGCTCTAATCCAATTGCTTCTTCTGTTTCTTCGCAAAAACCAAAGTTGCCTTGTTTAATTCTTTCTAATGCAGCTAATACTTCTTTTTTAATAAAATCTAATACTTCTTCGCTGGCAAATTCTTGTTCATAAATTTCTTCTAACGTTCCTTGATCTACATGGTCAGGAAATCTACTATTTTCTTCTTCATATGCATGAATTGTCTCATCTTCTTTATTAGCTATTCTAGTAAAAAGTATAGTAAGAATTTTATAGAAATAGGCTAGCATCTCCTCTGACATATAAGTAGGGTCGTAATGAGGATCATAATCAATCGGTAAAGAATAATTTTTATAAGAACGCACCATACTTAACCTTAAAAGTGTAATTTTAACTTTATTGCTATTTTAATTTAGTTAAGCAAAAAATTATATTACAAACAAAGTGAAAAAAGATAAAATTTTCTATTAAGTAAGAGCTTTGCCTAAATCAATCTGATTAGTTTTACTAATTC
This sequence comes from Rickettsiales endosymbiont of Stachyamoeba lipophora, assembly GCF_003932735.1. Taxonomy (NCBI): domain Bacteria; kingdom Pseudomonadati; phylum Pseudomonadota; class Alphaproteobacteria; order Rickettsiales; species Rickettsiales endosymbiont of Stachyamoeba lipophora. The sequence continues at coordinate 1,548,333 of NZ_CP033611.1, read as the reverse complement.
TATTAGAATCTTCAAAGTTCATTATAGAATATCCTGCATGTAAATAAAAATTAAGAGCAGTCTCAGGAGCATGTAAATATATTGTATGTTTTTCTTGATACAGAGCCCATTTCTCAATTAAATGAATTAAACTGGCGCCATAACCTTTGTTTTGCATTACTGCATCAATTGCTATGCTGCGTAAAATACAACTATTATTTGCTAAAAATTCTATTTAGATTATGCCAATGATTTTGATCCCCAGAGGAAATGATTAATATTATGCAGGGAAGAGGGATTAACCTCATCAATAATATTTAGAGGATCAAATATTTGCTCTTTGCAAATACGGGCATATTCAGCTTGTTCATAATCAGTAAAAACTTGCCTTAATTAGTTTATTAAAAGCATTTTTAAATATTTCCCTAATGAAAGTGTCCTTGCCTAAACAATATGAAGTTATATCATTAGGAAATTGCTTAGCTAGGTTAAATTTAAGCTGTTCATATTGTGTACAGATTTCAGGGTGCTTCATCAAAAACTGAGCAAATAATAAATGTTTGCTTATTTCTGGGCTTGCCACCTCAAAAGCATGTACATTAAAACCTTCTTTTTTAAAAAATCTTCTAAAAGGTATTCCATGCTCACCTTTAGCCTCATAACCTAAATTGTTCATTGAGAGGGTATGTTGATCTACTATCCTAATATCTTTTACTACAGGTAAAATATCAATAATTGGTTTGGCAGCTAAGTAAGGGACTGAGGTGCTGCCAATATGATGAACTGTAATACAATTTGTTCCTAAAGCTTTTTGAATTGCTTGGGATTTTGTTTGAAACATATCAGGATAAGCAGAATTATATGGTTCAATTAATACTATTATTTTAAATATTTCTTATCTTTTGATAAAAAATTTATTAAGATATACTGGGCATAGTTAAGCCGGAGAGAGGATTATGGCATTAAGCTATTTATTTGGTATTTTTTCCTACAAGCCGCTAAATATCTTTTGAAATAGGCTTTACTATCAATGTAAAATTTTCATCTATAACAAAAGTTTTTAAACCACTAATAAAGAGCTTGGCTGAATTTCTATGCAAATGCTGGTGTAAATAAATCAAATATTATCCTAATAATCTATTTGAAATTTAAAATTATTTGCATATTTTATTAATAATTTTTTACTGCTATAAAGAAATCTTGGTAATATTACTTACTTTTAAAAAACTGCAGCATAAAAAGTAATTTTAATATTAAAACCAGCTTGTTTTATGGCAACATTTTTTCTAGAAATTCTTCTTATTACCGTCTTGAGAGATGGATAATAAATTATCTTTCTATTTATGAAAATAAAAAAAGTCACTTGCAATTTACAAGTGACTTTAGCCTAATTATTTAGTAGGTAGATTTTATTTTCTACGCTTCTAATCTAATTTTTTCAAGTTAACAGCTGATGTTCTGCCTTTTTGGGTTGAAAGCTCATATGAAACTAAATCCCCGTCGTTAACATTGATACCAGCTTTTTCTAAAGCTGAAATATGTACGAAAACATCTTTATCACCGTTATCAGGCTGAACGAATCCATAGCCTTTGTTATAATTAAACCATTTAATTTTGCCTTGCAGCATTAGTAATCTCCTTTTGGTAGTCTTAAAATCATTCGAGTAACTTTATTTTTAGTGAAGTAAAGGAGATTATCTATTTTAAAAATTTAATTATTAAAGTAAGTATAATCAACCAATATTCTATAAGTAGTCGAATAAATATATTCTATGTATCAATTGTAAAAAGTCAAACAAAGTTTTGCAATAAATGCTAATTAATGTTAAATTAATTTTTTTTACATACTTTGGCAATTATGTATTAACTTTTATATTAGCTATAATGATAAGTATAAAATTTAAATTTAGATATCTAAAGTGGAATTTAGTTAAACCGCCCTGCCTTAATCTTGCTAGGTTTGTTGCTGGTTAATAATAAACCACATAAAATATTTGTTTTTTTATAGTGGTTATAGCGTTAAGTTTGCTGTTACTAGGAGTAGTATTAAATCCACTTCAAAAACTTTTTCCTACGAATATATGGATAAAAAAATTAATCATTATCGACACTTAATAGGAAGAGCTTCCTTTATTTATATGTGTTTACATATTTTATGTTTTGTTGTTAAATGAGGGGGGATAGTAACAATGTTACTTTTTTTATTTCTTCATCCTGTTATTATTCCTGCAACTATAGCTTTCAGCTTAATAATGCTAGCCTTAGCTATTACTAGCAGCAATTGCTTGGTTTAAAAATTAAGATTTATCACGTGGAAAGAGTTACACAAAAAAGCATATTTTGTAAAAACATTAGTATTTATTCATATGATGTATTAGAAGAAGTCTCTTGGAGTATATTGTTATTTATTCCAGTAGTGGCCTTACAATTATATAGAAAATATAGTTAAACATTATAGATAATATTTTATAATAAATTATAAAACTAAGGGAAGTGACATAACTATTATGTTAAATAAAAATAACTTAAGGAACTATAGTTTAGAAGAGATACAAAATCATAATCTAACAATGATAGAATTTTTTAACCATCTAGGAATTGAATTCACACTTGATACTACGATAATACGTAAAAATTTGCTAAAAAAAATAACAAATGTTCATCACCCTGATAGGCGTTATCAAGATGATTCATCAACGAAAGAAAAGCTTCATGCTTTTCTTTCGTTGATGAATGGATTTGAACAAGAATTGTGTGAGCTACTAAAGAGCGACATGACTGATGTTGATCTCCAAGCATTTTTTGAAGCTGTAGATGATTGTTTTGCTGAAGAGCTAATGCAATTATTAATAGCTGAATTTGATAAATTAACTACTGAGCCTGATATTAATTTTTTAGATTTAAAAGCGTATATAAACCTAGCACCTTTAAGGAGCAAAATTACAGCAAGCATAAATAAATATCAAAATATAATTAACAAGCAATTTAATGAAGAATTTACGACTGCAGATTTAAAAAATTTATTTGAAGCACTTGGCTCTTCTAATACGGGTTCTGGCTTAAATACTGCTACACATCCGTTAATAGCATTATTATGTAATATTACTCTTTACAATTATGATGGTAGTGAATGTGCTTTTGAATTAAAAAATAAAAGCCTATTTTTAGATAATTTGAAAAATGCCATTCTTACTAACTTTTCGGCAGATAATCTAAACAAAATGGCAGAGTTGTTAACTATGCTAAATACCAAATCTACGAATAAAAATAGATTTACTGAGCTAGAGTTAAAAACTTTTTATTCCGCAATATTTAACTCAGCAAGCCAACAGATAATAAATAAAGAAAATCCTACAAAGCTAGATTTTCGCTTACTTTATAAAATATTGGATTTTAATATTAAATTGCGTCTTAATAGAAACTCTTACAGAATAAATGTATATAATACATATTGTGACAGAGTAGGTGGTGATGATTATAATATCATTGAATTTACTAGAAAAGAAAAACACACATTAGTTAAAAATATGGTTGATCAGATCAAGGAGAAGATAATTGCCGGGAATAATGTCTCAAATAATGATTTTCAAAAACTAAATAGGATTTTTGTTAGCATGTATTATGAAATACCTTATTATGAAGAAAATATAGATATACCTTCTATTATGGCTGAGATTACCCAAAAATCTCCAGGTAATGTTCTAAAAGATCATTTTAATACTATTAATGAATTGTTAATTGAACATAAGGGGTATAATAGGTTTAATAACAGCGTTAGATATAATTTTATTCAGCCCTATACTAAGAATATTTTAAATTTAAAACCGTTTTTATTAAGTATAGGTGGTTATATTATTTCAACAGCGATTGGTTTTGCTCTGGCTTCTCGTAAAAGTTCAATTGCATTAATTGCAGCCTGCGGGGCTATGCTTACTAATATTATTTTTAGCAATGTATATTCTAAAGAAATAGGTTATGATTACTACGGTGATCATTTAGGAGAAACAAAAGATAATAGAGTACCTACTATGCATAAAGTATTAGATACTATTTTACCATATAATCCACTAACAAATAGAGGACTTTGGGTCAAAAGAGTGTTTAAAGATGACCGTGATATAAATCACCGTGATATAAATCTAATTAGATAAGCTTCATAAAAATAAGGGTAGCAAGCACTACCTTTATTTTTTTATTCAGTATGGCTTATAAGTTACCTTTAATTAAGCTTCCAACTGGCTGCAATTTGCTCTAATTCTTTTTGGGCTTTTTCCATGTTATTATGTAGCGTTTCAGGATTAGCGGTGGCCGCATAAACTGTTTTAAAATCTTCAAATCCCACCATATTATAGGCAATTTTAGAAAGAGTAGCGATATTATTAAGGTAATAAAATTCGCTATCTTCCGGATAAAACCCCCCTGAAGTAAAGATTGTAAGTGCTTTTCTATTGGTTAAAAGACCTACATATTTTTTACCATTATCTTGAGGACCACCCATTCTAAAAGTTTCATTATGTAACATAACTGCATCAAAATAAGTTTTAACAATTCCTGGAAAAGAATAATTATGCATAGGGGTAGCAATAATCAATATATCGCAAGCGACTAGCTGTGCTACCAGCTTATCAAAAGGCTCAATAGCTTGTTGTTGAGCTTCAGTTAGCTTTTGCCCCATATAATTTCTAAGAGCATAGGCTTGAAGAGATAATTCATTAAATATAGGCGGTTGATTTTCTAATAAATCAAGCTCTTCAATTTGATGAGTATTTACAATAGATTTGAAATGATCAAGTAAGATTTTAGTGTTTGACTTTTCACCGTTAGGTAGATATTTAACTACGAGTATCTTCATTCATTTAACCGTTAGTTGTTTGGATAAGATAGGTTAACAGCTATTCTATTGAATTCAATAATTTTTTCTTTTATCTCTTCCCTTGTCGCTTGATAACCAAAAGTATTTAAATCATTAAATATCTTGGTAATTATATCATTATCACTAGGTTCTTCTAGATCTGCTACTATCAGCTGTTCAATATATTTTTCAATCTCTTGCTCAATAGTATACATGATTGAACCAGCCCATTTTCCAAGTAATTTATTACGAGCCGATTGAACTTGATATTCAGCTTTTTGATCATTAGCAAATTTATTTTCTTGCGCTTGTTCACTTTTGTTATGCATGATTTTTTTTTATAATTTAATTATATTATAATAAATAAATTAACTTTTTACAAATATTTTATAAAGTAAGCACAACTTATAGCTAAGTTATAATTTAACATAACTATTACGTAGCTTTCTTGCCCACAGCTTCGCTAATATCTTTAAACCCATCTCTGGTTAAGTTATCGCTAATTTGTTGGTTAATACGGTTAATTAAACCAAATCCTTTATAGATAATTCCGGTATATATTTGAATAAGGGAGGCACCATATAAGATTTTTTGATAAGCATCATCTCCATTCATTATACCACCAACTCCAATTAAAGGGATTATACCTTGAGTTAATTTATAAAACCTTGCTAGGGTAGTATTAGCCCTATTAAATAGCGGTTTGCCGCTAAGCCCACCCATTTGATTTTTATGCGACGATAATAACTTTTCTCTATCGTTAATAGTAGTGTTACTAATAATTACTCCATCAATTTGGTGTTTTAAAACTTTTGCAGCAATCGCTTCTAATTGCTTGAAATCGTTATCTGGAGAAATTTTAATAAATAATGGTACCGACTTATTAAATTTTATCTTAAGCTTATTTTTAAGTTCCATTAATTGACCCAGGAGAATTTCAAGATTCTCATTATGCTGCAAGTCACGTAAGCCTGGGGTATTGGGAGAAGAAATATTAACTGCAATATAGCTTGCATAATTGTAGAATTTATTAAGTAGAAAGAGATAATCACTTAAAAAGTCTTCTTGATCCTTGTTTTTACCGATATTAACTCCGATAATTTGCTTAGAATCACCAAATTTCTTTAAGTTTTCCTCACAATAATCTGCTCCTTTATTATTGAAACCTAAACGATTAATGATTGCCTCATCAGCTGTAAGCCGAAAAATACGAGGGAGAGGATTGCCTAATTGAGCTATCGGGGTAACGCTACCAAATTCAGCAAAACCAAAACCAAATTTATAAATGCTCTTTAAAGTCTCGGCATTTTTATCAAAACCTGCGGCCAGGCCAACAGGATTAAGAAAGGTTAAACCAGCAATGGTCTGAGATAATTTATCATCTGTATAATTAAATTTTGGAATTAGCTTAGCAATAATATTGTTTGATAAAGCTGCAATCGCTAGATTATGAGCCTTTTCAGGTTCTAATTTAAAAGCAATTGGTTTGATTAGGTAATTAAAAAGCTTGCTCATAAAGATTTCTATATTGTAAGTTGCTGTAATTTTTGATAAAATAGTTAATAAATTAATCTAAAACTTTTTACTTGGAGGTTCTGTAATGACCCATAGTACTTTAAGAATATTGTTATTGAGCACATGTTTGTCAATGTCAATCAGTACCTTTATTAATGCTGAAGATAAGGAAAATGATAAAACTAACAATCTTCAAGAAAAAGTTATTAATGACCTGGTAGAACATTATCAAGAAAAAGATCTAAATTTGGATAGAATTGAACTTAAACGCTCGGTAAGAGATAGAGAAATAAAGCCTGGTTCTAAACATGTTAAGCTAACAAAACCTTCAAAAAAGCAACAACAAAATAAGGATAATAGCCTTACAGCATCTTCAGATATTTTAGATATGAGCGTGGATTTATTTCATAATATAGAACACCCAAAAGATTTAATTAGTAAAGCTTTTACAGCTTATACTCAAGGTCATTATGAAGCAGCTTTTGCTCTTTATCAAAAAGCACACAACCAAGATAAAAAAAATATTGATGCTCAATTTGGTATGGCGGTTGTACACCAAATCCTTGGTCATATGGATGATGCCAAGCAAATCTATTTACAAATCTTAAAAAAGCATCCTGAAAACAAATATGTACTTAATAATTTTTTGAATATAATTAGTATTACCGACCCAGATGAAGCCTTAGTTACTTTATCTAAACTTGAGGAGGCTGAGCCTAACTTAGCTATTCTTCCTGCGCAAATGGCTGCAATCTATCATCGCAAAAAGGACTATAAACAGGCAATAATTTATTATAAAAAGGCAGCTAGGCTTGACTCGCAAAGAATTGAATATGTTTATAACATGGCGATAATGTTTGAAAAAATTAATCAACCATCAGATGCTATGATTCTTTATAACCGTATACTACAAGCTATTAATGCTGGTTATAAAACTACTGTGCAAGTTAGTGACGTAACCCATAGACTTAAGAAGCTAACTGATAAGGAGGCATATAATGGAGTTTAATCAACTAATTGAAAATGCTATGCAGCGCAATGCCTCTGATATCCATATAGCAGTAAATCATCCTCCTGCTATGAGAGTTTATGGGGAAATAATATATTTAAGAATCCCTGAGCTTACTAAAGAGCAAGTTACAAGAATGATTCATTCTTGTATGAATGAGGAGCAAAAAGCTATATTTGAACGGGAATGGGAAATAGATTTCTCATTCAAGCATGAAGCTGGTTTTAGAATGAGAGTCAACCTGTTTAATAATATCCATGGTCCTGCAGCAGCTATGCGCATTATTCCGTTAACAATTAAGAGTTTAGAAGAGTTAAGCGCTCCTCCTATTTTACAGAAAATTACTACTAATATTAGCAAGGGTATGATTTTAGTAACTGGTCCTACCGGTTCAGGTAAATCAACCACCATGGCTGCAATGATAGATCATATTAATAAAAATTCTCAAAAACATATATTAATTATTGAAGATCCAATCGAATTTACTCATAAATCACATATGTGTATTATTTCTCAACGTGAAATAGGTATGCATAGTAAGTCATTTGCAAGAGCGCTAAAAAGTGCCCTGCGGGAAGATCCTGATATCATCATGGTGGGAGAAATGAGAGACTTAGAAACCATCCAATTAGCCCTTACCGCAGCAGAAACTGGACATTTAGTTATTGGAACCTTACACACTAATACTGCTGCATCCACAGTTGATAGAATTGTCGATGTATTTCCTGCAGAAGATAAACCTATGGTTAGATCTATGCTTTCTAACTCGCTGGAAGCAGTAATTTCACAGCGGTTAATCAGAAAAGCTGATATGACAGGTATGGTGGCAGCGCATGAAGTGATGTTGTGTAATTCTGCAATTAGAAATTTAATCCGCGAAAGTAAAATACAACAAATTCCTTCTATTATGCAGACTAATGCTGGTATCGGTATGCAACTTATGAAAGATGCTTTGTTAAATTTAAGCAGTAAAGGTATTATCGATAACAGTGAAGCTTTACAACTATTAAATGCTAGTGAAAATAATATGATCAGTAAAGTGGGTATAGCTGGCAGTAAGGCAAGCTTAAATAGTGGGTTCTAGCTTCTGCAAATACATGCGATAAATTTATTTTAATTCTATTTATCTAGAAATTACGAAATATTTCTTGCAATAAAAAGGCTGTTACTGCAAAGTTTGGCTTAATTTTTATATGTAATAATTATCATAACATACTATATCTAGCAATGTTTACACCACCCAAAGTTAATAATTTATCTTCTAAATTATATTTTAAGCAGCATGAGCTAATGCTTGAAGCATTAAGTCTTGCTCAGAAAGCATATAGCTTGGCTGAAGTACCAGTTGGGGCTATTATATTTGATAGAAATGCTCAAAAAGTCATTGCTCGTACTTATAATCAAAATATTACTCTTAATGATCCTACAGCTCATGCAGAAATCTTAGCAATTAGAGAGGCTGCACAAACATTAGGTACAACTTACCTAACTAATTGTGATTTAATTGTAACTTTAGAACCTTGCCCAATGTGCGCTCAAGCTATTGCTATTGCTAGAATTGAGCGACTATTTTTTGGTGCATATGACCTTAAATCAGGTGGAGTAGAACATGGAGCACGAATCTTTTCGGCAAGTTCCGCTCATCATAAACCGGAAATTTATGGTGGTATTTTAGAGCAAGAGAATAGGGAGCTGCTACAGCGTTTTTTTCAAGCACTAAGGTCTTAAATTATTATCATTACATTAACTTTACCTCTCTATGAAGATATCATGTTAAATGTTTACAAATAATTTATTGACAATTGTTAACTAAAGGTTTACAAAATGCAAATCAATTAACAAAATTGCAATATTTGTTTTAAATAATGGAGTTTTTATGTATCAATATAATTTAGCAAAACCCAAGGTGAGAACTTATTTCACCTTGAGTATTGCGATTTTATTATTAGCAGCAAGTACATTTTACTTTGCTATAGCTGCTAGCACTGTATTGTGGGCTTTAACAATATCAGGTATGTTTATTGCAGCGGTTAACTTTTTTGCTATCAAATTTACCTTAAACCCATCTGAGTTCGTTGAAATGGATGCTAATAGTAAGGAGTATAAGTTAATTACGGACTTAATGAAAGAACATGAAGATGAACTTAAGTCATGTAAAAATCTTAAAATCTATACTTCTGATAGTAATATAACCAACGCTTTTGCTTTTAAATTAAACAGAAATCAATCAGCAATACTTATTACTCAGCCTTTAATAGAATTATTCAAAAAAGATGAGAGAGCCTTCAAAGCCATTATCGCTCATGAATTAGGGCATATTACCGGGCGCCATTTATCTATAATACACGCTGCATCTGTGGTAATTACAGCTTTAATTATGCTTAGTAGCAAAATATTAGCAAAATTAAATAAAGGCTCCTCAAAATTACATATACCGTATGTAATTGCTTTTTGCTTAGCTGCTAATTGTGCTATCACATACTTATCTAGGCAATGCGAATTTGATGCTGATAGTAATGCCGCCAAGTGGGGTTATGGACCTGATTTAGTAAGAGGTTTGACTAAATTAGAAGCTAGCATGACCATTCCACCAACATCTTATTACTTATTCGGAAATTATGCTGCAGAGCAAGACTTAAGGAGAGAGGTACAAGCAAAAAAGATTATTGAAGAATTATCACACAAACCAAGTTGGTTTGCTTCTATTAAATCATTTTACAGCGAATTACTTATGAATCATCCTAATTTAAAAAACCGCGCTCTTGCCATTCAAGTGTATGAACAAGAAAAGCAAAATTCTGAACTTGGGTTAATGACAAGTGTAATGAACTCTGTAAAGGAGACTGTTATATCACCGGTTAGAGAAGTTTACTCGCACTTTGCTCCTTATACTGAAACTCTTAATGCAAAGCAATTTAGCCAAAACACAAGAGGATTATAAATAAACTAAGCAGCTATTTATATAGCAATAGCTGCTTAGTTTTTATCAGCTTGCAGATTTAATAATGGTTTTACCTGAATATCTGCAGAAGAATTAACATAGTAGTACTTTTTGAACAGCAACCTTTAGTTAAAATCAGTTGAATTTTGATCTATTCATTCCTAATTTAATTAAAGTAGCAATCATCTCCAAATAACAAAAAATGTTAATAGCTAATAAACCTTTAAGATTGATATGAATAAGAAAGATAATTTGGGCAATACCCCACCTTTGTGGTAACTGCTTACTAAATTAATTTAATTTATATATCCTCATCATACAAGTCGGCTGGTAAATATCTAAATATCCTGGATATAGTTTATCTAGGGCGCCCGTTATCTTTGCCGCCAAAGAATTTGCTTAAACCTTTACCTAGTTTTTTGGCAGCTTCTTGTAACTTATCTTTAAAATTAGCATTAGTATATTTTTTAAATGCCTTACTGATGTTAGCCTTTATTTCATTAGCCTGATCTTTAATTTGCGAATTGTTTTTAATAACATCCTGTGGCTGTTGAATCTTGCTCTGAGCTTTATTGGCTTGGCTCAACTTCATTGATTCTTGCGCTTTAGCCAGCTCAGCTCTTCTTTTTTCATAGCTTTGAGTTCTTGGTGGAGGTGCTGGCTGCGCTCTTTGCTGCGGAGATTGAGCTTGCTGCTGTTGTCTTAGAGGCACTGCTGGTGGCTGTGCTCTCTGCTGCGGAGATTGAGCTTGTTGTTGGCCTTGCATTAAGTTAGGCTGGTTAGAAATTGTTACGCCATATCGTTGTGCAAGATTAATATAATATTCCCCTTCTGTATTTCTTAAATTCTTGCTAATAGCATGATTTAAAAAATTTACTAAAAATGGCGCTAAAGGTTTTTGCATTGCTTTATAGTAATATAGTAAGCTTGCAGTAGGATCAGCTGATTGAGTAACCTTATCTTCTATTTGATTTTGCTTAGTATTAACTTGGCTAACAAGGTCAACCTTTCGGTTGTTTTCTAAAGCCCATTGGAAAGGATTTTTACCGCCAATTTGAATACCATGCTCTACAGCAAAGATTATAGGATCTTTAAGTGGCGATCCGGCAAATGCTTCAATCCAACCTCCATTTCTAAAATGGGGAGATACATTACTAAATTGTACTACCACCTCTACATCTTTAGCTATTCTTTTCATATTTTCAAGATTTCTTGTTAACAAGTTTTTATAATTTGATGAGATATCTTTAAAGCTATTTAGATTTAAACTTAAATATTGGTTAGGTACTGTAGAATCAAATCTAAAAGTGGTTTGAATATTTTTAGGATCAAAACCAGATTTTTTTAGCTCATCTACTTTTTTATCCACTATATTATTTATTGTATCTTTATTAAATTGGCTAAGCATTTGTTGAAGTGCTTCAGAATATTTCATTGCGTTACATTGAAAGTTTCCTCCGTTTATTAATTGTCCTGGTGGCGTCTTTGAATTTATACCAGCCAGGTAGCCCATATGGTTAAATGGGTGGAAGGTTGAATTAACCATAGCACCAAAATCTTTATGAAATTCAATAAATGATCTTCCATGGTCTATTTTGGTAGCGATATATCTTGGCTGCTGACTAGGATCTTGTGAATTATATTGCGCTTGCACCATAATATTTCCCGCATGATAATCCACTTCGCCTAACAAATGGCCTGCTGCTAAAACCTTTTCAAAAATCCTTCTATGCTTTGTAATTTAGGATTTAAAGGGTTAAAGTGAGAATTAGACATTCCACTAAATTCACTTAGTAACTTTGCATCAGTAAAAAATTTTGAGCGAACATATAGGCTATCATCGTTAGCTTTATCAGGTGTAACCAACGCTTCCTTAGGTGCGCGATCAGATAATAAGGTTGCATATAGATCTGCTGCTATTAATTCATTAAGCCCATCTCTTCTATTGGAGTGGTCTTGAGGAGTTTTGCAGTCCTGAGCTTTTTTATAAAATTGCTTAAGCATAAAAGTATGTTCTGATCCTGCTTCCTTAGCTGCATATCCAGCAGAAACGCCATTTTGTTTTATGCCAATCTGAGAAAATTCTGATTGAGAAACTATGTTTCTATCACGGAGCATACTATAAATTACACTTTGATTGGCCTTATCTTGCACGAGGCCGCCTTGCTTAAGCTCTTTAATATCTTGGTTGGTTTGTGCTTGGCGATTTTGTAATATTGCTTTATCAAATTCTATTTCTTTGGCTAGTATGGCGTTAGCTTCCCTAATCTGCTGGTTTTGAGGATAGGTTGTTTCTATCGCCTTAAATAATTCGTTCATTTTCTGGTCAGAAGCCGAAAGATATAATCTAGCAGATAAAACAGCATCCTGATATTCGTTCACCGTTTTATTTGAGTTGTTCAAAGCTAAATTGTGAGCTTTAATTGCAACCTCTTTACAGATTGCTGTTATTGATTTGTCTTTCTTAGTTTTGGTTAAAAATAATTTAGTAATTGGACTAAATAATTCACTCTTATAGTTTTTAATCATCTCAGCACCAATTGGTTAATTTATCATTTACTTTGTCATGCTTCATAACTAAAAGCAATTAGATAGAAAATGATTTATTTTGGTAAAGATTAAAGATAACCAATATACTAAGCTGCCCGCCTATTTTGCCTTTAGCATAATTAATTATTAAAACTGCAATTTATAATTAAATGTATCAAAAATATTTGAAACTTAAGGCTTATACCACATTTAATATTAATTGATGATTAAGCGAATTTAAACATCAAACTATTCAATGATTCAACAGGGGGGTAAGCCTTGACAATTAACAATATTGGTCATAACTTACAAGCCACGAATACATTTAGATATAAAAGTTATGATTTCTTCTTTACCTCAAATTGAATTCCGTGAAATTTCAAATCGTTTTAATTCCGTTCTTATTTTAAAATCTGGTAAAATTTTCTTTGGGCATGGTATCGGAGCAGTTGGTATAACTTTTGGTGAAATATGCTTCAATACCGGCATGACCGGTTATCAGGAAACATTAACCGATCCTTCCTATGCCGGGCAAATTATCAATTTTACTTTTCCGCATATTGGCAATGTGGGTGCTAACACTCAAGATTATGAAACCGAAGTACCATATGTGAATGGGCTTATCATCTGTAACCCCATTAGCAAGCCGTCTAACTTCCGCTCTGAATATCATTTTAATGATTGGCTAAAAAAACATAATATTACCGGCATTAGTGGCATAGATACTAGAGAAATAACTAAATATATCAGGCAAAACGGTTCTCAAAATGTAGCTATTATTCATAGCGAACAACTTTTAGAAGAAGATATCCAAAAAACTTATGATGAGCTAACCAAGTTACCTGAAATGGTTGGTAGCGAACTTTCAAGCCAAGTATCAACTGATAAGATTTACTATTGGAATCAAGGTTTGCTTAATAATGAAAAAATAGCTTTAGATAATCAAGATCATATTAAAATCGTAGTAATAGATTTTGGGATTAAGCAAAATATTTTACGTTGCTTAAAATCTTTTGGAGCCAAAATTGTTGTTGTGCCTGCCACCACTGATATTACTCAGATTTTAACCTTGGAACCACATGGGATCTTTTTATCTAATGGACCTGGTGATCCCGCAGAAACTGCTAAATATGCTCAAAATGTTATCGCAGGCATTATAGCTAGTGATATTCCTCTATTTGCTATATGTATGGGGCATCAACTAGTAGCACATGCTATTGGCGCTAAAACTTATCATTTATCCCAAGGTCATAGAGGGGCAAATCATCCGGTTAAAAATTTAATGACAGGGCAAGTGGAAATAACCAGCCAAAATCATGGGTTTGCAGTATATGAGAGCACTTTGCCAGCTAACGCTATAGTGACTCATCGCTCATTATTTGATAATACCATTGAGGGATTAAAATTAATAGATAAGCCGGTATTTACGGTGCAATATCATCCTGAATCCTCACCAGGCCCGCATGATAGCAGGTATCTTTTTATACAATTTTTCGATTATATTAATGATTTTATTCAAAATAGTGGTCAGTAAGTTATGCCTAAACGTCAGGATATTAAATCTATTTTAGTAATTGGTGCAGGGCCAATTGTGATTGGTCAAGCATGTGAATTTGATTATTCCGGTACCCAAGCATGTAAAGCGCTTAAGGAAGAGGGGTATAAAATTATCCTGATCAATTCAAATCCTGCTACTATTATGACTGATCCTGAAGTTGCAGACGTAACTTATATTGAACCTATTACCCCCGAGTTTATTGAAAAGATTATAGAGAAAGAGCGCCCAGATGCTGTATTGCCAACCGTGGGCGGGCAAACAGCGCTTAATTGCACCATTAGCCTCGCTAAAGCAGGAGTGTTTGAAAAATATAATGTTGAGTTAATTGGCGCTTCAATTACAGCAATTGAAAAGGCGGAAAATCGCCAATTATTCAAAGAAGCAATGAACCGTATTAGTTTAGAATGTCCTAAAAACGTGGTAGTACACTCCTTAGAAGAAGCTTTAAAAGAATTACATTATGTAGGTTTGCCAGCTATTATTCGTCCTTCATTTACCTTAGGTGGTGCAGGAGGTGGGATTGCTTATACTACCGAAGATTATATTAATATAGTTAAATCTGGGCTTGATGCCTCTCCAAATCGTGAGATTTTAATTGATCAGTCCATTATGGGTTGGAAAGAATTTGAAATGGAAGTGGTGCGGGATAAGGCTGATAATTGCATTATTATCTGTTCAATTGAAAATATTGATCCAATGGGGGTGCATACCGGTGACAGTATTACAGTAGCTCCAGCACTTACTTTGACCGATAAAGAATATCAAAATATGCGCAATGCCTCTATCGCTGTACTTAGAGAAATTGGGGTAAATACCGGCGGTTCAAATGTACAATTTGCTATTAATCCAGAAAATGGAAAAATGCTGGTAATAGAAATGAACCCACGTGTATCACGTTCATCAGCTCTTGCATCTAAAGCTACTGGATTTCCTATAGCCAAAATAGCAGCAAAGCTTGCTGTCGGTTATACGCTAGATGAATTAGTTAATGATTGCACCAAAGTAACTCCAGCATCATTTGAACCAACTATTGACTATATTGTTACTAAAATCCCTCGATTTACCTTTGAAAAATTTTCTCAAACTAAACGAGAATTATCAAGCTCTATGAAATCTGTAGGCGAAGTAATGGCTATAGGACGCAATTTTGCGGAATCTCTCCAGAAGGCTTTACGCTCTCTTGAAACCGGGCTTAATGGCTTAAATAGTATAGTTAAAGATCTGAGTGATAGAGATGGCATTATTGAAAAGCTCAAAACCTTTACACCTGATCGGTTATTACTAGTTGCAGATGCTATCAGAGCAGGAATAGCTCTTGAAGTAATACATCAAGTTACCAGCTATGACCCTTGGTTTATTGAGCAGATTGCAAGCATTGTAATCAAGGAACAAGAGTTGCAAATTAAAGGCTTAAGTAAAGATAAATTTACTATGCTTGAACTTAAAAAGTTGGGCTTTGCAGATAGTAGAATAGCCGAACTTACCAAACATAGTGAGAATGAAATTAGAGAGCTACGTAAACACTTTGGAGTATCACCAGTTTACAAAAGAATTGATACCTGTGCTGCTGAATTTGATTCTAATACTGCTTATATGTATAGTTGCTATGAAGGTGATGGCATCAATCAACCTAGCTGTGAAGCCAATATCTCAGCCAAAACTAAAGTAATTATTTTAGGTTCTGGTCCTAATCGTATTGGTCAAGGTATTGAATTTGATTATGCTTGTGTGCATGCAGCCTATGCCCTTAAAGATGCCGGTTTTGAAACTTTAATTATTAACTGTAACCCTGAAACGGTTTCAACTGATTATGACACTTCAGATAGATTATACTTTGAGGCACTTACTACTGAGAATGTATTAGATATTATTGATTTAGAACTGCAGCAAGGTAAGTTGCTAGGGGTAAATCTGCAATTTGGTGGGCAAACTCCCCTTAAGCTTGCTAAAGTGCTTGCAGCTAATAACGTACCCATTATTGGAACAGACCCTAAAAATATTGATTTGGCTGAAGATAGAGAAAGCTTTCAAAAGTTATTGCAAAAATTATCTATTCTTCAACCTAAAAACTTTATATGCCACAATAAAGAAGATTTGATTAGTAAAGCAGGGCAAATTGGTTTTCCTGTAGTTGTTAGGCCTTCTTATGTCTTAGGTGGTAGAGCAATGTCAATTATAGACAATATCATTGATCTAGAAGATTATTTAACTCAAAATGGTGAGTTGTTTGCTACCGGACCCTTACTAATAGATAACTTCTTAAAACATGCAATTGAAGTGGATGTAGATTTAATTGCAGACCAGACAGGAAAAATTTATATTGCAGGAATAATGGAACATATCGAAGAGGCTGGAATCCATTCTGGTGATTCATCTTGTGTACTTCCTCCATATTCAATTAGTAAAGAAAATATTGAAAAAATTATAGAAAATTCTAAAGCTTTAGCAAAAGAATTAGCAGTTGTTGGGCTAATGAATGTTCAATATGCCATTAAAGATGATAAAATTTATGTATTAGAAGTTAACCCAAGAGCTAGCAGAACCATACCTTTTATTGCCAAAGTTACAGGAGTACCTGTGGCAAAAGTTGCAGCTCTTGTAATGGCCGGAGCTAGTTTAAAGGATTTAGGTATAGTAAATGATTGTTATTTAATACCTGGCAATCATGTAGCGGTTAAGCAATCAGTATTTCCATTTAATAGATTTTCCGATGTAGATGTAGTATTGGGGCCCGAGATGAAATCAACCGGCGAAGCTATGGGAATTGACTTAGATTTAGAACGAGCCTTTGCTAAAGGGCATATCGGGGCAGGAGAGACCATTCCTTTTAAAGGTAATGTATTTATATCAGTTATAGATGAAGATAAAGCTAAAGCTGCTGCACTTGCTAAACAGCTTATAACCTTAGGATTTACTATTTATGCTACTAGCGGAACCAGTAAATATTTTGCAGCACAAAATATTGAAAATCTTTATATTGCTAAAGTTTCCGAAAGTGAGCATAATATTGTAGAAATGATTAAGAGTAATAAAATTCATTTGGTAATTAATACTAGCCGTGGTAAAAAAGCGAAGACGGATGGTTTTTTAATCAGAAGAAATGCTCTCTTGCATAAAGTACCTCACTGTGTTACCATCAGTGATTCTGTGGCATTAGTTAACTCTATTGCCAAGCTTAAGGAGCTAAACAATACTTATGAAGTACGCTCCTTGCAAAGCTATATTAAAATCAATTAAAATAACTTATTAAATTAGAATAAAGAGCTTAAAATGGACAAGTTTCCTATTACTATTAATGGTTTTAAAAAATTAAATGAAGAACTGGATAATCTTAAAAAAAATGACAGACCCAAGATAATTCAAGCGATTTCAGAAGCTAGGGAACTTGGTGATTTATCAGAAAATGCCGAATATCATGCTGCCCGTGAAAAGCAAAGCTTTATTGAGGGTAGAATAATTGAGCTTGAAGATAAAATTGCCAGAGCCGAAGTAATTGATGTAACAAAATTAAGCGGCAACCAAATCAAATTTGGGGCAACAGTTAAGATTGTAGATGAAGATACTGATGAAGAGGCTACATATCAAATTGTTGGTGAATACGAAGCAGATTTTAATGAAAGCAAGATTTCAATTGTTTCACCGCTTGCACGGGCTTTAATTGGCAAGCAACCAGGAGATTCTTTTGAGCTTAAAACTCCAAAAGGCATGAGATATTTTGAAATTTTAGAAGTAAAATATATTTAATAATTTTTATCTTGTTTAAAAATAAAGCCTGCTTAAGTTTTAAGCAGGCTTTATTTTAAGCCGCCAATGATTCAAAACATAAGAAATATAGGCTCAACTTGGTAGATGATGCCCAATCCAGCGCACTTTCCTTTAACCTTCCTGCAGTTTGAACAAGCAATAAAAATGAGTAAATAGCCTGGATAATTACAATGGACCTAGAATCAAGTTTAATTCTTATAATAATTTCCAATTGGCCTATTCATAATAAGCTTAAAAGTGCTAATACAGCACTTCAGGATCAAGCCATTCTAAGGATAGTAGAATAAAATTACCTTGGGAATTCATAAAAGGCTATTTAAGTAAAATTAAATTACAGAATAGAGATATAGTAATAAATTATGTCTGAATGTAGTATCTAATGGCCTACAAACCTGGTAACCTACTAAGCTACAAAGGTTAGTATATTTTTTGGAATGGCTATGTTGCTGTTATTTACAGTGTGTGTCATCGGTTCCTTAACAAGTCTGTTAATGCCAAAACTTTAATTGATTTAACTGCAAACAATAGTTTGCTAAATATGGTATCTACTGAAGCTAACAATATGGTAAGCACATTTGTGGATAAGCTAGTGAATTCAATAAACATGGCTGCTATAGCTAGAAAATAAGTTAAAGTTATAAGTTTGAATAATTAATATTATCCAAACTTATAACTTTATTGTTAGTTACATTTCTCTTTTATATTGATTTTCTGATAGCTCTTGCTCTGTTTTTTTCATTAGCTTGCCTACATTACTTTCAGGTAACGTTAACGATTGCCTTCTAACATTGCTAAGTTGAGGAAAGTTGAAAATGGTAAATAGCTCGTGTAATTTTTCATCCCAGGTTAATCTTATAGTATGATAAACAAGATTGGATAATTTGTTATTTTCAAGCTCAGCAGTTTTTCTAGCTATTTCTAAAATATTTTCTCCATTTTCATTATGTATGGCTGTAAACATATCCCTAGTTATATCTTTAGAATTACATATAGTAAAGGCCAATATAGGATCTTGTTTTTCAACTGCTTTTTGTAATAAAGTTTCACCTATATTGTTAGGTAAAAACATCTCTGTACTAGAATAATTTTGAATTATTTTATATATCTGTTCTGGGTGATATTCCTCTGCTTGTAATGCATAATGTATGGGGGTGTTCCTAAATACATCTCTTTGGTCAGGCTTAAATCCATTTATAAGAAAGATATGCATTATTTTACGATCTACCTTTTTGGTATGAAGTGTGTAATAATGCAGTAAAGTTCTTTCATTATTATCAGTTACCCTAGCTAATTTATATAAATCAATATTTTCTAGATTATCAATAGTAAGTAGTCCTTTATCAATTAACTCTTTAATATCTTTAATCTTCTTAGTAGATTCTACTTCTAAAATTGTAGGATCTAAATTTTTTGATCCATTCTCGCCAATAACTTTAAAGTCTGCATCTTCTATATGTGGTGCGCTGTGAATACTCCTTAGAGCAGTGGCCTTGGTTTCAGTTCCGCTGTTGTTAATAATGCTGTTCTGCTTAAAAGCGTTTTGATCGGTAGGAGATAATCCTATATCTTTATAAAGGCGTGAAGAGTATAACAAAGTATAACGGCTGACTGAATTTGTAAGGTTTCGTATAAAATTACTAGATCGAAAAGTTGAGAAGATAGCCATTAATAGCCTCCAATACGTTAAATAATTAGCTTACTAGCATTAATTATCATATTAAGTAATCACTAAAAAGTAAATAATCAAGTAAACTTTTGATTTATAACTAAAATATTATAATTTCATTAGAGGAAAAAGTATTAGTTAATTAAATTCTTAATCTCAAGAGTTAAAAACTTTGAAGGGGAAAGGCGCTGCTCAGTATAAAGCTGGCTTATGATCGGGGTTGTTTCATTAACTTGTGAATTATTTTTTAAAATTTCCAGTAAGTGAGCGGTGATATTTTGAGCATTGCAATTATTTTGCAGCAACTCAGGAATAATTTGTTTATTAGCAATAATATTAACTAACGAAACAAATTTTAAATCAGACATCAATTTAAATAAAATTTCGGAAAACTTACTTATTTTATAAACCACAACACAAGGAACCTTGTTTATTGCCACCTCTAAACTGGAAGTACCAGACTTTACTAGCGCCACTTTTGCATGAGCTAAAACGCAGTTTTTAGAGTTAGCGTCACTACTCAGGAATACATTAGGCAGCTCATATTCATAGGTGCTTTTAATAAATTCAATCAGATGCTTATGAATGGGTACAAAGATTTTTAATTCGGGTAATTGAGTGTGAAGTATTTTAAAAACTTCCAAATATATCGGCCATAGTTTTTTTATTTCGGTTACCCTGCTACCAGGCATAGCGAGCACAATATTATCATTTAAACTAATATTACTATGGTTGCTAAATTCTTCTTTATTACATGTATAATCATACTCGGTAATTGGGTGTCCAATAAATTTAGCATTTAGGCCGTGTTTAGTAAAAAAAGCTGGTTCAAATGGTAAAAAGCATCCTAAAAAATCATAAACTTTACTAATTTTTACAGCTCTTTTTGGTCTATACACCCATACAGAAGGGGCCACAACATGAACAAACTTAGTTTGTGGGCGTAATTTTTGGCATTTATTAACTACTCGAAAATTAAAATCCGGAGCATCAATAGTAATAACTAATTGAGGTTTGGCATCCAAAATATACTGGGCAGTATGTTTGATTAGTTTTAAAATTTCAAAAATTTTAGGAACAACTTCTACAAAACCCATAATAGCAATTTTGTATATAGGAAAAAGGGTTTTCAACCCTTCTGTTATCATTTTTTCACCGCCCACCCCAAAAAAACAAGCATTAGGATATATGGCTTTTAATTCTTTAATTAGCTCAGCCCCAAAATTATCACCAGAAGCTTCACCTGCAATAATTGCAATATGGTTAACCTGGTTGTTATTCATCAATACCAAAATCTTTGATAATGAGTTTAGTATTACTGTAATTTTTTACTTCAAATTTATTAAGTATGGGGGTTAACTCTTCAGTATTATAATGTGGACCTGATTCAATAATTAAAATAGCATCTTCTGCTAACCAATTGCGGCTAATTAATCTTTCTAGGGTTTTTTTAATAAGGTTATTAGATTGATCGTAAGGTGGATCAAAAAATATAATATTAAAACGTTTAATGCTTGCCGGTAAATTCGCTACATCTAAATGCGCTATTTCTGCTTTATTGCCTTCTTTAAAGTTAGTAATATTTTGCCTAATAAATCTTAAAGCATTAGGGTTATTATCGATAAACAATACATACTCCGCGCCTCGTGATAAAGCTTCCAAGCCTAAATTACCGCTACCAGCACAAAGATCTAAAATATTTAAACCTGTAAAGCTGCCAATTTTGCTGCTAATAATGTTAAATATAGCTTCTTTAATTTTACCTGTAGTCGGCCTAATATTTCTTTTCTCATCTGAAAGAATAGGTTTAGCCCTGTGTATTCCTGTGATTATTCTCATCTTTTATGATCTTTAATAAATTTTGTGTAGCAATATCTGCAACTTTTATAATTTTTCCAGGTAATAGATTACCCAAGCTAAACATAGCATATTTTATTCTAATTAGGCGAGAAATTCTTACTTCCAAATATTCCATGATATTTCTAACTTCTCGATTCTTTCCTTCATGTATGGTAATCTCAAGCCAAGTATTATTGGGAGTTTGATTTATAATTTCATATTCAAATGGCTTGTATCTAATTCCATCACATCTTAGGCCTTTTTTAGAAATTTCTTCTAGCTTGACAAGATCAAGTCTACCAAAAACACGTACTTTATAAGTTCTTTCTAATTCATTTTGAGGTGATTCTAAATAATGAGCTATATTACTATCAGTAGTAAGAATAAGTAATCCTTCACTATTGACATCTAATCTTCCTACTGAAATAACTCTCGGTAAGTGAGAAGGAAGACTCTCAAAAACAGTTGTACGACCTTTTTCATCTTTATGTGTGGTAATTAGCCCTTGTGGTTTATAATATAAATAAATTTGCGATGAGGTGAGTGTAATAACTTCATCATTAACTTTAACTATATCTTGTGATCCAACTTGGATTGCAGGGGTTTCTATCACTTGGTTATTTATTTTAACTTTGCCTTCACTAATTAGTTTCTCAGCATCACGCCTGGAACATATTCCACAAGATGCTATAAATTTAGCAATACGCATAGTCTCATTATCAGACAAACTAATGGCTGGTGGATTGTTATTAAATTTTGGGGGTAACTTTTTAACTAAAGTTTGTTTTTTTTGAATTCTGTACATTTAGTAATAAAATATTTTAATATATTGGAGTCTTCTTCGGTTGGAATATGATCAGGATGCCACTGTACTCCTAAGCAGAACGGATGATAGGTATGTTCAATGGCCTCTATTACACCATCAGGGGCAATAGCGCTTACAATGAGGTTTTTGCCTACATCTTTAACTGCTTGATGATGGGTAGAATTGACCATCATTTTGTTAGTATTTACAATTTTATACAATAACGTATTAGGTACAATATTAATAGAGTGAGAAACTTCATGTTTAGGAGTGGTTTGCTCATGATTAAGAGGGGCTTCAACTTCATCTGGAATATGTTGAATAAGATTGCCACCGAGAGCTACGTTAATTAACTGTTCTCCTGCGCATATTCCTAAAATGGGCATATTAGTTTCTAACGCTCTGTTCAAAATACCCCATTCAAACTCAGTCCGTTCTGAATTTACTTTAGTATGCTTATTTAATTGGCTATCCCCATATAAATTAGGAGAAATATCAAAGTCACCTCCGGTAAGCACTATACCATCAATGATGTTTATAAAGCCGTCTATATTAGTGCTATAAGGTAAAATAAGCGGTATACCTCCAGCTTGGATGATGCAGTTTAAATATGTTTGTCTTAGCTGAAAATAAGGATAGGCAGAATAACTGCCATTTAAGGCAAAATCCGGTGTAACGCCAATGATAGGAAACAATTGCTGAGACACTTAAAATTGCCTTGTTATTTAATGGTGGGCCTGGGTGGAGTTGAACCACCGACCTCACGCTTATCAGGCGTGCGCTCTAACCACCTGAGCTACAAGCCCACATCAATAATGAATAGTTTTATATTTTTATTTCACTTAAGTGTCAAGGGAAATTAGAAGCTATTTTAAATTTAATTTAATAGTGTAGTATTATAATAATAACTTCTTATTGATTTTTATAATATTAGCGGGTAATTACACTATTTCTAATTTATTGATAAATTAGAAATAGTAATATATGAGCGTATAAATGAAACAATCTTTATTAGAAATAATAAAATATATTGGAAAAATAATAATAGCAGCGATTACTGGTTCAGCTGTCTCATTTGCATTATATAGATTGTGGCAAAAATTTAAGCGAGGCAAAGAAGTTCTAATTGGCAACGAAGAAGAGAGTAATGAACAAAAGAAATTTGTTATTATTGGTACTATATTAATAACAATTGCTTGGATGGTAGTTGATTTCTTTTTTCTTAATACTAGAGGAACTAACGTTAATATCCATACTAATTTTGCACCTTATAAAAATCATAATAATTTATCCGGATTTGATAAACTAACTCAGGTAGTGGTAAAGGATAAAATCCCTTATTATTTTACTGAATTGTTGAATGCTAAATTGCAAAATAAAGATGTAGGCAATATGATGGGTAGGTAAAACCAATTGTACTCTATAACAATTTTAGCTGCCCAGCTAGAACAAATCCTTAGAAGCAAATAACTTACTTGCATTTTTTCATAATGTTCTCTTAGTAAAAATATATTTATTATGAATTATAAGCAGCTCCTTATGAGTATTTCATCACTAAATTAAAAGCCTTCTACCCAAATTTCTTCAAAGTATCTTTGCATAAGATTAAGTACAATATTGTACTGTTGGTTTTCAAATGAATGAATAGTTTCTTTTCCCTCTGTCTTTTACTCATACATACTAGCAATCCATCTAATCTAGTCGTTAACATGCTTTGATTGTTTATGAGACGCTCAGTAGCTTTATCATCTATATTATTGCCATTTCGGTTGTACACCTAGTTAGTTCATCAAATAAAATATATACGTTTCTTGATTTCTTTACTCTCAAAAGCTATTTTTCTAGCTTAAAGTTTATTCGTATAATGGTATATTAGTTGAGTGATCAGCGTTACTAAGAACAGTTTGCAGTTGATTATTAAGCATTAAATTCATTGATGGCATTTTTTAGCTCTATATAGCGCAACCTATCTTCCCTTTACTATATATTATATTTATTTAATAAAATTAGAGTGCTTAGTAATAATAACTGTAAAGATTTATGTTAACTTATGAGAAAGGAATAATGATCTAATGCTCTTAAACATTATTAAAAAATAGGTTAGATAACCTTAAAAGCCCCTCTAATATTAACAGAGGAGCCTTTGCAGTAATAATAAAATAGTAAATTTAGTTTATAAAACTTTTAAATCATCATTTACTAGAAAATGTCCTTCTGTTTTAGCTTTTATTTCATCTAAAGTGCTGTCTTTTGCTATAGCAATTAGTTCCATAGTTTGAAATTGATCTTTTTTGTGCATATCAAAAATAGCTAAGTCAGTTATCACACGGTCAACGACTCTTTTCCCTGTAAGCGGGAAGGCGCATTCCTTTACTAATTTAGCAGATCCATCTTTGGCAATATGCTCCATTAACACTACAATTCTTTTAGCGCCGGCTACTAAGTCCATTGCTCCGCCCATGCCTTTAACCATTTTTCCTGGGATAGTCCAGTTCGCCAGATCACCGCCTAAAGATACTTGCAAAGCACCAAGAATAGTTAAATCTATGTGGCCACCGCGTATCATGGCAAATGAGGTGGCGCTATCAAAATAACTAGAATAAGGTAGTTCTGAAATTGTTTGTTTGCCGGCATTAATTAAATCGGCATCTATTTCATTCTCAAGTGGAAAAGGACCCATGCCAAGCATACCATTTTCACTGTGCAATATTATATGTTTTGTTTTGGGAATATAATTTGCGACTAAGGTTGGAATGCCAATTCCTAAATTGACATAATATCCATCTTGTATTTCTAAATCTGCTGCCAATTGGCACATTTGCTCTTGTGACCAAGCCATTTATTTTCTCCCAAGTAAAATATAAATTAATCTCTTATATTGGATTCCTTTTAAAATTTAGTATAAAAGGTAATTTTAGTATTCTAATCTGCCTGTGGTAGTTTATTTATATTTAATAAATTTTGCTCCTCGCCTGCATTTTTCCTAAAAATTCCTCTAACCTTTTTGCTTTCTAAAAAAGCTTATTATTCTGTTCTAGTAGTTTTACGCTCAATTCTTTTTTCATAATTTGTACCTACAAATAATTTTTGTACAAAAATTGAAGGCGTATGGATATGATCTGCCTCTAGCTCTCCAATTTCTACCAGCTCTTCAACTTCTACAATTGTGATTCTACCAGCCATAGCCATAATAGGATTGAAATTTCTAGCGGTTTTATGATAAATTATATTGCCAGCTTTATCTGCTTTCCAGGCTTTTACTATACTTACGTCTGCTCTAAGCCAACTTTCCATTACATATTCTTCATCATCAAATACTTTTGTCTCTTTACCTTCAGCGACAATAGTTCCTACCCCAGTCTTGGTATAAAAAGCTGGTATGCCTGCTCCGCCCGCTCTGATCCTTTCTGCCAAGGTTCCCTGGGGGTTCAGCTCTAAGTCTAGTTCTTTAGTTAAATATTGTTGTTCAAAGGTTTTATTTTCTCCTACATAAGAGGAAATCATCTTTGTAATTTGCCTGGTTTGTAGTAAAATCCCTAAACCAAAATCATCTATTCCACAATTATTACTAATTACAGTTAGATTTTTTACACCAGAATTTTTAAGTTCAATAATAGAGTTTTCTGGTATGCCACATAAACCAAATCCACCGGCCATTATTGTCATTCCATCAAACAACACATCGTGCAAAGCTTCTTTTGCATTGGCTACAATTTTAACCATAATCATCCTTTTATTTACGCTCTATTATTAAAAACTTATTAAACTATTAGTTATCAGATGGCAATTAAAATATCTATTTGGTTTGACAAATGATATTAATTACTTTTTATTAAAAGAAATATTTTAGCACTATTAATATTAAAATTTTAAGATTATGGAAGATAAAGAAAATATATTAAAAGAACTTTATGATTTAGAGAAAGAACATAATCAAGTTGATGGAAAATTAGAAGAGCTAATTGCTTTAAATACGCTAGATCAACTGCTTATACAACGACATAAGAAAAGAAAATTATGGCTTAAAGATAGAATTAGATATTTAAGATCAATTCTTTATCCTGATGTAATTGCATAAGAAAAAGCAAGGAAAAAAGAAGAACTATTTCCTTGCTTTTGATTTCTATGATAAAATTTTATTATTTATTATTATAATTGTTTCATGGTAACTACAAAATGAGTAGGGAACTTTTTGTATGCCCCGCTTAATGCATCTACTATGAATCCAGGCCAAAATAAAATATTAATAAAAGTAACAGCATTAAAATTATTACCTGCTCCAATTTGAGCTTGTTTATAGCCTGCTTTTTTGCAATCTATTATTATAGGACTTGCTGATTTGTCGATTGTAACAGTTCCAGGATTGCTTGGAAGAGTCATGGTTCGATTATTTACATCAATAATTAAACAATTTGGTTCGATTATTAATGTACGTGTATTGTCATCTATAACTTGCACATTAATAGCTTGGCTAGTACCTGAGAAAATAGTTGCGCAGGAAGTTAATGAAACTACAGAAAAAGATAGAATGAAAAATTTAGTAAACATTTTTCTTAACATAATTTTATCCAACAATTTATAATTATTTTTACAAAAATTTTTTATTTTTATTAATTTAATAAAAAATAAAACAGTAATAACATCACAAAATGTTATTACTGTTTTATAAAAGCAATCATATAATAATTAAAGTAATTTTGTAATAAAAAGTTAGATTTTAATACATATAATTAATTACCTTCTAATTAAGCTGGTATCTCTTTCCATAGTTACCACAAAATGTGATGGATATTGTTTATATGGTCCACCTAATGATTCTACTATAATATTAGGCCAGAATAAATTATCTACAATTACCACCTTGTTAAAGCTTTCACCAGCCGCTACGTTAAGTTGCCTATAACCAGCCTTATAACATTTAATTTTGATAGGTGCGTTAGCTTTACTAACACTAATAATTCCTGGGTTGGTAAGTAAGGTGGCTGCATTACCCTTATCATCACTAACTACACAGTTTGGATCTCTTATTAGTTCATTCGTGACAACATCTATCACTTTAATATTAATATTTTGGGCAGTATTGACGCCGGTAATAATAGTTGCACAGCTAATTACAACTGAACCTAAAAATGCAGAAAGAATAATATTCCTTAAAATAGTTTTAGTCATCTTAACTCCTTGTTACTTAAAATTCATAATATTAAAGTATCATATAATTAAAAAATAATAAGAGGAAAATATTTAACTATTTCTCGTGTAGATTGAAAATTGCTTACTAAGTACTTTTTACGCATATATGGAAAGAGGATTAGTAAGTTTAAAAGATCAAAAATCTAATTTAAATCTGAGGAGGGCGCCGACATTGAAGAAGTTTTTACGTAATTCGACATCGGTACTGACAGCAAATTTATAGTTATTGCAATTAATTAAGGTAAGGGTAGAGCCTAGAGTTAAAGCGGTTCTTGGTAATTTAGGTCCGCGGCTATTTTCTAAGGCGATAGGTCCCGCTTGAGTTAGGTAAGAATTAACCGAGATATCATTGCGGATAAGATCGAAATTCACTTTAGCATAAACCTCAGGGAGGATGGTAGTCTCCTGCCAGGCGACTTCACGTAAAGCCATGTTGGTACCAAACGATAAGTTGAGGGTATCCTCTTGATCTTTAGAATAAGTTCTGGCAAAGACACTACCAATTTCAGTATAAGAAGGCTTATTCAAATGCTGATAATTAAGTGACACTGAAGGGGTTAGAGTTAGATAACGGCTTGGAGCTAAGCTGTGATGCAGTTCACCTTTTACCCCGTAATGTTTAGCTTTAAATTTAGCAGTAGCTAGTTCATTTAGAGGTTTTACGCTTAGGGTGCGGGCTTTAATGTGGGAGAGCGAAGCTATTAAATTCAGATAAGTTTTAGGGTTAAATTCATGTTTAGAGTAAACACTTGCTTGTTTAATGTTAGCTTTAAGATTGTCACCGAGCTTATCTTCTTTAAACTTAGTAATCACTTTAGTTGAGGTGAGGGCAATACCTAAGGTGGTTGAATCATTAAGCTGGGTATCTAAACCTATGATACTACCATTATTCCTAGCTGTATAGCCGCTGTAATTATCAACGCTTTTCTGGCGTATATAATTGCTAAGACCTTGCATCCAGAAACCATGTGATGTTGGTTCTGCATTTAGATTTAACTCTTTAAGTTCAGAAAAATTATCATCTTCGTGGATAATAGCATGATAGAGATCATTGGTAGCAGTAAAGCCGGTGGTAACAGCAGTAGAGCCCATAAAGCTGCTGCTGCCTATAATGCTATCTAAGCGGCTGGCGATCGTGTTTAGTGTATTGGTAGTTGATTCTTTAATGGATTTATCAAAACTACCCATGGCATCAGGGGTTAATCTATTGATAAACACATCTATCTCATCAGTGGTTAAAGCATTTATCTGATCAAGAGCGGTTTTAAATCCCGGATTTACTGAGGCAAGATAATCAGGATCGGTATATAATTTGTTATATATTGCGTCTAATGTATCAAGGGCTGATTGTTTAGCTGGGTTTTTCTTACTAGGATTGCCTATTCCTGCTAACCCGTTTCCATCACGTTGTAAGGTTATTTGATAAATATTGCCTACTTTATTTACATTGGTAATATTAACGGTTGCAATTTTAGAAATTAGATAATTATCTTTTAAGCTAGCAGTTGAGATAGGGACCATATTTTCATCCAATAAGCTGCCTTGTATTGTCATTAAATCATAAGTACCGTTACTATCGATGGGGTTTAAGCTTTTATAGATTTCAAGCACTCCTGTTCTGCGTAAAATCATGTTTCCTGTTATTTCTAACTGACCTAAAGCAGCACTTGAAGTATTATCTGAAATATCGCTCTTAATCTTAACAAAGGTACTAAGCGGATCTGCTCCTGCATCTAAGTTGCCATATACAATTAATTTATCACCAACAGTACTCCCAAGGTCAAGTGTACCATCTAGCAAAACATTACCATGAATATTACGGGTGCCGGCAATGTTTAAAGTGGCAGTATCATCTATCAATAACGTGTCAGCATAGATATCATTATTTGCAAAGCTAACGGCTCCACTTAGCAGCTGCACTTCTTTTAATGGGTTAAGCGCAGTACCAATATCACCAAGTAGGTTAGTGCTACCGAGATATTTAAGAGTACCGCTGCTAACAGCATTGGTAGTAACAGCACTGTTGATATTTTTACCATTTGCAATTTCAATAACGCCATCACCTGAAAAATTAACAGCAGTAGCGTAGATATCTCCGTTAAAGATATTGGTTTTAGTAACAGCACCTGCATTTATTATTTTTAAGAGATTAGCACCGGTTCCTATATTGCCGTTAATAGTAGAGCTCTCGGTAAGGTTAAGCGTGCCCTCATTAGTAGTAGCAGTGGTTAGGTTACCGGTTAGCATTGATCCTGCCATGTTAACCGTACCATCAGCAGTGAAGTTAAGATTACCGCTTACATTACCATTAAAGTTAGAAATATTAGCGCCGGTATTAATGGTGCTAGCAACTACTCCACCATTATAAGTAGTATTAAAGCCAGTACCACCAGTTACTGTTTTTAACGCTGCCCCACTTGTACCAATATCTCCCGTTACTGTGCTCGCAGTTCCGGTTAAAGTTAAACTGCCGGTATTATTACCTGCAGTCGTAGTGATATTACCTTCCACGGTAGCGCTATTAACGGTGAATTGGCGATCAGCCTTGAAATCAATAGTGGTAGCATAAATATTACCTACTATAGTTGAATTGGCCGTTTCAGAAACTTCAAGTAATTTAATTGCAGCGCCATTTGCACCAATGCTGCCCGTAAATGTATTTTGCTTAAGTTTTACAGTTCCTGTAATACCGTTACCCACTGAAGTTCTAACCCCGCCACCAGTTGCAGTAAAATTGCCAGAAGTAGTATTGACTTCCAATATGCCATCTGCGTTAAAGGTGGCAAGTTTTGTAGCTGTACCATTTTTTGTTAAATCTGCTCCAGAGTGAAATATTAAAGTACCCGTATTATCTATATTAATTGTATCTGTGTTAATACTTTGGTTAAATGCTATATTGCCGGCAGCATGCTGGGTCGTAATGCTTTTAAATGAATGATTTGCATGCATTGCTAAGGTTTGGCTTATAGTAGAAGGGGCAGTAAAAATTAAATTCCCATAACCAACATCCCAATTATAAAATTGTTTAGTAGTAATATTTCCATTAATAGTCGATGTGGCATTAGCATTACGATGTTGATAATTGTTTCCAGTAACAACAATATTCCCCGTAACATTTAAATTACTATCATTCTCTAAAATAATACTATTTGAATAAATATTACCAGTAGCATTTAAAGTGGCGCTAGTTTGTACTACACTTTGGTTAAGTTCTGCTCCTGAGGAACCAATATCACCTGTAATCGAGTTGGTTGAAGCATTATAAAATCGTACAGTACCAGTGTTGTTGGTAGCGGTAGTAATATTGCCAGCTATGTCGCTACCAAAAAATGCAGCAGTACCGTCAGCAGTGAAATTGGGGTTACCGCTCACATTACCTGCAAAGTTGGAAATACCTGCTCCGGTATTAACGGTAGTGGCTGTTACCGCATTGCTAAAATTGGTAGTTTTACCGCTAGCACCACCAGTTACTAATTTAAGTGCATTAGTAGCACCGATATTACCGCTTACGGTATTATCTCCTAACAGGTTAAGTGTGCCGGCATTAGGGACATCACTATCTACTGTGCCATTGAGTAGTACTGTATCTGCTACATTGATAATACCATCGGCAGTAAAGCTTATACTAGCAGTTATATCATCCGCAAAGTTAGCAGTACCTGCACCAATGGTCACATCATCCGCTGTAATGGTACCACTAAAGTTAGCAGTTTTAGCAGCACTTCCTGCTGTTACCAGCTTAAGGGCATTAGTAGCACCAACATTACCAGTAACAGTACCGTTACCGATAATGTTTAGTGTGCCAGTGCTTCCTGTGCCAGTATTAATAGCACTAGTTACTGTTGCATCACCTACATTGATAATACCGTCACCAGTAAAGCTAATATTACCCCCTGTTATGCTAACATCACCATTAAAGCTAGAAGTGCCGGTGTTGCTGGTAATATTAGTTGCAGCTACTGTGCCGTTAAACACATTGGTTTTGCTAGCTGCGCCAGTGGTGATGAGTTTTAACCGATTTGTAGCGCCGATATTCCCGGTAACAGTTGATGATTCTGTTAGATTTAAGGTACCGGTATTTGCAGTATTAGTAGTTACATTACCGGTCAATGTAGATCCTGCCATATTGGCCGTACCGTCAGCTGTGAAGTTAAGGTTGCCGGTAAGATTCCCTGCAAAGTTGGAAATATTAGCGCCGCTATTAATGGTTTGAGCAAAAATTTGGTTATTATAAGTAGTATTAGCAGCTGTGCCACCAGTTATCACTTTCAGAGCAGAACCGCTTGCACCAAGATTCTTTGATACGGTAATTGCCGAGGTGTTTACAAAGTTAAAGGTACCAGTACCGTTAGAGGAGGTGGTAATATCATTACCTAAAGTTGCTAAATTATAGTTAATAGTTCCATCAGCAGTAAAGTTAATAGGATTAAGGGTGTTAAGGGCGACATTAACATTGGAAGTGCCTGCGCCATTCTCTATATTGATTGCATAAATCGGACCATTGAGCGTACTGCTCATTCCAGCGGTTTTGCTTAAGTTAACTACTTTTAATTCATTAGTTAATGAACCTATAGATTTAGTACTCTCTAGGGTAGTATTGCCGGTAATATTAAAGGTACCGTTACCACTTAGGTTATTAGTTACATCTGTAAATAGACTTGATCCTGCCATGTTGACAGTTCCATCTGCGGTAAAAGTAAGATTGGCTCCTTGGATAGCGCCATTAAAGTTAGAAGTATTGGCTCCAGTATAGATATAACATGCGACTGCACGCCCTCCATAAGTTGTATCAAATCCCGTTCCACCGGTAATTGAATACAAGCCAGCGCCGCTAGCTCCAACATTTCCGGTAATAGTAGTTGCAGCCCCGGTAAATTCTATAACACCTCTACAATCAAAACCACTAGTGTTAGCTACACTGCCATCTAAGGTGGAACCATTCATATAGACCGTGCTGTTGGCATCAAAATTAACAGCACTAGTAATATTGCCGTCAATATACGAGGTATTAGCAGCTTTAAAGTTGGTATTAAGAGCATTGATGTTTCCGGCAATTGTTGCGCCGCCTATTTCTCCTATCTCAACTAATTTAATCATGTTAGTTGAGGTTCCTATATCGCCAAGTATGTTATTTCTTTTTAGCCTTACGGTACCTGTACCTGTTGTAGTGTTAGCAACTGAAGTTCTAATCCCACCCCCTGTGGCAGTAAGGTTAGTACCAGTTCCACCATTAACCTCTAATATTCCATCAGCATTAAAAGTAATTAGTTTTGTAGCTGCTGGATTTACGGCCATGTTTACATCTTGTGGTAATTGCAGGGTGCCAGTACTATTTACATTGATGGCATCTACCCGTAGGGTATTATTGAATGATACGTTACCTGCTGCATGCTCAGTTATTATACTACCTAAGCTATTTCCAGCCATGGGGGTGGTAAAAGTGACCGCAGAAGGACCAGTAAAGACTAAGTTACCATAACCATTCCCACCGTTAATAGTAAATTTGGATAAATTTAAATTAGAAGAAATTTTTAAAGTGGCACTTGCAGCGTTGAGCCACAAAGTATCATGCAAATCTATGGAGCCTGTTAAATCTAAAGTACTATTGGTATTAATTCCCATAGTATGAGTTTTTAAACTAGAAGAAGTTGCGCCTGAAAGGGCATGAGGCGACCAAGTTACATTACCAAAAAAATCTAATATCAAGCCATTAGCTAGCTTCCCTTTAATGTCTCTTGCTTTTACTGTAGTAGTAGCACCTGCCTGCCCGATAATCATACGTGCATTACTTGCTAGTGCAGTAGGATCCTTAGACCCATCTGCGGTGATGTCATCTACTATATAAACATCTTTTTTGATATCTATTACAGCAGGGTAAACAGCAGCCAAGTGATTTAAAGGATTAGCTAGAGTGCCAATGCTACCATTAACTGTAGTAACGTCTCTAAGCCATAATCCACCTGTATCAGCAGTAATAGGCTCAAAAGCTACTAACGGAGCCCCTTCACCATTAAAAGTATAACCAGCAGCATCTACAATAAAGCCGGTGTTTGTTCCCCATGAATTATCAAAAATAAGTTTTTGATTAGCTGTTGTGCCGGTAGTATTGCTCATAGCTCCAGCACCTGCAAAGTTGGAAGCACTGGGATGATTGGTTGTATCAATTGTAATGGCGGCAAAGACTGATGGGACACTACCAAGGTAAAATGCAGTTGTTAGGTAAAATAAACTTTTCTTAAATCTCCATCTCTTCATTTATAAGTTACTAGATTGTATTGACATATTAATACAATTGTAGCACAAGTCGCTGAAATAAAAAGGTTAATTATTTAATACTTGGTAAAATTCAAATTTTGCTATCTGCTCTATCTGCTTTTGTAATAATATTGATAAGCTCAGCGATGTTAAGGGCAAAGCAAGCTTTTTTATAAACCTTCAAATTAAAGTGATTATAACTATACCTGGCTCAATTTATTTAACTATAGTAAGGAGCATTATAAAATATAGAAGAATAGGGGGCTTTTGCTACTTTTTGCCCCCAAGAGATAATTAAATTGCTACAGTCCGGTATACCAGATTGGAATGCGCGTTTTAATTGCTTCTGCTAGTGTAATATTGCCGCCTCCTAGGCCAGCAGCCTCGCGTTCTTGTTTAATACGGTCAAGCCAAAAGTTAGCCAATTTCTTTTCAGCATCAATAAATTTAGTAGTATCCACACTAGTAACTGACTCTTGGTTATCACCTGGATATTGATAACTATATGGAGTACATTTCCGATAAAGGGTCATTAAGCCTCGTGATACGGCAACTGCACCCACAATTGACATAGGAAGAAATATAGCTTCCTTATCAGGGTTATTAGGATTTAGTGCTGTTTCCCAATTCAATTTATTACTGATAATTAAATCAAGCATCATTTCATTTGCAATCATTGCGCCAGGATAACGCATCTTTTCAGTTCCACCTAGCAACTGGGCTAATTGAACCATAAATAATTCAAGATCAGATTGCTGTTTAGGTGATAGAGAAATAGGATCATTTTTGTCTATACGCTTAAATATCACCGTTCCAGGTGTACATTGTAATATTCCCCTAACCCAAGAAGCGATATCTGCATCAGTAACCTCAATGTTCTTTTTTAATGAATTGATTGTTTTAGCAATCTCATTATAAGCATTAGCATTTGTGTGCATGGGAATAAGAGCAGTTCTTGCCTTTTTTGTTAATCTGTTACGTTCAATTGGGTGATGTTTATCACTAGCAGGAAAGTGCCAGGCATAATCGGCATTTTCTTCTTTACTATCTCCAAGAATACTCTTTTCATTAGCTTGATTACGGCAAGTACGAATAGTTGAGCGATTAGTAATTCTAAGAGAAGCTATGTAGTCTATACAGGAAGAAACGCTATGGGTAAAATCATTCAACAAGGTTTCTCTTGACCAATTATCTTCTATATGAGACTTAAAGCTATTTTCTAAGTTACGTTTAAAATTATCTTTTAACTCTACTTCTCCTAAAATTTTCCATAACTGTGTTCTAAATTGTTCTGCAGTAAACGGAATAAAACCATACATATCTAAATAATCACACAAATTTGGTACGTTTGAGAAAGTACTTTGTTCAATCTCTCTATTAACAATAACGCGGTTATCTTGGTGTAGTATTGATTGATTACCTTTTGATTTTTCTGCATCAATGATTTCTTTTTGTACTATTTTCTCTAAAAAGTCGTTAATAAAGCTTGTTGTAAACTCTTCTTGGCAGGTTTTTTTTGATTCGCCCATAAGTTTTATATATTCATTTTGCACTTTAGTTAGTGGTTTATCAGTATCTTTAATGATTTTATATAGAAGGTTGCTTGCCGCAGAACCATTATTTTCTTTAGCTTGTTGTTCTACCATAGTATTATTAACTATTATGATGTCCTTATACAGTTTCATAGTCTTTTGGTTATGTGCTATTTTCCCACTATTAGTTAAAAGGTTGCCCATTAAAAACTTATTTTCTCTAACCCATGTTGCTACAACATTAATTTCAAATATATATTGCTTATATTTATGTTCAAATATATTCCTAATTTCCTGATGGCGTAATAGATCAGCTGCTATTAGAGGTTTAGGGGGAGTAAAATCTTCGTCTTTTAAATGCTGCTCTGCTATAACCTCAATAGTTTCAGCTATTGTACTAGTTAGTTTTTTTAAAGCGTCAATGATCTCTATAGGTAGCTCATCATCATATTTTGCATATCTTATCAGTTGCCTTGGATATTTAAGGAAAATTTTAATAAAGCCTTGAATTTTATCTATCAGGTTAATATCGTTTTTACATTGAATAATAATTTTTTCTGAAGCTCTCGGATGTTCTTTTACCATTAATTGATCTATAATTACTTCATTAATAGATTTATAGAGTGCATCAGCTACCCAATTAGAGATTATTTCATCTTTTAGTGATGGCCCTTTACTTTTAAGCAAATTACTCTTTAATTTTTGGTATTTATCTTTTACTGTTTTGCTATTAAATAACATTAATCCATATAGATAGCTTGTAAAAGATATGGAAAGTTCTTCATGTTTATTGTTGTATATAGGATCGATTTGTAGGCTTTTATCAAACTTTTCTTTATATTTATCAAATTGTTGCTCTAAACCATCTTGCATATCTTCTTCATCTGATGAATCATCATAATGGATTGCTAATAAATCTTTATCTTCTTCTGTTGTCATAGCTTCCTTGTTCATTGGTATTTTGGTTGGTTTTATCTTGAAAAAAAATAGCAGTTTAATAAAATATTAATATTTAGCAAGAAATATAAAATTATAGCTCGAGCTATTCCAAGCAAGCTATATTTATTGGTGGCTATGTAATTAGTTGAGCAAGAACCTATTGGTTATAGGTAAAGATACAGGCTATTATGCTAAATGGCTTGCTAGCATCCAACATGTTTTTTCATGAGCTTGTAATCTTTCAATAAGTAGATCTTTTGTACCTTCATCCATATTATTATCAAGCAATGTAATTGAATTTCTTAACTCAATTATCATTAATTCATGATCAGAGGAGAGGGCTTGCAGCATTGCATTGGCGGTAAAGGGTAATTCACACTCTTTTATTGTAGAGAGTTTATTAAATTCTATAGTTGTGGCTGGAGTAATATGTCCTAACATACTTATACGCTCAGCAATATTATCAATAGCATCTGCCAGCTCCTTATATTGCAAGCCAAAGAGCTCATGTAGCATTATAAAATTTGGTCCTTTTACATTCCAATGAAAATTTTGTGTTTTAAGATAAATAATATATGTGCTAGCTAATATTTTAGATAGCACGCTTATAGATGTGCTGATACTATCTGCATCTAATCCAATAAATTTTTTCATTATTATCTCCTTAGATTCTCACGTTTAAATTTAAAAATTATAAAATATTTTTAATATTAGTGGTATGGGCGCTTTTTTTCTGTATCTTTTTCTACAACCTATTTGTTAATATATTAACGCTTATCAGTTTCGATTGCAATCTTCGTATGATACTTTGTAGTGATTATTGTTAAAATGAATGTTTTTTAACTTTGATATTTGAGAGATATTAAGTCGTAATCAAGTAATTAGTGAATAAACTGTATTCTAAGTATGGAAGCTTAATTATGCCTTACTCAACAATTGCTGATTTGCCGGATAACATTAAAAATAATTTACCTCAGCATGCACAAGAAATTTACTTGAAAAGCTTTAATAACGCTTGGGAGGAATATAAAGATCCGAGCAAAAGAAAAACCGATGAATCACGAGAGGAAATAGCCCATAAAGTGGCTTGGAGCGCTGTAAAGAAAAAATATCATAAGGTTGGAGATCATTGGGAAGAAAAATAGATAGGATAAATTTACTTCAATAAAATTTATTTTTGATAACGCACCTATTATAGTTCTTATATAGTTTGTTCTTAAGCCTTTATTGATTATAGTAGCAGGCTCATATATTTGCCATTTACCTTTTTATTTATAAATTTTTAAATGCTTAAGCCATCATTATGAAGCCTGCCATTCTAGTATATTAAACGTGCCACAATTGCCATTCAGCCTTGTTGGTTTTTTTAATAGCATTAATTCATCTGATACTATAATGCTAAGAAATGTCACGTAAAAAAGCACAATAAAAACTTAATTCACTAAGTTTTACTTTTGATATCTCCCTATAAGTGCCGCTTGGGCTATTGTATGCCCATCCATAGCTCTTAATATTTCAGCTTTAGTAGAGTTACTTGATAAATCTAGCATTGTATCTAGAGCATAGATTTTAAAATAATATCTATGTTCCTTACCCTTTGGCGGGCAGGGTGGACCATAACCATGATCATTCCAGCTATTTTTAGCTATTACTGCAGAATTAGCTAAAGTGCTGATTATCTCATTTTCTTCTATTCTATTAATATATTTTGAGATATTAAAAGCAATGAAATGATCCCATACTCCGTTTGGCGCATCCGGATCATCAACAATTAAAACAAAAGAATTAGCTTCTTGCGGATAGGATGACCATTCAAGTTCAGGTGAGATATTAGCGCCATCGCAAGTAAACTTCTGTGGTATTATTCCATTATGCTCAAATGATATACTTTTAATTGTAAATCCCATTATTATGCTCCTTTAAAAATCCATATTATGATTATTAAAATAAATTTCAGCTTATATATATTTTAAATAACCACAGTTAATTTTAGTAAGACAGGTAAATAAATAATAAAATTCATTTCTATTCAACTTATGACAATTGATAAGTTAATGGTAGCTAGGTCGTATAAACAAAATTTTGCTAATTAAAGCTTGGAGGGGATTAATTTTTTGATCTTCCAGAGGTTAACTTTTTATGAATTACTATTTTCAATATTGATTCTATAATCTATATTATGGAAAATAATATAATTTTAATAAGTATTTTATTAAAATTACTTAGAGAAAGATTGTAGGATATTCGTGCTTAGTATTCCTTCTTTCTTTTTCAATATCAAAAAAATGCATTCTAAAATTTTATGGCTAGTTATCCCTTGAGGTGGATTTAATTTTTAGCAGCATGCCTGCTTACTTAAGATTAATGATAATTTTGATGCTCAATAAAAAAATGGAAAAGACCTTTTAACATGCTGAATATTATTTAAAACATATAATAAAAGCAGTATTGGGTTTTAATGTATTTACTTGATTGGCAAGCTAAAGATAATGCAGAAGCTAAAAATTAAGATTAAGCATGAAATTTAGGCTTTTTTATAAAGGATAAATCATACCCTATTTCTAAATAAGCCCTTTTTAAATCATGTTTTTCTACTATATCCTCAAAAAGATATTTTTCCCAATCAGGCCATTTTTCATATTGATCTTTAGGTGTAATATCTTTTGTGGTTTGATTGCTAATTCTGCCTTTATTTAAATTTTGTGGGCTGAAAACTTGATCAAGATACTCATCAGTACATTTCAATTGATTATCACTTAAGTAAGAAACTATCCATGAAAAATAGTCTTTATCACTACGCATTCTTTCAAAATAAATTTTGGGTATATCATAATATTTATTTTCATTACCAAACGCAATTGATGCTTGATATTCCCTTTCCATATAAAACAAACATCTATTTCTTATATCATCAAAATCTACTTTAAATTGCTTAGTTAGCCATTGTATTTCGATTTGATAATCTACCATACACTTTGCCACTTTAGCTTGATAATCATTGCTAGCATTATAAGCTATTACCTGTTGGTTTAAGCATGATTCTCTTTTGGTTACCGGATGTCTAGTTAAATCAGCAAGCTTAAATTCATTAATGTTAGTAATCTTAGGGTAATTTTGATGTAGGAGCATTATAGTAGCTCCATGTATATTACCTATGAGCCGTGCATCTTTTATTTTGGTTAACTCACGTAATTCATCCATAATCCATAAGCAAAAATTAGGATTATCTCTTTCACAAGCAGGAATTCTTTTATAAAGCCTTTGAGCTAATTCATTTTCTAATGAATGAAATCCGAAATCTTTCATTTGATTTCTGACCAATAATTTATATATAGCTAAAGCATCTTTGGGATTATTATAACGCAAGTAAGAGTCAATAGGATGATCCACTCCTACCGTGCAAAGGATGTCTGGATGCATATACAGTGATTGAGCAAGCCATACACTACCTGAATTACCCACAGAGGTAACCAAAAACTTTAACTTATCCTTTGAAGCGCTAGGTTTGAAGTAATCTTTTTGAAAGCTAAATTTACCTGAAAGAGTAAAAGCTATAGCATTTTCGTTAGGTGCTAAACCTAATGTGTTTTTTATAAACTGAGTAGGTTTAGGAAGGCTATATAATTTATTTTTTAAAATACATAATCTTTCAAACTGCTCTTTGTTTAAATTTTGTCTTAAATAATTTTTAAATCTAGTGGTAAATTTCATGAAGACAATTACTTATTAAACTTTTCTTGATATCAATTCTACAGTTGGGAGGTTGGCCCCTCTTTCAGTGCTTAATTGGCGCATTTTATCATTTGGTTCTACGATTTTTATTACTTGCAAGCCTTTTTTTAAGCAAGGTATGATTGTTAAATGGCTTATGCCTGCTATCAAATTACTCTTACTAATCGCCTCTTGAGCATAATACGGAAGATAAATATAAGATCTAGTAAGTGAAGAATAATCACATTCAATCTGCATAAAATTACTTGATAAGTAGAAATTAATAATTGACAAATACAAGGATGATTTGCATCTGTCAATTGCAAGTTTGCTTAGTTGGTCGGATAATAGCTCATAAGATAAATTATAAGTGATAAATAATTCATAAAAAGTAATTTATATAATAATACAATTAAAACTAGAAAAATTTATTTTGATTGCAAATTATAATTTAATCATTTATGTGGATATTAAATTAAGAACTTAATTCAAATGCTATATTAC
Organism: Rickettsiales endosymbiont of Stachyamoeba lipophora; assembly: GCF_003932735.1. NCBI lineage: Bacteria > Pseudomonadati > Pseudomonadota > Alphaproteobacteria > Rickettsiales > Rickettsiales endosymbiont of Stachyamoeba lipophora. The sequence goes on along the minus strand of NZ_CP033611.1, from coordinate 1,507,744 downwards.
TTATGAATAATACAAGTTTAAAGAGCGGTGCTGTAATCTGGATAACAGGACTTGCAGGAAGTGGTAAAACTACCCTTGCCACTTTAATTTATAATGATCTTATTCAGGTGCAGGAAAATATTTTTCCGCTGGTTAAGCTAGATGGTGATGAACTAAGAGAAATATTTGGTGATGATTTAGGATATGATGCTGAAGCTCGCAAAAAATCTGCATGGCGAAATGCAAAATTATGTAAATTTTTAAGCGAGCAAAGCATTAATGTAATTTGCCCTACTATTTCACTTTTTAATGATGTTCAACAATGGAATAGAGCTAACATTCCAAACTATATTGAAATTTTTTTAGATATTGATTTTGATATAATCATTCAAAGAGATCAAAAAAGCCTTTATTCTAAAGCATTAAAAGGTGAAATTAGCAACGTAGTAGGAATTGATATTCAAGCTGAATATCCTACTAATCCTGATTATACTTACACAGCTAATCAACCGATTGAAGGCTTAATAAAAGATATTACGCGCCAATTAAAATTGATTAATTACCCTTCCTTTGGCCATCCTGAAATTTTAATAAAATCATAGAGTATTTATAATGTTTACCTTCTCAACTAAAGCTAATACTCTAGCAGCTCTCTCAACAAAAGTTACAGCTGCCAGGTTGCTCCCTCAATATGTAATTACAGTACAAAATTGGCAAACAAATGCAGAGAGCATATTACAAAAACTACAAAGCGAATGTGAATGGCATAACCAGCTTTTAGTAGTAAGAAGTAGCGCTTTAGTTGAAGATACTGAAGATAACTCTATGGCAGGAAAATTTTCTTCTTTTCTTAAAATTAAATTTGGTGATGAATTAAAACAAGCTATAGGTGATGTAATTGCTTCTTATGGCAATGAAGTTAATCCTTTAGATCAAATACTGATTCAACCTATGCTTAATGAGGTTAATATCAGTGGCGTAATCTTTAGTATTGATCCTAATAGTATGGGGAATTATTTAGTAATTAACTACGATGATTTTAGTGGATCTACTGAATCAATAACCAGTGGAAACGCCAGTTGTGCTAAAACTTATTATCATTATCGTAATGCAGATTTAGAGTTACTCCCCCCTGCTTTAAAGTTATTAGCTAAATTAGTTGAAGAATTAGAGCATATTACAGGTGTTAATAAGCTTGATATTGAATTTGCTGTAGCTCACAATGAACTATATTTATTACAAGTAAGGCATCTAATTATACAAAATGCAGAGCTGGCTAATAACCAGCATGATTTGAGATTAATTCATGAAGTTATTTCTACTAAAATGCAGCCTCAACCTCATTTGCTAGGTCAGCAATCAATTTTTGGGGTAATGCCTGATTGGAATCCGGCTGAGATTATTGGTCTTAGACCTAAGCCGTTAGCTCTTTCAGTTTATCGCGAAGTGGTAACTGACGCAATATGGGCATATCAACGTCATAACTACGGATATAGAGATTTAAGAAGCTTTCCACTCATGCTCTCTTTTGGTGGTATTCCTTATATTGATGTTAGGGTAAGTTTTAATTCTTTTATTCCTCGGGATCTTGCAGAAAATATAGCAGAAAGGCTAGTTAATTATTACCTAGATAGGTTAAGAAACAACACTGATTTACATGATAAAGTAGAATTTGAAATTATTTTTTCTTGCTATACTTTTGATTTGCCGGAACGAATTAAAATATTAACTGATTACGGCTTTTCAAGTCAAGACCAAGAAAATATTACCAGCAGTTTACTTAAAATTACTAATGATATAATTCATAGTAAAAAGAATTTATGGAAATTAGATTTAGAAAAAGTAAGTAACTTACAAGAAAGAAGAGCTTCCCTGCTTAATAGCGGTCTAGATCCCCTCTCAACTTTATACTGGCTTATTGAGGATACTAAGAGATATGGAACCTTACCATTTGCAGGCCTTGCCAGAGCAGGTTTTATTGCCATTCAATTGCTTAATTCTTTGGTTGATGTAGGAATATTTTCTAAGGTTGATCGTGAAGCTTTTATGGCCTCAATCAACTCAGTTAGCTCACAAATGAACAGGGATCTGTATTTATTACCAAAACAAGCGTTTTTAGAAAAATATGGGCATTTACGTCCCGGTACTTATGATATTATGTCTTATAGATATGATGAAGCTCCTGACCTCTATTTTGATTGGGAAATGAGCAAAAAAGTAGTTCCAAATGATAATCATAAAAAGTTTAATCTAAGCTTAGATCAAATAAGAAAAATTGATAAGATGCTTAAAGCCCATTCAATGAATGTAGATATAATAGAGTTTTTTGATTTTATTACAGCAGGTATTGAAGCTAGAGAATATTCTAAATTTATCTTTTCAAAAAATCTTAGCGATTTTATGTTAATATTTGAGAAATACGCTAATAATTACGGACTAACTAGAGAAGATTGTTCTTATATACCTATTAGTACTATCATTGATCTTTATCATAGCTGTGAAGACCCAGAAGAAAGTTTAAAAACAGCTGCCGAGCAAGGTAAAAAACGATATAATAAAACTAAAAATATTAATTTACCTCCCCTGATTACTAATCCAGATCAAGTATGGTCTTTTGAGCTGCCCGCTACTCAACCGAATTTTATTACTCAAAAAAAATGTACAGGAGAAGTTCAGTTTTCTATAAATCCTGAAACTTTACATGATTCAATAGTTTTAATTCCTAGTGCTGACCCTGGATATGATTGGATTTTCACTAAAGATATTAAAGGTTTTATTACCAAATATGGTGGCGTAAATTCTCATATGGCAATTAGAGCTGGTGAATTATCAATCCCTGCAGTTATTGGCGCAGGTGAAGTATTATATGAGCGCTATCAACAAGCTAAAATTTTAGAAATTGATGCGTGCAATAAAAAGGTAGAAATCTTATGTCTAAAATAATTGCTCTTACTCAAAGAGTAGATTTTATAACAGACTATAATGAAAAGCGTGATGCTATTGATCAAAGAATTAGCAAACTACTTTTTAACTGTGATTATATTCCTTTACTGTTACCTAATGATTTGGCAATTGCTACCGTCTTATTTAATATTTATAAACCTTCAGGTATATTACTTTCTGGAGGAGGTGATTTGGCCAATTATGGAGGAGCATCTCCTGAAAGAGATGAACTGGAAAACTGGCTGATCAAGCAATCTATCGATAATAATTTACCTCTATTAGGCATTTGTCGCGGGATGCAAGCAATAGGCAATCATTTTGGAGAAAAATTAGAGCAACTGAAGAACCATGTAGCTACTACCCATACTATTAATGCTAGCCGAGAAGTAAATAGTTTTCATAATTTTGGGTTTGTTGAGCTTAAAACCCAAAATTTCATTGCTACACACTTAGCAAATGATGGTTCAATTGAAGCTTTTAAACATAATTCATATAATATCTACGGTATAATGTGGCATCCTGAGCGAGAAGCAATTGTAACAAGCGAAGACTTAAATTTAATTAGAGAAATTTTTGATTAGATTGTGTTGGGAAAGAACTTTTTTAGAGAGAAGATATGAAAGAAAATATTAGGTTTGTAATGCTTGCAGCAGGGCGTGGCAGCAGGTTGGAAAATATTACTGATAATCATCCTAAATGCATGACCGAAATTGGTGATAAATCGCTTATAAAATCTCAGTTAGAAGTTATTAAAAATTTTTCCAACCAAGTAGCAGTGGTAACAGGATACCTAGCTCATGTACTTGAGGACCACTTAAGTGGCGATAACATAAATTTCTTTCATAGCAACAATTGGCAGCAAAGCAATATGGTATCTTCGTTATTATGTGCTCAAAGCTGGTTTAAAGATTCGACTGTTATAGTTTGTTATACTGATATTTTATATAGCAAAGACGCGATTGAAAAGCTTATAGCAACTAAAGGTGATATAGTCATTCCTTATTATACTAAATGGAAAGAGTTATGGAGCAATAGATTTACAAACCCATTAGATGATTTAGAATCATTTAAAATCACTGCTGATCAAAATTTGATTGAAATAGGCAAAAAAGCTTCTTCTCTACAGGATATCGAAGGTCAATTTATGGGTATCATGAAATTTACCGCCCAAGGCTGGAACCAATGTATAGACTTACTTAATAAATTAGATAATAAAGAAATTGCAAAACTAGATTCAACTAAATTACTTAATAGGCTTATAATAGAAGAGCAACCTATTAAAACTATAGCTATAAATGATTTTTGGTTAGAAATTGATAGCAAAAATGATTATGCCTTATATAAAGATATAGTTTTAAGCTGATCTATACCCCCTCTTCCACTTTACAGTATAGTACTTTACTTTTTTACAACAACAATATAGCAATTTCATCATACGGTTGACATGCTTGCCTTTAATCGTTTATGACAAAAGAGATATAGTATAAAAAAAAGAGCAAAAGGTTTAAGTAATGTTACCCCCTAAAGCAGCAAAAATTGAGTTTATTCATCAACATCATAATGATAAGCGAGTAGATTATTACAATTGGTTAAAAGATCCTAATATTTTAAGCTCTAAAAATCAAAAAATAATGGAGCATTTGAACAAAGAAAAAAATTATGCCCAAAACTTTTTTGACCAAGATAAAAATTTACAAGAAGCCCTTTTTAACGAGCTAAAGGGTCGAATTAAGCTAGAAGATCACACTGTGCCTATTCAGTATGATAACTATTGTTATTATGCAAAAATTGAAGCTAATCAAAATTATTATGCTCATTTTCGTTATCATCAAAATAATCCTTCTCAGCACAAACTATTATTAGATGAAAACGAGCTGGCAGCAGGGAAAGAGTTTTTTTCTTTAGGTGAGCTATCAATTAGCCATGATCATGAACTAATGGCCTATACAACCGATGTATGTGGTAATGAAAGGTATAGCTTAAGCATTAAAAACCTAGAAGATAATAAGCTTCTTGATGATAGCATAGATAATACAATTGGCAGCGTGGTATGGAGTAATGATAACCAAGGATTCTTTTATATTATATTAGATCAAGCTTGGAGGCCTTATCAGGTTAAATATCATTTATTAGGAAGCAAAAATTCTCAAGATAAAATTATATTTACTGAAAATGATGAAAAATTTTTTGTAAATATTGATCAATCAAGCGATAAAAAATATTTGGTAATATATTCGGAAAGCAAAACAGCCTCGGAAATTTATTTTCTTTCACTTGATAGGTATGACAATAGTCTAGTAAAATTTTATGATCGCAAATGCAATCATTTAATCCACTTGGATCATGGTAATAATGAATTTTATGCTTTAATTAATGATACTGGTCGTAACTTTAGATTAATTAGAACTCAAAATCACCTTATTGATCAAAAAGATTGGGTTGAGATAATTCCTGCAACTAATGAAACTTATCTTAATACATTCATGCTTTATCATGGATTTATTGCCGTTCAAGCAAAAATTAATGGTATTAATCATTTAAAATATAGCCAATATAATGATTTTAATTGGCTTGAGATTAAGCTCAATCAAGCAGTATATTCTGCAAAATTGAGCCAAACCTCATATCATATTGCTAAAATAAGGTTTAATTATTCCGCTCTTAATACTCCTTTATTGGTAATGGAATTTGATCTACATACCCATAAATTAGATACACTAAAACAAGTTGAAATCCCTTCTGGTTTTAATTCAGAACTTTATAGGGTGGAACGAATATTTGCCCCTTCAAGTGATGGGGTAATGGTGCCTATATCATTATTATATAAAAAGGAACTATTTAAAAAAGATGGCAGCAACCCATTATATTTATATGGCTATGGATCATATGGCATAGGTATTGATCCGGGGTTTAATACTAATATCATCTCTTTAGTAGACCGCGGTTTTGTATATGCAATTGCTCACATTAGGGGCGGTGATGATTTGGGTTTTGAATGGTATGAGCAAGCAAAATTCCTAACTAAAAAGAGAACATTTGAAGATTTTATTGCGGCAGCACAATATTTAGTTAACCAAAATTATACTAAAGCGGGCAATATAGCCATAATGGGTGGCAGCGCTGGTGGGATGCTGGTAGGAGCTTGCTTGAATATGCATCCTCAATTATTTAAAGCAGTTATCGCTCATGTACCGTTTGTGGATGTTCTAAACACCATGCTTGATGATACCTTACCTCTTACGACCGCTGAATATCTTGAATGGGGTAATCCTACTAATCAGGAATTTTATGATTATATCAAATCTTATTCGCCTTATGATAATTTAAAGTCTGGTATTTTTCCTAATCTTTATGCCACCACCAGTTTAGGCGATACTAGAGTTGCTTATTGGGAACCAGCTAAATGGATCGCTCAAATTAGAGAAATTAATCAAGGTAACAGTATTATTTTGTTTGATATCAATCTTAATGCCGGCCATGGTGGAGCCTCTGGGCGTTTCGAAACTCTCAAAGAGAAAGCTAAAGAATACTCATTTATTCTAAAAACTTTTAATCTAAATTAGCGCTAAAAAGTTAAAATTTATTTATTTGTATAATAAAATCTTTTTAAACCTATAGAGATAGCGAGATAAAAAGATTTTTAGAAAAAATAAAGTTTAAAGCTTTTCAAGTGAAACTTAAGTCATGCGCATTTATCTGGATGAGAAGTAAAGTTAAGATTTTGATATATTTTTAACTAAAATTAAATGGTCATTTTGCAGAAATAATAATTTCACTTGCAAAAAGCTAATCAGCATTTCAGTTAAAATATTTTATATTGGTTCTATATCACGATAAGTACGCATAACTTAATAATATACTCAAGTTTTATGGCTGCTGTCTCAATAAGTATTTTTATTTGTTATTTAGTCAAATTTTTCTCAAGTGGGCTATTAGATAAGTTATGCTTCTTCTCTATCTCAAAGTGCTTGATCTATTTTTGAGATTCCTTTTTTTAATATTATCCTAGGTGCATTATCTGCTGCTATTAAGGTGGGATTACGATAGCCATGTCTATTATAAAAAGTAGTAGTATCTAAATTTTTTACATCTTCTATAGCATCTTGAAACTTACTACGATAATTTAATTTATCTTGATCGTCCTTACTATTAAGATTGCTCATTGCATTACTCACATGTTAATTATACAACACATTAAATATAAAATTAATATTTAAGTCGATTTAATAAAACTAAGTAATTGTTAAATTTAACAATTAACAATTCAAAACAAGAATTAACCTAAAATTTAAACTAATACATTAAATATCAGGCTGAGAAGCTAGACTTTATAAAGATTAAGTGGAATAGCAAGTATTAAAATTGTGGTGCTAGATATATAGATATATCGGACGACAACCCAACAATATAAGGGTAATATGTTAGGTTTGTAGTAGCAACATTAATATGAAAATTACTAACGCATATTGCTCTACAGTTAATTCTTAAAGTTGTAACGTAATTTAGTATTATAAATTTACATAACATTAATGAAAAGCTCAAGTTATATGAATATCCATATAATTTTTATATCTCTCTTCGTCTTTTAAATGATTTTGTACAATGGCACGAATATCTTTTGAATATATCTTTCTATTATTTGAGGCTTCTTTATATTTTTTTAGCACCATATTTTCTGTAGTCTGGATAGCTTTCAAGGCTCCTTCCTGCCCCTCTGCCATGCTTATAACGCTGGCATATCCCAAGAGGAGCGTACCTTTAATATTTTTCATTTCAATAGGTTTATTACCGGTTTTTGCTGCAAGTTTAAATAACAGCTTACTATGATTTCTATGATCATCAGCAATTTCTTGTAATTTGCTCTTTACTTTGGCATCTTCTATATATTTAAGTACATCTTGATAAATTTCCGCTGCAGCTAGCTCATGTCTATATAGGTCAACAACTATGTCATGCTCTTTAACCATTACTTCTTCCTTCAGGTCATATAATAGGTTTTTAATAAACTTATATTAAACTTTTAATATACTGATTGTATTTCTCTTCTTCTTTTAAATGCGTATTAATTAATTCTAGAGATTCTTTTGAAATATTTTCGGTTGAAGCAGTTCTATAATGTTTAACTATATCCTCTTCTACAGTTTGAAGAGCCGTTAAAGCCCCATGCTGGCCTGCCATGCTTCGCAGAGCAACATAACCTGCTATAATAGTTCCTTTAACATTTTTTATCTTGCTAGGTTTAGAGCCTGTTAATATAACTATTTTATTAGAAAGATTTTCTATATGTTTTTCATGATCTCTTAAAAAGCATGTTAGGTTTTCTCTAATTTCAGGATTGTCAATTTTTGCCATAATATCATGATATACTTTTTGTACCGTAAGTTCATGTTTATATAAATCAGTTATGACCTTTTTTTCAGTTACCATACCAGTCCTTAAGTTAAAGTTAAACATAAACTAAGGGCGTTAACGCCCTTAGTTTAAAATAACAATATTTATTTTTTATTATTATTGTTATTTTCTTCTTCATCTTCCTCCTCTTCTTTATTAGAAACTTTACCACTTTTAGCCATTTGATGGGCGCGAGCTTCGCCACCTTTATGGCCAATATCTTCATAAAAGCCAGGTCCGTAAGCTTCTTTGGTTGCATTACCACCCTTTTGGCCTATATCATGATAAAAATCCTTATCGTGAGTATCTCGGGTTGTTTCACCACCTTTATGGCCAATGTCTTGGTAAAATTCACGGCCATATTTTTTAAATGTAGCTTCGCCACCTTCATGGCCTATTTCTTCATAAAATTCAGTACCATATTTGTCACGAGTAGCAGTACCTCCTTTTTGGCCAATATCTTCATAAAAGCCAGGTCCGTAAGCTTCTTTGGTTGCGTTACCACCCTTTTGGCCTATATCTTGGTAAAATTCTTTACCATATTTCTCGGCAGTTGCACTGCCTCCTTTTTGGCCAATGTCATGATAAAAATTTTCATCATGAGTATCACGGGTTGTTTCGCCACCTTTTTTACCGATACCTTGATAAAATTCTTTACCATATTTCTCGGCAGTTGCAGATCCTCCCATTTTACCCATTTGAGCATATGCTTCATGCATTCTTTTTTTCTCATCAGCAGATAAATCACCTGAAGTAGATCCACTGTAATTATCTTCCTCATCATTTTCTTCTTCACTTTTATGCTTTTTGGCATATGCATTTTGCATTCTTCTTTTTTCATCTTCTGAAGAATACTCACCTTCTGAATGTTTTCTTTTATCTACCATTTTAATTCCTCCCTTGTAGATTATGGCTAGTTTTATCTAACCTATTAGATAGCCTAACTTTTTTTAAAAGAACAAATCTACGTGAAAAAATCTAAAATTTACCATTTTCAAACGACATTATTTATATTAACTTAAATTTTATAACGTAAGAGGTTAAAAATATATGAGTGCCATTAATAATTTAGATCTTTTTGTAGGAAAAAAAATTAAATTTTTTAGAAACAAAATGAATTGGCCGCTTAAAGTTTTAGCTAGCCAAATTGATGTTTCAATCCAGCAGCTTCAGCGTTATGAACAAGGGGTAAATAAAATCTCTGCTACACTTCTTTATCAAGTTGCTAAAATTTTTGAGGTATCTATCAAATGCTTTTTTGAAGGGATTGAAGAAGAGTCTTCTTTACCAGGAGATGTAAATGTATTTAATATTTTATTAGTAGAAGATGATAGTAAAGATGAATTTTTATTAAGGAAAGCATTGAGCGATTTCCCAGAGAAGTTAAATATTTATAGTTTTCATGATGGCCAGGAAGCTTTAAATTTTATTAAAGCAATGGGCACTACTACTCAACAAGCTATTCAATTTCCTATCCCGGATCTTATTATGGTGGATTTGCATTTACCTGCAGTTAATGGCCTAGAGCTTTTAAAAGAGATTAAAAGGAGAAAGGAATTGCAATCTATACCGGTTATTATGCTTACTAATAGTATTAGCAATCAAAACATGCAAAATGCTTATAGTTTACAAGCTAGTGGCTTTATTAGAAAATCATTTTCTTTCCAAGATTTCAAAGAACAATTACATAAAGTTTTAAAATATTGGACTCAAACAGTGTTATTACCAACCAAAGCTAGTTAACTAAGTATATCTTTTAAAATGCAGGCTGAATTTTATATTTTAGCTTGTATTTTATTATATTATTTTTCCAAGAGAGAAGGAATTCATTTTTGGTTAAAAATTGGAGCTAATATCAGGCTTACCACTTTAAAAAACTATAGTTAAAATAGCTAAACTGTAATTTTAGCTAGCTTTTTCAAGTTTAATTTTTTTTTCATCATATTTAGGTAGAGTAAAGGTGACTACAGTGCCACGATTAGTAACAGGTTGAATGTAAATTTTACCTTTATAAGCATCAATAATCTTTTTACAAATCATAAGTCCTATCCCTGCTCCATCTTTTTGACTAGAAACAAAAGGAGCAAATACTTTTTTACTTAATTCTTTATCTATCTCATTACCATGATTATATAACTTAAATTTAATAAATTCTTGCTCATCATTACCTTTTTCAGCCGTAAGAATGATAACTGTATGATTGGCATTAGCATGTTTTACTGCATTAATGAGCAGGTTTTGAAATAATTGAGTTGCCGAGGCAGCATTCATGTATAAAATTACATCTTCTGATATGTTGCTATGAAATTTAATATTATTATTTTCAAAGCAAGAACCATGGATTTGATTTAAAACTTGGTTAAGATATACAGCTTCTTTATTGCTGGTAAGCTTTCCTTCTTTGCTGTAAAGAGTAATCCCTTCAGATATAATCTGCATTTGCCTTAAACTTGAATTAATAGCCTCTAAAGAAAAATCTAAAAACTCATCTTGATAATTTTGTCGTTCAATATGATCTTTCATTAAGCTTGCAAAATTTGCAATTTGCCTCATAGGTTGGATGATATCATGAGAAAAAATCATTGAAAAATTTTCTAGAATCTCGTTAGCTTGCTTAAGCTTTTTATTGGTTATTTGGGTATTATAAGGTTGAGTATTATCTTTTAAAGTAAAAATGACTCCTAAAGGCTTAGAATCTATACCATACCAAGGGACAGAACGCCATTTAACCCATCGTATATCACCTTCATTGATTTCATATTTTAAATTATTATGGGATACCTCTTGTCCTAGTAGATTATCTTTTAAAGCTTTCTTAATTTTATTCGGGCATTGTGTAAAGATTTCAAAAAAACTAGCACTTTCAATCTCAAGTGCTGAGCTGGCTTCAGGGTAATAGTTAGTTATTTGATTAAAAAGCTTTGAGCTTAAAGAGATAAATTTCAAATTGCTGTCCAAGAATCCAGCACTTAATGGAGCATTCTCTACAAAATATTTTAAATATAAATAAGATATTTCCTGATAGGATAAATTTGGATTATTTAACGTAATTTCATAACAAGTTTTGGCAATGAAAGGCTGAATTAATGATAATAAGCTACTACCATGAAAATTTTTAAAGAGTTTTTGTGGTATAATTCCTTGTAATTCATCAATCATATACAACTTTTTAAAATCTTATTAACACAATATATCATTAAATCTTATCTAAAATTAAATTGCAATTTATATATTATGAAATTTAAAGCATTACATTGAAAAATACAAATTTTTTACCTAACAAGTTCAATATAATTAATTTATATTTAATTCAATTGGTTAGTGTGTGTATTAAATGATTATGAGGGTTAAAAATGCAGGAAGTTTTCAGTTTTATTCAGCAAATAATGTGGCCATTAGTTATATTAGCAGTACTGACTATATTTGGAACTCCATTAAAAAAGCTTTTAGTATCATTCACAGCTGCAGTTAATGAAAGAGGAGTAAAACTTAGCGCTTCTGGGATTGAAATTCCCTCAGCTTCCGACGACTCAAATGAAGGTGTTATTCAAGAAATTAATAATCCTAAACATTATTATAATATACTTACCCAAAATCAGCCGGAGTTAGTTACGGAACCAATTCTTACCCAATCAGAGAATATAGACGAGCTTACTTCTCAACATAATAGAAAATTAGTGAATAAAATTTATAATAATATTAATAAATTTATTAAAGATCATGCCAATGAAGATTTAGAGAAATTATTACCTGATCTACTTTGTGATGCTTATATTCTATTACATTTTGAGCGTTGTTTTCAAAGAATTTTAGGTAGCCAATTAACTTTAATTGAAAAACTATATAAAGCGAAAGAGCACACTATTTCTAAAGAAAGCGCTCTATTAGTTTATAATAATTTTTATAGAGATAATAATAACGTATCATTTGAGCTATGGATTAGCTATCTTACTGATTCTGAACTTATCGAAGAAAAAGAAGGAGATGAGTATCGTCTTACCGGCGAAGGAAAAGAGTTCTATGAATATCTTTTAAATAGGCAATATGTATTAAAAAAACAAGGCTAAAGTGCTTTATTTTTTTACTTAGAATTTATGAATATTGCTGAATAATATATGTGCACGCTAACTTTTCCTAAAAATTACCTCATTTCATATTATTGAGAAATAATAAAAGTTTTTAAAATATACACAATAACACTTTATTTTATACCATTGTTATAGTACGCTTCTCTTCTCTCCTCTTTTCTTTCTTTTTCTAATTGAACATAACTTGGCTGATTTCTTTGTATAGGTTGGTAGTCCAATGGATTATCATTTTCTTTATTATTTTTTATTTGAAAACGAAGTTTTAATTCTGCCTCTCTATCAATACAAAATATTTTTAAATTGCGATGTACTATATTTTGTATTGTTTTGGTAGTAGCTTGTATACTATTATTTTCGCTTTGATAAATCTTCTTCTTTACTTTAAAGGGAGATGGGTTTTCTAGCTCTTGTTTAATTAGCTCAGTTAGTTGCTGTACTATTTGTTGTATATCTTTTTTGCCTAGCGAGTTATTATTACTTAAATCACAGATTGAGAGATTTGGTAATTTTAATAATAATAATGCTAACTTTTGCTCTAATATTTCTTGATCATCCTTTTTTGCATATATTTCTGCAAAAGTAAGTATAGTTATTTTTTTTCTTAAAATAGGAAAGTCAGTTAAACGCTCCAGCAGATTATTAAAGAAATTACCATTGGTAATGTATATCTGAATAATATGCTTAGGAAAACGCTTCATTAAGAAAGGGCTAAGTCTTAAATAATCATCAACCTCCTTTAAATTGCTTAATTTTGATTTGAGTTGCCCTGTTGAGATATTACTTAACTCTGAAATTTCATCTCTATACTCTTGCAACTCTTGCATGGTTTTTTTTCGATTTTTAAAAAGCAATGAGCTTCCTTCAAAGCTACCATGTAGAGTTACAGTTTTAGCTTGAGCCATTATCATTATTTGTATCCTATAAAAATTTTTAATTTCGGTATGTTGTAATATTATAAATTTATAATTATTTAATTAGCAATTGTTTAAATGTGATTTATAGGAATTTTAATATATTTAACTCCATTAGTTTCAGAATTACCAAATTCTCCTAGCCGTAAATTAGCTTGAATTGCAGGAAGTAACAATCTAGGAACTGGTAAGCCTTTATCTCTTGCATGGCGTTTATTTATATACTCTTCTTTACTAATATTTTGATTAATTAATATATTTAACTCTTTTTGCTCCGCAATAGTGCTTACAAAGCTAAATTCTCGCGTACTTGGTGGGTAATCATGGCATAAATAAATAATCGTGCTATCAGCTAAAGAAAAAATGCGCTGAATTGAGTTATAAAGAGTACTAGCGCACCCTCCTAGGAAGTCACATCGTGCGGTGCCCAAATCCGGCATAAATAAAGTATCTCCTATAAAAATCATACCTTCAGTATAATAACATGCGCAAGCTGGAGTATGACCTGGGGTATGCATTACTTGAAAATTAATTGATCCAACTGTAAATTTTTCATTATCTGCAAATAAATGATCAAATTGTAAACCATCAGCCTTAGTATCATTAAAAGTGTTGAATATAGGAATCCAACAATCTAATACTTCTTTGATTTTTGTGCTGATTCCTATTTTACCTCCTAAATTTTGTTTAATATAATTACTGGAAGTAATATGATCAGCATGAATATGGGTTTCTAAAATCCATTCAAGCGCTAAACCTTGCTTTTTGATATATTGTATAACCTCATCTGCTCTTATAGTGTTAGTTCTGCCTGATGCTGCATCATATCCTAATACCGGATCAATTATAGCACATTGTTTAGTTAGTTCATCTGATACTATATAAGTTATAGTAGAAGTATCTGGATCAAAAAAATGCTTAACAACTGGCTGCATGGCTTTCCTATATTACTGAAAATTAGTGCTAAAACTAATAGCTTAAATTTGATAAAAAACTAGAGTTTTTATTAAACTCATCGCTTGGTTATGGTTATAATATATGTATTATATAGTTAAGATAATGCTATAAAGCTTAAAAAATAAAATTTAATATGCCAAATTATAATTTAAACAATTTACCTTTTGATAATAAATTTGCCGGGCTTCCTGCATATTTTTTTACAAAAATGAGCGCCGAAAAGTTTAGTAGGCAGCCTTTTTTAATTCATGCAAATTTTGATGCCGCCACAATGCTTAATTTAGATCATTCTTCATTGAACAATAAAGAATGTTTACAGTTCTTTACAGGTCACAGTAAGCTTCCAGGAAGTGATCCTTTGGCTATGGTATATGCAGGGCACCAGTTTGGCCATTATGTACCACAGCTTGGTGATGGCAGAGCTTTATTGCTTGGACAGGTTAGAAATGATTTAGGAAAATTAATAGATATTCAGTTAAAAGGCTCGGGTAAAACTCCTTATTCTCGTTTTGGAGATGGTAGAGCAGTAATGCGTTCTTCTATCCGTGAATATTTATGCAGTGAAGCCATGCATGCATTAGGAGTTCCAACCACACGTGCCTTATTCCTTATTGCAACAAATGAAGAAGTACAGCGGGAAAAATTAGAACCTGGCTGCATTTTAACTAGGCTTTCTGATGCTTCACATATTCGTTTTGGTCATTTTGAATATTTTTACAACAATGGATTAGATGAAGCAGTTAAGGTGCTGGCAGATCATGTTATTAGTGAATATTATCCTCACCTTATTGATAAACCAAATAAATATAGTATGTGGTTCAGTGAAGTAGTAAAGCGTACAGCAATTCTAATTGCTAAGTGGCAAAGTGTGGGCTATGCACACGGCGTAATGAATACTGATAATATGTCTATAACAGGGCTTACTATTGATTATGGACCGTTTGGTTTTATGGAACATTATGATGAAGGACTGATTTGTAATCACTCTGATACTTCTGGTAGATACGCTTTTAATCAGCAGCCCTATATAGGAGCTTGGAATCTTTATATGCTAGCTCATTCCCTTCAAGATTTAATTTCTTTTAAAGAAGCTGAAGAAATTATAAAAAGCTATGCTATAGAATTATTAAATCAATATAATGAAATGATGTTACAAAAATTAGGATTTAATAATAAAAATTTAGAAACTATTTCTACCAGTAAAATTTTATTAACAGAACTTTTAGAAATTATGCAAGAAGCTAGTGCTGATTATACCTTGGCCTTTAGATATTTATCTGAAGTTGATAAAGCTTATGAAAATAGTAACTGGTTAAATTTATTTGGAAATAGTGACAAGGCTAACATCTGGCTTAAAAGTTATTTAGAGCATTTAAAAAGCTTTGAAAGTAATGCAGCCGTTAGAAAAGAACAAATGAATCAAATCAATCCAAAATTTATTTTAAGAAACTGGATTGCTGAAGAAGCCATTCGAGCTGCAGAAGATAAAAAGGATTATACTATAATCAATACAATATTAAAAATAATGCATAATCCTTTTGATGAACATAAAGAATATGAATATTATGCATCAACAGCCCCTAAACATTTACAAAACTTAAGTATTAGTTGTTCCTCTTAAATTGGTCTGACCGATCGATTATATAAATTTATTCTATAATTATATTTCAGATCTTTAAATTTGGCTCAAGAGATTTGTACAAACTAAATAGATCATGCGTTAAGTAATTAGGCTATTCTTTCTATAATTTTCAAAGCAGCTTTGCAGCTTATTTGCTTTAAATTTTTTTAAGATTTCTTAATGCCACCAAGCCTGATAGATATTAGTTATCGCCTGGTTTTATAGTACATCCAAAAGATATGGCTATCTTTTATATATTCTCAATGAGTTCTAAAACTTCCTTTATAAAAAAGCTCTTTAGCCTTTTAGTTAGGTTATTTAAATGGTTTAATTTTTCTTCTAAGTAACACTAACAAAAGCCATATCAAGTACGTTATAGCCGTATTTGATATAATGTAACACTTATGCGATACATCTAATCAATTAAGAGTCATACAAACTCTGCTTAGATTCATTTTATTAAAAAATATTAGTAACTAGATTACTAGTAGGGTTTCGCGAGATATAATGTAAGAGCTAAGTATTATTAGCACTAATGCAAAAGATATTTTAAGTAATTTTTGTGGAATTTTTTGAATGATAAAAGTGGCAATGAGCATTCCAATCAACGCGCAAAAAGTAAACTTAGATAAAAACCAATAATCTAATTTTACAAAGTTTTTTATATCAATTATTAAAGCAATCGATGAGTTAACCATTATTACAAAAAGAGATGTAGCAGCAGCTTGCTTCATGTTTAGTTGAAAATGAGAAATTAACAAAGGTAAAATTAAGAAACCTCCGCCTACCCCTAACATTCCGGTAAAAAATCCAATCAGCAAGCCCATTAAGATTATTTTTACCCATGTTAATCCCTTTGTAAGTTTAACTGTTGTAGCGACCTGGCTTCTAAGCATGCTTAGCGCCGAATTGAGCATTAACATGCTCATGGCGAGCAATATCAATTTGTTTTTAGTAGCGGTAAAGCTACCTATCTTAAATAAAACATTAGGAATAATCGGCAATAAATACTCACGGGTTAAAAATACTGCAATGATTGAGGGAATTAGTAATATGAGAGCCAATTTATATTTAACCAAACTCTGACGATGATAACTGATAATACCTACCAAAGAAATACAGCTAATAACCACCAAAGAGTAAGATGTAGCTTTTATAGCAGGAATAAAAAATAAATAAGTTAAAATGGGTACAGCAAGTATAGCTCCCCCTGCTCCGGTTAATCCTAAAATTAACCCCATAACTAAAGAAGCAACATAACCAATTGAAATAACCATTGTAATTAACTATATAAAGGCGATTGTTCAAAAAGCACTTGGGTAAATTGGAATCTTGGTTGTAATTCACCATGCCATTCAATTTGTTCTTCAAACATTACTTTGGGTCTAACCCAAATACCATAATCCCCATAAAGGGAATGATATACCACCATTTCTTCTAAGGTCTCAGTATGCCTTGCAAGCCCAATCACACGGTATAGATTTCCTTTATAATGCTTATATATCCCTAGCTTCATTAGCTAACCTTCTGAATTAATTATACAGGTCATATTAATAAATAATCCCGGCTAGGCAAGTAATTAATATGCGCTTATTTTTAAGCTTCTCGTGATTGTCGGTAGTATTAATGGTAATTGTAAATATTCGATCTTTATATCTGTAGCACCCTGCGTAATTAATCTGGTGTATTTGTAAAAATGGTTAGTAAGCTGCCTAACCTAAACTAAGCTGGCCATAATAAGCAAATGATTGAAATTACTTGATAATCCTATAAATAAAAATCTAGCTATATTTATTATTTACCGTTAAAAATAAATTTATATTTTAATTATAATGGAAAAGTCATGATTCAGCTGAAATTAGATCAAGAACTTTATAACAATTTAGTAATAAAAAAGGATATAACTAAAGCGATAAATCTAATTAACTCTGGTGCTCAATTAGAGAATAAATATCCACGTTTGGTTAAAGCCATAGGGCGCATTGGTAGCCGTGTTATCATTAATGGTAGCATCATTGATGTGGCTCTTTATAATAACGATGAAGAATTGTTAAAAATTCTATTTACAAAGCTTGAAGTAAATATAGCCGTTGCTGTGGGCCAATATCGAACTACTATGGAATTTACATTAACAAAATTAAACCATAATGAACCAGATTATCTTGATACAGCTCTATTACTGATTAAATTAGGTTATAATATTAGCAAAGCTCCAATATGGGAGATAAGCAACTTATTGAATCATTTGGCACGCCATAACCGTGAAGAATTATTTGATTTATTACAACTTATATTTAAAACTTTAGATCAAACGCAACAAACCACAATTTTAACTCAAGCTCAATTGTTACATACCGCAGTAGAAAGCCAAAATATTAGATTAGTTGAACATCTTTTAAATCTGGGAATGAATATAAATTCATTAAACTCTGTAGGTTTAAGCCCATTACATATAGCTATAATTTTGGGTGATAAAACATTGCTAAATTGCCTTGTTGAGCATCAAGCTGATGTTAACACTCTTGATCAATATGGACATTCTGCTTTAGATTATGCTGATAAGACTTTAAAAAACTCTGCTATTATAAAGATATTAAAAACTAAAAGTGCGTTATCTGTGCCAAATATTAAAAGCATTACTGAAAAAAGTGAAATTGTTCTTGAAGAACAATTTCTACTTAATAAAAACTATCAACATGATAGCCGATTACTAAAAAAAGTGGAACAGCCCCTACAACCCACTTCACATCAACCAACCTTAGCATCTGCTAGCTATAAAAGTAATAATAAAACCCCACATAGAAGCGAATCTTTACTTGATGGTCTATCAAAAGGATGGAAAACTTCTATTTTACAATTTAAGCATTTTAGAAATTATTTAAATACATTACCCAAAATCCAACAAATTGGTTTCAGTGTAATTACTACTAGCATTGGTATGGCATCTTATTCTTTGATTAAACCTAATAGACTCTTACCTCCTTCAGAGCATAGCATTTCTACCCATAACTCTCCCGCTAGCTTAACTACTCATTCAACCGGTAAAAAATGGCAACAACAACTGAAAAATCAGGAAAAACAATCAAAGATCCGGCAAGAAGTAAGCTAGCCTGCATGCAATTATTAAGACTCAAAATTACTTAAAAAGTAGAATGCTTGCTATGCTACTAGTTTTTGTACATCTATCGTGATAGGCAACTATTTGATTTTTTGAGTTACGAATAATTAATTTTTTAAAAATAATTAGGCGTTTTTGTTTTAAAATCTCTTCCATACAGATAAGCGTATAAGAACCTATTTAAGTTATCTGGCAGCTTGGTTTTCAAATTTTTAGCTGCCAGATACATTTTTTTACTAAATTTAACTTTAAACTTTAGAGGTTAAGCAAATTGCTCAAGCCAAGCTTTATGCTTCTTCTCATCTTCTAGACCTCTTTTAAGGATATTAACTGCATCATCAAAAAGATCCTCACGTTCTAACATTCTTGCATAAGCTTTGTTAGTATCAATTTCATTGCTATGCATAGCAGTTAAAATTGTTTTATCACCTACTAAGTTAGCTAGCACTACTTTACCTTTCACTAACCATTGCTTAGTTGAATCTGGTCCTGTTGGAGCATTTTCACCGTGCTTTCTTAGAAGCTCGGTAACATCTTTAATATGACGCTTATGATCATCCATAAACTCAGTCATTTTTTTTCTATACTCAGCATTTTCCAGCCTATTAATAGCAGCTTCATAAGCTTCCACCGCATCATAATCAAGTTCAACTAAATCTTTAAGTGCGCCAATCAACGTAGGCTGCATTCCAACCATTGTTGCCATAGTTACTCTCCCTATTTAATATGTGTGTTATTTGCTAACATGCTATTAGCTTATTTACTATTAAATATGACTGTATGATTAAAATAAACGTAAAAAAATTATGCTTTTAACGTAAATGCTTGCTAAAAATTTAGCTTCTTAGCTTGTATATATTATTAAATCGTTCACTTTTATAACTTTAATTACACTATAATTTTTATTCTGATTATTTGCTTTTTATACTACATTATATAATTACAAAAATTTGGTTAGTATAATGATTATATTTAATGGTAAAAATAATATATTCTATAATTTTAATCTCCCAAAACAGCTTACCCAGGAAGAACTTAAACAAACATATGTTATTGAAGAACTTAGAACTTATATAAAAATATATGCTCATTTATTTAATAAGGCTTCCGCTTTAGTAGATAAATTAAATGAGTTTACCTATAAGCATAATATTCATAAAGTTACTGATATCTATAGTTTAAATACCCAAGAAAAATTAGAATTCATTAAAATTGTTGAGCCTCTTTCAAAATTTTATACATTATATAATCAAAGTTTAGCAATCACCACCCCTTATGATATGCTAAGCTTTACTAAAAATTGTGTTTGTTTAAATTTTGAAGAGTATTGCTTAATCTCCCCTAAAGATATGATAATCTCAAAATTAGATTCTGCTTTAGCTCATCAAGTAATAAGAGGATCTTATGGTTTTGATGAACATGCAGAAGCCTGCGTAATTGCTAAGCAAGATAATACTATTACTATTTATTATACGGACCCTTTGTACTCTTTAGAAATAAATGGTTATGATTCAGTAGGTTATTGGCAACAGGAATATTCTACTAAAGCTAAACAGCATTTTGAAGAATTAGCAGCAGAGCTTAATAGTGAACTGCCCGGATATCAAACAAATATAGTAGAATTTGATATCATACCTATACAGCATAACATAGGCGGATTATGCTTAATTTTTGCCGTAAGCAATGCAAAAATTATAGAGGAACAATTAGAAAATCCAGGGAGAAATTATATAAATTTTATAAATATTCTCAAGATTTAGATAATTTTAAAAACCCTTTAGATTCACAATTTAGCCTTAATACCATAGATCCTAAATATTTTGATAATGTTAACCTTTATTTACATGCCGCAGAAGATCAAGCTCCTTATCTTATGTACTTAAATCATAATTTACTAAAATTTGGCAGTAAGTTTTTTAACAAATTTAATCAAATAGTAACCGATGAAGATCTTTTAAAATTTTATAAAACAGTTAAGAGTTTATTAAAAGATAGTAACGCAAACATTAATGAAGATAGTAATAGCGACACTATTGAAGAACCAATATTGGATGGTAAAGTCTTTAGAGATTTAGTAGATTTAAAAATGTATGAGTTTTGTGATGATGAATTAATAGAGCTTGGGCATAAGTTAATAGAATCTAGTATCAAATATGATGAAATTGATAATGACCCAAATAATCAAGATGATAACCAAAAATTAATAGAAAATTTTGCTAAAGTTACTCAAGTTTTAAAAAATAAAGAAGCATTAAAGCAGCAGCATTTTCAGGGTGTCTTACAAGAATTCAACAATTATAACTTCGTGGATAATTATACTAAGGAATATAGCAATCTTTACGTAGGAGCTTATATTAAAGCAGCATTTACTAGTGAAAATAGTGAGCTACCTATAACTGAAACTTCTGGCAATTCGGATACCGCTTGCTTTTCAGAAACTTTCAAAGATATTAGCACTATAGATATCCCTCAAGCAGAATGGGTTTTGTAACAAAATAGGCCGATTTAACACCGACCTATTAAATTATATTCAAGTTATACTAAAGAAACTTTACTAATATATATTAGTCCTTGTTAGCTGGGTTGATATGTAGGTTTTTTGTTAGGAATCCTACTATTTACCCAGCTAGCTATTTGAAACTCAAAAAATTTTCCTCTCAATAAAACTTAATAAAAATTAGAAAATTCTATTTAACCTTTCCAACAACTCATTTACTGTTTTTAAAATTTGGGTATCTGCTTCATAGTTACGCTGAGCGATAATAAGATTTGTCATCTCTTCGGCCAAATCAACGTTTGATTGCTCAAGCGCATTAGATTTAATAATACCCACACCACCTTCGTTAGGTTTACGCAAGTTAAATGCGCCGGCTTGTTGGCGTGCACCATATACGTTACCATCTAAAGGATTTAATCCATTAAAGTTAGGGAAATCTGCCATAGGCACTTGATATATAGTTTGAGATAAACCATTACGATAGTTAGCAATCACATATCCTTCTTTATTAATCTCTATAGAACTTAAAAGAGCAGCCGATACACCATTTTGATCCACAAATCTAACATTATAATCAGACCTAATCTGGGTAAGACCATCACGCTGAGCAATAGTGCTAGCTCCGGCTGTCCCAGGAGGATCACCTGCGGTTCCTAAATTTAATTCAACTTCACTATCTAAAGCCCCATTAGTCCAACGCAATGGAATTGGAGTGGTTAAGCCTGGGGAAATACTTCTTGGGGTACCATCGCCATTAAATATAATGCTGCCGTAGCCAATTAACCCATCGGTTCTTCCGGTAGAAGAAATAATATCAGCTGGATTTAAGGCATAAACTTCAGCACCCCAGGTATTAATACCTAACTTTGCAAAACTTATTCTAAAATCATGCCTTTCACCTAATGGATCAAACACTTCAAAATTACGGCTAAAATGTGGAACTAATTGGCCACCAGCCATATTATGAGCAGAAACATCAAGCGGGTCATAAGAAGGTCCAGTTACCGGTATTGAAGCAACTCCACGCGCACTATCCGAGTTGGTTGGAATGGCAGGATGATAGTTTCTAGTTAAACCAAATTCCGCTAATATGTTACTGGTAGTTGGAATTGGATATCCATATTCGTATGATATAGTTGATAATGGATCAGTATTATAAATTTTAAGCTGAGCATTAGTGGTACCCGAAGTTATAGCTCTTGCTTCAATTGCAGTTTGTTGATTAATAAGTTCTTGTAACCCTTCTAAACTAGAAAAACGCTGCACCGTTCCAGGTAGTGCTACAGTATCTACTAATCCCATGGCAGTGACAAAGTCAGTACCGGTAAAACCAAAAGTCATGGTATCAGATGGTACATCAGATTGAATGGAGATAGCGTTATTACTAATATTAGCTGAAAGTCCTGTTACCGTATTAATAGCAGTAGCAAGGGTATTTAAACTGTTAAAATCAGTAGCAGCACCTATGGGATTACTAAAAGTAAAAGTAACCGTACCAAGTGCCGGAGTAGCCACCGTAAAAGTTTCACCATTAACCGCAGTTAACAGAGCAGCAGTAGTACCCGCAGCTAAAATAGGAGTGGTTGTAATATCATAACTTGAAGCAATACCATCGTTACTGATAGCTGCAGGAGAAGTAGCAACGTTACTAAAACCAAGATCTGTAACTAAAGTACTGCTACCAACGTTTGTAAAGGTTAATCCTTGATTAGCATTCTCAGCTGATAAGTAAAGATGTGTGCCATATACTCTTGCAGTCAGGCCTGAAGTTCTATCCATTGCATCCGCAAGTGTTGCAAGGCTATTAAACTGCCCCTTGCTCGGATCAGGAGAAGTGGAGGTATAGGTAAAAGTTAAAGTACCAATTGAAGTATTACCGATAGTAAATTGATCACCATTGGTTACACCAGTGCTAAAAACTCCATTTAAAGAGCTTGCCCCTAATATTCCTAATGATACATCATTTGACGAAGCAACTCCGCCATAAGTATAGGTAAAACTTTGTGTTGGTGTTCTAACAATAAAGTTACTACCAGTATTTATATTAGCAGTAGGTACAACAAGGTCCTTAAGTCCTATCCCATAATTGGCTGCAGAGCTAGTCGGAATGGAAATAGTTTGCCCGGCCCCTTCTAGGGTTAGTTGTGCAGAATCCAAATTCATGGCAAATTGCACCTGAGTAGTAGCAGCAACCGCACTACTTACCGCTTTTAAGTTTACTGGTTCTAAACTATCTAGTAATGCGTTAGAAATAGTATTAAGGTTACCTGCCTCACCAGGGATCCTACCTTGATTATCTACAGGCCACGCCATAAGGGTAAAACCAGCTGAATTAACAAAATTACCAAGAGAATCTTCCCTAAAAGAACCAGCCCTAGTAAATAAATATTCACCACTACCATCATTTTCACTATTAACAACAAACATGCCTTTGCCAGATATAGCAAGATCAGTCACTACGCCGCTACCCTGGATCATTCCTTGGGCATCCACCTGGCGCCTATTAACAAACTCAACACCACCCGCAGCATAAGATCTAGCACTAGAATTCTCAGTTACTAATGTGGAAAATTGAGGAGCGTTTTTCTTGTAGCCCACTGTATTTGCATTGGAAATATTATCAGAACGAGCCGCGATATTTTGGCTCTGGGCGTTCATTCCGGATATTCCTGAAAAAAATGCTCCTGTTAATGCCATGATTTTTCTCCCTTTTATCTATTTAATTTAATAATTCTTCAATATTTATTTTTGCTTCTTCGCCCAACCCTAAGTTTATGTTTTGCATTGATGGCTTTAATTGTTGCAGGGCTTTTTCTTGGGATGTAACTTCTTTTTCAAAGTTAGATCTTTCCATATAAATTTTAGCTTGGCTTTCATCTATTGATTTACCATTTTCAAGTAAAAGCTTAATGCTCCCCATTTCTTCTAATATTCCTATAATTTTAGATTTTGCATTGGTATACACCTCTATTGGTGCTCCCTTTTCATCTACTGCTTCAACTTGGATTTTATAATTATCATCAGACATTAATTCACCTTTATCGTTTCTGCCGTCCCATTTAAAGTCATGATAGCCCTCTGTTAGGCTTTCTTTTTCAGCATGCACAGTCCTTACCAAATGCTCTCTATCATCATAAATTTTAACTTTCACCATCTCAGCATCTCTTCCCAATTTAAATTGGAAGGTAGTTTGCTTGCCACCCTCCAGATTTTGTTCGGCAGTATCATATTCAATTTCTTTACCGATAAGGCTGGTTGCATTCATTCGATGGGACTGTAATTGCAACTCAAGAATTTTTTCCATTTTTTGGTTTGCTTCTATAACTTGTTCAGCCTGTGAAATAGACACTATCATCTGAGTCATTTGAGATGTATCAGTAGGACTTTGAGGATTTTGATTTTTCAGCTGAGTTATAAGTAAGTTTAAATAAGCCTCTTTATCAGCATATAACTGCTCTTTTTTAGCGGCAGCACTTGAAGAATTCTCTTTTATTGGACGCATCTTCGTGACATAAGGATTTTTATCGGCTGATAATTCTTTAAATACCGGTGATGAATGCCTTGAATCTATATTGCTCATTAATTTACTCCTATACCAAAATATCTAATTTATCTGATTCCATAGTGGACTGATAAGCATTAAGAACTAATTGTTGCTGTTTTTGATAATTATCATCAGTGTCTACATTACTTACCTTAAAAGTCTCACGATAATCCTCCATAAACTCTCTATTCTGCTTGCTGTCTTGTCTAGAATCATTCATTAAATTAAAACTAATATTACTTTCAGCAATTTTTATGCCATTGTTATCTAAATTCTTTTCTAGGACGCCAAAATCCTTTTGTAACAATTCTAAAGCTTCCTTTTTCTCTGCCTGGATGGTTAAATGAGCAATCCGATTTTCGTTAAAACTCATAGTAATTTCTACTTTCCCTAAATGATGAGGATCTAGTTGTAAGACTACTTTGCCATTATTATCATTAATGCCTTTGGTAATTCCTATCCTTACCTGGTCATGGAGGGGAAGCGGATTTTTAATATTTTGAGTTTCATGAGGTAGTTCGCCTGAGGATACTTCTATTTGCTTTAATAATTCTTGATTAAGTTGCTGTTCAAAATTGCTGCTCTCAGAGACTTTTGTAAAAGAGTTGTTTAATCTAGCTTCTAGCTCATTTATGTCTTGATCTACTTGCATTAAAACTTCTTTAAAAGGATCTTCTTCCTTGAAAAGTTCAACTTTAAGATTGAGCTGCGGTGCTTCTTCAGCTGAATTTTTAAAGTTAGCAGTTATAATATTATTAATTTGTTCGGCTGCTAATTTTTCTGCAGAATTTTCTGATATAATACCATCACTTAATAATTCTTTATTATCCAATGCCGGCTCAAAATTTTGCCAATTCTTTTGTTGTTGTTTTTTATTAGGATTTTCCAACTCAGGCGATAGTTGTAACGTTGATTTCTCTGTTTTAATTACGTTATTTTTAATTTGCTGCTCTATCAGCTTGCTGCTTTCCACAAATTCACGATAGCTATCTAACCTAGCAAGCTCCTGATCTCCTTCTATAGCCTGCTGTTCATCACCCTGCCCTAATGTTATGAGTTCTCCCATATCATTGTTAACATTCTTATCAGATAGTTTTTGAGCTTCATCCTGAATCACGGCAACCGACCCAGCTGCTATAGCTTGAGGATCAACTTGCTCTAACAGCGCAGAATTTTTATTTAAAAACTCATCAAAACCAACCATACCCATTTGTTCATAATCTTGCTGGGTATTTTGGTTACTATTTATTTCAGATAGCTGCTCAAAATTTGCTGCTAAATCATAATTTATCCTATTACTTATTAGCTCTGAGTTAATTATATTATTACCATCTCTTCCTATAACTAGCTGTTGCAATTCAGGATTTAACGCAGCAATCTGAGCATAATTTAACACGCCATCTCTTTTAATAATTAATGTCGTTTCTAATTCACTAATTTCATTTGCGAGTTGATTGAATATCAATTGCTCATTTGTAACTTGTTGTTCTATAGTAACTTGCGGAGCCACGTTAGTGTTAGTTTTGCTCTGGCCGGCGTGATTTGAAACCACTATTTTACTACTTTGCGAAGAGCTAACAATATTTACATTTATTGATTTATGTGCTTTAGCTTCCTTGCTAGGTGCAACCTTTTGGGTATTATTGTTTGTTTGTAAAGATTGTTTATGGTTATTTAGTGAGGTTTTATTACGCTCATAACTCTCATTATAAGGCATTACATTATTAAAATTCAATAAAGTGGTTTGCATTAACTTTGCTCAATAAATTTTTAACAATTTAGTAAAGCAAATTTTGTGCCAAATATTTTTATGTTAATAAATTTAATGAAAAGTAATTATAAGCTAATCGTTTACTGCAGTTGGGTTCTCAAGTAATTTTATAACTTCCTCATCGCTAGTTTGAGAAAAATCCTGATAAAATTGTCCTACTCCATAAAAGACCTCAGGAACATCTAAACAAATAACCTCATCTACTTGTTTTTTTAGTTTTTCATAAATATCTTGTGGAGCGATAGGAGTGGCAATAATTATTTTTGCAGGATGTTCTTCTTTTAATGCTTTAACCGCCACCGAGATGGTTGCACCCGTTGCAATCCCATCATCTATAAGGATAATAATTTGATTTTTAATATTAGGGAAAGGTTTACCGCTTCTATATAATTCATTGCGCCGTTGTAATTCTTGCTCTTGCTTTGCTACCTCCCGCTTAATATCTTCTGGTGTAATGGAATACATCTGAATTATATCTTCATTAAAGATAATATGGCCACCTAGGGTTATAGCTCCCATGGCCAGTTCTGAAGAACGGGGTGTACCCAGCTTACGCACTATAAATACATCAAAGGGGATATTTAATGACCTAGCAACCTCATGAGCAACCGGAACACCTCCTCTAGGTAAAGCAAGTATCAAAGTATGATGCTTGCCTACATAATGTCTTAATTTACCTGCAAGTTTTTTTCCTGCATCTTCCCTATCTTTAAAGAACACTAAAAACCTCTCTTTGATAATTTCCTTTATACAATCTAAATTCCTGAAGGAAAGGTTTCGAATACTTCTCCCTCATGCCAGATGGCAGTAGTTTCTAAAGGCCTCACCGCTTTTGTTGCATCTAAATAAATGACCACATCAAATTGATTTGCCAGATCTGCATAAAAATAATGGCTCCCTCTTTCAGTTTGTGGGCGGTAAATTACTCCTATCGCTCGTTCCAACATATTATTTGGTATTAAATTAGCCACCTTTTCATCTTTTAAATTTAGCATAAATCTAGGTATATTGAGCTTATGAAAATAAGCTTCATAGCTATTATGGATAGCAGGTCTCACGTATTTACGCTGTGCTATTCCATCCCAACTTGAGGAAGCTGTAACAGTTCCTGAATAAGTCAAAAATCCAATATTAATAGTTTTATTTTTGTATTTTTGCCGTGCAAGCTGCCCTATATTTAATTCCCCTCTTTTTCTACCCATTTCTGTAGCTCTGGCATCACCTATATGAGAATTATGTGCCCAAACGGCTATCTTGGCAGGACGCAATCTAGTTATCGTTAAATGTTTGCTTAAAGCTTCTAAAGTCTCAGCCATGTGAGTATCTCTAATATTCCATGAGGTAACATCATTACTAAACATTGATCTATAATATTTTTCGGCATTTTTAATCAGCCTTGCATTTAACTCAGCATTAAACAGCTCGTCTTCTTTAAGGCCTTTTTCTTTTAAAGATTTATAAATATTGGTATTTAAATCGATCAATTGCTCAATAACTGCGTCTTCACAAGATTTAGTTATACCAAATACACTGGCATACCCATAACTTTGCAAATCATGTTTAAAATGATCAAAACAAGCATATCGTTCTTTAGCTCGGTTAGCAGCCTCTGTATCCACGTTTTCTAGAAATTTAATTATTTCCTGTATAGAGGCCTCTAAACTATATAGATCAAGTCCGTAAAAACCAATTCTTTCTGATTCTGTTAAACTTAAATTATAATCATATAACCAATCTATAAACTCTATGATAGTACTGTTACGCCACATCCAGGTTGGAAATCTTGTAAACCCCTCTAAGGCTGCTATGCTACTTTTAACATTACTCTTACCTCTAACATACTGATTAATGGCATAAGTATCTGGCCAGTCTCCTTCTATAGCAATTGTATTAAAAGATTTTTCTATAATCAATCTTTTAGTCATTTCAGCCCGGTGTTGATAAAATTCCTCTGTGCCGTGGGTAGATTCGCCGATTAGTACAACTTCAGCTTCTCCTACTAGCTCCATAAGGGCATTATAATCTGAATGGTGGTTAGGAAATTTTATGCAATATGCTTGTAACTCATTCATTATAACTGAGAGATTTTTAATATTAACACTTTCAGTGTAATTAAATATAATGTAATGAGTATGGGTAAGTTAATTAATTTATATCAATAAAGAAGAGCAAAAAATTAAAAAATCAAGCACATATCTAAACTAATGACCTATGCTTAATAAGACAATATAAAATGATTTAATAGCTTACATAGTTCTGTTGCTATTATTTTTAGCTTTTTGAAAAAGAGAAGATTGAGTTAGCGATGATAATATATCGGGCTCCATATCTTTGGCTCTTTTAGTAACCATTAGAGATTCCTTAAAAGTTTTAGATTCAGTTATAAGCTGGTTACATCTACTGTTTCCATTGTTACCTTCTGCAACTAATTCTACAACTTGTACTTGTTGTCCATTCTTAGTAAGATTTGTTATTTTTAAAATATCTAAATTACCACTATTTTTGCTATTTAGAAACTTCCCATCTTTATCCATTCTATTTATTAGTAAAAAGCCTTGAAAGTTATTGGGTATTTCAAACTTTATTTGTGAGCTATGTTGATCAATGTTAAGCTTTACTTGAGTTGTTGAAGAAATAAATTGGTTTTCTATAGTAGCTTCGATAGTTTCTTTCATTTTATTGAGGTCATTGATTAAGTTGGCACCTTGGTCTTTTACTTTATCGTTATTACCATCCTTTAAGGCTTGTAACCTATCCTGCATAGCAGCTGATAAAGTTTCTTCAGCAATAATCATAGGTAGCAACCCTTTTTCGCTAGATTTAGGAGGTTTAGAAGGCTTGCTTTCTTTGTTATCTTGCGCATCTAGGTTAATTATTTCTTGATTATTTTTTTTACTAAACTTAGCAATAACTGCTTTAATCGCTTTAAGAGGCTTACTGAGCACAAAAGCAGCCATCTTCACAAGGATCAATGCTTTACTTTCTCTTCTAATACCATTCATCTTTTGATCAGCCACAGCTAATTCTTTCTGCTGGTATTTCAGCATTTCCTTAGGTAATTCAGTTAGTTTAGTGCTTTTCTCTCTATTTTTTACCATTTCATAAGTGCTTTTAGTAAGATGTCCGGCAGCCTGTAGGCCGTTATTTACACCACGAATGAATATTAGACCTACAGCAGCATCCCCAATAATATTAAAAAGCTTATTATTCTTTACAGTAACCATCTCTTTTGCTTTATAAACTTGCATAGGAATGGTTGCTATTTTTAAAGAGCCAGGGACAATATTTTTTGCTCCTATAGTTTCATATATTCCTTTCTCTATAATTTTTTTTGCTTCCCCTTCAGGAAGATCTTTCAAACTGCTATAAGGATTTTGTAAAGTTCCCATTTCTTTACCATCACTACCTTTATTGTTCCGCAGTTCATTATAAACATCTTCATTAACTAATATATGAAGTGTAGCAACTTTTTCTTTCCCTTCTGTCCAGATATTTAGTTTACCAGTTTCTAACGTAGGTAAAATTGTTCTACTAAGAAAATCACCTATAGTCTTAGCAACTATTTGGAGTTTTGAAGATGCAGGAGTGGTATTTTTATTTAAATCTAATTTTATTTCAATTAAATGCTGAATAACTTCCGTTTGAGGTTCAGGTTCTTTAAAAACCTGCTCTCTAACTTTGCTGTGTGCACCATCTGCTCCTATAATCATTTCAGCATTGGCAAGAATTTTTTGCAATTCACTTCTTTCAAGTTCAGCAGGTAAAGTTTTATTACCCATTGCTTCCGCTAGAGATTCATCAGTTAGAGCATATTGCTCGCCTTTTAAAAATTTTACTCTGCCATTACCTATTTCAACAGCTTTATCTTCAAGCATTTGTGATATTTTATTAGTTGCAATAAATTTACTAATTAACTCACCTTGAAAATTTTTCTTTAAAAACTGCTTGGCCTTACTAGTATTATCTAATAAGGTTTGAAAATGAGTTATGGATTCTTGGTCACCCCCTTTTTCTGCTGCTTTTAAAGATTTTTTAGCATCACGTTCGATTTGGCTTATACTGCTATTTACATCAGTTATGGTTGAATTCCAAATATTTAACCCGTGCTTTCGGCCATATTCAATACGCTTCTCTAATACAATAATATCTTTATTTGGAAAGCAGCTACCCATTAGCAAAGCTGTTAACGAACCAACAGGCCCGGCACCTGCTATAACTATGCTTTGATCTTTTTTGTCGAGATGTTGCTCAGTTGCTAAAGTACCCATAACATACACCAATATTTTTGCTGATCTAGGTAAGTATAACATAAACAATTAAGTAAATAAAATAATTAATTAATTTACTCATATTAAATAAAAATACAATTAGTAACTTTGAAAAGCATTTTCGAGCAAATAAGCATTTACAATGTATTAATAAATGTTAACTTATCTCCTAAACAGTCAAATTTAATATAGTTTTTATAAACTAATACTTAAAATTTAGTAGGTAATGTTAATGTCAAGTTCTAGCAATTCTGATTTCAATTTCAATCCAGATCAACATTATTTAAGAAAGCCCTCTTCAACTTCAAATTTAATGACTATTTTTCAACAATGTACAGAAGAAAAATTAGAGAGCCCACGCCCAATCCCTACCGAAGCAGCTAATCACAAAGGTAAGCACAAACGTAATAATGTACATTTAAGCGATATTCCTATACAAGGGGAAGCGCTTGCTAAACAAGCTTCTGAGGCAAATAATAAGCAACAGACCCACGCACGTACAGCTACTGATATTAATATTCATAATCTTGAACAGTTAATAAGAAGCCAAGAAAACGATGATGTTATAAATGATAAAGTAATAAAAATATTAAACACGCTATCATCCATAGCTCAAGAGTTATTATCTTATGATCATATGGCTTATGCCGCTTTAAAGGGCAAAAAAAACACTGCTCTAACTTTAATGCAAAAAATTTTACCTCAAGATGCAGATAATATAACAAAACTAAGCTATTATCTTTGTGCAGGAGATACTGAAAAAGCACTAAATTTAATTGCTAAGAGTGATGAAGATAAACCAAAGAAATTTGATGTTAATAAGATTTTAGATCAAGATAGCCAGCAAACTGCATTACATATAGCTGCATTTTATGGTCATGAAGATTTGGTAACAAGGTTAATTGAAGAATATAAGGCGGATGTAGATATTAAAGATATAAATCTTAATACAGCACTTCATCTTGCTACCCGTTTCAATCATACTAATGTTGCCTCTTTGCTAGCCCGTAAGGTAGCGAAAATAGATGCTCTTAATAACACTAATTTTACTGCCTTAGATCTGGCTGTATATCATGAAGATGATAAAACCGCAAATGCGATAATTACAGTTTTAAAAGAAAAACTAAGTAGTGAGGAACTAGCCAAAAACTTAGATTACGCTCTACATATTGCTACATCTGATAGTAAGCTACACAGTATGGTAAGATTATTAGTGAATAGTGGAGCAAAATGTACTTATAAAGATAACCAACAATGTAATCCATTGCATAGAGCATTCAAGTTACAACAACAAAATACCGCTGAGTTCTTAATTAACAATGGTGCAAATGTAGAAGCAATAGATGGTCTTGCTCAAACGCCATTACACTACGCTGCAGCTTATAATTTTGAGACAACAGCTAAATTAATAATGCAAAAAATAAATCCAAATAATGTTGATCCATATGATATAAAAGGATTTACACCATTATATCTAGCAGCACTTTTAGGAAATTTAGCGTTAGTAAAAATTTTATCTGAAAATGGGGCCGCTTTAAATGCTCTTACTAAAGAGAAAAAAGGGAAAAAAGCGCAAACTGCCCTACATATAGCAGCAAGTAAAGGCCATACTGAGATTGTGTCTTATTTAGCCTTATTACCCAATATAGACCCAAGTATACTTGATTACGCTCTGAGAACCGCTCTTCATAAAGCTGCTTATTACGGAAAATTTGAAGTAGTTCGAGTTTTAACCACAGCGCCAAAGCACATTGATGTAAATATTCAAGATAATGATGGTTGGACAGCTTTACATTATGCTGTAAAGAAAGGTCATACAGAAATAGCAAAATATTTAGTACAACACTCTAAAGCTAATATTAATCTAAAAAATCACAAAGGTAAGATAGCTTTTGATTGTATATCAGATTGTAAGGATCAACTAAAACACAACGAGCTTAGAGATTTATTCAATTCGTTATCAATAGCAAGTAATACAGCATTATCAGGGGGTAATAATAGCAATATTGTAGATGAGAACGCTATACCTGCTGCCGCAGCTTCTTCTAAGATTGCTGCCTCTCCTTCTTCTAGTGGCGCAAGCAGAGCAATAAAAGAAAGCTTAGCCGCTTCTTCGAGCAAAGATCAAAAACCTGTTATTATTACTACAGCAGGAGATAAGCCTTTAACAACGCTCGCTAGTAAGCAAAATAATAAAGATGATAAGTGGCAGACCGCTTTAAATTTTACTAAAAAATATATTTTACCTTTAGTTGCTATTGGAATTGTATTATTTGTTTGTTATAAAGTTTATAGTTTTAAATTAGCACGAAAAAATAATTTAATAACAAAAGATTTAATTTCCAATCCTAACATTTCAAGTAATGGTTTAACTAGCCTGGCTAACAAGCATGGAATTGCTAGTTATACACAAAAACTTTTAATTGGCGCACAAAACAATATAGGCTCTAAAAGCTTGTAAATTGGATTTTTTAGTTTCTTATTTATAAGATTGTTGTGATATTAAGAGGGTATGAATAATACTCTCTTAGCACATCTTAATAGTATTAATATAGCAAAATCTTGTCTTTACAGCATCCTATTTTTATATTTATAGTAGAGCATCAGCAGATGTTTGTAACAAGAGCTTGATCTAAGTTTGTTACAATAAAATATGTTAATCAAAGGATAATAAACTACTACCCAAGCAAGTGACCCATTAATGTGGATTTCTTTAAAAATGGCACGCATCTACTGACTCGTCACTCACTGAATAATCTAGGTTTGCTCAAAAATATGCATTCATAATTATATTTTAATAATCCTGCAGTAACTGCAGTAGAAAGAAATATAAAGGGAAATTAGGCTAATTATATACTAACCAACCCGAACTTACACTGCAAAAAAATAACTAGGCAGCATATCTAAAACAGAAAATACTAGAATATAGAGAAATGATTATAGATAATAATCTGTCTCGATATTAAGATTAAAAGACATACTTAGCTGGTGATTTTAAACAAAGTAGCATAGCTATCGTTATACAGAGTGCCATAATAAAAAATCAATTTAAGCTAAAATAGCTTATTTTAGAGGAGGCTAAGTAAATGTATAGATTATACAAATGCAAAGCCTCAGCTAAAAAATAATTTATATATTAGTTTCAAGCATTGTGAATATATCAATAGCCTTAACTTAAAGTTATAAAGCAGTGGCTCGTGAAGATGAAGATGCACCATTTTGTTGAGCTGCAGCTTGCTCTGCGGCATGCTTTCTTAAAATACGTTGTGCATATTGTATAGTCTGCTTATAATCGTCAACCGTACTATACATATCATGATTGCGCGGTAAATTAGCAGGATCCATTAATACTGCATCTGAATTCTGAGAGCATACTCTTTGTTCTATATGGTTTGGATGGCATCCTATCTGTCTAATCTTTTTAAGCTTATTTTTTATTTGCTTATTAATAAAATTTACCATATCTTTTCGCTCTAAATTCTCAACCAAACTTAGGTCGCCAGTGGTATTATTATACCACCTAACACCTAGTGTGGCGATAGAAGCAACTATAGAAAATGCTGTACTAGCAATACTAGCATAACTTATCATCTTACTAGCTAATTCAATTATCACTTTAGCTTTTGAGTAAGTTTCCCTTGAGGTCCTTATGGTTTCATATGTTTGTTGAGCATTATATGCAATTCCCAAGGCAGCCCCAGCAACAGCTCCCGCTTTAGCAGCCTGCTTTCTATTTGCTTTAATTGCATTAACAGTGTTGTTTGCTATCAAAATTTTTTTAACCCCGTTATAGTTATAATAGCTCTGGTTTTCTTTAGCTTTCTGTAATATTTTCTCTACTTTAATTAATCCTAAGACATTAATTTTATTATTATATTCACGTGAAAAGTTATCAGCTGATGCTGTAATTAACATTCTTATTTGTTCATCCGTCATTTTTTTCTCTATAAATTAAATAGTTAACTAAAAGTATATATTCTGACAGTGGTTATCATTTGTAACTAAGAACAATTTGTTGAGATCTTTGCATCTTTATATGATTAAAGCTTCTCTAGTGCCTATTTTATCTATCTCATGCTATATAATTTCTTGAATTTGTGCGCTTCTCTTATTTTCTTCTCGAGTCTAATAATAATTATAACAAAAATTTAATGCAGCAAAAAGCCCTGCCTCCACATAGTTGAACGTACATCATTTCTTTGGTAGGCTTTGTCATTCAACACTGTTACTACACTAGAGTGGATATTATATAACTAATCTACCTTCTGTTAAGCATTTTTTAACTTATTACACACCAAACAGTTAATATTCTTTTTCTATATTTTTATTAAAAAGCAATTTTGCTTACTTTCTATTGTTTTTGCTAAAACTTCTCTTCTACTTCTGTTCTATGAGTAGTGTGATTTTATATCTGCTAGCTTGAAAGCGATAAAGATTTCACTTAAGTATTGAGTACAACATTGATTTCATTAAAAATACGTGAAAAATAAGCTATTTTCACGTGTAGGTTGTATATATTTATCTGAATGAGAGATGTTTTAAAAAATTGCTAAATAAAAAAAAGGAGCTATTGCTAGCTCCTTTCCTTATAAAAAGACTTATGATCTTCTATAAAATTAAAGTCCTTGTCTTTCAACCATCATCTTTTTAATTTGAGCAATAGCTTTAGCAGGATTTAATCCTTTAGGGCAAGTATTAGTGCAATTCATAATAGTGTGGCATCTATATAGCTTAAATGGATCCATTAACTCATCTAGTCTTTCACCAGTACCTTCATCTCTTGAATCGGCAAGCCACCGATAAGCCTGGAGCAAAATAGCAGGACCTAAATATTTGTCACCATTCCACCAATAGCTTGGGCAACTTGTTGAGCAACAAGCGCATAGAATGCACTCATATAAACCATCTATTTTTTCTCGATCTTCAGGTGATTGTAATCTTTCACGATTGATAGATGCTTGGGTATCCACCTTAAGCCATGGCTCAATAGAACGATATTGTGCATAAAAAGTAGTTAAATCAGGAACTAAATCTTTTATTATCGGCATATGAGGAAGCGGATAAATTTTTACATTTCCTTTAACATCATCGATAGCCTTGGTACAAGCTAAAGTGTTAGTTCCATCAATGTTCATTGCACAACTGCCGCAAATTCCTTCACGGCATGAGCGTCTAAAAGTCAAAGTTCCATCAACATGCCCCTTAAGGTATATCAACGCATCTAACACCATTGGACCAAAGCGTTTTTTGCTAACTTTAAAAGTATCTAACCGAGGCAATTCCCCTGAATCTGGATCATAACGGTAAATTTTAAACTCAGCAAGTTGGTCGCCTTCTTGATCTATAATAAATTCTTTACCCTTTTGTATT
Organism: Rickettsiales endosymbiont of Stachyamoeba lipophora; assembly: GCF_003932735.1. Lineage (NCBI taxonomy): Bacteria > Pseudomonadati > Pseudomonadota > Alphaproteobacteria > Rickettsiales > Rickettsiales endosymbiont of Stachyamoeba lipophora. The sequence goes on along the minus strand of NZ_CP033611.1, from coordinate 1,471,286 downwards.
TTAGAGTTTTTGGGTAACGCTAATTCAACCATAACACAACCTTATTTTAATTAGTAAACTCGTTTTTTTGGTGGAACTGGTTGAACTTCACTAGTCAACGTAGTTAAGGTTACAGGCTTATAATCAATTTTAACCTTGCCTTGTTCATCGATCCACGCAACAGTATGTTTCATCCAATTTTCATCATCACGTTCAGGACAGTCTTCCCTTGCATGCGCCCCCCTACTTTCTTTACGATTTTCAGCACAATGCATAGTAGTTACAGCTTGAGGTAATAAATTAGAAAGTTCCAATGCTTCAACCAATTCACTATTCCAACATAAACTACGATCAGAAATTTTTAGATCTTCAAATTCCTTATAAACTTCATCAATCAATTTACAACCTTCAGCAAGAGATTCTTGAGTTCTAAATACTGCAGCATGATTTTGCATCACTTTTTGCATTTTTTCACGTAAAATTACGCTTGGTGTGCTACCATTGCTATTACGTACTTTATCTAATCTTGCAACAGCATATTCACCATCTGTACTATTAAGCATTTTAGGGGTAGTATTAGGTTTTACAACTTCTTTAGCTCTTAATGCAGCAGCACGCCCAAATACTACTAAATCAAGTAATGAATTCGAACCTAAACGATTAGCACCATGGACTGAAACGCAGGCTGCTTCGCCTATAGCCATAAGTCCAGGAACTACTCTATTTTTATCATTCTCAGTAGGGTTGATTACTTCAGTATGATAATTGGTAGGAATACCTCCCATGTTGTAATGCACGGTTGGTAGCACGGGAATAGGTTCTTTAGTTACATCCACACCGGCAAAAATTTTAGCAGTTTCTGCTATTCCTGGTAATCTCTTGTGGATCATGTCCGCATCTAGATGGTTGAGATGCAAATGGATATGGTCTTTGCTGGCCCCAACTCCTCTACCTTCTCTTATTTCAATAGTCATAGCTCGACTTACTACATCACGAGAAGCAAGATCTTTAGCAGATGGTGCATAACGCTCCATAAAACGTTCACCATTAGCATTTACTAAATATCCACCCTCTCCTCTTACACCTTCAGTAATTAAGCAGCCAGCACCATAAATACCGGTAGGATGAAACTGCACAAATTCCATATCTTGTAAAGGAAGTCCTGCTCTAGCACACATTGCATTACCATCACCAGTTGAAGTATGAGCAGAAGTAGCTGAAAAATATGCTCTACCATAACCACCGGTAGCTAAAACTACTAAATGCGCACTGAAACGATGAAGAGTTCCATCAGCTAAATCTAAAGCCACTACACCTTTACAGCTGCCATCTTCATCCATGATTAGATCAATTGCAAAATATTCTATAAAAAATTCAGAATTAAACTTAAGTGATTGTTGATAAAGCGTATGTAAAATTGCATGTCCCGTTCTATCAGCTGCAGCACATGTTCTTTGAGCAGGCTTACCTTCTCCATAATGAGTGGTCATTCCCCCAAAAGGACGTTGATAGATTTTTCCTTCTTTAGTACGAGAAAAAGGCACCCCATAATGTTCTAATTCAATAATAGAAGGAATAGCGTTTTTACACATATATTCGATGGCATCTTGATCCCCTAGCCAATCTGATCCTTTAACAGTATCATACATGTGCCAGCGCCAATCATCCTCTCCCATATTTCCTAAAGCTGCACTTATGCCGCCTTGGGCTGCTACAGTATGGCTGCGGGTGGGGAAAACTTTCGTGATGCAAGCGGTTTTAAGACCAGCTTCGGCCATTCCAAAAGTGGCTCTTAAGCCAGCACCTCCTGCTCCTACTACTACCACGTCATAATAATGGTCAACAAATTGATAAGAAGATAATGTCATAAAAATTAATATCCTTATTTAAGCTAAATAATATTTAAAATGCAATCCCAAAACTGAAATAACTCCAGCTATAATAGTTATATAAGATACTAAATAAAGACCTGTTATTAAACCGCTTTTGATACATTCACAATGTACATAATCTTCAATGATAACTTTAATACCTAGCATACCATGATAAAGAGAAGCACTCATGAATAAAACCAATGCAAATGCATTTAGAGGACCCGCTATAACAAACACAATCTCTTCAAGATTACTATGAGCAATGGTAACTATAAAGTAAACTAACCAAAGACAGAGCGGTATCATTAGCACAGCTGAAAGCCTTTGGTGAATATAGTGACCTACTCCAGATCTAGCAGAACCCAAACCTCTAACCCGGGCTAAAGGAGTTATAAAAGCACTTTTTTTCATTATTTTATCCATTACTAATTAAAGAAAATATAGCAGCTGATGCCTATAGTTAATAAGATTGCCCCTATTATCACCAAATAGCCGCTTCTATATACAGATTTTAATTCAAATCCTTTACCTATATCCCAGAAAAGATGCCTAATTCCATTTAATAAATGAAAAAACATACAAAACATTACAATAATAATAGCAGTTTTAAGAATTTTGCCTAAAATATTGGCATTAAGTAAATCACTTATACTCTTTAAAACCTCCATGGCATCACAATAAGTTATAGCACATATAAGCCATACCAGTATGGTCATTGCCACAAATAATATAAACCCGGTAACCCTATGGCTAATTGATAAAATTGAGGTAATTTGTGGTCGATAAATTGATAAATGGGGAGAAAGCGGTTTATTTTGATATTTACTCACTACAACACCTAAATTAAATTTTTACTAAATATATTTAATAACTTCAAAAGCTTGATTTGCAGTTATTATAAGTTTTCTACTCTTTCTTATCAAGTGTTTTATGATGTGCTAGATACTCTCGAAAGGTACTTTTATCTATATCAAACTGCCATTCATGATATAACTCCATTTGTTCTTCTCGATAATATTCGATTTTCTTTTTAGATCTAAACACAAAAAAATTTCCCATTAAAGTAGGCAAACCCCAGATTAAAAGTAATCCAAGCGCTGCTGAAGAATATATTATTAACCAAATATGAACATCACCAAGCAAATCCCTAGCCTTGTTACTAGCAGCATCCCCAGAATTCCACAAATCAAGCAAATAAGGAAAAACACCTGTTAGATTAAAAGCGCCAATTGTATTAGAAGCAGCTCTAGAAAGCCTCCTATCAATCATGCAGGCTACAATAGTTGGCAACATTCCTACTAGAAAGAACAGAAAGGAATAGCCAGAAATTACTAAAGCTGTTGAACCCAAAACTGCTGCTAAAATATAAATTACCAAATACATCGCCTACCTATATAACAATAAAATTGTAATTTTAATTATATTGTCACAGACTCTTTGCTGTTAGGCAACATATTAAGCGCTAGCATTACTAGGCTTCCTATAAAAATACAGATAGCTACCGGCAGAATGGTGCCATTATAATTCATTGATACTACTACTAAAATGATTGCATTAAGTATCAGCCGATAAGTAGTATTTAACGAAGAGGCTGCTCCGCTATTTTGCGGATAGCAACTCATATATTCTACAAAGGCAAGATTCATTATAAACGAATAACCTATAGTAAATAAGATCATACTTAATGTTATTAGATTAGCATCAGTTGCAAAATTGAGAGCTACGATGATTAGCAAACTTGAGCCTAAGGTGGTAAGAAGGTGGCTTGCTGCTTTTACTATCTTAAAACCTAATCTAACAACTATCTTACCAGTAAATAAGCTACATAAAGCAAAAATAAACATTATTATTCCTTGATGGTAACCATAACTTTCTTGGCTTACATGTAAATTATCTACAAAGATTACAGATAAATTTACAATATAAGTTATAAAGACTGAAAGGCTAATACCTATAATGTTTAAATTCTTCATACCCTGAAGATTACTAAAAATACTATAATAATCTTGAAATAATCTTTTGAATTTCCACTTAGCTTTTTTCTCATCAGCTAAAGATTCTTCCATAAAAAACAAACTTAAGAAAAAAGCAATAATGGCTAAAAATAGAATTAAAATAAAATTCATACGCCAACCGTAATTAATATTTATATAATTTCCTACTATAGGAGCAATGGCTAAAAATATAGTGATTAAGCTACCTAAATAACCTGTGATTACAACCGCTTGCTTTTTATCATATAAGTCAAAAATCACGGCACTACATATTACAAAATAGCTACTACATCCTATTCCTTGAATAAATCGTGCTAAAAGCAAAATACTAAAGTCTGTAGTATTTACCGCTATAATTGATCCAATTAGAAAAAATACACCTGAAAATAATAATACTTTTCTTCTTCCTATAGTATCCGAAAGCGGTCCTACAACCCAGCTAGCAAGACAAATACCGACCATATTAATTGCAACCACCCAATGAATATCAGCAGGATTTATCCCAAAATAATCAATCATATTAGGGAAGCTCGGCACATTTATATCAGTTTCAAGGCAGGCTATAATTTCAAAAAAAGTTACTAGAAATAAAACAACAGTGTTTCGTAACCTTTTATTATTGATTTTTATAATCATAAAATATGTGCTTTAAAAAAAAGTTGTTTTGACAAGTAATTGTACATAATTTATAAACATTGTCTAAATCTTATTTGATTGCCCCAGTGGTGGAATTGGTAGACGCGGCAGACTCAAAATCTGCTGTTCTTTGCGGAACGTGCTGGTTCAAGTCCGGCCTGGGGCACCACCCCTTATTTAATATTGAATGTCTATTATTTTATTTCCAATCTTAATAAATTTGTTGGTTTCGTTGCTTACAGCTCCTATAGGATGTATCTTGATATGGAAAAGAATTAGCTACTTTGCAGATTATTTAGCTCATAGCCTAATGCTGGCCGTGGCGTTATCCATATTAATTGATATCAATCTCAATTATTTATTAATTATTTTTAGTATATTAATTAGCTTAATTATCATCAGCCTTAAAAATCAAACTTACTTTAAATTTGATCTTATCATTAACGTTATTTCCCCGTTTTTTCTGGCATTATCATTGATAATCTTACATTTTTATCCAAATAATATTGACTTATCTTCATATCTTTTTGGTGATTTGCTCGCCGTGAATAACAACGACATCATTACTATATCCATGCTAACTTTAGTGGTTTATTGCTGGTTGTTTTTTAACTGGAATAAATTGTTGCTAATAGTCATTGATGAAAATATAGCAGCAAGTAATGGCTTAAATATCCATAAATTTAGGCTAATTTATCTTACTATTATATCATTTACAATTGCTATGATTATTAAATTAGTAGGGATATTAATGATTACTGCTATTTTGATTTTACCATCGGCTATTGCTAGGATTATTACCAAAAATCCTTTTTCTATGTGCGTTGCCAGCTATATAATCAATGTTACAATCGCTACCATTGCTATTATTATATCTTATTATTCTGACTTAGCCATTACCCCTATTACTATCGTTTTATTATCATGTATTCTTTTTGCTTCTTTAATAGCTCAAAAAGTTAAGCAGATATTTCATCCTTAATTTATTTAGAAATAATAAAAATTTTTTATCTTGGTTAATTTTTTAACTTTTATAATTCAATAATTTATGCTAGAATGTTATTAATATATTAATACACTTTAGCGGCTTACAGATGAAATATTGGAGGATTAAGAAAGGGATAATTTATCTAACTACTGCACTTTACCTGAGCAGTGCTTCATCTGCTTTTGCCGCCATTACAATTGATACAGCCAATCATCCCAGCACTACGAATTTTAATGGTTCAGCTTTGAGCGCTACTACCGGCATAACAGTTAATCAAAAATTTATCTTGGATAATTCGTGGGGAACTAGCACAGGCTTTATTATAGCAGAACCCATCTATACTTTTAATGGTGAAGGGGGTATAGCCTTTGAGACCCAAACAGCTAACACAGGTGGAGTATGGCTTAGAGACACTACCACAGTTAAAGGCAGTATCGGTACTCTAGCTCAACCTTTAAACCATGTCGCCTTAGCAAAAATCTTTAATGGTACTGTAGGGGATATATACGTAACAACTGACATAGCTGGCGATCTTAGTATTGATACTAGTGCTTCATATAGTGGCAGTGGCAAATTATATTTTGGGCAAAGCGGCACTGCCACTACCATTCGAGCTACTAACTTTAAAGGGCTTTATAGTGACGCAGGACCGCAGCTATATACCAGAGGTAATGCCACTTGGTCTCCACATCAATATGCTATTGATAATCTAGGAGCCACTAAATCTACTATTACTGCAAGATATTTTAGCTTAGAAAATCCCAATGATAAGCTTACCTTAACAGGTGATTTGGTATTATTTCGTAATTTTCAAACTTTTGATAACACTAACACTTTAACCACTAATGGTAATATCACTGCAGAAAACCATACTACCTGGGGAGGTGTAGTAGGAAATATAGTATTTACAGCCCCATCTAATGTTAACTTTACTAATGATGCACTTGCCACGCAAGGCCTAAACAATATTACCACACAACATAGCAGCGGTAACGTTACTTTAAATTCTAACAGAAATATTAGCTCAATAGATATCAATAATACTGGTACTTTGATATTTCAAAACTCTATAAATATGACTGTAAAGCCAACAGCTACTAAGCTCGTTACCTTTAATGCTGATGGTATATTGGAAGTCAATACTACTTCTGGCAACTTTACTGCAACTGGTGGCGGGGTTAGAACTTCAGTCGGTAATGGTACCACCGGGACAGTAAAACTTAAACAAAATACATTTACGGGCAGCATTGGCGCAAATGGCGCTGCAATTAAATTATTAGAAGTGGCAGAAACTGCCAATTCAACCGTAGTAGGTAATATTTATGCTGCAACTACTGAATTTAAGGCAGATAATCAGCTGACTTTTAATGGCGCAGGTGCTGCTATCACTACTAACATTACTACTGGAGCTGCAAATACCGGCACCCTTAATCTAACAGAATCATCAACTGTTACCGGGAATATCGGCGCTACAAATCGGTTAAAACTCATCACCACTGGCGCAGCTAGCAAAACCAATGTGTTTAACGGCACAGTAGCTGCAACTAATATTACCAGCAACACCGGCACTTCTAGCTTTAATGGTGATGTTAGCATAACAGGGGGTAATATTAGCTTTACTGGTGACGGTATTATCAATGTAGGTGATGCAACAGTAACTAGTGCTATTAATACTGGCACAGGAAGCACTGGCACACTAAACATTATCGGTAACGGTACTGTTACTGGTAATGTTGGTGCTACTAATGCCCTTAAGCTGGTAACAGCAGGAAGTGCTGCTAAAACTGCTAACTTTAGTGGTACCATTACAGCGGATGATGTGACCATTGGTGCAGGTACTGCTAACTTTGCGGATGATATAACTGCTAGTATAAGCTTTACTGCCGATGGTATTATCAATGTAGCAGATACAGTACTACTCAATGGCACAGTAGATAGTGATGTCCCTAATGCCGGCACACTTAACCTGTTAGGAGATAATACCGTAAGCGGTAATATCGGTGCTACTAATGCACTTAAATTAGTAACTGGTGGTGCTAGCGGTAAAACTACCAATTTTAGCAATGCGGTAACAGCCACTACCGTTAATACCGGAGCAGGTATTTCCAACTTTGCAGGTAATGTGAGCGGTAACCCCAATTTCACTGCTGACGGTACTGCTGCATTTTTTGGTAGCGACATAGCTGGCAATATTACTACCGCTACCAACAACACTGGTACTGTACGATTTTATAATGCTTCAACCAACTCGATTACAGGTGATATTGGTTCCTCAGGAGCAGAACTTAACCAAAGTGTAGTACAAACTAGCGCCACTTTAAATGCTACTGGTAATATTTATTCAAATAGTATTATTTTAGAGAATGATAGTAATTTAAATGTTACGGGGAATATTGTTGTTACTGGAAACAATTATCAACATCGTAATGCTAATGCCACATCGACTATTAATGGAAATATTACTACTAAACAATTTTATAATTGGGATGTTGGTTATGGGAATTTAATTTTTACTGCCCCTTCTACTATAAGCCAAACCTTAGCAATGCATGCAAATCATTCATTTAAAAGCATTACGACCCAGCATGCTGCCGGCAATATAGCATTTAACCAAAGTATTAACACAGATACAATTAATATAGATAATACGGGTACTTTAATATTTCACTCTGGAGCAGATTTAACAAAAAATGGTACAGCTACAAAACTTGCCACCTTTAACGCAGATGGCATATTGGAAGTCAATACTACTTCTGGCAATTTTACTGCAACTGGTGGCGGGGTTAGAACTTCAGTGGGTAACGGTATTACAGGAACTGTAAAACTTAAGCAAAATACATTTACGGGCAGCATTGGTGCAAATGGCGCTGCAATTAAATTACTTGAAGTTTCTGAAACGGCCAATTCAACTATAGTAGGTAATATTTATGCTACCACTATTGATTTCAAGGCTGATCGCCAATTCACCGTTAATAGCGCTACCGTGGAAGGTAATATCACTACGACTGCAGGTAATAATACCGGCAGTTTAACTTTAACCGGAACTGCGAGCACAGTAACGGGAGATATTGGTACAAGTGGGGCAGCGTTAAAAACAGTAACTGGTGGTACTGGCTTTAATACTACTTATAATGGTGGAGTAGTTGCTAGCACCATTAATACCGGCGCTAATATTTCTAACTTTAATGGTAATGTAAGCGGTAATCTTAACTTCACTGCTGATGGTACGGTTAACATGGCAGGATCAATGCTAACCGGTAACCTAACCACTGCTACTACTAATGAGGGCACGCTTAACCTTACCGAGAGCTCTACTATTAACGGCAATATAGGAACCGGTGCTAATCTCTTAAAAATAATAAATGCAGGTGCTGTTACTAAAACCAATATCTTTAACGGAGATATCTACGCTACTGCTGTTAATTTTTCAGGTGATGGCGTTATTGAAATTGCAAATGGTAAAAATATCAACAGTGCTGTTACTACCAATGCTGTTAGCAGCGGTACTCTTAAATATCTCGGTAGCACTAACCTACTTGGTGATATTGGTACTGCGCTTAACCCATTAAAAGAAGTGCAGCTGCTAAGTGGAGCCGTTAGCTTTGCAAATAATGATATCTATGCTGACACGTTATTGATAGATGATACTGCCACTTTAAACATTGCCGGCACCCGTAATATTCATGGTAATGTTTTGCTAGATGGTACACTTGACCTTGGGAGTACTGTTGGTGATAAATTAATTGTATATGGCAACTTAGATGCAGGAGCAGATCCGCTTAGTACCTTTGTTAAGATTAAGAGCGATATTTCAGATAATACTTCAAGTGCTGCTTTAGGTCAGTTAGAAATAACAGGAAACATGATTTTACGCAGAACAGGAGTGCTTGAAATCTATAAAAGCTTAAACCCCATCGATAGTAACGGTACTTATGATTTAATGACAATACAAGGCAGCTTATTGGATGAAAATATGGTCCCTATCTCAACTGCTAGCTTAAAAGATAATTATCTAATTTCTAAAATTGCAACCGTTAATATTACCAATGTAAATAAAGTAGGCAATATTTATCAAATAACCTTACAACGTGATGGAAACGGGTTAGCAGGAATAGGCAATCCTAGTAAGAAAAACCCAGCTAAACAATCAGCCCTTGATACATTAGACGCAATATATAACAAATTATATACCGATCCTGATTATCTTGCCTCAGTAAATCCGGGATTTAAAACCGCTCTTGATCAGATAAATGCTTTAACCACTGATGAGATAGATGTGTTTATCAATAGATTAACCCCTGATGCCATGGGTAGTTTTGATAAATCCATTAAAGAATCAACTACCAATACACTAAACACGATCGCCAGCCGCTTAGATAGCATTATAGGCAGCAGCAGCTTTATGGGCTCTACTGCTGTTACCACCGGCTTTACTGCTACCAATGATCTCTATCATGCTATTATCCACGAAGATGATAATTTTTCTGAACTTAAAGAGTTAAATCTAAATGCAGAACCAACATCACATGGTTTCTGGATGCAAGGTCTTAGCAATTATATACGCCAGAAAAGCGTTGATAATTACAGCGGCTATACAGCTAGGAATAATGGTAGTATCATAGGTTTAGATACCCAGCTTAATGATTCAACCACCTTAGGTATTGCCCTCACCTCAACTAAAGTGATTACTAAGTTTAAAGAAGATAAGCTCGGTGACAATCTTAAAGCTAACATTAAACAAGCAAGTGTTTACTCTAAACATGAATTTAACCCTAAAACTTATCTGAATTTAATAGCTTCGCTCTCCCACATTAAAGCCCGCACCCTAAGCGTAAAACCTCTAAATGAACTAGCTACTGCTAAATTTAAAGCTAAACATTACGGGGTAAAAGGTGAACTGCATCACAGCTTAGCTCCAAGCCGTTATCTAACTCTAACCCCTTCAGTGTCACTTAATTATCAGCATTTGAATAAGCCTTCTTATACTGAAATTGGTAGTGTCTTTGCCAGAACTTATTCTAAAGATCAAGAGGATACCCTCAACTTATCGTTTGGTACCAACATGGCTTTACGTGAAGTCGCCTGGCAGGAGACTACCATCCTCCCTGAGGTTTATGCTAAAGTGAATTTCGATCTTATCCGCAATGATATCTCGGTTAATTCTTACCTAACTCAAGCGGGACCTATCGCCTTAGAAAATAGCCGCGGACCTAAATTACCAAGAACCGCTTTAACTCTAGGCTCTACCCTTACCTTAATTAATTGCAATAACTATAAATTTGCTGTCAGTACCGATGTCGAATTACGTAAAAACTTCTTCAATGTCGGCGCCCTCCTCAGATTTAAATTAGATTTTTGATCTGCTTGCTTTGCATCATACTTGGTTTTTAGGTATATTGAGATAGCATATAAAAAAGCACAACAAACAAGAAACTATAAAACTGATCTTCTAGGACAAAAGACTAAAAATAATATCAGTCTTAATATTAAGAACCTTGGCAATAGATGCAGGCAAGCACCCCTGCAGATAATAATATTATCCTTAAAGCCGATAGCTTCAGTAGCATTAACAAGATAAGATCATATCCAACAAGGGGTTAATTAATACTAATAATCTAGACTGGTAATTTTATGTATATAATTTTTTCAATCTAATTAATTATAATAGCTCTAAGGCAGTATTCAGTATTAATGGCTACTCTTTTGAAGTTTTATATAATTTTGCCTACACCCCAAATGCTACTACATCAAACTTTTTAAATGCACAGCATTAATATTATCAATATTGATCATATATATCCACCTCCTTTTTAACGTAATAGCTGGATTATTCTTACTGAATGCCAGCATAGCTTTAAATTAGGATCTCAGTAACCTTGTATTAATATTTCTTACTACAAATACAATTTCAGTTGCATATTGATTAATTTTGTGTTAATATTAAATTAAATGTTAATCTAACATAAATTATATAGAGATTTCTAACTATGCTAACTAAATGCCTTGTACAATACCAACCTACTAAAGATGATGATAATATGTCTTTCCCTAATGCTTTGCAAATAAGAAATGCCTTTGCTAGCATGGTTGAAAATAGTTTGATGGATCTCATGAACAATTTAATAGATAATATTCATCTTAACCCACGACAAAAAATGAAATATTATTCTTTATTAAATCAAAGTGGAAAATTCGATACAGAAGTAACCAAAGAAAGCTTTAATGATACAGAAAAGACTATGGTAAGTAGAATAGTTCTTACAAATGATACAAAAGAACGAGGAGATGACTTAGCTAATTTTGCTTCGTTAATTAATATTTTAAACAAATGTAATGAAAAAAATATTGATTTAACTAATGAAACTTATCCTGATATCTTAAAGAAAAGCGTTCAAAATAGACTTTTAAATAATCCAAATATGCATTATATTAACCCAGCAGTTTCTAGACGCTTAATTTAATTTATTCTATCGGGTCTCTATCTAATTTGCTTCAAATCAAATATAAGAGGCTAATAGCCAAGCAGGCCAGTTAAATATAAACTTAGCTGGCTGTTTTTTATTTTTTATATCTTAGTTATCTTCCAAATTAGCTTGCAGCTTATCCACCAGCTCTAAAATTTTTTTATGATCTTCAAAATCGATTTTATCTACAATTTTTTCATTGTAGTTAGCTAAAAAAATTTCAAGTAAAGATCTTTGCTTTTCTTTAGGCATACCATTAAATTCTTGAAGTAACTTTACGGCGTCTTTAGAAAAATCTTTATTGCCAAGCAGCTTATTGATTTTAGAAACAACATTTGATCTTTTAACTTCTTCAAGTTCTTTTTGACTTAAGTTACCATCATCAAGAGAAAACTCCTCACCGTGATTATCAATAATTACATCAATCACCTTTTGCCAGAAATTATTTGGCAGCATACTTATAATGATTTTACTATAGTTAAGCAATTGTGGCTCAACATGAGAATGTTGAATCCATTTAGGGGCTTTTTTTGCTCGATAAGAAAAAGTTGCTATTTTACTCTTCTCTTCTGGTTGAATTGCTCCGGTAAAACTAGTGATTCCAAAGAAAATACAGCAAACAATTACTACACCTCTAATTAAACCAAATAATGCTCCAAAGGTGCGATCTACAAACCCGCGATCAAGAAAACTTAAAGCTTTAATGATGTAATGCTTAATTATTGATAACACAATAATATTGATCATAAATAAAGCTATAAAAGCTACATATTCAGCTACCGAAAGATGGGCAATATATTTCCTAACTAACGGCACAAGCAAATAGGAAAAGTTAAAAGTAATAACCAAAGCTAGTATAAATCGTACTAATCCTAAAATGGTATTCAAAAAACCTTTAAAAAAAGCGAAAACAATTGAAAAACCAACAATAGCTAAACAAAAATAATCAAAGTAATTTAAAGAGATAATATCTACCATTGTTATCTACCCTTCCACATAGTTTCTAGCTTTAAGTGCCGCTGAGAGAGTATGTTCATCTAAATAATCAATCTCCCCCCCAACGGGTATACCATAGGCTAATTGCGAAATTTTAACATTATAAGGTTTAAGTAAATCAGTAATATAATGGGCTGTAGTTTTTCCTTCGATTGTTGCATTATTAGCAAGAATCACTTCTTCTATCTCGCCTTCAGCCACTCTTCTTACTAGCAAATCAATGCTTAAATGCTCAGGTCCTATACCATCAATAGCCGATAAAGTTCCACCCAAAACATGATACATGCCATTGAAAATGCCGCCTTTATCAATAGCCCATAAATCTCCAATTTCTTCCACAATACAAATTTGAGATTTATCTCTATTTTCATCAAGGCAAATTTGGCACGGATTATAAATATCCAGATTATTACATATCCGACAATGAACAACATTTTGCATTACTTCACCCAGCAAATCATGCAAAGGTTTCATCAACTTATAACGATTTTTTATAAGATGCAAAGTTACCCTTCTTGCAGACCGTGGACCCAGCCCTGGCATTTTAGCAAATAAAGTTATTAGCTGTTCAAGCGAATTAGACGACAATTATTTTCTCAAGTTTTTTTTATTATAACAAATTTGAAAATCACTGTGAAGTTTTATATACCAAACTTCACAGCAGCTTAGAAATTAAAAAGGAAATTTCATTCCGCCTGGAAGATTTAATCCACCAAAAGCATCACCACTACTAGATTCAGTTTCTTGATCTAATTTGTTTTTAGCATCATTAAAAGCCGCCACAATTAAATCTTCAAGCATTTCAGTATCATCCTTATCTATTACCTGAGGATCGATATTAATTTTTTTAAGTTGACCATTACCTTGTAATAACACTTTAACCATGCCTGCACCAGCGTGGCCTTCAAATTCTGCTTGATCAAGTTTTTCTTTCATTTCGGTCATCTTTTTTTGCATATCTTGAGCTTGCTTCATAAGCTTATTAATGTTGCCAAAATTCATAATATTATATCCTTTTAATTAATGGGTTGTATTTAAATCTTTAATAGAAATCACTTCAGCATTAGGAAAATTTTTAAATAGCTTTAGTAGTTTAGGATGTTCTTTAATATCTGCTACTTGCTTATAAAAATTAAGCTGCTTTTGCTCATATACTGTTTTATCACCTTGCGCTTCAGAGCACACCACTTGCCAAGGATTCCCAGTATATTCTAGTAATTTTTGTTTAAGCTTACTTATAGTATTGTTATCAAAGTCAGCAGTTATATTAACCTCTAGATATTCATTATGTAAGCTTACTAAGCTTGCATATCTTTCTAACTGGAATGCTATAACCATCTCATTTTTATTTCTTAAATATTGTATAATTTCAAGCAGATTATTAAATTTAACTTGCTCTTTTGCTATACTCTCAAGCTTAGGAGCTAGCATAAAATTCATATTTGCTTGCTTGTTATCTTTAGCTACCAAGTTAACTTGTGAAGTTGTATCCCCTCCTCCTTCCTCGCCGCCATTTAACATATCAATTGAGGTAGGATAAACTTTAACATGGCAAATTCTTATCATTAACACTTCAAGCGCCATTAATTCTTGCGGACAACTTCTTATTTCTTCTAAACCTTTTAGCAACATGCTCCATAATCTGCTAAGCACCGGCACCGATAGTTTTTCAGCTAATAAATTAAGTTTAGTTAATTTTTCTTGAGATAAGAAAAAATTTTGATCAGACAACTTAGTAGATTTTAAAAGCATTAGATAATGCACAAAGCTCATTAACGTTTCAATTAGAAACTTAGTATCACAGCCAAGGTTATGAAAATCACGTAATTTTGCAATCACAGCTTCAATATTAGCTTCTACCAAGCACTGAAATAACTCAAAAATATTATTGTAATCAGCTCTACCAAGTAATTTGATAACTATTTCTTCGGTAACAAGCGTTTGATTAATCGCATAAGATATATTAATTGCTTGATCTAAAATTGATAAACTATCCCTTACTGACCCTTCGCTGCTATGGGCGATAATTTCTAAAGCGGACAGTTCAAAAGCCACCTGCTCTTTATTACATATATTTGATAAATGGCTTGTAAGTTCACCGGTAGTTAATCTTCTTAAATCAAATCTTTGACATCTTGAAAGAATAGTAATTGGCACCTTACGAATTTCGGTAGTTGCAAAAATAAAAATTACTCGTGAAGGTGGTTCTTCTAAGGTTTTAAGCAATGCATTAAAAGCCTTAGTTGAAAGCATATGAACTTCATCAATAATTATAACTTTGTATCTACTACTCACTGGCAAGTATTTAGTAAATTCAATGATATCTTTAACATCTTCAATACTAGTTTTGCTAGCAGCATCCATCTCTAGCACATCTACATGCCTATCTTCTACCACTGATTTACAATGGATACATTCGCCACAAATCTTAATAGTCGGTTGATGATTATCATCATTGCCAATACAGTTAAGGGACTTAGCAATTATTCTTGCAGTAGTAGTTTTTCCTACTCCCCTGATACCGGTAAAAAGATATGCATGATGGATACGATTTGAATCAAAAGCATTTTTAAAAAATGTCACGATTGATTCCTGTCCAACTAAATCATCAAAATTTAAAGGACGATATTTGCGCGCTAAAGCGAGATAGTTTTCAGACATGTTAAGATCTAAAACCTGTAAGAGTTAAAATTTCAAAATTGGCAATAATTTTGCCATCACAAAGCTTACGATAAATTTGTTCTATTTCTAACAGCGAATCTTTGCTAAGTCCATAGTTTTTCATTTTTTTCAGTATATTTGTCTCACCCATACCTTTTAAATCTTTAAAAAGTCCTAAAAGAGAATCATATTCCGCTTGAATTTCAAATGAATCTACTACCGGCATAGCAAATCCCGCCCGCTGAAGCAAGCTTGCCGCTTGAGTTAAATCGACCATAGGAATAATATGCGGACTTACTTGATTATATTTATTTAACTCATATTCGAGCATTGCTTCTTTTAAGATGCTTAATGTGGGATGAGCAAACATAGTACCAATAAAAATACCACCCGGAGTTAAAGCATGCTTAATTTGAACTAACGCTCCAGGCAAATCATTTACAAAATGTAAATTGAGGTTAGAAAGGATTAAATCAATATTTGCAAATGGCAATACTTCATCATCTGTAACTATTTTTGAGATGTTAACACCTGAATTAGCAGAAAGGTTGGATTCTCCATATTCTGTTTCAATTAAATTAAGAACCTTATGGCCCACTAAATTTCTAAAATAGCCTTTTCTGGCTCCGATATCCACACAGATATCAAAAGTTTTTTCAAAATCAAATAACCGATCAATAATATTAAAAGCTACTTCTTTTATTAGGAAATCATATTGATCAAAATTTTTAAGCGCTCTATATCTATGTAAAAAGAAGGACTGACGATTAAAAATGAGCACTAAATTTAAACAATTAAAATTTTATAATTTCTTTATACAAATTTTTTCTAAATTTATCAACCTAACCTTTCCACCCAAATGTCTTTCATGCCAAGAATATACTTTAACAAGCAATGCATTATGCAGTAAGTGTTGGCAAAAAATAGAACATATTGGCAACAACGTATGTGTAATATGCAGCGACTTTATTGATCATTTAACATGGGATGAAGAAAGATTATGCAAACGCTGCAATAAAAATCGGCCTTATTATAACCAAGTAATTGCTTTGTTTTTTTATTCTGATCAGGTTAAAAAGCTGGTTTTAAATTATAAATATAAGGACCATACTTATTTATCTCAGTATTTTAGCAGCCTGCTTTTATCCCGTTTAAAACAACTTAACATCAATAATATAGATGTTATAACTTTTATACCATTGCATATCAGAAGATTATTAACTAGGAAATTCAACCAATCAGGATTAATTGCTCAATATCTTGGCAATAAATTACAATTACCATGTAAATCACTGCTAGTAAGAAAAAAACATACCAAGCCACAAAATCAGCTAAGTTTTTTAGATCGGGAAAAAAATATTTATGATTGCTTTAAGATTAATACAAAATATCAAAATTTAATTAAAAATAAACATATTTTGCTAGTTGATGATGTGATTACTACCGGTAGCACTGTAAGCGAGGCAGCCAAAATTTTAAAAAATCATGGCGCCCAAACAGTAACAATTGTATGTATTGCCCGCACTAATAAATTATCTAAAACAAATTTAACGCAAGAATTTACCTAAATAATTATAAATATTATTATCCGTAATTTTTACAAAATCTTTAAACATCTTTCTAACTAGTTCATCTAAAAGCTTTTGTTTATCAGCTAATGAATCGCCACTATTTAAAGTTTGTTCACCTTTGACTGAAACCTTCATTTCAGCAATGGGTATTACATTATTTACTTCGTATAACTCAAAGTTTACTGCAAGCTTAGCTTTATACTCAACATCTTGAGGTCTACCTAGTTTATTTTTCCATGAAGTGCTGCTTGGCAATTTCTTTTCCGTAATAAACGCATCTATAACTGATAATTTTAAATAATATGGTGAATTATAATTATCGGCAGAGATATTGCTATTTACCCAAGAGCGTAAAGAGCTTTCTAACGAGACTGGAGCTTCATTTGAGATGTCATTTGAATGGCTTGCAGCTTGATTAAAATTAATAACAACTTTTGAAGCATCAAAATTATACTTAGGAAAAGTACTGTTATTAATAGCATTAAACTTGGGTATTTCTATATTACTAGAGCAGCCTACCAATAACAAGGGCATTAACACTATCAACTTTAGCAAGTTATTTATATTCTTCATTTTTATATACACCCCATAAAAAATCTTTTTTAATCCAACCTTGATAATCATTAACATTAATACGGCACCAGTCAAGCTTGCATTTATCAAGTCTAACTCTAACTTTAGATTCAATCTTAACAATTTTATACGAGGTAATATCAGGATTTTTATAAATAATCTGAGTATTAGAAGAGGTAATAATTGCAAATCTTTTACCGGTAAGCATTGATTCATGAACCCAACCTTCTTGGGCCTCAATATCTTTTATTTTTCGCCATTGTTCAAACTCAGCAATTACTTCAATCGGCTCATTTTTTTCAATAAACACCCATTTTATCGGATATCTTACATTAGGTCCTGTTCTAACATTTACATGCCCTGATTTAATGCTCGCAAAACGTGGAACCGGCAAATCTTTTTTGGCTATACTGTTATTAATTATAAAAAAAAAGGCAGATAATATTAAAAAGAGGTTTTTAATCATCTTTTTTGATAATAATAATTTGTTCACGAGGATCAGCAAATCCTAATACATCTCTAATTTGCTGCTCACTTAAATCAATATCTAATGAGGCAGCTTGCATATGATTAACTTTATGCTCGAGTATCATTTTTTCGGCTTTAATTTCATCATATTTATTAGCCAACACATGATATTCATTATACAAACTTTTTAAAGAAACATAACCTAAATTACCAAAGAAGGCATGATAAAAGAAATAGCCTGCCATCATTAATATAACAATGGTCATAAGGTTTATTTTTTGCTCTTCAAATCGTTCAATCAGTAACATTTCTAATTAAGCATTAATACATTAACATATTATACATATCTTTGTTTTGTTATCAATAAAATTTCACTTATACGGGAAAAATATATATTAAAAAGCTGGCAAAGTTTCTTTCATTTAAAATATACAAAAAAATTTTAAATTTTAACTTTAATTTATTATCCTAAGCGCCTGAATTTTCCAGTGTTTTTACAGTATATTAAATCTAAAATCAGTCAATAAACTTTGTTTAAACAAGAAGTTTCAGCAGCAAACATTTAAAGCTTTAGTTTTTATATAAATAGCTTATCATGTTTCTATTAAATAATTTTAAAAATTATATTCAAATTATGCCTAAGGATAAAATAATTTTAGTAACCGGTGCTGCAGGTGGAATTGGTAGAAGCATTTGTAAAAAGCTTGCAATATCTGGTGCTAGATTAATTATTGCTGATAAAAATTTAAAAGAATTAGAAAAAACTGCAAGCTTAATAGAAGAAGTTAACAACTCGTTTGCTCCGATATTAATAAATTTTGATCAAACCAATTTCGATATGATTCCTAGCCTTGCTGAAAATTTATATAAAAAATTTGGCAAATTAGATGGACTAATTCTTAACGCTGCAATGTTAGGTGAATTAATGCCTATCACTCACTACTCCCCTAAATTATGGCACGAAACTTTTAATACCAACCTTCATGCCAATTTTTATTTATTATCTGGTTTAGAATTTCTATTTAAAAACTCATCATCTCCACGGCTAGTGGCTGTCAGTGATTATCGCATAAGAAGCCCTCAAGCCTATTTTGGAGCTTATCAAATTTCTAAACTTGCATTTCAAAGAATGATTGAAATCTATGCATTAGAAGTTACAAACCCAGCATTTAAAGTAAATATTGTAGAAATTAAGCAAGCTGCAACGAACCTTGCAAAGAAAATAGCTCCAGGAATTGATATTAATACTTTACCCCATCCAGATGAATTAACTGATATTTTTATTGAATTAGTCAGTGAGAATTGTCATTATCATAATAATAAAATTGTTATTTAATGGGTTAAGATGTTTAAAGAAGAGCAAGTAAAAAATACCACCTCAAAAGAAATATGGTGCGAAGGTGAAGATGAAGCTATAGGGCATCCAAAAATTTATCTTGAGATAGGTGAAACAAACGAAATAAACTGTCCTTATTGTAGCATGAAATTTATCTATACTGCTGATCCTTATTAGTTATTAGAAAAAACTTACTCTTTTCTACACTAATCAATCAAGAGGTTGGTGAGACAAAAAGATATTTGAGGATGAAGTAACCAAATTGAGCTTAATTTGGCTATCACTTTAGTTTTTTGCTATGTTAATTATTATAAAAATTAATTTGATATTGAAAAATTCAAAAATTTATATTACAAAATACACCAAATCATTTATATTTTTAACTTAATTTTAATATGTTTTATTCTTTCAATTTTAATCTATCTAAATCTCCTCAAGACACTAAAGTAGTAGTTGCTATGTCAGGTGGTGTGGATAGCTCTACAGTAGCTGCATTACTTCATGAACTAGGCTATCAAGTGATTGGTATCACTCTACAATTATACGATTTAGGCATAACTCTTGAAAAAAAAGGGGCATGTTGTGCTGGGCAAGATATTTATGATGCGAAGATGGTGGCTGATACTATAGGTTTCCCTCATTATGTCTTAAATTACGAAAGCCTTTTTAAAGAATCAGTAATTAATGATTTTACCGAAAGTTACTTAAGAGGTGAAACTCCAATTCCTTGTGTTAAATGTAACCAATCAGTCAAATTCCGTGATTTACTTAAAGTGGCTAAAGATTTAGGAGCAGATGCACTTGCTACCGGCCATTATATTCAAAAAGAATATATTAATAACCAACCTAACTTAAAACGTGCTTTAGACCATAGTAAAGACCAAAGTTACTTCTTATTTGCCACCACTAAAGAACAATTGGATTTCACTTATTTTCCATTAGGCCATCTAACAAAAGAGGAAACTAGGATCCATGCTAAAAGATTTAATCTAATTACCGCCGATAAACCTGATAGCCAAGATATTTGCTTTGTTCCTAATGGCGATTATGCAAATGTCATCCGCAAATCACGCCCTGAAGCCTTTAATCCTGGCAATATTGTTGATACTAACGGTAATATTATTGCAAAGCATAATGGTATTGTGAACTATACTATAGGACAAAGAAGAGGTTTAGGCATTGGCGGCAATGAAAGACCATTATATGTAGTAAAGATTGATCCTAACAATAACGAAGTTATTGTGGGCCCAGAGGAATTTTTAAGCAAAACCACCTTTACTATCCGAGATATTAACTGGATTGGTGAGCAAGATTTTGCCAACCAACCAGAATTTAATGCTTTTATTAAATTAAGGTCCACTCATAAAGGCGCATTTGCTAACATTAAGCCAACCAGTGAATTCTCAGCCGAAGTTAAATTATTTTCTCCTGAAAGGGCTATAACTCCTGGGCAGGCGTGTGTTTTCTATGATAACGACTTAGTACTTGGCGGGGGGTGGATTAATCGTAATTAGGTAATATCAATTTAATTTATTTATATAATATATTTAGACCCCTGACTTTTATTAGTATCTATTTTTCAACCTCTTTAAAAAGCTAATTATTTAACTTTTATATTTCAAACACTTATGTTACTATATTATTAATATATTAATTTACTTGAATGATATATATTTACAATGAAGCTGAAGAATAAGCTACTATTGGCCTTAACCGTTGTGTTTTATTTAAACGCAATACCTTCTTCTTTAGCTGCCATCACCATGACTAAAGGTACTCATAACAGCACTTCTGATTTTGGTGGTCAAACCTTAAATACAGCAATAGGCTCATTTACTACTAGCCATACGCTAGCTTTTGATTCAAGCTGGGGAATTACAGATCATTTCTTAATTGATACTACCGGTTATTCGTTCAATGCTAGCTCTGAAGGTAACCAAGCATTTGCTACCCATACTCCTAATACTGCAGCTATCTGGGCTAGGGAAGGTTTTACCAATTGGGGACACATAGGCACTTCTACAGTTCCTTTAAATCATCTGTCACTAGCTGGTACTAATAAATCTTTTAGTCCACAGAGAACTTTAAACCTGGCAACAGATTTAGTATTAGACGGTAGTATGGATACCGGTAATAGCTGCCTTAACTGCCAAGTTCTCTTCGGTCCAGAGAATGGGGCATCAAATTCTTATATGAACAATATAAAAGGAAGAGTGGCTGTAGATGGAACTGCCTTGATTATTAGACAAAATAGTGGGGTTAATTTAGCTCCTTCACAATATGCAATAAATAATTTAGGTGTAACCAACACAACAATAGAAGCAAAGTCATTGGAGATCCGTAGAACAACCGATCCTAATTATGGCTTTTTAAATTTAACAGGTAGCATAAAATTATACGACCAATTACATCTTTGGACATGGATCGCAACTGATCTTAGTCCGAGGCTTACCATTTCTTCCAATTTAACTGCAGGCAGAATAATCAATTCTCATGCAGATAAAGGAAAGATCATTTTTACAGGAGCATCTACAGCCACCATAACCAATGCCATGGGTGCTAAAATAGAACAAGTAAGTATAACCCATAATAGCGGCACTACAACTTTTAACCAAGCGATAAATGCACTATCCGTGGGGATTGATGGTGTTGGTAGGCTTATAATGCAGCAAGGTGCCAATTTAGGTGCAACTGGTACTAATAACGTTAATTTTAGCCAAGACGGTACCGCCGAAATAAGCAATGGTTATAATCTAACCGGCGGAGTTCTGGCTGCAAGTAACAATATCGGCTCATTTATTATGAAAGGCGGCAGTGTTAGTCAAAGCATCGGTAATGCTACTAATAAAATTAAACTATTTGAAGCAGCAGAAAATGGCAATACTACCGTTACCGGAAATTTATATGCAACAAATACTATTATTAAAGCTGATAACAGCTTGATTGTAAACGGAGCAAATATTGAGAGTAACATTACTAGCAATACTGATAATACAGGCACCTTAACCTTAAGCGGAGCTGCTGCCACCACGGTAACTGGTAACATTGGAACAAGTGGGGCTGCTTTAAAAACCGTAACCGGTGGTACAGGGTTTAATACTACCTATGATGGTAATATATTTGCTCAAACTATTAATAGCGGCGCTAATGTTTCCAATTTTAATGGTAATATTAGCGGTAATCTTAATTTTACTGCCGATGGTACGGCCAACATGGCAGGATCTACATTAACAGGAACTGTAACTACTAATACTGCCAATACCGGCGTATTTAATCTAATTGAATCATCTACTATTACCGATAACATAGGGGCTACTAATCGGCTCAAGTTAATCACAACCGGCGCTGTTACTAAAACTAATATATTGAATGGTACAGTAGCCAGCTCTAACATAACTCACGGGTCAGGCACTTCTACTTTTAACAACCATGTTACTATCACGGGTGGTAATATTAGCTTTACGGGTGATGGTATTATTAATCTAAGTGATACTACCATTGATAGCGCTATTGATACTGTTACTATAAGCACTGGTACTCTTAATGTAACAGGTCATGGCACAGTTACCGGCACTATCGGTGCTATTAATGCTTTAAAGCTTATAACCGCAGGAAATGCTACTAAAATTGCTAATTTTAGCAACGCAGTTACTGCAGATACAATAAATATTGACGCAGGTACTGCTAACTTTAATGGTAACGTTACAGGCACCCTGAATTTTAGCGCTGACGGTATCGCCGAAATAAGCAATGGTTATAATCTAACCGGCGGAGTTCTGGCTGCAAGTAACAATATCGGCTCATTTGTTATGAAGGGTGGCAATCTTAGTCAAAGCATCGGTGATGCTACTAACAAAATTAAACTATTTGAAGCAGCAGAAAATGGCAATACTACCGTTACCGGAAATTTATATGCAACAAATACTATTATCAAAGCTGATAACAGCTTGATTGTAAACGGAGCAAATATTGATAGTGACATTACTAGCAATACTGATAATACAGGTACCTTAACCTTAAGCGGAGCTGCCACCACGGTAACTGGTAACATTGGAGCAAGTGGGGCTGCTTTAAAAACCGTA
This sequence comes from Rickettsiales endosymbiont of Stachyamoeba lipophora, assembly GCF_003932735.1. Lineage (NCBI taxonomy): Bacteria > Pseudomonadati > Pseudomonadota > Alphaproteobacteria > Rickettsiales > Rickettsiales endosymbiont of Stachyamoeba lipophora. The sequence goes on along the minus strand of NZ_CP033611.1, from coordinate 1,447,664 downwards.
ACCGGTGGTACAGGGTTTAATACTACCTATGATGGTAATATATTTGCTCAAACTATTAATAGCGGCGCTAATGTTTCCAATTTTAATGGTAATATTAGCGGTAATCTTAATTTTACTGCCGATGGTACAGCTAATATTGCACCAAGTAAAAATATAGCTGGCATAGTTACTACTACCGATAATAATGCTACTTTGAACTTCTTAGGAGCAACTAACATCAACAATGATATTGCCGCTAACGGGGCTCGACTTAAGCATCTGGAATTAACAGGAGATACAAACCTAAACGCCAATATTTATGCCTATAATACCAATATTACTTCAACTGCCACTTTAAACAGTTTGGGTGCTAGAACTATCGAGAATAATGTGAATTTAAGCGGTAATTTAGCTTTAGGCAGCACCAGTTCTGATCTACTTACTATTGATGGTAATCTAGATGCAGCTAATACTGCCGCGGCTCAAATCAAAAGCTGTATTGGAGCTACAACTACCACCAGCTTAGGTAGGCTTAAAGTGACGGGAGATCTCACTTTAAGAAAGAACGCAACAATCATGATTGATCGTGCTAATCCTAACCTGCTTATCACCGGTAATTATGATTTACTCGAGGTAGATGGTAACGTGCTAGATAATAGCGCTAATAACATTTCTTTAGCTGATCTTAAAAATAATTATATTACCCTCAATAATTTAGGCCAATATATGATCGATGCAGTAACTAAAAATGCTAACATCTATAGCATTACCATTAGCGCTGCCCCTAGTAACTTTACTAGTGTAACTACTAATACTTACTCAGTCAGCTCTTCTGCTCAAATATTAGATAATGTCTATAGCAAATTAATTAGTGATACAGCTTACCGCTCATCCGTTGATAATAGTTTTATTGAAAAAATTGAAATGGCTGCTGCTTATACCGGCGAGGCCTTAAGCAATTTTGTCAATAAAGTTGCTATTAATACTACCGATAGAACCATAGGCGCTATCAAAGATATCAGCACCAACATATTTAATGTAGTTTCTACCAGGCTGGAAAATAATCTTGGTAATAACAATTTTAATATAGCTAACAATTTTATAAGCACTGCTAAATATAACTTCAACAGCCGCTCTTTTGAAGAGGATAGTTTCTTTAGCTCTGCTAAGCTTAGCAGTGCTAATCAATATCTTCAGAATGCAGGAATCTGGGTACAAAGCATTAATCACTATGTTAAGCAAACTGAAAACCATGGTGACAGTGGTTATCGGGAACGGGGTGAGGTAAAAATATTTGGTTATGACCGCAATGTTAATGAACATACTTTATTAGGTATCGCCATAGCTACCAGCAGAACCAACACTCACTTTAAAAATCTCAAACTAGGCGATAAGCTTTATACCAGGGCCAATCAAATGAATCTTTACGGCTCTCATTTAACAGATAAAGTTAAACTTGATTTAGTAGCTTCTTATGGTTATGCCGTCGCTGAAACCTTAACCCAAAAGCCATTTAATGAAATAGCCAAAGGCAAATATAGAGTGAAAAATTATGCACTGAGCGGCAAAGCAAGCTTTATTGCGTACAGCCGTAATGATTATAAGTTGATGCCAAGCTTAGGCATAAACTACCAACTGCTTGACCAACCGGCTTACAGTGAAACAGCTAGCAGCTTTGGCAGAAGTTATGATAAAAAAACTACCGATATAGGTGCAGTAACTTTAGGCACTAAATTACAGCTTAGCAAATATCAAACCAACAGCTTAGATCTAATTCCATCTATTAACCTGGCCTATAAACGTGATCTTACCAGCACTCAATCTAGCAGCACTTCATACCTTACCAATGCCGGTGAATTGTTTAAAGAAACCCTAAGATCTGCTAAGACTGCTAAAGATACTTATACCATCGCCGCTTCTTTAGATATTCATGATCGTCATAATCTTAAGTTTAACCTTACCACCTCTACTGATCTTAAAAATAAATACCGTAACTCTTCCCTTATCCTTAAACTTAGATATGAGTTTTAGCGCATTTTATGTGGCTAACTATTATAGCCTATAAAAATTCTAGCTTGAGTAGTAAGTTTTGATACAAAGCCCTTATTCTGCTCTATACCTTGGCTCAATATCGGAATAGAAGGAGTAAGGAAACTCAGCTTATTCTCGATAGATTTAAAAATATTAGCTTTATGGTTACTCGATAAATAGCAAACAACCGCAATACAAGCGCCTAAGCCAACTATTCCCAGCATTATCTTTAAAGCAGTTTGAGCAACCGGATGATTATAGATGGTTTTTACTCGTTCTGAAAGCTTGGTAGGTAATAGTTTGCTTACCTGTGTTGCTTCAGTTTGTCTTTGGCGCTCTGCTTCTTGCTGCTGTAACGCTTGCTGTTGCTCTGCTTGTAGCTGTAATTCTGTTTCAGCTTGTCTTTGGTGCTCTGCTTCTTGCTGCTGTAAAATTTGCTGATGTTGTTGCTCTGCTTGTAGCTGTAATTCTGCTTCAGTTTGTCTTTGGCGCTCTGCTTCTTGCTGCTGTAAAATTTGATGTTGTTCTTTTCTCGCTTGCTCGAAAGCTCGCCGCTCAGCATAAGCGGTACGTTCATCATGACCAGTAAAAGTAACGATAATTTTACAATTTGCTACTTTACCAATAGCCTCACCTAATATTCTTGCTCCCTCTTCTCCTATCAGATTATAGCCTAAATCAAAGCTACATATGTTGTTAGTGTTAGCATGGGGTAGTACCGCAGCTAAGGCGCTAGCACCATCCTTTCCTATCAGGTTACCATAGAAATCAATGGTTTGTAAGTTAGTACACTGAGACAACACTCGTGCTAAAGCACTAACACCAGCTACTCCTATGTTGTTATTACTTAGCGTAAAGCTATGTAACTTATTAATACGAGATAGAACTGCTGCTAAATATATAGCACCCTTATCTCCTATCAGATTACCATGTAAAGATAAGATATATAACTTAGTATGGGGCAGCACTGCTGCTAAAGCACTAGCACCTTCATCTCCTATCTTGTTACCAGATAAATAAAGATTATGTAAGTTACCACACTGAGGCAGCACATCCGCTAACGCTCTAGCGCCACCTACTCTTAGGTCGTTATCACCTAAATTAATGGTATGTACATTAGTACGAGGCAGTACTTTTGCTAAAGCTATAACACCCTCTGCTAAAGTTATCGTACCATCTTCTCCTATATTGTTATTACTTAAATCAAGGCTATGTATGTTAGTATCAGGCAGCACTGCTGCTAAAGCTGTAGCGCCCCCCGCTCCTATGTTGTTTCTACTTAATTTAAGGCTATGTATGTTAGTATGTGGCAGTGCTCCTGCTAAAGCTGTAGTGCCATCTGCTCCTATGTTGTTTCTACTTAAATCAAGGCTATGTATATTAGTACTGGGCAACACTTCTGCTAAAGCTTTGGCATCCTCTGCTTCCATTCCATTATAAATTAGATTCAATGATTGTAAATTGCTACATTGAGGTAAAATTGAAATCAGCTGTAACACATTCCGTTTCCATTCATACTGATTAAAATTATTATTAAAATCATTTCTATCAAGCATTTGTACTATTCTAGCTAGGCTATCAGCAAAGTTAACATCTTGGTTAATTGCATTAATTATTGAACTAATATTCTTATAGGTAACCTCAATATTTATTTTAAAGTTCGGATATAATTTAACCAATAAAGATTGTAGTTTCTTAGTAACCTCCTCTTGAAAAATAATATTTCCATCAAAAATAGCCTTTATATTTGCTAAATCTGCATCCTGAGCAACTTCACCTTTTATCAGCTGGTCCCAAATTTTTTTGATTAAATCTTTTTTTTGTCGCTTTTCAGCTTGCCCAATGTCCAATGCATTGATTGATTGAATAATATCAGTTTTAATAGCTGCAAGGTCAAATACTTCTAAGTTACTTATTTTAATAGGTCTAATAGTTTCAGTATATTTATATCCTGTTCCTTGCTGAAATAAAGAATTTTTCAAAGCAATATTATTAATCAATTCCTTCTGATCAAAATAGCTAAAAATATGATGGGCAAATATCTCTTTCGGTACTTCAGTAATATGGCTCATAGCAAGCTCTCCTAATTCATTATTAATACAAAATAACATTATCATAAAGTTAAAAATAGTAAAGTAACTGGCGGATATTAAAACGTTTAGCTAAGCATTGATCTTGCACATTCAACGCTTTATTTGATTATAGATTACAAAATAAAAAGGCCGGAGATTATCCGGCCCAAATATCATAATTCTGATTTATTAACTTAGATTACGCAGTATAATTTCCATTATAAAAAATAATATCATCTATAAGCTAGTTAAGTGAAAAAGCTACAGTTACCCTACTTATGCATTTTTCTTGCCTGGCACCAATTCTTTTTAAAACTAGCGTTAGTTTTTCGCTTGGTTTTGCTATATTCCTTAAATTTTTTTGATCTGACGGTAGCAATTAACTCTGAAAATACTTTTTTCATAAATTTTGGATTAATGCCAGCTAAGCCGCAAATAAAATTAAAATCTTGTTCATTTTTATTTACCCAGTCAATAACTGCCTTTTTATTATTTATCGCTTCATATGATTGGAAAGGGTTTAATAAATCATTGATAGCTTCATTTATAACCGCTCGCCATAGCGCATGAGTTTTATCTAACTCCAATTCATCATGACAGTGAAAACTTCTTCCAAAAATACTCATAGATTTACCTTTATATATACAAAATTAAATAAATTAATTTTTCTTATAAACCGTAAATTAAGGCATTTTAATCAAAAATCAAACCACTAAGATCCCTGTTAAATCAAGTACTTATAATAAAAATTTAACATTAATTAATGATTAAACTTGCTTTTTAAACTTAATATTTTGTTAACTTATTGGTTTTTATTAAGATAAATCAGTCAGTTGTAAATTAGTAAAATTGTTTTGTACGAAAAATGCTTCATCTTCTTGCTCAATAGCATTCCTCATCGCTTGCATCAAATCTTGATAGAAAAAGATATTATGCCATGTCATCAGCATCGCGCCTAATATTTCCCCGGCTCTCACTAAATGATGTAAATAAGCTTTAGTATGATTGCTACAAGTGTAACAACTACAGTCTTGATCTAACGGAGTTTGGTCAAGTGCATATTTACTATTTCGAATATTAATAGTACCGCCTCTTACAAAAGCCTGACCATTACGTCCGGAGCGAGTGGGAATTACACAATCAAACATATCAATACCATGCATTACTGCTCCAACTAAATCACCAGGCTTTCCTACACCCATTAAATATCTAGGCTTATTTTCGGGTAATATTGGCGTAGTATATTTTAAGGTTTTAAACATTAGCTCCTGCCCTTCACCCACAGCAAGGCCGCCTACAGCATAACCATCAAATCCTATATCTAACAAGGATTTAGCAGAAGTTTCACGCAACTCAGGATAAATTGAACCCTGCACAATTCCAAAAATGCCATAACCATCCCGATCAAAAAATGCATCTCGTGATCTCCCGGCCCAACGCATAGAAAGTTCCATAGAAATTTTAGCTTGATCAAAAGTAGCAGGATAAGGCGTGCATTCATCAAAACTCATAGTAATATTACTATCGAGAGCATGCTGAATTTGCATTGATTTTTCTGGAGTTAATAAATGTTTAGAGCCATCGATATGCGAATTAAATGTTACACCCTCTTCATTAATCTTACGCAATTTGCTGAGTGACATCACCTGAAACCCACCAGAATCCGTTAGAATAGGCCCATGCCAATTAGAAAATTGATGCAAACCTCCAAGTTCTTTAATTCTTTCTACCCCCGGCCTTAACATTAGATGATAAGTATTACCAAGAATAATTTGAGCATTAGTAGCTTGAAGCATATCTACAGTCATTGCTTTGACTGTTCCTTGCGTACCTACAGGCATAAAGGTTGGAGTATCAATTATTCCATGCTTGGTGTGCAGCTTGCCACGCCTTGCTATAAATTGGCCAATTTTTAAGGTTTTAAGCAATTCAAATTTAAGAGTCATAAATTTTTAAGATTAAATTTAAACAAAAAGAAGTTAAATATAAATTGTGTTTAGTAGCTTTTTAAAACTCAACTTTTAAAATATTTCAAAAGGTAATTTGTACAACATTGGGAAGTATATGATAAAATGCGATAATGCCAATAATAATATTAGTAACCTTACTTAAAGCTAAGCTTTGAATAACAAGCAAGCATCACCGTATGAAAAAAATCTATATTGATTATTAATAGCATGTTTATAAGCATTGATAATATTATTATATCCACAAAAGGCGCTTACCAGCATCAATAAAGTAGATTTAGGTAAATGAAAATTAGTAATTAACATATCAGCAGATTTAATCTTCGCGCCAGGAGTAATAAAAATATTGGTATTCCCGCAAAAACTTCTAACCAAACCATCTTTATCAACTGCACTTTCAAGAGTTCTAAGCGTAGTAGTTCCTACGGCAATAATCTTATTTCCATTAGCTTTCGCTTGGTTTATTTTGTTAGCGGTAGCAAAGGAAATTTCACAATATTCGCTATGCATTACATGATCTTTAATATGATCAACTTTTACCGGCATAAAAGTTCCGGCTCCCACATGCAGCGTCACATACTCTAAACTCACGCCTTTTTCTACTAACCGCTTAAGCAAATCATCAGTAAAATGTAGGCCGGCAGTTGGAGCAGCAACTGATCCACTAAATTTGGCATAAACAGTTTGATAATTCTGTTCATCTCCACTTTCCACCTCCCGTTTAATATAAGGAGGTATCGGCATCTTACCATAATAATCCAGCTTATTAAAAAACTCCTTAGTATCATAGTTAGTTTTTAAATAAACAATACCGCCATCATCCTTCGCTGTGATTTCAAAAACAAAATCATCTGCAACAACTAACTTCTCTCCGACTCTTACTCTTTTAGCAGGCTTTACAAAAGCTTCCCAAATAAGATCGTTTTTATATTTATGCAAATTGATATTAATTAATGCGCCATTATTATTATAGGCTTTTAAATAAGAGGGAAGAACCTTAGTGTCATTAAATACTACTACATCTCCAGCATTAACGTAATTTAGTAGCTCATAAAATTTTTTATCATCAAAATGATCATTATCAACAACTAACATTTTACATTGATCACGTGGCTCGGTCGGGTGCTTGGCAATTAGGCCCTCCGGCAGCTCAAAATCAAAATCACTTAACTTCATGGTACTAAATTTCATGGTTTGAACGTTATAAATTTTAAATTGGTTGAATTTAAAAATTATTAAATTTCGGCTAAATAAATTTAATAATTTTTTATAAATATGCAAGTATTTAAATTCTTACCATAGGAGATAATTATTATTTTTTACACAATAAAGTTAAACAAGAATGCAGCCTTATGAAAAGATAAGCTTCCTATACTTATAGTGAATAATATTAGTTAAAGACTATTTAAATTTATTACAAAATATTTTCACTGCAACTTTATGTCATATCCGGAAAGTTATAACTAGCTATATGATTTCTATAGTTCTTAAATACCTCAGGTGTACCCGCATATCGCGTGTGCATAGTAGTGCGTGGTGGAGTAAACCCAGCAAACGTGAGAACTTCTTCTTGTTCTGCGTGAGTAACATCTTCAGAAGAATTAGCAGAAATTTGTGGAGAATGCGGCGGTGTATCAGCTTTATTTATAGTAGTGCGTGGTGGAGTAAACTCAGCAAAATACGGGAGAACTTCTTCTTGTTCTGCGTGAGTAACATCTTCAGGAGAATTAGCATAAATTTGTGGAGAATGCGGCGGAGTCATCAATTCACCTTCATTTACCACATAGATAGCTTCTTTCGTTTGTGGTGAAGACGGCGGTTCACCCTGATTTCCTGCCTTTTCTAGCACAGTTGTTGGAGCAAAATATTGACTTTGCATTGGAACTTGAGCTCTATATTCTTCATAAGTAAGCTCCTTAGGAGCCAAATATTCAAGCCTTCTGCTAAGCGTTTGTAAAATAGTTAGTAAGATACCACGAAAATAATATAATAAGATGTCATTACTTTCTTTTATGCCAGAACTATTATTTACTTTATCAATACACCAATCTTTGAAATTATCTGTTAAGCGAAAAACATCTTCTTTAACATTATCCCATAACACTTTTACTGTTGATGCGATCACAAATAAGAAGAAGGCTTTTAATAATTGCTTACATAATAATTTATAAAAATTTAACCAGAACATAACATACCAACCATTATTACCTTTAAAAACATATATATAACATTAACAGAGCCAGCAAGAAAGATAAATTTCAATTAAGCTTTTTTCCTTATTAGTAATTATATAGCTATTAATTTAATTGAATTTAATGAATATTAATAAAAAGTCTATAACTAACAAGCTTTGTATATAGCTCATATTCTAAGCAGCTATGTTGTATATTTAATTTTGGTAACCGAGAAACCGCGAAGCGGTTAAAAATCTCACATTTTTTCAATATTATATCATGCAAATTAAGATAATCTTAATAAAACATCCTTCACGCAACCTACATATTTTCAATAATTACTGTGGAATAAGCTGCCGGATAATCATGAGATAATGATATATGAGTTTTAAACTGCCTACATTGCAAAATATCAATTAACTTTCCGAGGAGCAGAGCATCATAAACTAATTCAGGCTTACCTAAAGCATTATTTAACACCTCAATGCTAGTCAAATAAATTCCATTACCAAATCCACAACCTAAAGCCTTAACAAAACTTTCTTTAGCAGCAAACCTAGCAGCAAGGCTTGAAGCAACCAACCTAGAGGCTGACTTTTGAAAACAATAATCTAATTCACGTTGAGTAAAAATCTTATCAAGCTTATATGATAATTTTGAATCCAGCAGTCTTTCAAATCGCGTGATATTAACAATATCAGTACCTAATCCTAAAATCATAAATTTTAAAAACCCTGTTTATCAACCAATATACTATAACCACACACTTTAAGATAAATATATAAACATATATAGATTAAAATGTACTTTTTTGATTTATTTCAATAAATGCTTTCTTTCCCTGATCACTCTTGTACATTTATTTCAATTTTCGGTAGATCAGTTAATAAATATTCACTATTATAGCACAGCAGCTAGTTATTAAAAATTATTATAATTTCAAGCCCAGATGGGATTCAGCTTGCTTAGATGCAAGATTTGATAAAAGATGGACATGAAAATGAAAAACGCTTTGTCCCACAGAGGCTTTATGGTTCATAACTAATCGATAACCATTTTCACTTAAACCTTTTTCAACAGCAATTTTCTGAATAATTTTAAAAAAATTTACCACCTCATCTGCTTTAGCTTTGACTATAAAATCATCAAAGGAAAGATATTCCCCTTTAGGAATAAATAAAATATGCACCGGAGCTTGTGGATAAAGATCATTAATAGCCAGTACTAAATCATCTTCGTATACGGGGCTAACTTTTATCTCCCCAGTAATCATTTTATAAAAAGGATTGTCTTTTGAGTATATGGCCATTTTAATCCAAATTTAATCAAGGTTTTTATAATAAAATTTACCCGAAATCATCTTCCCGTCAATATATTCATAACATGGTAAATTGCCCCAGTTAACAAATCCCATAGATTCATATAGCTTAATGGCAGCCGCTCTATTATCTCTTACACTTAGATTAATTACTTTAAAGCCAGAGCTTTTAGCATCGTTTTCTAACATTTGTAATAGCATTTTGGCAATACCATGCCCTCTGGCCCATGGAACCACAAAGTGATTATCCAGTGAACAAGCGAACTGCTTCGTTTCATGTGCAGGATGCGGCTTTACTAACTGAATTGAACCAGCAATTACATCATCATATTTAGCTACATATAAATTACGCTCAGGCATCACTAATACACCTTTAAAATAATTTTCTAAAAAGTTACGCTCAATGTTATAGCCTTTAACAAAACCAATAGAAAATCCTTTTTGATCATTCATAGTCATGATAGTTGCTTCGCAAAGTTCATTTAAGTCTTTTGGCGTAAGTTTATTAATCTTTAAAACTTCAATTAAATTTTTTTGCTTTTCAGAAGCTATCATATGTTGTGCCGCTATATCCATTAAATAATTCATAACACTTGTCATTATTAGTAAACTTGCTATGCCTATAACAAGTTTACATAAAAGTCAATTTATTAATTTTGTTTATACAATTCAACTAAAAGCAATTTTTATTAGTTTTTGATATATGATTATAATTTTTCAATTAAATTTTCTATTCCCAAAGTAGTAGCGATAGCTTTTGCTTTTATCATAGTTTCTTCATATTCCAAAATGGGATCAGAATCAATAACAATCGCACCTCCTACCTGAAATTCAAATAAATTACGATTAATAATTAAACTTCTTATTACCACTGAAAATTCAAAAGCAGCTTGTGGTTGATACCAGCCAATAATACCGCCATATATACCTCTGTCTATTTTTTCTAATTGTTCACAAATTTTAATCGCATTAATTTTAGGGGCACCAGTCATAGACCCAGGAGGAAAAGCCTGCTGAATAAAATTCATCGGAGAAACATTCTTCTTCAACTCCCCAATAATAGTAGAATGTAAGTGATGATAGTATTTATAAGAAGTGCATTCAAAAAGTTCTGGCACCAGCACCGACCCTGCTATACAACTGCGGTTAAAATCATTACGCATTAAATCTACAATCATTAGATTTTCCGAACAGTTTTTACTACACGCTTTAAGTTCCACTTTAGCAATTTCATCCCTTACTGCGTCATCTAATATTCTTTTAGCAGTTCCCTTGATAGGCCTAGCCTCACACTTATTTTGTTCCAATTTTACAAACTGTTCGGGACTATTGGAAATTAAACACTTATCTTCAAATTTCAAAAAAGCCGAATAAGGGGCAGGACTAATATTAGCTAAAGTTATAAACACCGAAGCGGGATCAAAAATTTTAAATTCACCATAGAACTTTCTAGTTAAATTAGCTTGATAAACTTCACCATTTAAAATTTGCGTCTTAATTAAATCTACATTGGTAAGATATTGCTCCTTAGTCATGTTTGAAGATAGGTTGTTTGTCTTAACTGGTGATGGTAATGGTTCTTGGGTTTCCTGATAAAACCAATCATCTGTTCCAAAATATTCCGCCATATTTAGGACATGATCAAATATAATAATATTTTTATATTGAAAAAAAGCCGCTAAAGGCATCTCACATATACTTGGGACAGTATGGGTATAAACTTTCTCTACCTGATGTTTCATTTCATAACTAAAATAGCCATAATATCTATCTAGTATATCTCCCGCCTGATTAAAATTCCCTTCATCAAAATTGGTAGGATAAACAATATTTTTTAAACCAAAGGCTAAATAAGAGAATCTGCCAGAAAATTCAGTATAAAGCCCTGAATATAGAAAGCATAAATGTTCATAACTGCTTGCAATTTGCGCAAAAATATTTAAAGAATTATTAAAAGCAAATTTAAAATTTTTTATACTCATAAATGCATCAAACCAAATATAAAATAACTATCAATAAAATTATTTTAGATCTACATATAGGGATCACTAATCAAGAACGCGCTATTTCTCAACCTATTCAAATTGATTTAGAAATAATTCTTCTTACTGCTCCAAAAGCTTTTGAGAGTGATAATATTAATGATACTATATGTTATCATGCCATTTATACTCAGGTAACTACTTTTTTAAAATCAAAAATATTTTCCACTTTAGAATATTTAGCATATAATTTACATAGCATGTTAAAAAAAACCAACCAGGCGAACGAATTTAATATTAACTTACATATCTCAAAGCTTCATCCGCCTATAAGCGGGCATAATCACCCAATAACTTTTAGTCTAATAGAAGATTGATGGCAAATATAGCTTTAGGTTTAGGTAGCAACTTAGGGGATTTAGAATATAATATAGCTCAAGCAATTAGCTTGCTTAGACAAAAGGTTTCTATTCAAAAAGTTTCTTCCTATCTTTATAATAAAGCTTTATTACCACCTAATGCCCCTAAAGAATGGGAGCAAGATTTTCTTAATATAGCATTAATAGGACAAACCACCCTACCCCCTCATGAGCTTTTAAATTTTATTAAAAACATTGAAGAACAACTAGGCCGGACAAAAAATTATCAACAATGGTCCCCTAGAATAATTGATATTGATATACTTTTATATGATCATTTACAAATTAATGAAGGCAAATTACAAATACCCCACAAAGAAATGCTTAAGCGGGATTTTGTAATAATTCCCTTAAAGGAAATTTTGCCTAATTTAAAATTTAAGGATTTATGACTAAATTTTTTGCCATTCTTAATCTTACGCCTGATTCTTTTTCCGATGGAAATAAGTTTGTAAATTATGATCAAGCTTTAACTCATACAGAACAACTAATTAAAAACGGCGCCTATGCAATCGATATAGGAGCGGAATCTACCAGACCAGGAGCTGTAGCTTTAACTGCTCAAGAAGAAATAACAAGATTAACACCCATTCTACCTGATATAAAACTACTCGCTGCGACACATAATGTTAAAATAAGTCTTGATACTTATCATCCAGAAACAGCAGAGTATGGTATTAATTTAGGGGTACACTATATTAATGATGTATCAGGCGGAAACAATCCTAAAATGATTGAAGTTATTGCAAGCTCCAATGTTGATTATATTATTATGCACAATCTAGGGATCCCACCTGATAAGCAAAAAATCATTGATACTAACCATAATCCTATTGAGGTTATTAGTAAATTTTTTCTATTGAAAATAGCTACTCTGGTAAAAAACAATATAGCTTTTGAACGCATAATTATTGACCCAGGTCTTGGATTTGGTAATTCTCCTGCGCAAGCATTACAAATAATAAAAGAAATAAAAAATTTTAAAAACTTAGGTTGTAGAATTTTAGTTGGCCATTCACGCAAATCATTTTTTACTAAACTGACAAAATTAGCTTCACATGAAAGAGATATTGAAACTTTAGCAGTATCAAGCTATCTTAGTTCGCAAGGTGTTGATTATCTTAGAGTTCACAATTTAAGTTTACATCATAGATTTTTTACTACATTAGAAAAAATAATTTAAAGAGATATCGATTAATGGAAGCATTTTTTTATTCAGTTGGGACCATCGCTTTAGCAGAACTAGGCGATAAAACACAACTTCTTTGCTTTCTATTAGCAAGCCATTATCGCAAACCATTTATATTGACTCTGGCTTTAATTGTTGGATCTCTTATTAGCCATTTCTTAGCTTCGCTAATTGGTAGCAAGCTGGGTGAATTTATTAGTAATGAGCTTATTGTTAACTATATTGCTGCCATAATTTTTGTGGCAATGGGTATTTTAGTTCTTCTGGAAAAAGATGAGGAAGATAAGCAAAATATTAATAACACCACTAAAAGCACGTTTGGCATATTTTTAAGCGCTAGTATAATTTTCACTCTATCTGAGATTGGTGATAAAACTATGCTTGCCACCATGGCCCTTAGCGCGAAGTATAATGAGATTCTTAGCATCGTTATTGGATCTGTTATAGGAATGATGATTGTTAATGTTCCAGTAATTTATGCTGGTGATTTTATTACAAAATATATATCTATCAACACAATCAAAAAATTTAGCGGCATTAGTTTTATTATAATAGGTATTATAATAACCGCTTTCACATTATTTAACTTAAAGAGTATTTAAGATGAGCATTATTGCCAACCGTATTGCTAATATTAAACCTTCTCCGACCCTAGCTGTTAGTAAAAAAGCAGCAGAACTGAAAGCTCAAGGAATTGATATCATAGGTCTTAGTGCAGGTGAACCTGATTTTGACACCCCAGAACATATTAAAAAGTTTGCTATAGGTGCTATAAATAATGGCGATACTAAATATACCAATGTTGATGGCACCCCAGCTTTAAAAAAAGCAATTCAAGAAAAATTAAAAAGAGAGAACAACCTAACATACGAGCTTAACCAAATAATAGTTGGCAATGGTGGGAAGCAAGTTCTTTATAATGCTTTTATGGCTAGTTTGAATCCTGGCGATGAAGTTATTCTTCCTGCTCCTTACTGGGTATCTTATCCTGATATGGTAACACTGGCTGAGGGTACACCTGTTATAGTTGAATGTAGTACAGAAAATCATTTTAAGCTCACTCCAGAGCAGTTAAGGCACGCCATCACTCCTAAAACAAAATGGTTAGTTCTGGTATCACCAAGCAATCCAACTGGATCCACTTATACTTATGAAGAACTAAAATCCTTAGCAAAAGTATTATTAGAGTTTCCACATGTTTATGTTATGTCAGATGATATTTACGAGCACTTAGTTTATGATGATACCAAATTTAATACTATTGCTCAGGTGGAACCAAGGATTTTCGAACGCACCCTTACTATTAATGGCGTTTCTAAATCTTTTTCAATGACTGGCTGGCGCATTGGTTATGGAGCAGGCCCCCAAGAATTAATTAATGCAATGGGAATCATTCAATCTCAATCAACCTCTAATGCTTCTTCTATATCACAAGCAGCAGCTGTAGCAGCCCTCACTTCACCTACAGATTTTATGATTGAATGGCGCAAAGCATTTACCAAACGACGCAACTTAGTAGTAGAAATGCTTAACCAAGCCCCAGGCATTGAATGTTTAAAGCCTACTGGAGCTTTTTATGTATTTCCAAAATGTAAAACTTTATTTGGTAAAAAAACTCCAAAAGGTAATGTAATTAACAACTGTAATGACTTTGCAACTTATTTACTTGAAGAAGCGCGAGTTGCTGTAGTACCCGGAATTGCATTTGGACTACAAGGATATTTTAGAATTTCATATGCTACTAACGAAGAGCTTTTAACCGAGGCTTGTAATCGAATAATAGAAGCTACTCATAATCTTAGCTAAGACCTATATTATACTTAATTTCAACCCAGCAAAGCGGGGACCTTATTAATATTAAAGCTTGCCTGTAGTGCTAATTTATATTTAATAAAATTCACTCATAATTTGTATTTTTTCTAAAATTCCTCTTATCTTTCCGTTTTCAAACAGGTCCATTGCACCATTTAAAAATGAGAGAGGAGTTTTAGCAAATAACAGATGAGCCACTGGAGAACACTTAAAACTACTTAAGGGATGCAAGCCAGTTTAGGTAGCAAAATCACCATCCAAAATCATTTAGTGTAAGCACCCTAACAAAGAAGCTAGCAATACCAACCTTTGATATTATTATACAACAATCGAATACAATCTAGTATAAGTACTCTGCAGAAGTATGGGTAGGTAAAACCTCTATATCCTCAACCATGATTACTTGTAAGCCTTGTGTATAACTAGGATTTATTACATAAGGATCATACCCATTCATCATCTGTTGATGTATTGTATGCGTACCACATATATTATATACAACATCATCATTATTATTTTCATTGCTTTCGATATCTTGGGAAGTGTGTTCTATATTTTTCATTTTTATTAATTCATCTTTATCCTTAATATTAGCCATCATTTTATCATGAATACATTGGTACTCCGGGTAAGTGGGTGTTATATTCTTACTATCAAAAATAGCGAGCTTCATTCCGAGTAACCATGATATGAGCCTATTAATTAGCATAACTTACCGTTAAATTTTAATTATATTTAATATTGTAACATATTTTTTATAAATTTGAAATAATTTTTGAAATTCAATAAGGAAATAACAACTTTATTCATTAAGTTTTAAGGATAATTCTTTAAGTTTTTATGTATATTTTTTATAAAAAAAGTATGTTGATTTATAAGAAAATTTATATAACTCCAAATAGCTAGGCCAAACACTTTAATAAAATTTTACTTACACAGCCTAGCAATTTTTATATAGTAAAAAAGCAGGATTAACTGTTTTATCCTTAACTCTCACTTCGTAATGCAAATGTTTTCCTGCAGCATTACCGGTAGCACCCATTAAGCCAATAACTTGCCCTGCACCAATTAATGCCCCTTTCGTAACATAAATTTTAGCAAGATGGGCATAATAAGTATAAATATTATTCCCATGATACAGTTTAACTAAATTACCGTATCCATTAGAATCTCCTGCAAATATCACCTTAGCATCGCCAGCAGCATAAATATAATCATGCTTTGAGATAAGATCAATTCCATGATGATAGCTATTGGTTTTATTAATAGGATGAACTCTTAAACCGTAATTACTGCTTACTTGCAAATTTTGTAAAGGAGCTACTATTGGTATAGACCGAAGCTTTTTATTAAATTTGTTACCATATCTCAGTAACTTTTTTAAGCTATATTGTTTGGGGTTTGCTTTGGTAGAATTAATTTTTAATTTATGATGATTAAGATTATAAAAGTTGGCTAGCAAGGTAAGCTTAGCATAAGAGTTATCAGCCTTTTGAGCCTCACTTAAATTACGATGTATAATTCTGGCCGCATTTAAGTGCTTTTCATAAGTATCAACTGAAATTAATGGACTATACGCATTAGTAAAAAGCGGGCTGATTAAGCACCCATCTCCATTTAAAGTTAACAAATCATATTTGATGATATTACGTGCATTTTCTTTACCATAAGTTTGGGCAATCTCTCGCTCAAATTGTTTTCTTGCTTTCAGCTTAGGCGTAATCAAATTTTTTTCTCTAGCTACACAAGAAGATAAGATATAAGTAATAAAAATTAGTAAAAGATATTTCATTGGTTAATATTTATATTGGATACCTAACAATTTCTGCATGAAAAAACAATATTATCAAATAAGGTTTTCAGCAAATAGTATTATGCTTTATAAGTATCTATAGTATGAATTTGATAGGGATGCGTATTAGCAATCTTTAATCTTCTTTACTTGCTTTGAAAAAATTAACCTAGTACACATTACATTAACTTCTTATATAGATAATTTATGTTTAAAAGTACTTTACAAAAAACATACAAATTTTTACTTTCATAAACTAAAGATTTTGCTGCTATTATAACAGGAAAAACATTTAAACATTTATTAGGTATAGTTATTGTAGTAAACGCTGGCCTATTCGCACTTTATCTGTTAGCTGACCAAGCTTGCAGGCTATTTACCAAACAAAACCTTAGAGATCTAATGAGCCACAACAATAGCACATCTGATAGGCAAGATAATCAATCAAGAACTCATGGACAGAATCCTGGAACACTTCGTGAACAAAAGCTTGAAATAGCTCGCGTGAACAAAATCTCGAAAGAACTGAATGGGAGGAACATATAAATTCAGCACTACAGATGGCATTTAGTAGACAATCCATAAACAATCTTTACTTAGCATAATCATTTAAAAACCTCTTTTATATAAATTCTGTTTGTACCAACCAAACTTCACACCGACTGAGCATATTACCTGCTAAAGTATTTTACTTTATAATCATCTATGCCATGTGCTTGGTAGGAATGTATGTTGCTCAGTTTTGATCTTTTTTTCTTGCTTTTAAAAAAATATTAATTTTATATGTATTATATTAACTTTCTATACAGGTAATTTATGTTTAAAGCTACTTTACAAGAAACAGGCAAGTTTTTATTTTCACAAACTAAAGATTTTGCTGCTATAACAGGAAAAACATTTAAATATTCATTAGGCATTGCTATTGGATTAGGTGCTACCCTGTATGTACTTTATTTTTTAGCAGATCAAATTTGTAAATTCTATACAAAGCAAAGCCTCTGTGATTATCTACCTGAAGATGACCACAAAAACGATGTACGCACATCTCCATTACATAACGGCCAGTCTCCTAATACTTCTCTAGCAGCTACTCAAAACACACATAGCTACCATAGTACAAACCCAGAAACACCAAGAGCTACTGCTATGCGTAGATAATACATCTTTACTTAGCATAATCATTTAAAACCTTTTTTATATTCTTAAGAGAGGTTTTATTGCTTTATATAAATTCTTTATATCAAATAAGCTTTTACCAATAACCTGATTGAATAAAAGGTTATAAGGTGAGTGTGCTTCAATATAATCTAAAATGTTTTTAGCTAGCTCCAAAGGTGAGTTCTTGCTTATTGCTACATTATAATAATGGTGTATGTATATGCACCTTATCAATCTGGTCTCTTGAGGCCTAACGTTCGGCCCTCCTGTTAAAACCTTTCTTTCTTCCATTACTTTAAATTACGTTTAACTCCTATAAACTAAATAGCAGCACTAACACGAGTATCAAAGTAACATTTTAGGCTACATCTTCTAGTAATACTTTATCAGCTATGATATGAAATTTTGCTTCAGCAGTCTACTTAGGCTATTTTTTTCTCCGAAAGGTTCTTTCTGCATTTCTATAGCTGGCGTACGTGGATTATATCCATGAATATGCTAGATCATTGCTTTGCTTCTCGCCTATTTCCAAAATATTGATCTGGTATCATTCATAGAGCTATCAGTGCTTAAACGCAATTATGATTGATTGGAAATTATTGTATAACTTTAACAGTTAAAAATGTGCTAGATGAAAAAATGAGCATTTAAAAAAATGATCATTCTTATTTTCTCAGGATAAATTCAGGCTGCAAAGTTTTGTTTATTTAAAAATTCTTGTGCTTGGGTAATTAGCTCATGAATAATTTCCTCAGTGGGTTGCTCTTTATTCACCATTCCCACAGATTGTCCTGCCATCAAAGAGCCATTTTCAATATCCCCATCAATTACTGCACGCCTTAAAGCCCCAGCCCAGAAATGTTCGATTTTAAGCTGGGCTTCTTCTTTGTTAAGCTCACCATTTCTATATTTTTCTAAGGTTTGTTTTTGGCATTCAATAAACTCATTAGAGGCTTTATTTTCAATTGCTCTAACTGGTATTACCGGAAAATCTTTATCTATTTGTATAGAAGTGACTGCGTCCCTTGCCTGTGATTTAATAAATATTTGTTTAAAATTAGGATGCGCTATTGATTCATGAGCGCAAACAAACCTCGTTCCAAGCTGGCACCCTGCCGCTCCCTGCAAAAGATAGCTTGCCATAATATCACCACGACCTATACCACCTGCTACAAACACAGGAATTTCTTGAATATGAGGGATAATTTCTTGTACTAGCACTGAAGTTGCTACCGGCCCTATATGCCCTCCTGCTTCCATTCCTTCAATAACTAAAGCATCCGCCCCGCTTCTCATTAGCTTTTTTGCAATTACTAAAGCAGGTGCAAAACAGATTACACGGATACCATCTTCTTTAAGCTTAGCAATAGTAATACCTTTTGGCATACCGCCAGCTAAAACTACATATTTTATATTCATTTCAATGCATACATCTACTAACCGATCTAAATCAGGATGCATAGTAATTAGGTTAACTCCAAAGCTCTTAGCAGTTTTGGCTTGAGTTTTGCTAATTTCTTGCCTTAAAAGATCAGGAGTCATGGAACCACAAGCAATTACTCCAAATCCGCCTGCATTAGAAATAGCCGCAACCAAATTAGATTCAGAAACCCATGACATAGCTCCACCAAGAATAGCGTATTTAGTACCCAAAAAGTCGGTACCACGTTTCATTAATTGCTGTAACTTCATATATTGTTCTCATCTATATCTAGTTAAAATTTGATCCCAAAGATAATAATCTGTTAAGATAATTGCAAGCATTGATTCTGCAACAATCCATCCTCTTAATGCAACACAAGGATCGTGTCTACCTTTTATGTTAATTCTTACCTGATCTTGGTTATAGTTTATACTTTCTTGGGTAACTTTAATAGAACTAGTAGGTTTGAAATATACTCTGACTATTATATCTTGCCCGGTAGATATTCCCCCTACTATTCCTCCGCTATTATTAGATAGAAATAAATCATCTCCATTACTCATTTGATCATTGTTAAGTGAACCGTAACTTTGGGCACAGCTTATACCCGCGCCAATTTCAACTGCTTTTACGGCTGGTATGCTCATCATACCTTTAGCAATTTCTGCATCTAATTTATCAAAAATAGGTGAGCCTAAACCTACTGGTATTCCACTAGCCCTTATTTCAACCACTCCTCCAACCGAATCTCCGCTTATTCTTAACTCTTCAATAAAATTCTGCCATTTTAATGCTGCCTGTACATCTTTAGTTCTAAATACTTGATCAATCTCACCTTCACTGACCAAGCTAGCTTCCATACCACCAATTTCGGTAATTTGCGTAGAAAATGAGATAAAAGGTATAATTTTTCGAGCAACTGCTCCACAAGCAACCCTCATGGCTGTTTCCCGTGCACTTGCTCTGCCACCACCACGGTAATCTACATGGCCATATTTTTTATGATAAACATAGTCTGCATGTCCCGGTCTATATACATCTTTTAATTCTCTATAATCTTTGGACTGCTGGTCTTGATTATAGATAATAAGGCTTAAAGGCGTACCTAAAGTTTTACTTTCAAAAACTCCAGATAAAATTTCTACTTTATCTGTCTCTTGCCGCTTAGTAACATAGCTGCTCCCCCCTGGCCTTCTCATATCCATAAAGGGCTGAATATCTTTTAAAACATCAAGTTCAATATTAGGCGGCAAACCATCCATCACTGCTCCAATGGCAGCCCCATGGCTTTCCCCCCAGGTAGTAATTTTTAAAATATGGCCAAAAGTATTAGACATAACATACCCTTAAAAAAATATATAAAACTCCAATTATATATTTAAAAATTAAAATACATTTTTTCAATAATCTCATGTGATTATTTTTAGATCAGCCAATCATTAAAATATAAACTACAAACATATGAGAATATTCTTATTTATAATATCATGGTTATATACTTTTCGTTACAACCCTTAAATAATTATAAACGCTTTGTTATATTTATTACATTTAATAAAAAAGGATCTTATTAATTACTATAAGATCCTTTTTTATCTAAAAAGTCTGCCTAAAATATTGTTATTAAATTAAATATAAGCTGTGCTAACTACCATTTCCATTAACCACACTAATATCAGGAGCATCAACAGCTTTCATTCCTACTACATGATAACCTGAATCAACATGTAAAATTTCACCTGTAGTACCTGAACCTAGGTCGCTCAGTAAATACAAAGCTGAACCGCCAACTTCTTCAATGGTAGTATTACGCTTAAGCGGAGAATTATATTCATTCCATTGTAGAATATATCTAAAATCGCCAATCCCTGATGCAGCCAGAGTTCTAATAGGTCCAGCTGAAATACCATTTATACGAATATTTTTACCACCCATATCAACTGCTAAATATTGGATACTTGATTCTAAGGCAGCTTTAGCTACACCCATCACGTTATAATGAGGCATTACTTTCTCTGCACCATAATAAGTAAGACTCACAATACTACCACCGCCAGCATTTATCATAAGCTTTTCAGCACGCTTTGCCACTGCAGTTAATGAATAACATGAAATGTTCATGGTCATTAAAAAGTTATCTAAGCTAGTATCAATATATCTTCCTTTAAGTTCATTTTTATCTGAAAAACCGATAGCATGAACTAAGAAATCTAACTTGCCCCATTCTTTTTCAAGGCGCTCAAAAACGCTATCAATGGAATTCAAATCAGCAACATTACATTCCATGATTAAATTTGAACCCACAGATTCTGCTAAAGGTTGGACTCTTTTTAGCAAGGCTTCTCCCTGATAAGTAAAAGCCAGCTCAGCTCCTTGAAAATGTAAAGCTTCTGAAATACCCCAAGCAATTGATTTATCATTAGCTACACCCATAATAAGCCCACGCTTACCTTGCATTAAATTACCCTTGAGAGGTAACTTTCCTTCCATTGTATTTTCCATTTTATTATTTCACTTTTTTGATTAAAAATTTTTTTATTTATAGAGGATTAAATTGTTTAATCAACAATTTCCCACATACCATTATTTTTGCGGCAAGCAATACCACGAGCTTGCTTTTTCTCATCACCAACTTCAACGGTTTGAGTATACTCTCTACAAAAATTATCATTATTTTTAAAAGTCTTAACTGGCATGGTTTTAGCAACAATACGCTTCTCTGCTTTATTCCACTCAGAAGTTTGGCCTATCGGCATAGTTTCAAGAGTTTGCTGAGTATGTATATTGTACTCATCCTGAGTCAACGGATCAAGATGACCAGCAACCCATTTACCAAGCACTGCACCAGCCACAACTCCTACAACAGCACCTTTACCATCTTTAACATTTGCGCCAATAGCACCTCCGGTCAATGCTCCAAGAGTTGCTCCAAGAGTTGCTTTAGTAAAATATTTATTATGCTCAGCACAACCTGAAGTTAAACTTACTACAATTAGCCCAATTAAAATAGATTTTACTAAAGTTAACATATACAACCCTTGTTAAGTTCTTGATTTAATTATAAATATCAATGCTCACTTGGCAACCAAAAAACTTCTTACTCATTTTTGGCAATGACAATAAGCCCATGCACTGGAATATTATGATTATGCCTAACAATCACTTTTTCTATATCCAGAAGCTGTAAGCCTGCTTCTTTAATAATACGTTTAAGATAATTTTCACTATGTTTAAATCGCATATTTTCAGTGATAATCTTATATTCTTCTTGATTATCAGCCTCCATACACTCAACGCTAAACACTAATAAGCCATTAGATTTTAGATGTTGTTTGCACAATTTAATAATATTGTTAATATTGCCTATATAAACAAAAACATCTGATGCTAAAATTAAATGGTAATTTCTATTTTCTTGATTTAAGTATTTTTCAATATCATCTGTATAAAGCTTATTATAAAGATTTTTGCTGCGAGCTATATTAATCATATTAAGCGATAAATCTACTCCAGTTATCTTAACCTCTTGAGTAAAATTATTTTTTTCTAGCTCCTGAGCCATAAGCCCGGTGCCACATCCCAAGTCTAATACTTTTAAATCTAAATTAGGTTGAACTAAATGAATAAATTTTTTTAATACATTACACATCAAAGTAGGAGTTTGATACTGCAATACTTGTACCAAGTGAGTATCAAAATCATTAGCATAATTATCAAATAAATTTGCTACAATATTATCTGGAATAATCTCTGCCTTACCATTTTCAAATGCTTCAATTAATATTTTAGCTTCTTCATCTCCAGGATTGGCTATAAGGATTTTTGTATAATATTCTTTCGCTTTATCATAATCTTTTAACTTATAATAAATTATTGCTACGTTTTTCAGCAACGTATAATCATTTGAATTAACTTTAAGCCCTTTTAGCCCCCACTCTAACGCTATATCAAGTGAGTTCATTTCCATATTGAGTACGCATAGTTGATAATAGTAAAAAGGATGCTCATTATAGCTTAGCGCTTTTTCAAGCAAAAATTTTGCTACCGCAATTTGATTATCTTTCTTTTTAATTAAAGCTAAAGCCCCTAATAATCTATCTTCTCGAGGATCCATTTCCAAATATTTCATAATCAAAACTTCAGCATCAGGATAATCACCTTTTTGATAAAGCACTTGGATTTTATTAAGAGCAGCCGTTATAATTGGGCTATAATGTTTTTCAAATTTGCGCTTTAAAGTACTCATATTTTTTTTAACATTCCTATAAATTTATGGTGATTATTCCAACCATAATCCTCGATAATATTTTTAAAAAACTTTAAATCCGCCATGTGATCAAAGATTCTTGAAAACATATAAATTATTTCAATAGTGGTTTGCTTCAGTTTTTCTTCATCTTCAATATTGTTTAAATTGGCATAAAGCATAATTTTAAGGATTAAATATTTTACTATCAAATGTACCGTTTTATCATAAAGGTTATCCCCTACACCTGAGAAAGGATAAAAATTATTGATAAGCTGTAATCTAACCCATTTTTTTAGGATCAAATTAATGAAATTTAAAGATTGTTTACTTAGCTCTTGAGATAGGTCTATCTCTTCACTATAAAGGCAATCGATATTAGTACTATGCCAGTTAATTATAAACTTTCCTAATTGCTCAACATTTGAAAAATAACGATAAATTTCCTTATCAGGAGTTTTTTGAGTAGACTTAATTAGCATTACCGCGCACTGAATTAATCTAGCCGGATCATATTTATCATAATTATCCTCATTTACATGCTGTGAGCCAATCTGATTAATAGCTAACATCGTATCATACCACTCTTTTTTAGGAATATGGGCAATCTCATTTGCTATATGAAGACATTTTAACAGCGCATTTGTAGTGTTTTCCTTGGCTAGCAAATTAAGAAAAAATTTGTGAATTTTAATACAATATTGGTAATTATTTACCCCATCAAAATAATTTTTTAAAGCCATAGGAACTCGTTCATATTTTTTGAACTTTATTTCCAGTGGATTATCTCCGAAAAACGCCAAGCGAGTAATTTCAGGACACGATAAAGAGGCTGATACCAGGTAGCTATCTTCAATTTTATAAATCAAACGTGGATAAAAATAACAAACATCTCCTAATGCTTCACTACCATATTCTTTATGCACTCCGCATAAACCATTTTGAAATTTTATACATGCATCACTATTGGAGTCACGTTTTAAGATAAAATTACCATTACTAATAGTAACTATAGACTTTAAATTAGAATAAACAGTATCATATAACACTTTAGTGTTAATATCGAGCTGCATATCCCATTTTTTACAGCAGGTATTAGGGCACTTATCAGACAAGCATTTAAATTGACTAACAAAATTATATTCACTAACTGTAAAATCTTTGAGATGTTTAGACATCTTTTTATCTTTAAATTATTTGATTTCAGTAAAGCCTAATTCTATTTGATGTTTAATTTGATATTTCTTATTTAATAATACATGCTGATATCCTTTATAATGTTCTATATCGATGAGAATAGGTGCCCGCATATTAATAAATACCTGAGCTGTAGAATTTTCATTAGCTCTGTTGATACTTACCATACTAATTAACACAATGTTTTTAATGTTAATATTATACTTTTTTCCAGCTTCATTTAAATCATTCAAATCATATAACCGATCAAAATTATTATAATCTGCCAGCGGCAATATTAAAAAACTCAAATCATAATTTTGAATGGATTGAAGGATTTTAAATTGAGAAAAAGCCGTATTAGGATACTCAGCTAAACAAAATTGCGTAAAATTTTCAAAACCTAATATACCTTCAGGAAAATTAATTTGCTTATCTAAATTAATTTTTAATTTTCCAAACCTAGTATCCACTTCAACAACTTGCTCATTATTAGTTAGCATATTAGTTAGATTTTCTTGCAAAGCCTTCATATAAGTTCTCCTTTTATAAGTAATTTGTTAAAGATAATTTAGATAATTTTCCGTATGCTTGATATGTTCCCATTAAGATTTCCATATCACGATTTAATTTTACTGAAGCTTCTTCAACTTTAGTTGCTAAGCTTTCGGTAAATAACTCATAATAATAATCACGTGAAATTTTCATGTTATCTGAAATTTGGGTAACTTGTTGGCGGCTATATCTAACTGTTGATCTGAGATCTATTAAATCATTTATTGCAGTAGAAGTTAAATCGTAAGCCTCTTTAATCCTTTCATCTTTGTCCCCTGCTTCTATTGCTTTGTGGAGAGCACCAATAGTATTTTGAAAGGCCTTATTATCAGCAGTGACTCCAAATACCAATCTAAAGTTATCTGCTATTTTTCCGGTTTCTATTACTGCATCTCCACGATAATAATTAGGACTCACTCTATTATTAATAACATTACTATGATCAATAATACCATTTACCGGTTTTATATTAACTCGACTTCCACTAAACACATACTTACCTTGGAACTTAACATTTAGATTTTCCTCCGTTACTGCAAGTACTGATTTAGCAAGAGACTTTAAATCTACAAACTTACCACTTGAGCTTCTTTTTTGTACTACAAAACCACGAAACTCTGTCAATTGTTTAATCAAATTATCTAATGATAAATCCATTGTATCTAATTTGGCTTTGATCACTTCATTATTTTGTAAATAGCCCTCTAATATGGTTATTCTGCTTTCGTTATCAATTACTCCCTCGGTTATTCCTAAATCACTTAATTTCTCAAATGTCTGGGCTGCTTTACCGCTTGATATCTGCCTTTTGGTCTCCTCTAGCTCATTGCGAGCTCGGTTAATATCATTCATGGTATTAGTATAAGAAGTTAAGTTTGCAAATGATTGTGTAGCTTGCACTGCCATAATTTTACTCCTTAAATCTTTTAAGACCTAATTGCATGCATAAAAGATTCGAATAATTTATTGGTAGTAGTTAAAATCGTAGCAGATGCTACATAAGCATTTTGATAAATGACTGTACTTGCAAGCTCCTTATCTAGATCTACTCCACTACCTTCTCTAAATTTCTCATAAAAGGCATTATATAAATTTTGCTGAGTTGCTAAATTTTGACTAATTTGGCTAGCTTTGTTAGAATTGGTTGAGATAATAACTGCTCCATAGCCTCCTATAGTGGTAGTAATTGCACTTAAAATCCCAGTACGTCCGAAGCTAAAACTCTGTCCCACTAGTGAAGACATCTCAATTACAGCTTGGGTTGCCCCCATACCAATTTCATAACTATTAGGTTGAACCTCTACTGCTTCAAATTTATTCGTACCACCAAATAAAGAGCCTGTATCAGCAGCTAAAGCAGCACCATTATTTAATGTAGCGGTAGCAGCAACCAAATTAAAACTTACAGGAAAACCGTTACCGGAACTACCTTTAGTGTTATAAAAAATAGTTAAGGTATTTAGGCCATTATTTTGATAATTTGCCTGATCGACCGTGCCTGCAGTAGTAGTATTAGTAGCGCTCAGCTTAGTTTCTATATTATTTAAAGTTTGAGCAAGTGAAGCTCCTATAGTAATTTCATTATCTAAAACTGCTGCTGCTACAAAATTAAAGGTTACCCCATTAATGGTAATAGTAGAACCTATATCGGGATTAGCAGCAAAAGCGATATCTGCCCTAGCATTGCTAGTGCCTACCAACTTATTTTCAATATAACTTGGTGAGCGTTCTAATTTACCAATTGAAAAGAGACCACTATTTTGCAAGACATCATCTCGCACCTTTAAATTTAGGGCAGAATTTCGAACCTCTTTATTCTCAACAAAAAAGTTGTTTAATTGAAATAAATGAGAAAAACCTCTATATGTAGGTTTAATTACTAGTCCATTATTATAGGTATAGCCAAAATCTTCACTATCTAAATCATCTATAATAATACCAATATCTTCAATTAATCCTTTTAGTTTCAAAAATCCAGGCTCTCCTGAAGCTGCTGTCACCCCTTCGTTAGTAACTATTTCTGCTTTAATATATTTTTGTACATTTCCTGCAGCAGTAAAAGAAGCACTTCCTGCAATAATAGAGTTTGCGATATAACGATCATTGATAATATTGGGGCCACTCGCAGGAGTATCATCTATAATAAATTCTAGTACTGAACTATTGATAATTCCATCTTCATCTACCACCTTAACAGTAGCCTGGATAGAATAAGGTCCACCACCTCCACCTGCAAAATCCACCTGCAACTGTGAGCTTCTAATTCTATCACCAGGATATGTTGATTGCGTAAGGGGCAACGAGGTGGTTAACGCGCCAGCAACAAGTGTGCTACCTGAGTCATAAACTTGTATATTTTCTACTGAAAAAACAGAGTTTTTATCTGAATTATTAACTAATTCAAAATCAAAATTAAACACCCCATTAGCAACCATATTAGTTGTACGCGAGGCAATTCTCACGTCTTCTAAATTACCAATAGTAGTTTTTTGTAATAAAGGATCATAATAAAAATATTGATTAATTTCATCTATAACCGTCTGAACCTCAAGCGAGCCACGTCCAATGCCACTATCTAGATTTCCTAAATTTAACAAAAGTGGGTTTATTGCCTTACCATCTTCTCTTATTAAAGGTTGGCCATCATTGTCAATAACAGCTATTCTAACACTGCCGGCTAATTGCTGATAAGCAGTTGAAGTAATTTCATAAGTACCTAATAATTCACTTGGTGAAGGAACTGATCCAGCTGTATTGTGAATTGCATTAATTTTATCCCTAAGCATTACAGTAAGCTGATCGAGTTGTAGTAATATTTCAGACAACTCAACATCCCTTACTTGCATTAAAGCACCAAGCTTACCGCTAGTTAGTTTGGAAGAGATCTCTCCTTCTCTCCCCCCACGAACTAAAATTTGATTTGCCGTATCATAAACAGATCCGCCATTTAGAGGATAGGTAGAAACATTGTTTAGCGGCAAATTATGTACAAACACATCCGGCCCACTGGCTTCGTCATAATGTAATTGAAAAGGATAGGCATCAAACAAAGCTAATCCTCCAACAGTATTTACAGATATAACTTGATCCTTAGCTGAAGTAAAAACAGGCATTATTTCAGCTATTTCAGTTAGTATTGCATCTCTGGCATCTTCTACAGAGGTGGTATCTACTCCGGTGGCTATTGCAATACTATAGCTACGTTGAACATCTTCAAGCTCTACTAATTTAAGATTGGTATAGTTTATAAGTTGAGAAAACTCTATATCAGCATCATATCTAAGATCATACATTTCACGTGCCATTTCGGAAATGCGCCTTGTTAACGAATCAGCTCGTTGTACCGCTTGTAATTTTAAATCAGGATTATTAGCTAAAAAATTAAGAGAATTAAAAAATTGATCTATTTCATAGTTAAGAGTTCCAGCTTCACCTGGACGCCCAAACAATACCTGTACCCTATCCATGTATCTATTAAGGATTCCATCGTAGGCTAATTCAGTACGCTGGTTTCTAACTTCAACTTGTAAAAATTCATCCATTCTTCTGCTAATTTTAGATACAGCAACGCCAACCCCTTTACCGCCTATAACTTCATTTTCAAAATTAATTACTTTCGAATTATAATTTTCGTTATTTGCATTGGAAATATTTTGAGAAATTACATCAAAGGCCGCCTTATTGGCATTCATTCCTCTTATTGCAGTAAATTGAGCTAAATCCATAATTTTTTCTCCCTTGATTCTCTTTTATGCTGTTGTGTTAAGTACAGTTGGCACACCATCTTGCTCATCATCATTTTTCTTGGTGAATAACAAATTACTCATTAAACCTTGCTGATTATAGGCCTTAACATTTTGAGAATGCTTGATATCCTCATGAAACCAGCCGATAACCCCTTTATTTACCGCTATAGCTTTTTCTAACGCAGTAGTATTTTCTTTTACTTTTTGTTGAAACACTTCATATATTTCTTCAAAACGCTGTAAATCTTCCTTGCTAAGAGTTTGAAAAAATTTAGGATTATAATTAGAAATATAATTTTGAAAGACGTTTAACCACTGCATTAAAGGATTTTTCTTCTCTTGCAGCTTACCTACCTCTTCTATTTCCATGTTTTTTAGATGTGTTTGTTCTTGATCAAGCAATTCAATCATTTTCTCAAGCAAATGAATAACACGATTGATATCTGTAAGGTTTTCAATACCCTGCTGATTAGGATTAAGCTTTGTCATACTTTACTCTTATTTAATTTTGCGATCTCATTATAAATTTGCAATGTAAGCGCGCTATTTTCTGGCGCTGTGATACGATCACTAACTTCATCCAAATATAAATCATGGAATAATTTTTCTACCTGTCCGCCTCCAAACAAATTATCTTGCATGGGTGGCAAAGCAATTTCCAAAAACTGTTTCATCATCATTTGCGCGAAACCTTGCGCTGAATTCATCATTTCTTTGTCTTGGCCCGCTTTATTCATCATCAGGGTATTGTTTAATTTATCATCTATTAAAAGCTGCTTATTATGCTTAACCATTTGATTATAATAATTTACATTTACATCCATAGCCATACTGTTACCTCAATACTATATCTGATTGTAATGCCCCTGAAGATTTAATAGTTTGTAAGATACTAATAAGATCTCTCGGACCTATCCCTAAAGCATTTAACCCATCTACTAGCTCGCCCAAGGTAGTACCTTGTGGCATAACTATCATTTGGTTACCTTTTTCTTCATCCACCTCAATGCTACTAGCCTTTTGAGTTGCAGTTTCACCTGCACCTAAAATGTTTGGCTGGATTACATCAGCTTGTTCTTTAATAATAACCGTAAGATTACCTTGTGCTATAGCAATTGGGCTGATTCTTACATTTTCCCCCATCACTATAGTGCCTGATGCTTCATCGATAACGATTTTAGCAGGCTGATCAGGATAAATGGCTAGCTGTTCAATACTCGCTAGAAAGCGTACAATATCTCTCTTTTCTCCCACAGGGATAAATAGTTTAACAGTACCTGGATCAGTTGCTTTCGCTAATTCTTCGTGCTTAGAGATATTGATAATATCAGCAATTTGTAAAGCAGTACTAATATCTGGATTATGTAAGGATAAATTGATATGATCCATTCTTGCTAGATCAAACGGTATTTCACGTTCAATAATTGCTCCATTAGTAATTGAAGCGTTAGTAGTTACATTTTTACTTATTTGTGTGCCGTTATTGCCTTTCGCCTGGAAACCAGAAACCATCACCTGACCTTGCGCTACTGCATATACTTGCCCGTCTGCTCCTAAAAGCGTAGTGGCAAGTAAAGTTCCATCTTGTAAACTTTTGGCATCACCAAGAGTACTGACGGTTATATCAATTCTACTGCCTTGCCTAGCAAATGCTGGTAATTTAGCAGTAACTACCACCGCAGCAACGTTTCTAGTTTTTAAATTACCACCGCGAGTATTTATCCCTAATTTTTCTAGAAAATCAGTTAGTCCTTTTTGGGTAAATATAGAGTTTTTTAAATCATCTCCCGTACCATTGAGACCTACTACCAAACCATAGCCAATGAGCAAGTTCTCCCTTATACCTTCAAAGCTAACTATGTCTTTTATACGCACACTATTTTGGTATGAAATAGCATTGCCAACATTTGTGGTTAGCAATATATATAAAATGCAAGTGACCAAGTAACGTAATAAGCCTTTCATAAAAACCAAAATTAACTTGTTAGTTTTTATTAAAGCAAGTTTTGTGCCAACTAAACTTAAGGGATAAACTTTTTTACAAGAGAAAGAGATATTTTCTTTTTATGTAGTGAAGAGTGCTTATCTAGCTTATCTATCAGATTGCTAATGTTCTGATAGTTAAGTTCTAAATTCTCTATAATGTAATCCACTACCTTGACATCAATTGATAATTGTTGCTGAGAGAAAGTTTTAATTACTAATTGCCGCGCCATCATCTCATCAAGCTTTTCAATAGGTATTACCGGATAAGATTTTAACCGTGAAATTAGATCGGGAAGCACAAAAATGCTATTGAAATCTATTGAATCAGTAGTAATAAGCAGAGTTTTATTTTGACATACATTTAATAAATGAAATAAATGTTGTTGATTAAATTTAGACTGAATCAGATTATCAAGCGCAAAGCAATTGTAAGAATCAATATAGCTTTCACTGTTTAATAAAAATTCTTTCAGGCTATCAATCATCAGACCTGAATTGCATTTAAGCCAATATTTCAATAAAGTTGTTTTTCCGGCAGATTTCTCGCCATATAAGATTGCAACCCTGATATAATTTAAATTACGCGGCCAAGCCTCAAGAAACTTTAAAGCCGCACGATTACAATCAGAGCGTAAAATTAAATTGCTTTCTTCGGTGAAATTCGAAAACGGTAAAATTATCTGCTCAGTCATTAATTTTGATCTAAATATAATGATGACTGATGATACAGAGCAAGGTTATATTTAATTACTACACCAATTACTGCAGCAACAGGGATGGCAAGCACTATACCTACAAAACCAAACAGATGCGCACCGACCATCATAGCAAATAACATCCAAATTGGATTAAGTCCTACTTTCTTGCCAAGAATTTTAGGCGCCAAAAAGTTACTTTCTATTAATTGTCCAACTGCATAAATTGAAAAAATGCTTATAATAGTCATTAAAGTTGGTTCTTTGAAGTAACCGACTAACACAGCGAACATACCTGCTAAAAAAGCACCAAAATATGGAATAATTGTAGCAAAACCGGATAACAAACCTATTATAAATCCATTCTCTAAACCATATAAGCTTAAAACAACTCCATAAAATATACCTTGTATAAAAGATACTAGCAATTGACCTTTAACATAATTTGCCAATACATAATCAACTTGTTTAAGTAACTCACGGAAATAAGCTTGATATTTTATTGGAATTAATTTGAACATTCCGGCAGATAATTTATACCAATCAATTAGCAAATAAAATAATATAATTGGTACTAATATAAGGGTTGAAAATAGATTAAAAATTGCTACTCCAGAACGTAAAACATTACTAGCATAAGAAGTAAGCGTAATTAATATCATTTCAAATTGAGATATTATATTTTCTTTTAATTTACCTGCCAGGCTTGGATCAAGGTTCTCTACCCAAGTAGTAATAAAGGGAAGAGTTTTTTCTTTAAAGAACAGCAGATATTCTGGAACTCTAGCAAGTAACATAGCAAATTGTTGAAAAATATAAGGGATTATTGTTACAAATAAAACCACTATGAAGCTAATCATTAAAAGCACTAGCATAAGGCTTATATATTCTCTTTTTAGCTTAGTTATATACTTCATATTAAGCAATGGGCTAAGGATATAAGCTAAAATTATTGCTGCTACAAAAGGGGTGAGGATATCATTAACCAGGATAATAAAGCTAACTAAACTGGCAAAAATTAAAAAGGTAACTATAAATCTGGTCATTTTAAAAAATATTGCTAAATAATAATATTATATTTATGTTATATAATGTTAAATTAATTTAAACACTTTTTTCAACAAAATAGATTTATGTATAATAAACCTAGTATTAACGTAATTATTTCGGTCACACTGCGCTTCAAAAGTTATAAAAACAAGGTTGTTGTTATTAAGCAATTAACTAAAAAACAACCTTTTTAATAAAAAACCCGAATTTTATTAAAAAACCACAAATTGAAAATGAAGATACAAATGTTAAATATAACAAAAAATATGATAAATAAAGTTAGTTTAAGCTTATTATTGCTTACCACTTTAACAACTAATATAAATACAGCCAACAGCGCTATTTTCAAGAGCAACCCTTCAGAACTCACCGTTACTAAAGAAACTAGTGAAATGCTTTCTGTTTTTAGCGAAGCCTATGCTAAAATTAAAAAAAACTATGTCACAAAAGTAACAGATAAAGAGCTAGTAGAAGCAGCTATTGAGGGTATGCTTTCTTCATTGGATCCGCATTCCTCTTACCTAAATGAGAAGGATCTTACTGAGCTTACTCAAAGCACTAAAGGTGAATTTGGTGGTTTAGGAATTGAAGTCACCATGGAATCAGGTGTAATTAAGGTGATTGCTGCTCTTGAAGGCAATCCAGCAGAAAAAGCAGGCATTAAGCCTGGTGATCTTATAGTTGCCATAGAAGGAAACCCTATTTTTGGCATGTCGATGACTGAAGCAGTTAGCAAAATGCGTGGAGAACCTAAAACTACGGTCAAAATTTCAGTTAATCGCGAAAACGAAGCTGAACTGTTAGAATTTGCTATTACTCGTGAAATTATTAAAGTTAGTCCTGTTAGATCAGAAAATTTTGATAATATTGCCTATCTAAGAATTTCCACCTTTGGAGAAAAAACCACCGAGCAATTACACAAAGAACTACAAAAAATTAAATTTAGCACCAAGGGAAAAGACCTCTCAGGTATAATTCTAGATTTACGTAATAATCCAGGAGGCTTACTTGATCAAGCTGTAGCTGTAACTGAAAGCTTTATTGGCAAAGGAGAAGTACTTCATACCAAAGGCCGAAATACTGATGAGATTCAACACTACATAGCTAAAAAACACGATATTACCGAAGGATTGCCGATAGTAGTATTAATCAATAACGGATCAGCTTCAGCTTCAGAAATTGTGGCAGGCGCCTTACAGGATCATAACAGAGCTATTGTAATGGGAACCAAGTCATTTGGCAAAGGCTCGGTGCAAACCATTATGCCTCTTCAAAATGGCGCTATGAAAATTACGACTTCTAGATATTACACCCCTAAAGGACGCTCAATTCAAGCAGAAGGAATTACTCCTGATATTGTAGTTGAACAAGCTAAGATCGAAAAATTCGCCAAACCAAAAATTCATTTAAATGAAGCAGTACTAAAAAAGCATTTAAAAGGAGTGGATGAAAAAAATACTAAATATCAAGAATTATTACAAACTTCTGTCAATAATAAGTATGAACAAGATTTCCAGCTAGCGAGGGCTATCGATGTAATTAAATCATGGTCTATATTTAATCAACTGAGTAAGAAGTAATAACAATGAAAGAATTTTGGATTCACTCCACCATTACCCGTAAGATGGGGATTATAATTAGCTTATTAATATTATTACTAAATATAGCGATAGTATTTGGATATTTCTATATACAAAAGCCTTATGTAATTCAAAAAGCCTTTCGTAATAACAACAAAGTAGCGTTAGTTTATACTGGCGATCAATTTGTTATAGATAATAAAGCATATAAAGTACCTGTTTTTAGTTTAAATCTTAATAAGCTTAAACTTCATAAAGACAGTATTAAGCTTGCTCCCGAAACCAACCAAAATATCAAACAACCCTTGGATGGCCAACCGGTCAACCCACCAGCTAATGATAAAAAAGATGTAACTTATGGTGCGGTAACTAATAACAACAATATTAGCAGCAAACCAGCTCAAAAGCAGCCTTCAAAAATTGCAGTTATCATTATTAATACAGGGTTATCACGCCTAACTAGTAATGAGGCTTCTAATTTGCCTGAAAAAATTGCTATTGGTATTTCTTCTTATGCTAACAATCTCGCAGAGTGGGAAGGGTTATTTGTTTCAAAGGGTCATGAAGTATATGCGCATTTACCACTTGAAAGCCTTGATTCAACAATGGATAATGGCTATTTAGCTTTATTATCCTACACCTCTCTTGAAGATAATTTAAAGAATTTGAGTACTAACTTAGAACAGTTTCAAAAAGTTAAAGGCATATATGTTTTTGGCGAAGAAAGTTTTACCGCCAGCAAGCAGGCGGCTGAAGTTTTATTAAAGCTTCTTTCGAAAAATTTACAAATTTTATATTTAAATCCAGAACTACCTTCTTATACCAAACACCTTTTTCAATCCCAAAATATAAAATATTTATCTGCAAATATTTTAGCAGATGAAGTGTTAGGTGAGATACCAATTGGCGAAAAACTAAAAGAAGCCGTAACTCTTGCTAAAAAAAATGGCAAAGCACTTATTGTCTTAAGACCATATCCAATAAGCATTACAACTTTAAGAAAGTGGCTTGATGATTTATTAAATGATGATAGTGTAATTTTAAGTAAAATATCCGAATTAGAGAACTAGCATAATGAATTTAAATGAAGCATTATATTTAACTTTACCTTATCGACCAGGGGTTGGAGCTATGGTTCTCAACCATGAAAATAAAGTCTTTGTTGGCAAGAGAATTGACAATAAAAGTGATGCCTGGCAAATGCCACAAGGGGGCATAGATGAAAATGAATCTCCTGATATGGCGGTATTTAGAGAACTTGAGGAGGAAACCGGACTTGTAAATAATAATTTAAAACTTATTAGCCGAAGCAGGCTATGGTTTTATTATGACATACCAGATAATTTAATTCCAAAACTATGGGAAGGTAGATATCGTGGGCAAAAGCAACAATGGTTCTTATTTAAATTTTATGGAAAAGATTCAGAAATAAATATTAACACTGAACATCCTGAGTTTAACGAATGGCAATGGGTAAAAATAGAAGACCTACCAGAACTTATTGTGCCTTTTAAGAAAAAACTATATACTGAAATTATTGATGAATTTAAATATTATGTAGACCAACTACGGCTAACAAAACATTGTTAATCGTCCAACATGATAATAATTAATATATAGAGGAACTTTGAGGAGTACAACAGATGGAAAATAACAACTCTTATCAAGAATTATTAGCCAAAATTGATACAATTCAGCATGAGCTCATGAAGCTAAATGAAAATATTAACTACCTAAACGCCAAAGGCAAGAGCAATAACAAAACAAACATGGTTGAATGCCTAGCTAGATATTTAACTATAATCATTACCATCATATGTATTTTTTTATGGCTTAGCTGGCAAACGATTTTTACAAGTTAATACCTCAGCCAAATTAATATTTATACACATAATTTAAAAAATAATTTAACAAGGAAAATATCATGACTGAGAATCATCAATATAATATTGAAATAAACGCTCAATATATAAAAGATATGTCTTTTGAGAGCCCTGCATCACCTTTTAGTTTATTGCAAAGCGAAGCTCCTCAAATAAATTTAGATGTTAATTTAGATATCCAAAGATTAGATCAAAAAAATTTTGAAGTTATTTTAAAGATTGAAGCTACCGCCAAATCACCAGAAAATGATCAAGTAATTTTTATTGTTACACTTGATTATGCAGGGGTATTTGACATGAATGAAATTCCTGAAGAATATTATGAAAACCTCTTGGTGGTTTATTGTCCCACCCTACTCTTTCCATATTCTAGATCAATAATGTCTAATATAGTACGTGATGGTGGGTTTCCTCCATTAATGCTAAAGCCTATTGATTTTTCTGCTCTTTATAAAAAAGACCAAGCTGATAGCAGTCAGGTACAATAATATAGCTATTATACATAAAGTTATTTATATTTAGTGCTATTGAAATTAATAAATTTACATAGCACTAAATTTTTATATAACACATTGAGCTTAAACAATTTAAAATTTTATATTTAGTTTATTATAAATTTGGGAATGCTCTAGGTTTTACAATTTCTAATTAATCCTGATAAACTAGTTGCCAATTTTAGCATATTGTTTAATTTCATTACCAATAACTTAAAATTATTACATCATGCGTATTACCAAAAAAGTTAAGCAAATTCTTGACTATTATGAATCTGATAATCCTGGCACTTTAGCTAATTTATGTCGTATTTTAATGCATGGCAAACTAGGAGGTACAGGGAAATTAATAATCTTACCAGTAGACCAAGGCTTCGAACATGGTCCTGACCGCAGCTTTGCAATCAATGCACAGGCTTATGATCCACATTATCATTACAAACTTGCCATTGATGCAGGCTTAAGTGCTTATGCAGCACCTTTAGGTATGATTGAAGCAGGAGCGAAAACTTTTGCAGGACAAATTCCTTTAATCCTTAAAGTGAATAGCTCCAATTCATTAATGCGTAAAGAGGCAGTTCCTGATCAAGCTATCACTTCAAGCCCTAAAGATGCTGTAAGGTTAGGATGCTCAGCCATTGGCTTTACTATTTATCCAGGTTCGGATGCTTCATTAGATATGATTAGTACTATTCGTGAAATGGCAGAAGAAGCTAAATCTTATGGACTTGCTGTGATAATCTGGTCTTATGCACGCGGTGGGGACTTAACTAAGGATGATGAAACAGCCATAGATGTAATCAGCTATGCTGCCCACATTGCAGCCTTAGCAGGAGCCCATATTATTAAAGTTAAACCTCCCACTGCACATATAACGCAAGCTGAAGCCAAAAAAGTTTTTGAAGAAATCCACGATATTAATATCTCCAGCTTATCTCAACGTATTGCTCATGTAAAACGAGCATGCTTTAATGGTAGGAGGATTGTAGTATTTTCCGGTGGCGCAAGTAAAACCATGGCTGATGTTTATAATGAAGCCCGTGCGATTAATGAAGGGGATGGTAACGGTTCTATTATTGGTCGAAATGCATTCCAACGTCCTAGAGAAGAAGCTTTAAAAATGTTTACCGACCTTACCAATATTTATCTAGGTAAAATGTAACATAATGGAGCAATTATATCCTAAATTAATTTATACTATTAATACTGAAAAACAATTACTCTCCCCTAAAGATTTCAAAGAGACTGAAATTGAAGTAATATGGAATTTAAGTAATAATCCAACAATAGAATTTTTAAATTTTGCTAATCAAAATAATTTATTTCCTATCTGTACAATTGTTAACAATATTAACTCTAAAGCTAGCATAGGAATTTATTTAGATGAGCCCAATGAAAAAACTTTGCTACAAAAAATTGAAGAATTAAAACGAAAGAATAAAGAAACTATTGTAATTTGTGATTGTAAAAATTCGTATGATTTAGCAATGTTAGCCGGAGATGCCGGAGCTGATGTAATAGCTTTTAAATACCAAGATAATTTAGAAGAATTATTAAGTTTATTAGAGACTTGGAACAATTTAACTGTTATCCAATCTTTACTTCTAGCCGATCATATGAACGAAGAAGAATTAAATAAATGTTTAGCAAGCGGAATTGATTTTATAGCTTTTCCACAAACATTTAATATAAATAGTAATAATCGAGTTGAAAAAATTCAAAAAATAAATAATTTATTAAAAAAATATCCATTCCAAGCAACCAATTTTAACGAAGAGTAACTTTATGGAATTAGCAAGCAGCATTAAAGCTGGCAACGTACTACTCATTAATGGCAAATTATATGTCGTAACTAAAAACCCAGATCATACCCAACCAGGTAAAGGCGGTGCTTATGTACAGGTTGAAATGAAAGAAATCAAAACTGGCACCAAAATTAGAGAAAGGTGGAGTGTTTCTGATAAGGTTGAAAGAGTAAGATTAGAACAAATGCAAATGCAATATCTTTACAAAGAAGATGATAAGCTAGTTATTATGAATCCTGAAACCTTTGATCAATTTAATATGGATTCTACCCTTTTAGGTGAACAATTAGCATTCCTTGAAGATGGAATGATGCTAACTATAGAAATGCATGAAAATGATCCTATTACTGCTTTAGTTCCTGCTACCTTAATATGCGAAATTGCTGAATGTGAACCAGTTATTAAAGGGCAAACTGCAGCTTCTTCTTATAAACCAGCTCTGCTTACCAATGGCCTTAGAATTATGGTACCACCATTTATTGAAATAGGTAATAAAGTGGTAGTGAGAACTGAGGACGTAAGTTATGTTGAGAGAGCAAAATAGCTATGAAATTTGCAAATGAAGCTATTATTAATGTTATAAGCAACGCTAGTCGTAAAGCTAATCGCTTTACAATTCGTGATTTTTTAGAAATGGAACATTTACAGCAATCTAAAAGTGGTACTAAAAACTTTGCTGCTAAGTGCGAAGATCGTATAAGTAAAATATTAATTGAAGAATTACATAAAGGCAGAAAAGATGCAGCAATTTTAGCTGCAGATGAATCTGTATTAATACCTGGTGATGACAATATAAGATTTATTATTCATCCTCTCGATGGATACGCCAATTTTGAACATGGAATTCCACTCTTTACTACCACTATAATAATGCAAAAACTTAGCTTACAGGATCAGTTTGAAACAATTTGCATATTAGTTGATTGCCCGGTTTTAAAAGAAAATTATATATGTGAAAAAGGTGGTGGTGCATGGCGAGAAATTTATACTGATGCTTTAAACAACTCAGGAAGATTACGGGTTTCTACACGTAGTGATAGTAACGATTTAATGATTTCAGGTACTGAACCACTCTCTTCTACCTTTAAATATCGTAATTTAGGTGCTGTGTCATTAAACGTCGCTTATTTTGCAAGCGGCAAGTTTGATGCTTTTGCAACTCCAAATCAGAGAACATGTGATCAGTTTAAATTGTTTGCTATTGAATCCGGCGGTAATGTAACATCCCATGGTGAGCATTATATTTTTCATAACATTAATTGCTTAAATACTATTACTAAATAAATTTTTTAGGTTTTTGGTTTGATTAAAAAACTACTTATATCAACTAATTAAGTTTGTCATAAGTAAACACAATTCTGTATATAATTTTATTTTTATTAAGAGTTATTAATGCAATACCATTTTGATGTTTCATTTGCTAATAATATTGAAAATAATGATTTTTCAGCTTTGGTAAAAGGCTATAATAATAATAAAATTATTTATACTGAAGAAATAAAAAACCAAAAACCTATCAGCTTTAATAGTACCGGCCAAGAAAGTGAAGAATTTAAACCTCTTCAATATCTTCAGGAAAATA
Source organism: Rickettsiales endosymbiont of Stachyamoeba lipophora (assembly GCF_003932735.1). NCBI lineage: Bacteria > Pseudomonadati > Pseudomonadota > Alphaproteobacteria > Rickettsiales > Rickettsiales endosymbiont of Stachyamoeba lipophora. Next base: position 1,407,550 of record NZ_CP033611.1, on the reverse strand, counting down.
ATTTAAATACGGTGCAATACCTTATCAAGGAAAACTATTTTTGTACTTTAAAGTTTTATGATCCAAACCCTATTTACAAACAAGAGTTGGCTCAGCTAGAGCAAGATTATTTAATAAATGAAATTTTAACTCATCTAACTCCTACCGCTTGGGTTGGCACAACTGTTTATTATCATGCTGATTTTGATTATATAATATAGTAACGTGGCAATAATAACCAAGGCAGGCATTACCAGGATTAAATCATCGAATACACAATATCACTGATTATAAAATGCTCTAAGGTAGTAAAATAACTGATCGAATTATACAACTCCATTAGAATGGCAAGCTAGATGATCAGCCTGCAGATTCCATTTAATCAGGCGATGAAATGGAAGATTTGAATCCTGAGCAGTTTAATTGAAAATCTACTTATCTTAAATTTCAGTTTATTGATCAATGTGGCAGTTAGGACAGCTATGAGTTACATGATTATAACCCAATTTATCGCCAAGAATTCTCTAATGAACCTGATCATAATCTTAAGTATATTAAAGGTCTGTTTCATTACTGATCATGTTGCCGCCATCAAGAATTGATTTATAAAAGCTATATAGATACACTTAATGGCCAGGATTATATTCACTAAAACAGGTATGCTTTCTTTTACAATTCAGTGCCAGCATAATAGCTAGCAGCTTACTTGATTAAAGACATGACAATTTCATTTTACTTAGCAATAATTGAGCTAATAATAAATTCTATCAAAATATTTTATGATTCTTAGGATTGTCACCAGCTTTTTTGTTTGGTTATTACTGGTAAATATATCTTATGCAGAGTCTATCTCTTACAAAGCTTCAATTGAGGTTTTAAGTAGCCCTAATAATTCACAAGCTATTATTCATTTCAAATTAAATGATGGCTATAAAATTTATTATAAATCTTCTGGTTTTTTTGGTACCCCTCCTCTTGTATTGCAAGATAGCAAGGCTTTAGATTTGCAATATTCTATTCCTCGAAGAAACATAATTAATGGCTATGATAGTTTTATATATAATGATAAAGCGTATTTTTTAATTAAGGAGCTCGATCCTCTTAAAGCACTAAACATTGAATATGCTATATGTAATAAAAATTGCTTGTATGAGCAGCAAACCATTAAGCCAAAAATCATTAATTCTAGCGAGTATAACTTACAGTTAAATAATATTAAGCCATTATTAGTTAAAGATACTGCTACTCAAATTAGTCTCACAATTTATTCTCAATTTAATAAAATTTTATTTGAGCTAGAGAACTATAATGCTGTTAATGATCTGATAATTGAATCAAATAAATATATAAGTAGCAAGCTTAAAATAACCCCTAGTAAAATCACAGGAGAGATCTTGTTTAGTGGAGATCTTGATCAAACTATACAAAATTTAATTAAAGAAAGCCCTCCTATTACCTTATTATATAATAATCAAGCTGAGCAATTTAAGCCCATTTATACCATTAAGCTTCAATCGCCTTCTAATAATATATTTTATATATTATTTTTAAGTTTTATTGGAGGAATCATTCTTAATCTAATGCCTTGTATATTACCGGTTATATTACTCAAATGTAGCCATTTAAGTAATTCTCGCAATTTTAAATCCAGCTTATTTTACTCATTTGGCATAATAAGTTCTATGCTTGCTATTGCATTATTACAAATATTTCTAAGGCTACACCAACAAGAGTTTTTATTTGGTATGCAGCTTCAAAATCCATTGTTTGTAATGTTCATAATAATGATCTTAGTTATTTCTCTTCTAATTATGAAAGGAAAAATGTTTGCCCATCTACCAAGCTTTATAAACAATTTATTAAATAAACTTAAATCACGTGAATTGCAGAATTTTTTTGAAGGTTTTGTCTTAACTTTAATTGCCATTCCTTGTTCAGCTCCGTTTATTGGAGCTTCATTAGGCTATAGCTTAACTAGCAGCTATCTAGAAAGCGTAAGTATTTTTCTAGCCTTAGGTTTAGGATTTAGCACCCCTATTTTACTTTTAAACTTTTATTACCCAACATCAAAAATTAAAACCAACCAACTATTTAAATTAGGTAATTTATTTCAAAAATTATCCTTTCTAGCATTAATAATCACAACCCTATGGCTTAGCTATATTTATTATACTCAAGTAGCTGAAATAGCATTTGTTTGTTCAATGTTAATATTAGCTTTGTTTATTATATGCACGCTATCCAGGATTAAAAAATTATTAAAGCAATTTTTTCAGTTAACGCTCCTTCTAACTCTTATACTAATTCCCCAAATAAATTTAAAAACTCAACGCTTTAATGAGCCTCAATCAAATATAATAGAATTTAATACTAATGAGCTTAGATCATTGCTTAATAATGACAGTCTTGTCTTAGTAGAAATTACCGCCTCATGGTGCTTAACTTGTAAAGTCAATAGGCTAACTGTGTTAGACAGCAAGCAAATGCACAACTATTTCAAAGAAAACAATATTTTAATTATGCAGGGAGATTTAAGTATAAAAAATGAGAAAATTATTCGGTTTATCAATCATTACAATCGAGCTGCCTTACCTTTTTATGCACTGTTTTATAAGGATATAGAAAAGCCTATTATTTTAAGTGAAATTTTAAGCGAACAAGAAATTAAAACAAAATTACAACAAATTAAACAGCTAAAGAAAAATTGATAGGTACACACTATTATTATAATTCTTTTTGACAGTTTAATTTTATTAAAAAATTGTACAATCTAGAAACGATAAATAACGCAAAAAATTTGCGTTATTTTATCACAATAATTAAACTACCTTTGCTGCTTAGGTGATTGCTGCCTTATAATATTTTGAAAAGCTTCTCTAAATGGTTTGGACTTTTTACATTTTCCGCGCTCAATTTCCGCTTTAGTTGTAACCTCAGCTACAGCCTCACAAACAGCTTTACCTTCTAAAGTTAAGCTAGCATATCTTTCCTTAGCATCATCTCTTACTACAAAGTGAGATTTATTTTTTGCGCCTTTCCTCTGCAGCCTACCATCAGCATCAATTTTAAATAACCTAGTCTTTTTAATTAGTTCTAATAGTTGCTTTTCACCGTGGAAGACTTTTACCCCTTTAGCAATTCTGACTAGTTGGTTGGTAGCCTCTTGTTCATAATTCCAGCTTAAAGTAGTTTTCAAATCTTCTATCCTACGCTTAATCATCTCCTTGCTTTCATATGGTGAGTTTTTAATAGCTACCGCTGTATCATAAACTGTAACATCAAATTCTTTCCTACTTGTAACCATATAATAAAGCTTTTTTATAGCTCGTCTCGCAATATTAACGATGCCTTGGAAAGTCAGCTCGATTGGATGTTCTTTTGCATATATATCGCTCTTTAATTTTTGTTTAGGTTTAACTGGCTTTTTCATTTCCTCTCTTAGTTCTTGCCCTTTAAAACCTCGCCATATCAGAACTCCTCCTGTTAATACTATTCCCAAGGCAGTTAAATAAGGATGACGTAAGAAAATAACTCGATAGGCTCGATAGATAGTATTTGAACTGTTTTTTATAAGGTTATTAACTAAACCTTTAGTAGTAGCTGCAAAAGATCTAATATTATCGGCTATATAATTAACATAAACTGAATTAGTATTTAATGTTCGTACCATTTTTTCTCACAAATCAGAATTAAACTAATAGTTGCGCGCAATTAAATACATAATTAACAAAGTTAGATTAGGCAACAATGATAAAAATTTATTTTTTTTAACGTTGCAAAAAAATTTTGCGACTTTTTAAAAATCTATTTGAATAACCTTTTTTTAACCATTACATTTATAACAAATTAATTATTACTTGAGAAAACCATGGAAATATTACCTATTTTAATTTCACTCATTTTATTAATGTATCTCGCTTATCGTGGGTGGTCAGTTATCGTAGTTTCTCCCTTAATTTCAGTATTGGCTGTAATACTTTCAGGAGACCAACCAATACTGGCAAGCTATACTCAAATATTTATGAAAGCGTTAGGAGGTTTTATTACAAATTTCTTTCCTGTTTTTGTGCTTGGTTCTATCTTTGGAATTTTAATGGATAAAAGTGGATTTGCAGCTTGTATAGCCGGAAGCGTATTAAAAGCATTTAAAGGTAGGTTTGTTATTATGGCGATAGTACTTGCCTGTAGCATTTTAACCTACGGAGGCGTTTCATTATTTGTGGTGGCTTTTTCTGTTTATCCTATTGCTAATAATATGTTTCATAACAGCAACTTACCGAAACGTCTAATTCCAGCGTGTATAGCATTAGGTTCTTTTACCTTTACCATGATTGCCTTGCCTGGAACTCCCTCAATTCAAAATGCAATTCCTATGCCTTATTTTGGTACAGATATTTATGCAGCTCCTTTACTAGGCATTATTTCATCCTTACTCATGTGTAGCCTAGGAGTAGGCTGGATTAACTACCGGGTTAAGCTTGCACAGCAAAAAGGCGAAGGTTATGGATTACATCAATATATATCAGATATGAATGAAAAAACTAAACAACCTAACTTTATATTATCAATCAGTCCTATAATTTTAATGCTAGCTAGCAACTTTGCTTTTAACGAATTTATAATTCCAAGCTTGGACACTGCCTACCTTGCTCAAGAAAAATTTGGTAAAATTAAAATTGATGCAGTTAAAGGAATTTGGTCAATTGTAGCAGCTATGTCTATCACCTGTTTTTACACCCTAATAATTGTACGTAAAAAACTGATCTCTATATCAGAAAATATTAAACAAGCCGTAAGTAATTCATTTTTACCGATTTTTAATACCGCTTCAGAGGTAGGGTATGGCGCAGTTATTTCATCTTTGTCTGGTTTTGCAATTATCAAAAGCATGCTTGCAATGCTCTCCGCCAGCCCATTAGCCAAAATTGCTATCTCGGTCAATATTTTAGCAGGTATTACTGGTTCCTCTTCTGGCGGCTTAAGTATAGCTTTACAAACATTAGGAGACAGCTTTGCCGAAATGTCCACAACCTATAAAATAAATCCTGAAATACTTCATCGCTTAAGCACTATTGCCTCTAGTGGTTTAGATACACTTCCTCATTGCGGCGCGGTAATAACCTTGCTTGCCATATGCGGTCTAAAGCACAAGGAATCTTACTTTGATATCTTTATGGTAAGTGTAGTATTTACCGTTCTTACTTGTGCTCTTATCGTAATTTATGGGAGCACAATTGGGTTTTAATTACTTTTCAAATAAATTTTGCTACAATATGAAGATTACTGTTGCCAAGCAACAAAGTTTTATGTATAAAACTAAACTTTAGATAAACCAATAAAGTTTGAAAAAAATGGCACAACATCCAGATACCAGACTTGTAAAATTCATTTTTCCTGATGGTAGTTATATTGAATCATATTCAACTTATAACAAAGCAGAATTTTTTGCAGAAAAATCAATAGCTAAGCATCCTGCATGGAATCCAGATGCACGTATAGAAGCAAGCTCTGCTGATGCAAACATTCAAGAATTCAATAAAAAATTTGGTGACCTTTTTAGTTAACTTTAACAAATAAGGCCAGATAGCTCAGTTGGTAGAGCAAAGGACTGAAAATCCTTGTGTCCCCAGTTCGATTCTGGGTCTGGCCACCATTGAAGTAATGAACAAACCTACCAAGCGTATCTATAATCGTGATCAAACTATAGGGATAATTTTTGTAATATTATCCCTAATTTTTTATGCGTTCTCTGATGCATTAATAAAATACTTCTTCAAAAATTATCAATTTGGAATAGCCCAAGTTACTTTTTTAAGATCACTGGGTAGAATTGTTCCATTAATAGCATTTAGCCTTATAGCATATACAAAAACCTTTTCAAATCCCCTTAAAACTAATAAAATTCTTTATCATTTGGCTAACTCTATAATCGGCTGCGGTAGAACTTTTGCTTATATTTATGCATTTAGTGTCATGCCACTAGCTGAAAGTTCATCACTTAGCTACACATCCGCTATATTCTTCGCTATACTTGCAACTATTTTTCTTAATGAAAAGTTAAAACGCTATCATCTATGGGCTGTAATACTTGCAACTATTGGCATTATAATTGCTCTAAGACCAGGCATAGATAACATGTTAAGGTTTGGTGCAGTTATAGTTCTACTTGGATCGCTTCTTGCCGCAATTAGCAAGATTCTTATTAAAAAGCTAACCGTTAAAGATGACCCCTTAGCAATTATTTTTTATCCTAATATCTTATTACTTATAGTCACTGCACCATTTTTAATAAACAACTGGGTTCCGCTAGATAAGTCCTCTGCCTTATTGTTTGTACTGGTTGGTTTTCTGGCGGCAATAGGACAATATTTTTATGCAATGGCACTCAAATATGCCAGCGCTTTAACTATAGCCCCTTATGATTATAGTTATCTAATTTGGATTCTTCTAACCGACTTTTTATTTAATAGTAACTTCCCGGATTTAACCAGTATAATTGGTGGACTATTCGTGGTAATTAGTAATATACTTATACTTGCGATTGAACTTAAAAGGCAACATGCAAATAAAAAAACTAGAATTATTACTTAAGCTTTACAAAGAAGAATTAGAACAAATATTAATAGAACTTAAAATACAGCAAGATCTTTTTGATAAGTATAAAATAGAATTAAATCATCTCACCGAAGATAAATATAATGAATCTCAAAATCTAAATAATAATTATCTTTTAAATAAAGCTTATAGCCATTATCTTATCAAAATTAATAAAGATATTGAAAATAAGCAACACGCCATGAATGCCTGCCAAAACAGGATTGAGAAAGTCCAAAATACCATCCAAGAAAAATTTGCCTCTATTAAACAAATAGAACTCTTAATAGCTAAACATAAACAAAAATTGCTGGAAAAGCTTAATAAAAATGAACAAGCTACGTTGGATGAAATTGCTAGTAATAATTACTAGTAATTATATTCTGTAATATTATTTTGTGGCTGGCGCCTGACTTTAAATAAGTTAGGAGATTATAATTACTAAAGCATGGTTAAGCTTTAAGAAAAAAATATCTTGTTCTTGCTGTAGTGACTTTAGCTAGAAACCACAACAATACTAATTAGATATTTACCCTAATTCAACGGTTAGATATTTCTTATAAATTGCAAAAGAAGATTACCCTCAAATAGCCAAATAGTAGCAAACAATTTTATGAAAATATTACACTTGTGATAAAAGTTATTTCAAAAGTATTAGTAAAGATAAGCACAAGTGTAACATAGATGTAGAGATGTAGCTGGAGATTAGGGTATTTGGATACTAAAATAGGGTGGCAAAAATTTATATACAAATAATTGTTGATAGTAAATCTACAACCTTACACTAATACAGTAAAACCTGATAACATAAATTTGCTGGTTGCTAACTTTTGATATCTCTAAATTACAACATTATGCGAGTAATCATTCAGAACTTTTTGATCTTATTTTACTAATGGTATAAAGACAACCTTCCAGAATCAAACTAGACGCCTCTATATATAGAGGAAATATAATGATACCCTACAAACAGCTTTAATTTATTCTTGAAACGTGAGACCTAGTGGCATTTTATTTGGTTATCCAAAAAAGCACTGCTTAAGAAGCTTAACAATTCCTTAAAGAATTTTATTAGGGACTAAGCCTTATTTTTTATATTACAATATTTAAAGCCTCCAATATTTAATATTGGAGGCTTTAAATCAACTAGCAGCTAAATCTTTTCCAAAAATAAAATTTACTTTAATTCACTTTTGATTGCATCATAGCTAAGGGGATTATGATAAACATGATCATTAACCACAATAAAAGGAGTTCCCATTACTTGCACTTTTTTAGCTATTTCTTGGTTAAGATTAACATAATTTTGTGCTTCACTAGAAGTTAAATACTCTTCAAGCTGTTGTTTATCAACTCCGAAATTTACCGCCAAAGCTTTAATATTATCTGCTGATTTATCAGCTTGCTCAAACAACTCATAATAAAATTTAGCATAGTTTTCCGGTTTATATTTTTTCACTCCACCTGCAATTTTTGCTAGCTGAATGGAATTAGGACCAAGTATTGGCAAATCTCTAAAGATTATTAATACATTTTTGTGATTTTCCGCTACCTTTTTAATCATATCAGCAGCACTTTTGCAATAACCACAATTATAATCATAGAAATGAACAATTATGTGTTTAGGATTATTTACTTGCCCTTGAACTGCTCCTGTAGCTTTATTTTGCAATGCAGGAAGATTTTGTTTAATCAAAGATGAAACTTGTTGAGCTCTTTCTTCAAATTTTTTCTTTTGCATAGCTTCAACTGAACTAATAATCTCTTCAGGATGATCACGAATAAAATCTTCAACCACCTCTTTAGCTACAACTCGTGCTAATTCTTTGATTTTTTCTTCATTTAAATCATGGCTTATTTGGGCATTATCTTGCCTTTTGAATTGAGGAAAATAATCTATTATAAAATATCCCACCCCAACTACAGTAACAGTGACAAGTAAAAAGTTTTTTAGTGAGCTTTTAGTAGTTCTACGAGACATATTTATTCCTTGTTCTCAATAATAAATGTTTGGATATTATCGCCTTTTAAATTAAAAGTTTCAATATTTTTTAATCTAAAACTATTATTAATTTTATCAATTTGAAGATTTTCTATCATTGGAATTCCATCATTACCAATTATAATAGGTACTGTTACTAAAATCAGCTTATCAATTAAATTGCATTTTAGTAATGAAGTAATAAGCTTCCCACCTCCTTCTACTAATAAATTATTTATGCCTCTAGCTCCTAAATCATTTAGTACGTCTTCTAAAAAATTTTCTTCATTTAAAGAAATTATATTCTTTTGGTTAGACTTAGCTAGAGTATATACAATTAAATTATCATCAGATGGATATAATTCTTTTAGATTCCTATCTAATGTAACTTTAAGTAACTTTTTATCATTTATTCCCGGCAGCCTACAGCTAAGCTTGGGTTTATCAATCAGATAAGTATTTTTGCCTACCATAATGGCATCACTTCTAAATCTAAGTAAATGAGCAAATTTTAATGAATATTCATTAGATAGCCAATGAGAATGATTTTTATAAGTTGCTATCTTGCCATCTAGGCTTACTGCCACCTTCACTGTAACAAAAGGAGCTCCTGTTTTAATTCTTTTTAAAAACCCTTGATTTATCTCTATAGCTTTGTTTTCTAAAACGCCTACTGTAAATTTGATATCATTATTGTTTAACAATTCTGTACTCCGGCCGTTAATTAACGGATTAGGATCAAGAGTAGATATCACAATTCTTTCAAAATTAGATGCTAAGATTTTATTAATGCATGGAGGAGATTTACCGTAATGCGTACATGGCTCAAGTGTTACGTAAAGCGTCGCATCTTTTAATTCATCTTGAGTTAATTTGTTGATAGCTACTATTTCTGCATGTGGAACACCCCCAGGTTGAGTTATTCCATAAGATAATAATTGATTATCTTTAATAATTACCGCACCAACGGAAGGATTGACTCCTGTTAACCCAATATTTTCCTTGGCAAATGAGAGAGCGATATTCATCCAATATTCATCATTTGCTAGGAGGCATGTATTCATGAAGATTAATTGCTTTTTTTAGGAGTTTTTTTCTTTTTTATGGATTTTAAAAACTGTTCAAAATCGTCTACTTCACAAAAATCACGATATACTGAGGCATATCTAATATAAGCAATTTGATCTAACTCTTTTAATGCTTCCATTACCATTTCTCCTATTGTTGTAGTAGTAACTTCACTTTCTCCTAAAGCATCAAGCTTCATAATAATCTGATTAACTTTCTGCTCAATTTTTTCCCCGCTAACATTTCTTTTTCTTAAAGCTGTTTGTAAGGATTTATAAACTTTATCGCGATCAAAAACCTTTTTTTCACCACTTTTCTTAACCACGGTAATATCACGCAATTGAATTCTTTCAAAAGTAGTAAATCTACCATTACAATTAGAGCATACCCGCCTTCTACGAATGGTCATACCATCTTCACTAGAGCGTGAGTCTTTAACTTGGGTATCTTCATAGCCACAAAATGGACATTTCATAATAGACTATAATTAATATAAAAATTTGTTACTAAAAAGTGAATTGATCTTATAGAAGCTTTAAAGGAATTTCAATTATCTTATTGCAAATTATTAAATATTTACTTTGGCCATCTATTATGCACCCAAAACCATTGTTCTGGGCTTTCTTTTATCCATATTTCAAACATATCATTAATTTGCTGGGTAAGACGTAGGACTTCTTCATTGTTAGTTGGAATTGTAGTAATAAAGGGATCTATATTAACTTGGTATTTCGTTGAGTCGCCTATTCTTTTAATATTGGCCATAACGATAGGTATGTTAAACTTTTTAGAAAGCTCTGCTGCCGAAGAAGAAGTTTTAGCAAGCCTACCAAAAAACCTAGCATCCACTCCATTATTCATTTTTTGATCCATAAGCATACATAAAACTGCTTGTTCATTTTCTTTTAAAATATTTATAAGCTTTCTTGCACCAGTTACCTTCTTAGGAATAACTCCACTCACATATTTACCCCTTAAAAAGGCGACCAGCCTCTCAAATAAATTAACATTTAAATGCCTATAAACTAAATAAATTGGCATATTGAGCATTTCAATAACTTTTGGTGCCAGCTCCCATGCTCCAAAATGAGCAGAAATTAATATAATTTTAGGATGTTGTTTAAGAAAGTTTTGGAGTTTTTCTAAATCATTATTATCAATGTTATTTTTAATAAATTGGCTATCAACGGAAGAAACAAGAGGGAATTCAGCAAAATTTCTACCTAAGTTAATCCACATACCTCTTATAATCTTTTTTATTTCAGATTCAGATTTATAAGGAAAAACCATCTTTAAATTGCTATAAGCAACCTTATTAGATTTATGAAACCTACCAACCAATAACCCAATATACTTTCCAATGAATGAACTAACTTTAAAGCCCACTAACTTTAAAAACATTATTAGGGAAACAACAACCAAAAAAAGAATTAGGTTTAATATATAAGAAAAGATAGATTTCATTAAAATTCTACAGGTAGGAATACTTATTTATAGGTGGTGGGCCCGGCCGGACTTGAACCAGCGACCTACCCGTTATGAGCGGGCAGCTCTAACCACTGAGCTACGGGCCCCAAAAATAAAATAATGGTTGTGATAGTAATACAAAAAAATAAAAAGTCTATAATTTTTTTAATCTACGTAACAATTTTATTTCAAAAGTTATTATACCTGCTTTCAAAGCCGGAAGCTAGGGTACAATTATAACTTCCTAGTTAAAATAAAGCTAAGTATAGCTCCTTTATCTTTATTAGGTTGTGCCCAAATTTTACCGCAATGAGCTTCAATAATTCTTCGCGAGATAGATAATCCTAAGCCCCTACCTCCTGCGCCAGTTTTTGTTCTAGTGCTTTGTGAAAAAGAATCAAAAATTAATTCTAACTCATCCTCAGGTATACCCATTCCTTCATCAGCAATTGAAACCTTAATACCACTTATGATACTGCCATCCTCCATTTGCTCTTTACCTTCCTGGAGGCTAATGTCGATCATACCCTTATTAGTATATTTTATGGCATTATCCAATAGATTATGTAAAACTTGTTTTATTCTGGCACGATCCGCTTCAATCATTGGAGTTTCAGCTTCGTTTTTATAGCTAATACTTAATTCCTGTTTAAATGGTAAGGATTTAGATTCAATTATTGCCTCTTGGATTAATTCTTCAAGATTAATTTGAGATGGATTTAATTCCACAGTGCCACTTTCAAATTTTGACATATCCATAATATTATCTACAAAACTATAGAATCTTTCTACTGTACTATCTAACTTTTGTAAGATCTCCAGCTTTTTTTCTTCAGTTAAATCAGGCCAACGCGCGTAAAGGCCTTGGCTGTAATTAATAATTCCCATTACCGGAATTCTTATTTCATGGCTTAAATTAGATAAAAATTCCTTTTTTATCACTAAAGCTCTCTCTAGCTCGTCAGTTCTTTCTTGTACTTTATAATCTAAAATTTCTACCACTCTTTTTTGAATATATTCACGGTTACGAGCAAAAAGCATACCCACCAACGTAGGTATAATCGCAACATACAAGAATAAGTGCCATTTGTGCAGATCACTAAATATCAAATTAAGCTTTTCCTGAGCCATTAAGCACACATACAAGCTATACCCTAAACCAACTCCTCCTGTTATCATCGCAATAAAAGTTTGCCAATCCACAAGCAATGCTAGCAAAAATAAAGCCACAGCCATGTTGATATACCATTCTATTGAGCCCTCATTATACAAGAATAAAAACGTGGTCATAAAAGGCAAACAATACATTAAAGTAAAATGCCAATATAAAGGCAGATATCTTTGCAATTTTACTTCCCACATATCATGAATAACTAGCATAAAAGCTAATACGCAGGCTATGAACCGTAAAATCACTGATATCTCTTGATTCATGATAGTTATTGTTGAAGACTCCGACCACATAAAATAAGGAATTAAAAAACTAGCTATCGCAAAACTTCCAAATAGCTTATATTGAGCTCCATAATAATGGACCCTTATTCTAGATAACCGCGCAAGATTGTTAATAGTAGGCAAATATTTATAGTAATTCATAAAAAATGATTCTAGATAACGAATTTTATTTAAAAAGCCTCTTGAGTTTGTTGTTACTTCTTCCTCTATATACAAAGGAATATACAACTTATACGAAGCATATTTATGATAATAAAACGAACTAACAATAAAAGCAACCAGGTTAGCAAATAATGCTGGAATATTACTATCTATTCCTATTTTAGCTTCAATATCAAATATAATCCAAATAATTACAGTTGATATACCAGCTAAAGCACCCGATAAAAATATTTGAAAATTGGCTTTAATATTAAAGAACACCGCATATAACGGCACCACCATTATCGCAGCCCAGACAATCCAAGCTTTAATTATGATATTAATTATACTTTCAAAACTAATTGCTACTAATATAGCTCCACTACCAATAATTAGAGAGGCTACCTTAGTAATGAATAATTTTTCTTTTATACTTAAAGATGTTTTACGCAATGGGGTAATTACATCATGAATTATCGCCACACTTGAGGTATTTAAATAAGAATCAGCTGACGACATAATAACCGCTAACAACCCTGCAATACCCAATCCTTTAATACCAGCAGGTAAATAGTTATTGATCGTATAATATAAAACATCATTGGGATTTAAATCAGCATTAAGACCCCTTACCGATAAAGCAATTAAACCACATAACACATAAAACACCACCATCACTACGGCAGTAGCTTTAAGAGAAGTAGCAGCCTGCCTTTCATCACGCGCCATTAACACCCTTTGGATTATGCACGAATCAAAGAAAGGAATAGTAAAAAATATAAATAAAATCAAATATTCTATTGGATTGTTATAACTAGGTAATAATTTTAAATGCTCAGCCGGCACGTGATTAATCAATTGCCTAAATCCGCCTATCTTCATTATCAATACATTGGCAATAACCGAAATGGCTACCATAAAAAATGCAAATTGAATCATATCAGTAATTGTCACTGCCTTAATACCACCTAAGGAAGAATAAATCACTACAATACCCGCACCTATTAACATACCAATACTTGGGGATATATGAAAAAATTCATAGCATACATACCCTATAGCAGCAACCTGGGCACCTATTATGCCTATACTATGCAATGCTACACAAATACCACCAATTATCCTTGCTCTAGGGCTATACCACGTGCCCAAAATTTCACTAACACTTAAATGACCTTTAAATTTATAAATTCTTGGGGTTAACAATTGAAATAAAAATATTTCCAGAGCTCCACCCATAAAAATAATTATCCAAACAATCCCAAATTGATATATTTTTTCATGAGCACCTATAGCTGCAGCAGCATCTAGCCATGTCGCAGTGATGGTTGCTACTAAAGCAGCCGTAGAAAAGTTAAAATTTCCAATGGCATATTCTTTAATGCTTTTAATATTACGGCCTTTAATTATGCCAATAATTAAAGTTAAAATTAAATAAGAAATGACTATAAAGTTATCTATATTCAATAAATGCACGATTAAATATATTATTAGTTACTAACGGTAGCTAATAATATATTTAATGTTTACTAGACTATCAATGATAATTTGCTTATTAACTAAAATATAACTAATATTTGTTAATGAATTTAATATTTACCTATTAACTTTGCAATCTAAGTTTTGCTACCCTGGCTTCCTTATAGCTCGGCAATTGATTAGGCATAATAGGCTTATTAAGCTTTTTCGGTGCATATTTATGGTAATAAAGAGAAGCACTACTGAATGCTATCAGGTTAGCAAACAATGATGGTATCATGCTATCTATACCGGTTTTAGCTTCAATATCATATATTAACCATATTACTACAGTAGCAATCCCTGCTATGGCACTCAGTTTAAATATGTTAGAATTAGATTTAATCCCTAAAAATGTCGCATATAATGGTACAACCATTATAGGTGCCCATATTATCCAAGCTTTAATTATTATCTGCAATATACTTTTAAAACTAATAGCTACTAATATTGCACCACTACCTATAAGTATAGCAGTAAACTTAGTAACCAACAACTCTTGCCTGCTAGTTAGAGAGGATTTACGCAACGGATTTACAACATCATGAATAATAGCAATACTTGAGGTATTAAGATATGAGTCAGCAGTAGACATCACTACAGCTAAAAGCCCTGCAATACCCAATCCTTTAATTCCCATTGGTAAATAATTATTGATAGTATAATATAATACATTATTAGGATTAAGATCAGCATTAATAGTTCTAACCGATAAAGCAATCAAACCACACAACACATAAAATAAAATCATTACTAATGCAGTAGATTTAAATGAAGTTACCACTTGCTCCTTATCCTTTGCCATTAAAACTCTTTGAATCAAGCAAGAGTCAAAAAATGGAATTGCAAAAAATAAAAATAAAAATAAATATTCACTAACACTGCCATAGTTAGGGAATATTTTTAGATGCTCTGCCGGTACTTTCTCAAGTAACCCGCTATATCCTCCAGCTTTTATCAGCATAATATTAGCAATTAAAGGAATAGCCACCATAAAGAAAGCAAACTGGATTATATCAGTATAGGTTACCGCCTTAATACCACCAAACGATGAATATATTACCACAATACCGGCACCAATTAGAATGCCTATCATGGGTGATAAATCAAAAAACTCATGGCATACATAACCAATAGCACCCACTTGAGCTGCAACCATGCCAATGCTATGTAAAGCTACACAGATTCCACCAATCACTCTTGCTTGAGGGCCATACCAAGTGCCTATAATTTCGCTAACACTTAAATGACCTTTAAATTTATATATTCTCGGTGCTAATAATTGAAAAAGAAATATTCCTACTACTCCAAACAAAAATATAACAACCCACACAATACCAAATTGATATACTTTTTCATGAGTTCCTATAGCAGAACCAGCACTAAGCCAGGTGGCAGTAATAGTGGCAACCAACGCAGAATTAGAAAATTTATAATCACCGATTGCATATTCCTTAAAGGTTTTGATATTCCTACCTTTATAAATACCCACCACTAAAGTAACCAGCAAATACGCTATTACTATAAGATTATCGAGATTAAGTATATTCATGATTTAACTTCCTTAAAATTACAACTAAATCGTTAACAACAGATGTAAATATTCTTTGTTTATAAGTCAATAAGTAATTATTATTAATAACAATTACTTATTTTACAACCTAACAATCTTCATTAAATTTAATTCATCATTCTTCATAACTTGACTTATGAATTATACAGGACAACTAAGCTTTTCAGGGGCATATTTGCGATAATAAAGCGAAGCAGTAGCAAATGCTATCAAATTAGCAACTAAAGCTGGGATATTACTATCTATACCGGTTTTAGCTTCAATATCATATATTAACCATATTACTACAGTAGCAATCCCTGCTAAGATAGATATGACAAAGGTTTTCGCATTAGACTTAATATTAAAAAATACTGCATATAACGGTATTACCATAATTGCTGCCCAAATTATCCAGGCTTTCATAACGATGCGATGCATACTTTCAGAGCTTATTGCCACTAATATAGCTCCAACTCCAACAATCAAAGCGGTAAGCTTAATAATAAGCAATTCTTGCTTGCCACTTAAAGAAGTTTTACGCAGTGGATTTACCACATCATGAATAATAGCAACACTTGAGGTATTGAGATATGAATCAGCAGTAGACATCACTACAGCTAAAAGTCCTGCAATACCTAATCCTTTAATTCCCACCGGTAGATAATTATTGATTGTATAATATAACACATTATTAGGATCAAGATCAGTATTAATAGTTAAAACCGATAAGGCTATTAACCCACACAATACATAAAATAAAATCATTACTAATGCAGTAGATTTAAATGAGGTCACTACTTGCTCTTTACTATTTGCCATTAAAACTCTTTGAATTAAGCAAGAGTCAAACAAGGGAATTGCAAAAAATAAAAATAAAACTAAATATTCACTAACGCTACCATAATTAGGGAAAATTTTTAAATGCTCTGCCGGTACTTTCTCAAACAGCCCACTATATCCTCCAGCCTTAATCAGCATAATATTAGCAATTAAAGGAATAGCCACCATAAAGAAAGCAAACTGGATTATATCAGTATAGGTTACCGCTTTAATGCCGCCAAATGATGAATATATAACTACGGCACCAGCACCAATTATAATGCCTATTACAGGAGAAATATGAAAAAATTCATGACATAAATAACCAATAGCACCCACTTGAGCTGCAACAATACCAATACTATGTAAAGCCACACAAATTCCGCCAATCACTCTCGCCCGTGGTCCATACCAAGTGCCTAAAATTTCACTAACACTTAAATGACCTTTAAATCTATATATCCTTGGGGCTAATAATTGAAATAAAAATATTTCCAATACTCCAAATAAAAAAATGACAACCCATACAATACCAAATTGATATACTCTTTCATGAGTTCCTATTACAGCAGCTGCATCTAACCAAGTTGCAGTAATAGTGGCAACCAACGCAGAATTAGAGAATTTATAATCACCAATTGCATATTCCTTAAAGGTTTTGATATTCCTACCTTTATAAATACCCACCACTAAGGTAACTAGCAAATACGCTATTACTATAAGATTATCGATATTAAGTATATTCATGATTTAACTTCCTTAAAATTACAACTAAATCGTTAATAAATCATGTAAATAGAGTTTTTTAATAAGTCAATAAGTAATTGTTATTAAACAACATTTTATACTTCACCTTGAAATAAAAAAGGCCTCTTTGTACTATTGCACAAGGAAGCCTTTTGATTTACATCTACTTAGATTTAAGCGTAATTAAATTTAAGCAGTTTTTGTACGAGTTGGTTTATTATTGTTGTTATTTTGGCGTTTAAAGCGGAAAGGTTTAAAGCCTTCTTTTTTATCTCTAGGTTGATTATCAAATCTTCTATCAGTTCTATCACCTCTGTCGCCTCTATCAGCTCCTGCTGTTCTATCAGAGCCTCTATCTGTTCTATCACCTCTACCGGATCCTGCTGTTCTATCAGCTCCCCTATCATTTCTATCGCCCCTTCTTTCCCATCTTCTATCATCTTTTCTATCGCTTCTTCTATCACCACTTCTGTCACCGCTTCTTTCAGACTTATAAGGTTCTTGCTTTTGATTAGGATTCATCAATCTATCAATATCTCTCCACTTACCTCTATCTGCAGGGGTAATAAGACATAAAGCTGATCCTTCAGCACCAGCACGTCCTGTACGGCCAATACGATGGATATAATCTTCTGGGCATTGTGGTAGATCATAGTTAATAACATGCTCAATATGCGGAACGTCTAAACCACGGGCTGCTATATCTGTTGCAATCAGAATACGATATTTTTTATTATGGAAGCCTCTAAGTACTTTTTCACGCTTGCCTTGTCTTAAATCGCCATGAATTGTATCAGCGTCATAACCTTCATCACAAAGCTTCTCTGTAAGTTTTTCAGCCCCACGTTTAGTTTTAACAAATATTATTATTGAACCTTCACGTTGCTCTAATTGATCAAGCAACTGATCATATTTATTACCCTCAGTTGTATGAATAATTTCTTGCTTAATTTGCGCAGAAGGTAAAGTAGTTGAACCAATAGCAATACGCACTGGGTTATTTAAATATTTATCTGATAACCGCACAATATTATGTGGCAAGGTTGCAGAGAACATTAATGTTTGACGTTCTGTAGGTAAATGTTGAGCAATATCTTCTAATTGAATACCAAATCCCATATCTAACATACGGTCTGTTTCATCTAAAACTAAAAATTTAGTATTATTTAATTTCACACTACCACGACGTAAATGATCATTAATACGTCCAGGGGTACCCACTATAACTCTTGGATTACCTTTTAATTGTTGAAATTGTTTAGGCATTGGCTCACCACCAATTAACAAAGCTGTTTTAATTGAAGAACTTCTACCTAAAAGTAGTTGAATTGTGCTCATTACTTGCACAGCAAGCTCACGGGTTGGGGTTAAAACCAGAGCAGTTTCACGTTCATTGCCAAGCATACGAGCAACCAACGGAATAGCAAAAGCACCTGTTTTACCGGTACCGGTTTGAGCAGAACCTAATATATCCTTTCCTTCTAAAGCCACAGGAATTGCTTCAGATTGAATTGGAGTAGGAGTTGTAAAGTTCATCTTCTCAAGAGATTGAATAAGAGATTTTGGTAAATTTAGTTCTAAAAAGTTTGTCATAGATTTTTATCCTTTATAGCTCATCTTAGGCCTGTGGTAATAATTAACCGCAAGCATAAATAGCCTTTTGTTATGTTAATATGATCAAAGGCATTTATTCAGCATGGCTGTAAAGGTAAAAACAAAACTTCTTACAGCTATAAATGTAACTAATTATCTTAATTAAGATTAAAAATGCCTTTCTAAGCAAAAATAGAGAGTTAAGTTTCTCTAGATCTGTTTGATCTTAAGAGTCTTACATTAAACTAAAATTTTAGCTTTTAGTTAAACGCTTTAAATCAATTATTTCTAAAGAAATTGTTTATAATACCCTGTAGCGGTACAGTAATCTTAAGAAGCAATTAAGCACGTATAGCTAATATGAAAACTCATAAACAGCAATATAGCAGAGTAATGAACTAAATGCAATTAGATTTATTAACTTTACTTTAATTATTAAAACTTACATTATAATTTATATACCAAACTTATCTTTATTGATTAAAAAATATGCGCTTTTTATATTGTTTAGTAATTTCTTTAAGTTTAACTATTAACAGCTGTACTCATCAATTACCAAAAATTGAAAGTAAAACCTGTAAGATAATCGCCGTTGAAGAAGCTTCCTCGCAAAATATAAAATATAATCAAGGCATTAAAGTTGGAGCAGGCGTTGGAGCAGGTATCGGAGCAATAGCTGGGGGTTTTTTTGGTGTTGCTTTCTCCATTGGTGCTTGCCTATTTACCGCATGCAGTAGCTCTGTAATTAATACCTACATAGCATTAGGAGCATTAGGAGGTGGAGCAATTGGGGCCTTTACCGGAACTATTCCTGGAAGTATGTACGATAAAATTCATAGCAAGAATATAGTAATGTATGAATATAACATTGAATGCGAAGATAATACCCACTATACAATCCAGCAAGCAGAAAAAACACCCTTAAAGGTTAATACCCTGGTCCAAGCAAATTGGCATAAAGATCATATCACGATCAAACCGCTTCAACAAATTAAATAAATTACGGCTATTTCATAAGTTTTAATTACGATCTCGGTTTAAAATCTACTGAGCAAGTTATTTTTAATTAATTTTAGCCTTTAATCCATCCAAATTATTTTGATATAATTTATATATAGCCTACATAACTGGATTAGAAGAAAAAATGCCTAATATATTTTTAAGCGGATACTTACTTGGTAATGTTTATAAAGTCATAGATATTGATTATGAATATAAAGATTATATGGGATGCTCTTCTTACAAGGAACTTAAGCAGCAAGTGAAGGGAGAATATAATATAGCCATAGGTTATAGTTTAGGCGGTAGAATCTTACTGAGGTTACTTGCTGAAAATCATATTACGGTTAACAAACTTTATTTAATTAGTTCACCTTTTTTTATACATAAAACCTCAACTTTTCCTTATGGGATGGAAGTAAAAACTTTTAAATTTTTAAGAAGAATTATTTACTCGTTACCAGAACAATTTATTAATGTACTCTTAAAAACTCTTTATTATATTAAACTTCTCCCTAGTACTAATTGGAGTTTAAAAAATATAAAATATTGGTTTCATTTTTTAAAATATCCATTTTCAATAGAAAATATTAAAGTTAATGCTACCATTATTCATGGTAATAAAGATTGGATTGTAAACCTAGAAAATGCTAAATTCATAGCCGATAAATTAGATGGAAAACTAATTACCCTTAATAATACTGGGCATATCATAAATCCTTTTAGGCTTAAAAGCTTGCTCAAGGAATAAGTTACAATCCAGACTTGAGTTAATAGCTCTACAACACTATTCATTATTTAATATTATTATTAAACACCAGCCCAATTAATCTAATTGGAGCTTCCGTACCATCTTTTATTTTCATAGGCAAAACACATATATAGCTACCGACTGGCAATAAAGCTTTGGCATTGGCTACATTTTCTATAATATACTTATCTGCCTCGAGTAAAATTTGATGTACCGGAAAATCATCACTAGGGCGATCAGGTGAAAGAGTATCAATACCTATTCCTACTATTTAACGCTTTAGCAAAAGCTTAGCGGCTTCTTTCGAAATGCTTGGAAAATTATAATTATTCCGATATTTTTCTGGTTCTGTCCAAAATTTATCCCAACCGGTATAAAGCAAAACCAGACTATCTGCAGGAATGATACCATATAGTTTTTCAAATTCTAAAACATCTTCGCAACTTAAACTATCGGTCTCATGAACTCTTGAGGCAATATCTATCACTATACCCGGTACTATCAACCGCTCTAAAGATAACTTATCAATGGCCTTACCGTTTGGTATGCAATGAAGTGGCGCATCTATATGCGTTCCGATTCCTCCTAAAGCTCTTATTGCTTGCGTATGAAATTTTGTTATACTGGAGCACTCATGATAATCATTAGTTATTTCATGCTCAAATCCACAGCCTCCATCCCAGGTAGGTATCTCAGAAGCAATTAGTATGAGTTAAATCAAAAACTGAAAATAGCAGATTATGCTTGGATAACATTTTATTCCTTATTCCTGGTTAAAAACTAAACGATTTAAAATAACTAACATCATTTGATTAATATTTTCAAAATCTTGCTTTAACAATTCGTCTTTAGTTTGAGTAAATTTACTAAGACTTAAATCTTGAGGACAAGCTTCGATTAAATCTTTTATACCCTCTTTAGTGATCTCCAAATGGCACTGCAATCCATAAATATTGGTTCCATAACGAATGATTTGCCTTGGACAACCCTTACTATAAGCTAGTATAACTGAATTGGTAGTAAGTCCCGGCATATCTTTATGCCAATGAATGGCTGAAAACTCTTTATTCATCCCTTTAAATACATAGTCATCCTGGGCTTCTGGAGTTAAAGCAATAGGGAAAACTCCGATCTCTTTTTCTGGACTATGTTCTGTTTTAGCATTCAATGCTTCCCCAATTAATTGGGCACCCAAACAAAATCCTAAAACAATTTTATGTCGCTTTATTGCTTGAGCAATCAATTTAATTTCAGCTTCCAAATAAGGAGATTCTTGCATCTTAAGAGCGTTTTGAGGACCTCCCATTATTATTAAAAAATCAAAATTATTATACTCCGAACAATTGTCCCCCTTATATGGCCGGCAAATAGTAAAATTATACCCTAAGGCTTGAGCCCAGCTTTCAATAATTCCAGGTGTTTCAAAATCAGCATGAGTAATACACAGAATATTCATTTCTATATCTTGATTAATATTGCATTGTTCTAGATTATTTTTTGCTAATCAATTAGCAAGTTCTAAATTTAGTGATAAAAACTTATTTTTCATCTGGGTTACTAAATTATAATATATTATTCTGAATTAAAATTAATAATCACTGGTAACCCACCCTACTTTAACAAAATAGGCCAATATATATCAAAGCAACTCAACTCATCATTTTTCAATTATTTAAACCGTTCAATAAAATTTATACCTATTAGGCAAGATCATTTCCCATTACTGCTAAAATGGCTAAAAGCTCCGCATGTTAAAGCTTTTTGGGACCCTAATATTCAATGGACAAAAGAACTTATAACAGAAAAATATAGTACTTACATAGAAGGCTATAAGTTAGAAAATGGAATTAAAAAGCTAATATATGCCTTTATTATTTATCTAGATGATCTGCCAATAGGCTATATCCAATTTTACAATGCTTATGATTTTGAAAGAGAATATAATATTAAACTAGAGAACTTACCAACATCATTGGCAACCCTTGATATATTCATTGGCGAAGAACAATTTATAGGTAACGGCTTAGGCACTATTGTAATTAATAAGTTTTTAAAAAAATTTATTTTAAAAAAATTTAAAGCATGTTTTGTTGATGTAGAAGCAGTAAATACTTTAGCTGTAAAAGCTTATAAAAATAATGGGTTTAAAGTAATAAACAACCTACAAGATGGCAAAATATTACGGATGTTAAAACACAAAACCTAACGAATCAATTACCTCAAATGAGTATTTAGTATATTTATATTAGATAACAAACTTACCCTCTCATTTCCCTCAACCTAGTTTATAGCTTTATTAAGCAGTATATTGCTAATTTTCTGGTATAAAATAAGTAATTGGTTTTTTAATATTCTTTCCTATCACCAATTAATTAAAATTCAAAATGTCGGTTTATTTAAGAGAATACAATAAACCACTGATTAAATATTCAATTTTAAATTCACTTAGAATACAAGACACAACTACTATTGATTATATATAAAGTAGGCAAAAAATAATCCTTACTATTTGCAAGCTAGATTGTTTGACAAGTAGATTTATTCCCTTAGAATCTTCCGGATTTTGTTTTTAAATCTCAACCCCCTCAAGAGATTTCTATGGTTTATTTTACTCGCGCTACTGAGCTTCATAATCTAACAATTACCGATGACGTAAGGATTATTAATTTTAACAAAAAAATTGTAATAACAGGACGTATTTATGCTCCTACTGATGAACTTGAATCCAGAGGAAAAGCTAGTTTAGTGATTATTGCTCAAGAAATTGACCTCAGCCAATGCTGGATTGATTTAGAAAACACCCCGGTACTATTAGTAGCAACAGGCAAAATCACATTGCCCCCAAGCAAACAAGATAATAGTTTCAAAGAAAAAATATTAGTTGATTTAGCAATAACAGATAACAATAAAATTATACCAAATTTAAACGAAGCATATTACTGTAATACCCTTAATTTAACTAAATATGAAAATCTTGAAAGACACGTACAAAAGGTCAATTCAGGTGAATTGCCAAAATGTATTTCTTTTCATAAATCCATTCTGTTATATAAAGATCTGGTACTAGTGGCTTTAGGCCAAGATGTTGAAATAAAAGCTGATATACTTGCTGCCATAAAAACTAACGGGATAAATAAACCATTCCAAAGAAACCTAACCATTATTGCTGATAACATTGATATTAATGAGCAATATAGCATTTACCTTGAAGGAGGACTCTTAGAGTTATATGCAGCTAAGAAAATTCAAGCTCCACTAGAAAGTATACAAACACCTAGAACCTTAATAAGTGCGGATAATGCACCGAACAACCATAAATTTACTAACAACGATAACGAAATTATAGAGAACCAACCAATTACAAAACCAACTTCCTCCTCTTCTCCTAAAAGCTTTACTACTATGATACAAAAGAGCAAAAAACCTATAGAAATATCTACATCTATCACACCTCAAAACGTTACTAATAAAGAAAAAAAGAGCCCTCAACCGGACGGATTCTCAACTACTATACGCAACCAAAGACAACGCTCCTTTTCTTCTCCGCCTATTATTATGCTATAAGATACTCATCAAGTATTAACGCTTATGTACTTGCTGGCGATATCCATTCCTGCTATGTCATCAGCCTCCTGCTGGATTGATGAAATTAATTATACATCATTATTATAACCGTCTTAAATACTCCTTTTCCTCTAACTCTTACAGCTTAGCGCCTATAGCTTAAATTTAGCTGAAATTAATTATATTATTAGTTCTTATGAATGTTTTATTTTACATTGCTAATTTTTTAAAAACATCATAAGATGTTAATATATACTTCAATATGGTAAATATTATGTTAAAAAATACCCCTGTGACTAATTATAAGGAATGGCGCCAAATAGTTAATTGCTGGCCCAATTTAGCTGCCACCGATTATAAATTAAAAATAGCTATTAAAGAGTTTAATTTAGATGGAGGTGATGTTGAATCAGATAAAATATTAGATGAGCTATTTAATGACATTGAAAAGTATCAAGATAGCTTAGTATCTTTGGAATATAAAGAGTTCGGGTTAACCGAAGAGCATTTATTAGCAATCACTCAGCTTATTAAACATGGCAATTTAACAAATTTAACTTTAAGCTTTGATGATATCAATGAAGCTGCAGTCAATGAATTTATTACTACACTTGGCAATAAAGAATGCTACCTTGCTACCCTTAACTTATATAATACCAATATTGATGATCAAATCGAGCATCGCATAGCTCAAATTTGCAATAAAAAAGGAATCATCTATACGTTTGATAATGAACTGAACAACTCATTTTTATCAGCCGCACGTCCAACAACAACCTCATCATGGCAGCAGATAACACAGCCATCATTAGCGACAAACAAAATAAGAGACAAAATAGATGAGCCACATAAAAGGCACAGAAGCTTATAACTGACAAAGCCGCCCTACTTACCCAATGCATTAGGGCGGCTTTATTTTATTTAAAAATATTTTCTATAAGCCATAAATGCCACTATCACATAAAATATAATAGCTTTAAACCTTGTATGACCTTTTACCAAAATCAATAAGATAGTAAGCACAATTAATCCAGGATATAACAACTCTAAACAAGGACCAAAAAATCCAGCGATACCTTGAAAGTCTAATAAAAACATGAAGCAGGCTATAGAAGTAGTTACTAATAATATTACAGGAAATACATTTTCTCTTAAACGTAATATCTCTGTAAGATATCTGGCATAAATATTATTAAGCGCAACCGCCGTAGTAAAACAAGAAAGAATCAATATTATACTGATCAGAATAGTTGCCCAACCCATTAAATGACCCGCAATAGTAGGTAAAATCATCTCAATTGTAGTATCAACTACAATTGATTTATAAATAATGAGCACCTAAAAATATAAATCCAATATAGATTAATGCAAGCAAGCTTGCTCCTATTAAACTTGATTTTAATGCGCTGCTATTAATAGCTTTCTCATCTATTTTATGGTTAGATAGAGATTGTAGCTGGTTAAAGACTAAGGCTGAGAAGAAAAAGGCAGCAAATAAGTCCATCGTTTGATAGCCTCTAAAAAAACCTATTGGAAAGGCCGTTAGAGACTTTTGGATAATTTCTGCTTCCACAGGAGCTTGGATAACACCTAAAACTATTAAAAATATCAGCCCAATTAGCAATATAGGGGCCAGCCATTTTCCTAAGATTGAAATCATTAAACGATCTCTAAGACAAACTAGAAAGCAAGCCTCACAAAACACTGCACTAAAAGCAAATAATGGAATATCAGGCAGAATATATTTAATTCACCGTTATGCATCTAGGAACTACTCCA
The DNA here is from genome assembly GCF_003932735.1 of Rickettsiales endosymbiont of Stachyamoeba lipophora. Classification (NCBI taxonomy): domain Bacteria; kingdom Pseudomonadati; phylum Pseudomonadota; class Alphaproteobacteria; order Rickettsiales; species Rickettsiales endosymbiont of Stachyamoeba lipophora. The sequence goes on along the minus strand of NZ_CP033611.1, from coordinate 1,381,540 downwards.
AATGATCTTAATAATGATAAAATAATAAAAGGTAATAATATTTTGGCTATATTACCAGCTTCCGCAAAAAATTTATTACAATCTCCCTTATGAAGTTTAATAACCAAAAATCCTAAAAATGGTAGGACCACCCCTGTTAATAATAAACCTAAAAACCCAAAAAACTATCGGTTGCCTGTCTCTATGCCCATTTGTAGAGGAAAAACTAAATTACCCGAACCAAAAAACATTGAAAATATCGAAAAACCGTAGATAAAAATATTCCGTCTCATGATCCTTTCTCCTACTTCAGGCGACTTTATAATATTAGTAAAAAATATATGGATAAAAAATAAACTATATTACTGGCCTTAAGGTCTATAACAGCAACCGCTACACTAACAAGCATAAATATACGAGCTAAAATAAACTAAATCCCCTTTGCCTTTAAGCTAGCAAGGGCGCTTAAGATGTAAATTATATTGTATTAATACTTGAGCTTTTGTTTATTCAGCCCATTTCTAAATAAAATAGTTAAAATTAACTTAACATCCAGCAACCGACTAGCCAATTAGCGGCTGGTTATTAACCATTTAACCTATTTGTGTAAATAGTTCAATTATTTTACTTCTATTTTTGAATTTTCCTTGATTTTTTGGCTGTAATCTTCATTATTTAATAACCTTTAAAATCAACTATTTAGGATTAAGTTATTTATGCCGATTGAAATTTTGATGCCTGCTCTCTCCCCTACTATGACTGAGGGCAACCTTGCTAGATGGCTAAAAAAGGAAGGAGACAAGGTACGCCCTGGTGACGTTATAGCTGAAATTGAAACAGATAAAGCCACCATGGAAGTAGAAGCAGTTGATGAAGGAATTATTGGAAAAATCTTAGTACAAGAAAAAACTGATAATGTTCCAGTAAATCAACTTATTGCCTTATTACTTGAAGAAGGTGAAGATACCTCATCACTTACAAATTATAGCAACAATGCTGCTAATGATATTCAAGCTCCTACTAAAGCTGAAGCGCCATTACAACCAGCTTCTAATAGCATCTCTCAAGCAGTCCAACCTTTAATCAGCACAGCTGGTGATAGAGTTTTTGCTTCGCCTTTAGCACGCAGAATTGCAGAGCAAGAAAAAGTTGAACTTAAAACTATTGATGGTTCCGGCCCACATGGAAGAATCATAAAAGATGATGTATTAGCTGCTTTAAATAATGGTCCAGCTTCTAAAAATCTTAGCGCAACTTCAGCCAAGCAAACCACCTCTCAATTAACAACAGGAAGAATTGCCGAGGAATACACTAAAATTCCTAATAATAATATGCGCAAAGTTATTGCTAAGCGTTTACTGGAATCTAAGCAAACCGTTCCGCATTTTTATTTATCAGTTGAATGTATCGTCGATAAGTTACTACAACTTAGAACTGAGCTAAATAATTCCACAGATAAAGATAACCCTGCCTTTAAAATCTCAGTCAACGATATGGTCATTAAAGCTGTAGCTCTTGCATTAAAAGCTGTACCGGATGCTAATGCTAGCTGGACTGAAGAGGCAATTTTAAAATATAACAATGTAGATATTTCGATTGCAGTAGCAATTGACGGCGGATTAATCACTCCAATTATTAAAAATGCTGATTTCAAATCTTTGAGCCATATTTCTAATGAAATGAAAGATTTAGCAAGCAGAGCCAAGCAAAACAAACTTCAACCACATGAATTCCAAGGTGGTGGGTTTAGCATTTCTAACCTTGGTATGTATGGAATTAAAAACTTTAATGCTATTATTAATCCACCTCAAAGCTGTATTTTAGCAGTAGGATCAAGCAGCGAAAAAGCCATTGTTCAGAATGGCGAAGTAAAAATAGCCACTACCATGGAAGTTACACTTTCTTGTGATCATAGAGTGGTAGATGGCGCAGTGGGGGCAAATTTCTTACAAGCTTTCAAGCGTCATATTGAAAATCCATTAAGCATGTTAATTTAAAAAAGAAGTATAATTTATGGCAGAAAATTTTGATGTAGTAGTAATAGGTGCAGGCCCTGGCGGATATGTAGCAGCAATTAGAGCCGCTCAGCTCGGACTAAAAACTGCGATAGTAGAAGCAAATCACCTAGGTGGTATTTGTCTTAATTGGGGATGTATACCTACTAAGGCTTTACTCAGAAGTGCAGAAATTTTTCATTATTTGCAACATGCAGATGAGTTTGGTTTAAAAGCCGAAAAGGTAAGTTTTGATATTACTAAAATTGTTGAAAGATCAAGAAATGTTGCAAAACAGCTTTCAACTGGAATTGGACATTTGTTAAAAAAGAATAAGGTAACCGTTATAGACGGCTTTGCAAAAATTCTTAAAAACAAGCAAATTGAAGTTAGTAAGGATGGCAGGGTGGTTAACACCTTACAAGCTAAAAATATCATCATAGCCACTGGCGCCAGAGCCAAAGTAATTCCAGGATTTGAACCAGATGGCAAGTTGATATTAACCTATAAAGAAGCAATGGTGCCTACTAAAATGCCAAAAAGTATGATTGTGGTAGGAAGTGGCGCAATTGGAGTAGAATTTGCTAATTTTTATAATGCACTCGGTGCTAAAGTTACTATTCTTGAAGCCATGGATCGTATTTTACTTACCGAAGATACTGAAATTGCTCAAATGGCCCATAAAGCTTACGAAAAACAAGGAATTACAATTCATACCAATGTAAGTTTAAAGAAATTTGAAAAAGGAAAAGATAACGTTAAAGCCACGTTTGAAATTAACGGTAAACAAGAACAACTAACTGTAGATAATATAATTATGGCAATTGGCGTGGTTGCTAATTCAGAAAATATTGGCCTTGAAAATACCAAAGTTAAGGTGGATAACCGTAATTCTATTCTCACTAATCCTTACTTACAAACAGATGACGCCGGTATTTATGCCATTGGTGACGTAGCTAGCGCTCCATGGCTTGCACATAAAGCATCTCATGAGGGTATCATTGCAGCCGAGCATATTGCCGGGCTAAAACCGCATCCTATGAAAAAAGAAAATATTCCTGGGTGTATTTATACTCATCCACAAATCGCAAGCATTGGTATTACCGAAAGCAAGGCAAAAGAACTAGGGCTTAGTATTAAGGTTGGTAAGTTTCCAGCTATGGCTAACGGTAAAGCAATTGCTATGGGTGAGCCTGAAGGGTTGGTTAAAACTATTTTTGATGCTAAAACCGGCGAGCTACTAGGTGCACATATGATTGGTGCCGAAGTAACTGAAATGATTCAAGGTTATGCAATTGCTAAAACTATGGAAGGTACTGAAGAAGATTTAATGCATACTGTCTTCCCTCATCCTACCATGTCTGAAATGATGCATGAATCAGTGCTGGCAGCTTACGGAAGAGCAATTCACTTTTAAAGTTTTAAAAGACCCTAATGTTTATCAACACGTATCTTCAGGAGTATTTTAATATACCTTACAAACATACAAAGGAAATTTATTACAACAAATAATTAAGAAACAACCCAACGCTATACTTTTCAAAGGGCTTATCCTCGTATTAGCCGGTGATATACTCTATTTAAATAGATAAATTTGACTAGAAATGGCTCTGAAAAAGTTAAGCCATGAGATATGAGAATTTAAATGGTAAAAAATTTTGGTGATTAATATTAGTTAAGAGGATCGACTTTAAGAAAAAGGTGGATATCTTAAGGAAATAAAAAAGAAAGTAAGCGGTGGCGACAAATGGGATTAGCTTGAAATAGGAGATTGCCTGCTAATAACGCTTGAATATATGCATAAATATTCAACATCTTTTCATATAGCCACCTGCCTTTTTGCTAACCATAATATTGCTATGTTAAGTTTATTATGATCTCGTGGCTATTTTATATTGTTCCGTGATGGCTACACTGTATGGTCACAGGTAGGTTAATATTGATCTCTTAATCGCTTCTTTGTTTAATATCTTCTTATCCTTAACAGCATTACATAATAAAACTGATCACTTAGTAGCTAGGTATGCTACTTGCTATTTACTATTTTTTAAAGATATGGTAATATGATAACTTATTAACATCTAACTCACATATCACTACGTGGCTAACAAGGAAGGTATTATAATGAGCGTTAAGAATATTAAGATAATTCAGTCATTTATTAATGAGCACTCTGCAGTTAGTTTAGAGCAAGCATTAAACGCCATTAAGAATCTAAACGAAGAAGAATTAGTTACCCCTAATACCTGGGATAATACTAATGATCAAGACAGCTTATTACACTATCTGCTAAGGCCTGAGTTTGGACTTAGTGATAATGCAAAAAATAATAGATTAGGGCTAGTTAGGGGAGTCCTTGCTAACCCGTATGCCCAGAGTGCAATTAAAGTTATTCATTACTTAGGTGAGAGCAAGAAGCGACCTAGCCAGGATTTAGTTAAAGAAAATGGTGAAACTAGCATATTAAAAGCCATTAATTTAAACGAACCTGCTATAATTTGGCTGATGTTAACTAATCCTAAAATAATAGCTCAAACTGATTTAATAAATGATACAATTACGCTAGAACAGCTAAAAGCATTCTTTAATGCCAATCTCATCAAAGCAAGCTTGGATGAGAATAAGAATAATAACAAGGTTAAAGTTAATTTAGCTACTGTCCAGCTAAGTGATATAGATAATTTCATTAAAATGCTTAGTGAACATAACAGTGAAGTAGCAATTGAAACATTGCTGCCTTTTTCGATCAGCCAAGGATTCTATAGTATAGCAGGTTTATTGCTAAATAGGGAGCATGATTTTAACTTAGCTCCAACAGAAATAAAATTACCCCAAGCAGGTGGAAAAGTAGCAAGGATTCTTGATTCTAACAATGCTATCACTGCTGTTATAGTTAATATACAGAATAATAAAAACAATCCAAAACAGTTATTAACAAGCATTTATCTCCTACAGGCATTGCTGCTTAATCCTAAGGTAGATCTTGGGCTAAATATTGTTGTTAGTTTAGAGGAGAAAGATGCCAAGGTAGATCTTGGGCTAAATACTGTTGTTAGCTTAGAGGAAAAAGATGCCAAGGTAGATCTTTGGCGAAAGATTGTCGTTAGCTTAAAGGAGAAAGATGCCCTAGCTTCTACCATTGAAGAATATATTATCAGTACGTTAGAAGAAGTTCTTACCTGGAATATTAAACCGGAAGCAAAGCTAAGTAGCTTTAAATTATGGTTGCCTTTATATCAAAACCATGTGCAAACTCCAGAAGAACAGCCCACATTGCTAGTTATCAAGCACCTGACACAGCTAGCTAACGACATAGTGGCCACCCTAGATATGGACCGGCTGAGCAAGCAAAATCTGATAATGTTACAAACATTATATAATTTGGTAGGTTCTATCTGTCCCAGGCAGAAACTTAGTGAACTCATCGATACCGATTATTATCAAAATCATCCTCAACTTAGCCCAGCTGAAAAAGAACAAAGGCAGCAAGACTTAACAGCAAACAAGATAAAACTAGAAGAAGTTCATCTTAAATGGATAGACCTTGATGGTAAAAGTGAGCAGGACTTTATAGATCAATGCAACCAGCTAATTAGCCAAGGTGCCGATGTTAACGCTCTAAGTACATCATATGAGCCCTTTTTAATATTGGCTATAAAGCACAATACGATGGAGATTGCAACTGCACTACTACAAAAAGAAGGTATTAATGTTAATGCTCAAGATAATGGTGGCAATACTGCTTTAATGCTAGCTATTAGCAAAGATAAAGAAGAGCTAGCAACAAAACTATTACTAAAAGATGATATTAATGTTAATACTCAAAATAGTCGTGGCTATACTGCTTTAATGCTAGCTATAACAAAAGATAAAACGGAGATAGTAACAAAATTGCTACAAAAAGAAGGTATTAATGTTAATACTCAAAATAATGATGGCTATACTGCTTTAATGCTAGCTATACTAAAGGATAAAACGGAGATAGTAACAAAATTGCTACAAAAAGAAAATATTAATACTAATATTACGAATTGTTTTGGCCAAACTGCGATGTATATAGCGAAACAACAAGGTTACACCAGTATAGTTAAGCTAATCGAAGACAAGGCACAGGAAGCAGAAGGCACATTTGTAGCGAGGCTTGCTGCCCAGAATAAATCTCATATCCCTAATTTTTAATTTTGTCTTATTATGATTTAAGGTCGGATACTAAACCGACCTTAGTTACTTTCAAAGTACTTATGTCATTTATTATAAAAAGTAAAACAAGTTATAATTATAGACAATACAGTAATTAAATATAACAAATTAGAAAATTATGCGGGATTAAACCTACATTGTTTAAAAGATATAAAATTAAGAAAAAATACAAAAAAGACTGCTGATCAAGCATAAAATATAAAAAAGATACCATAAACTTAACCAGCGTAGATTTGTTAGATTAGTCTTTAGCAGTAAGCAAATTGGCAATTTTACTTTTAATTTGCTTTTTATTGTTGTTAGTATAGCGTTTAGCTTCTAAGCTATTAGGAAAAATTGTTTTAACAATTGATTGCAAAGCTTATACATTCTCGTTATTATTAACTATTGATTTAATTTCATTTTAACGTTAACTAAAATTCAGTTTTGGATATTTATAATAATGCTTACAGTTCACAAATGGTTATTTTTCTAATGGTTGCTAATATGCAAGCCACTTAACTTTATTGCCGCAATTAAACTTTTTATCCTTAATTTATATCATAAGTTAGGCATATACAGCACAGCTTAATATAATTATCATTAGACAGATTGCTTTATAAATATAAAATTTATTGCAATGATTTAACAAAAAACATATTATTTTATAATATATTAACATTAGAAAACATAGTGAAAAAGATTTTTAGGTTTGTTAATAGGTTGCTACTTAAATTACTTGAGCAATGCAATAAACAAGTAGAGCGTTATGGTGCCCAAATATCCGTATTTGGAATATTTTCGGTTATCAATTATATAATACCTTATTTTATGTGGTCAACCAAACCAGGTGATGACTATCTATATGATATAATTATTGTATTTAGAACTATCGCAGCAATTGCTTGCTTCCTTTTAATTATAGGTAATACTGTTTTCTCTAAATTTCAGAAATATCTATCTTTTTACTGGTATGCTACGCTACTTTATTGCTTGCCTTTTTTAACCACAATTTTATTTCTCTATAATGAAGCAACACCACAATGGTTAATTAATCTTTCTCTTTCCATCTTTATTCTTGCCACTTTAGTAGATTGGAAAAGTTTTTTAATCTTATTTATGATAGGCACCTTAGGTGGCTATAAAGTTTACGATTTAATTACCCACGAGAACAAAATTGCTGAGATTTTTGCTAATCAAGACACATTATTTTTAACTGCATATTTAGTATTTTATGCGGTTATAACCGGCCTCTTATTTAGCCGGCATAAAGATTATATTCAAAAGCAAGTTGTTGCTCAACTTGAACATAAAGTTACAGAGCGAACTCATCATTTAGAAGAAGCATTACAAACCAAGAAAGAATTCTTAAATAATATTAGCCATGAAATCCGTACTCCTATTCATGGTATTTCGGCTTTTTCCACCGCATTATATGAAAATTGGCATCAACTTTCTGATGTAAAAAAATATGAATTAAGTCAAAAAATTTATAATAATGTTGATCGATTATTTGAATTTGTAAATAATATCCTAGATGTAGCAAAATTTGATTCAGGAAAAAATATTCTTCATATTGAAGCACATAATATTGCAGAAGTAACTCAAAACATAATTGATGAATGTGAACCTTTAAAATTTCATAAAGAACTTGAAATCCATCTTAACAATCATCTTTCAGATCCAATTTGCTACTTTGACAAAGTAAAAATCGAGCAAGTTATTAGAAATTTAATAGCTAATGCAATTAAATTTACGAATAAAGGCAAGATTAATATTAACTTAGATGAAATCAAGCAAACACCTAAAGAAAATAGCTCTCCCTCTTTTATACAGCTTGCGGTGGTGGATGAAGGCATTGGAATACCAAAAAGAGAGACTCGTACAATTTTTGAACCTTTTACCCAAAGTAGCATAACCAAAACACGTGCCGGGGGTACCGGGCTTGGTCTTAGCATTTGTAAAAAAATTATATCATTTCACAAGGGAAGAATTTGGGTTAAAAATAATACTACACAAGGCGCAACTTTTAGCTTTATTATACCCAGAACTCACAATTCATAATTTAAAATAACGCTATCAACAGAATTATAGGTAATCAGCACGAGCTCGATCAAAAGTTTGAGAAAGATACAGATACATTAAACGCAACTGAAGAAATAGTAAGAGTGAATTTTAAATGGTTAGCTTTGGCTGTAAATAGACTTTAAAAATGGCTCATCTGCTTAGCAAAAACTTCCTAACAACAAACCATACAGGGTTATTTATATCTCAATAGATAGATTGTTTGCTTTTTGCTATTGAAAGCCTCTTAGATTAAATTATAAAAATCACCTTAAGTATGTTTTAAGTAAGTTAATAATGACTTATAAACTACATTTATCTATCAAAAAGCTTAAACGTATTATTAGCTGTACTAGACAATTGTAAATTTAAATTATGTTATAACAACATTACCATTTTACTTAAATCTATTCCCTCTATGCCTGAAGCACCAACTCTTGCATGTAATATTCAGTTTCTATCTTATGATTCCTTATAATTATCAAGCAAATTATTATATTCTTTACTCACCTTATTTTTATCAACTTGCCGACTAGACAGCTTTAGAATAAGTTGATAGGTTCAAAACAATTAAGGATAGAAAAGAAATGATAAAAAAAGCTCTTACAAAAGCAGCTTATGCTGTTTCTTATACCGCATGCTTTATTTTAATGCGGATTGACCTATTTGCGTTAATAGCAGCAGCTGGTTCTACATTTTTCTTAAATAAAGAAAATAGTAACCAAAGATTACATAAAGGAGTTATTGCTGGAGCCTTGGGGATAATTTTCTTGGTGAATTTTAGCCCAATTCCAAAGTTATTAATGTATAACTTAGAAAAGCAATATCCAAGGCTAACAGCAGAGGACCTAGCTATAAAAGAATTTGGCAAGCCAGGTGATATGCTAGTTTTGCTTGGAGGAAGTTTTGATTTATTTGAAACTCAAAATCGTACTCAAGATGAGGTAATTATCCATAATCCAGCCGCTTCTAGAACGTATGATTTTATTGCGTTAATGGAAAAGTTTAAAAAGGCCCAAATAATTTTTACGGGTACTGATCTGGAAATGGCTAAGTTTGAACAAATAGTAACTGATTTTTACAAAAATAGGGAGAAACCTAAGGTTAAATATGTACAAGCGAGAACTACTATAGAGAATGCTTTAAATACTTTAAAAAGTGAAAATAAAGTTGAACGAATTGTATTAGTTACTTCAGCTTTCCATATGCCAAGAAGCTATCAGCTATTTAAGCATAATGCACAAAATATAGAAATTATCCCTTATCCCATTGATTTCCATGTCGCTGGAAATTTTAATATAAAAACCTTAATCTACAATTCATTCTGTGAGCCTCAAAACCGTATAGCTTGGCAGAGTGCAATTAAAGAAGGAGCATCTATCTTAAATAATAAATTGATTGGCTATAAATAGGTTCTACCTATCTTCGGCCAGATAATTGATAGAAGCAAAAGATAAAAAGCCTGCAAAAAGGAGGAATTTTTTATCAAACTTTGAGAAAACGCGCCTAAAGTGCTTTAATTCATTAAAAAAGCGCTCAACAAGGTGATGTTTTTTATAAAGATTATTAGCATGAAAGCGCAATATTTTTTGAATTTTCTTTGGAGAATTAACAGGGATAGATTTTTATAATTCAATTTATTCGATTAAGGCATTGCTGTTATGTCCTTTGCCTACTACCACTTAGGAGAGAGAATCAATACCGCCACGCCAATTAATTAAGCAGCTTGATAATATCATTACGATTGCCTGTACGTGGCAAGCTTAATTCATATAACTAAATTACAAATATAAATAATTATACAAACATGGATTAACTAATAAATCATCAATCCTGCACCCCAAGCCAGCCCACCACCAATTGCAGTAAAAGCAATTTTATTACCACGACTAATTAATTTATGCTTCAATGCATGATCAAAAGCTAAAGGAATAGATGCCGCCGAAGTGTTAGCATGCTGATCAACTGTTATGATAGTTTTATCAGGATCAATTTTTAGCCTTTCTCCAACTGCATTGATAATTCTTATGTTAGCTTGGTGAGGTATCAACCAATCAAGATCATTTACTGACATATTAGCACTGGCTAATACGCCCTCAACAGCCCTGCTCATCTTATCAACCGCATGCTTATAAACCTCAACACCTTTCATCGTAAGGTAGCTCGCTTGGTTGGTAGTACCAGGACCATTGTCGGAACAAAGAATATTAAGATAATCACCATTAGAAAATAAATTTACTTTCTTTATTCCCTGCTCTCGGTTATTAGAAGCTTCTAATAAAAAGCACCCAGCTCCATCTCCAAATAATACACAAGTGGTTCTATCATTCCAATTCACCACTCTAGACATAGTTTCAGCACCGATTACTAAAGCATTTTTCACCCGCCCGGTAGCAATATAATTATTTGCCGTCTCTAAAGCATATAAAAATCCTGCGCATACCGCTTGCACATCAAAAGCAAAGGCATTAACTGCTTTTAATTTAGATTGCACAATAACAGCAGTTGAAGGAAAAGTATAATCAGGAGTAGTTGTTGCAACTATAATTAAGTCAATGGCACTTGGATCCAAATTAGCTTTATTTAAAGCTTCTTGGGCCGCCATAGTAGCTAAATCTGACGTCGCTTGATCTTCATTAACAAAATATCTTTGTTTGATTCCAGTACGCGAGCTAATCCATTCATCGCTAGTATTAACTCTTTCTGTTAATTTATTATTACTAACAAGATTTGGCGGTAGGTAGCTACCAGTTGCTTTGACTATAGCAATATATTCAGAGTTCATCGTTTAATATTCCAATTATTAATCGATTAAAATTGAATCAGTAAAATTTTCTTCGATTAAGTTTGATATTTTTGAATTTATATTATTTTGTGCCAGATTATAAGCGGTCTTTATTGCAGTACACATCCCAACATAATCGGATGAACCGTGGCTTTTTACTACAATTCCATCCAAGCCTATAAGCATAGCTCCATTATAGTATCTGTGATCTAAGGAAGCAAAAGTCTTCTTTATACTTTTTTTAGCAAATAAATAACCAAGCTTAGAAATTATAGAACTACTAAAACTTCTTTTCATAAATTCTCGGCATAAATAAGCAGTTCCTTCAGCAGTTTTAAGGGAAATATTCCCTGAAAAACCATCAGTAACTACCACATCTACAATACTTTTAAAAATGTCGTCACCCTCTACAAAACCATAGAAGTTAATAACATCCTCACCTAATTCTTTAAGTAGCTTTGAAGCTTGCTTAACCGCATCACTCCCCTTAATGTCCTCTGATCCTACATTAAGTAATCCCACTTTTGGATTAGGAATATTATATACCACTGAAGCAAAAGCAGAGCCCATAATACCAAATTGCATAAGATTATTGGCAGCGCATTCTATATTTGCTCCCATATCCAACATTACACAAGATTTATTAACGGTAGGAACAATACCGCAAATTGCCGGACGATCAATTCCCACCAAGGTTCTTAACACAATTTTAGACATTGCCATCAATGCCCCGGTGTTTCCCGCTGAAACTATCGCATCAACTTGACCAGATTTAACTGCATCAATTGCCAGTCTCATGCTTGACTTTTTTCCATTTCTTAAAGCAAAAGAGGGAGTTTCATTAGAACCAACCACTTCAGTAGTATGAAAAATTTCACAATTTTTTGCAAGGAATGGGCAAATATTTAATTCTTTACTAATCTTTTCTTGATCACCAAAGAAAATAAATTTGGCATTTGGAGCATGTTCTTTGATAAATTCATTAGCACCTCCTATGATCGCCTTAGGATCATTGTCACCACCCATGGCATCTAATGCAATGGTAATTTGTCTTGAAGTACTAATGTTCATTTATCAAATACTTAAAATTATGCGTTCTCTTCTTGCTCTTCTGTATCTTCCTGAGCTTTAGCTTTGAAAGTAACAGCCTGCTTACCATTATAATAACCGGTTTCAGTTATATGATGAGGAAGATGCATTTCCCCGGTAAGTCTGTTTTCAATAATATTAATTGCAGCAATTTTTGAGTTTTGAGCACGCCTCATATTTCTTTTTGAAGGCGAGGTTTTCTTTTTTGGTACAGCCATTTTTTCAACCTATACGTTTAATCCAGATATAATTTATTAATATAAACTAATTAATCACACGACTAAATTATATATACTAAAAGATTAATTTGTGCAAGTTTTAGCTTGAATATTTATTTTATGCAAATTATTTTTGCTAAATCATTGGGGAATTTATTATGAACAAACTATATTTAATTATATTAACAACCATTTTATCTTCATGTTTAACTAGGGAAGTTAGTAAAGGGCATACTGAAATTCTTGATAATGAGGTGGTTGATATGCTCAAACAACGTTTGAATGACAAAGAATTAAGCAAAGAAGATATAGTGTCAGCTTTAGGCTCACCTGAGGTAGTTACCACCATGCAACAAGAACAATGGTTCTATTTAAGTACTCAAAATAAAGCTAAATCTTTTTTAACTCCTAAAATTGTTGAATCTCATGCCGTTATTATAACTTTTAAAGATAATAAAGCTGTTGATATAGAAAAAATTAGTAACCAAGAAATACATAACATCAGCTACGCTACCGGAAAAACTCCTACCAAAGGAGACGATGATAATGTATTAAAAGAAATATTCGGAAATCTTGGTAGGTTCAATGTTAATAGAAATACAGCTCGAAAGTAAATTGTTTGTTAAAATAACAACGTTTTAACAACAGTCTTGTCTAAATCATTACCTAAAAACCTTCCAGAGTTGTAATTTTAATGTTATTTTAAAAAAATAAATATTTTAACACTAGACAATTTATAACGACAGATTAAACTATACTTATATGGTAATGAAACCAAAAAAGTTATAAAAAAGAGGTATTTAACATGTTATCACGTAACAATTCAGCATTTAAAGCGTTAGCGCTTATCGTTATGATGTTTTGGTCAACGATTGCAGTTCCTAATATTGCATTCTCTGCAGGCGACGCAAAAGAGGGTGGCGAAATAGGAAAGGCTTTATGTAACGTAGTGGATTTGTTGACAGGTAAGGCTGGTAAGGCAATTGCCACCATTGCAATTATCTTCTTAGCTTTCGGATTATTTGTAGGTAAAGTATCATGGGGCGTGGCGGTAGCTACCGGTATTGGTATTTCTGCAATATTTGGGGCAGAAACTATTATCACTATGATTACCGGTGTTGATGGCGTTGGCTGTAAGAGTTAATTTTTACCAATAATTTTAGGGCAGTAATCATTAAGCAAGCTGCCTTAAAATTTTAAAAGCAAATTATGAGTAATTTTGTAAACCGTTTTTTTAATAAAATATCTGCTAAAAAAACTGAATTTTTTCAACTTGCTCAACCATCATCAGACTTAATTCCCTTTGTTACTCATATTGATGACCATAATGTTTTATTAAAAAATGGTCATGTGATTCAATCCTTAAAAATTGTTGGCTTTTCAAATGATATTGTAGATAACTCAGCGCATGATATTAGAAATTTTATCCGCCAAGCATTCAACAAGCACATAACTGATCCACGTATAGCCATTTGGATAAACACGATTAGAACTAGAAGAAATTTAGATCCAGGCGGTAGATACAACAATCCATTTTGCCAAGATCTACATCAAGAATGGAATAAAAAAAACTATTGGCATGATAAATATATTAACGAAGTTTATATAACCTTAGTCTACAGTGGAACTGATTTTAAGATAAAAAATCTAAGTGACTTACTAAGCAGCTCAAGTTTTTATTTTCTATCTAAAAAGCATTTTAGAGAAATAGCAAATATCAAACAAAAACTAAACCAAATTGCCAACCATTTATGTGAAGAGTTAAAAGTATTTGGGGTTACCAAGCTTGGTATATATCAAAACAACGAAGGGGTACTATCAGAAACATTAGAATTTCTAACTAAAATAATTAATTTAGAAGATAAAAAACGTTTACTACCAATAGTAGATTTATGCGAATATCTCAATGATTATAAAATTGCTTTTGGTAATAATACTTTTGAAATTATCTCTGATAAAAACAAGCATTTTGGCGCCATTATTACCTTCAAAGAATATCATGAAATTAAGTCTGATATTATTAGCAAATTCATGACTTTACCAATTGAAATGGTAATTACTCAAACTATCAGCTTTATCGATAAAAATATTGCTGAAAAAGATTTTAAATATCAAAATTACATTTTAGGAGTGAGCTTAGATCTAGACCTCAAAGAACGGCTTGGCATTGATGGTTTGTTGAGCAATAATTTCACCTTAACTGATTTTGGTCATTCTCAAACTAGCATTATGGTTTCGGGCGATACCCCTAATCAATTAAATCAACATGTAAATAGAATTCTTAAAATTATAGATGACATTGGTTTCGTGGCTTTTAGAGAAGATCTTAATATGGAAGATATATTTTGGTCACAATTACCCGGAAATTTTGAATTTATTAGACGTAAAACCCCTATAAGCTCTAAACAATTTAGCGGCTTTGCTGTGCTGAATAACACCACTTCGGGGAATAAAGAAAATATTTGGGGTAAGGCAGTTACCCTATTCAGAACCGCAGTTGCCACCCCGTATTTCTTTAACTTTCATCATGAGACAAAGGGCAATACGGTAATTATAGGTAGCAATGATGTTAATAAAACATTGCTATTTAACTTTCTTTTAAGCATCAGTAATAAATATCTCCCGCAGACTTTAATTATAAGTTCTAACAATCGAAGTTTAATGGCTGCTAGCTGCCTAGGAGCAAAAGTTTATCCCTTCTCTCAAGAATTAGAACAACTTTTATTTACCACCCCATACAATTTAATTGATATTAGTAACGATTTAAATGTTGCCAACTTACATGAAGTATTAATGGGTATTTTATATAATTTTGCTAAATCTAATACTAAGAAAAAACCTCTTATTATTGCTTTTGACGACTTTAGCAATATCCCGTTCCATCAAGAATTCATAGATTATATAGAGCAATTATCAAATGCTATTTATAAATCTAACGGCATCTTTCTTATTGCGACTAATGCCGCTTCACAAAGCAATTTAAAAGTTTTTAAAGAGTTTACAACTAAACTAGTTACTAACCAAAAACTATCAAAAGAGCAAGCACTACAGTTAGGAATTAAAAATAGTGATATTAAATATATCCAAAAATTATCCCAACTACTTAAAGAATTTATGATTATAAAACCTAATGAATCGGTTATAGCAGAATTAAACCTAGCAGGATTAGATTCTATTATTAAAATCTTGGAAAGTGATGAAAAAGCATATAAACTATATAGTAATCATAAAGATCAAAAAGATTGGTTAGCCCTCATTTATAATAGTTAGTTAGATCAAAATGAAAAGATTTTTAAATTATATAATTTTATTATTTTTATTAAACTCAACTGCAAATGCACTACCTACGCCCTGTAATATTGCAGGAGAAGTACTGGAAGCCGCTAGAAGTGCAACCGATGATGCATTCGGCTGGCTTACTAAAGTAGAGATTAACACTCAAGCTTCTAGTAATTCTACCTTTTTTGATCCACGCATCGCTCTCAGATTTAAATATAGCGGGCTTGCCAATGATATGATTAACTTTTTTGCTAGGCTATTCGGTTTAAAACAGCTTGACGAAGAAGTAATAATTGACTTTAAAGGAACTGGAGAATGTCAATTTCGTGGGTTATCTAGATATTGCGCTCGTATTACCCCTCCTATTAAAGATAAGTATGGTGATCATTTTGCTACAACAATTGGCGGCAAAACTCTTCAACTACCGAAAATATGTATTTTTGAAGATCCGCTTGATTTAGCTGATTTTGATCCCAAATTCCAACCTTTCCACGAATGGACTGATCTTGAAGAATTTAGCAAGGTAGCAAATGCAGGAGCCACCTTGGCAACCGCCGGGGTAATTACCGTTAATCCAGGATTAGTTATAAGCGGTGCTGTTATTGCTGCCGCAGGAACTCTAGGAAGATATACCAATGTGTGTGTGTTAAGAACAGTTGGCTGTACATCTATACCTCTATCCCCCTCACCACCTTCCTATACTAAAACATTTAGCAAACCTATCCTATCTACTCCTTTATTATATCCGGTATGTGAAGCTAGCCAGCTTCCTACCGCAGAAAATTTTTGTGTACAAACCTCTATTAACTCTACTTATACTAAACCACTTGCGTTTGTAATTACTGATGATGTATCTTTCACTTATGATAAATGCTCTCGTAATGATGATACTAAGCCTTGTGTCATATTTAGAAACTTTCAGGATGCTTCTGGCGAACCAGAGGGAGTAACAGCTAATCCTAAAAATTATATTCCTATTTGCTCCAGCTCTTCCACATCACCTTGCTTTGAACCAAAAAATGATGCACGAATTAGTACTAATCAAGATGGAAACTTTGTTTTTTATAACAAAATAAACCGTGGGGACAAAACTTTTATGGTCCCTTATGCTATTAATGCGTCTTCTCCATCTTTAATCGTGGATCATACGTACCTACACTATCCTATTCAAGAAAGAGATACAAATTTCAAACCAGAAAAGTTTGATAGAATGCTTGCTTGCGGTACTGGCGAAACTCCAGATAAGCACGGTTGTGTTCTTTTTAACCTTAAAGGCCAATATGTTAAACAAGCAAAAGACTGTAAACATTTAGGCTCAAAAGCTAGCAGCGAACCATGCCTTACTTTACCATATTTCATAGAAAGTTCCTACCCTACACCCTCATTTGAAATAGAATATGTCAAATCAAATACCACCAATAGCTATACACCCTTTAGTGTTACTGATCTTAAGTATGATGTGCAGCTTGGTACCCCTTACTTTACTAGATACACAAGCTTCTCAGGTGGAGCAACCAATAACAGCTTGAGCCTTACCTTGCCGAACGGGAAAAGCACTGTTAATTACAATTTACGTTTTAACTCTACTATATCTCCGGCTGATAACAACATGTGCATTAGCTGGAATGCCGAAGGCATTGATAATGCTCCATTAGGTTGTGTACCACGCCCACCTATGCCTCAACTTACCGCAGAATTATGTAATGGCAAAAATGGTTGTGGTATTGCTACTAATAACGTACCTTTAATAAAAGCTAAGTTATGCCTAAATAATAACTGTCATGAAATCTCTGGCATGGTACCGGAAGGAATTGATATTTATAATAATTCCTTTATCCCTTCCAATTTTGATAAACAATATATACTTTTTGGTACGAAACTCAAGGCTACAGTATATAGTTCGTATGACAATAGAGAGGTTAATGATGCTGGTGATCTACAAGCTAATCTACAGTTACAAAATTCATCACGGCAAGTTGAACTTTATAAAATAAATGATCCTTTTAACTTTAATAATATCTCAGGTCAATATACAGATAGAGATTTTAAACATCATAAAACTTTACAACTAAAAATTGGCTTAGAATATAAGCGATTTGCTTACCAATCTGGTGCAGATTTAGTATGCGTAGAACCGGCGGATGGTGAATTTGATTTTTTAAAATCTAATTTCTTAGTTACAAACTATATTATCTATATTCATGGCTATCCAACACCCAAACCAGGCATCAGGCCACAGGATATAATATACAAAGCAGAAGATGATATTAGCGCTACTAATATAGATATTATCAATCATCCAGCTGCTAAAGCTTGTACATTTAATGAAAATCCTAAAATATTAGACCCTAGAAAATGCTCAATAGTAAAACCTCATCCGTTGCAATTACCTATTGATCAAAAAGATAGCTTATGTTTTACCATACCCAATAGAGATCAACCTGGCAATTAAGCAGATTGAAAATAAAATATTTGCGTTCTGGTAACATTAAATTATAAGTTTATATCCAATTTAATGAATAATACTTAGGAATCTTTAATTATGGCAATTTTACCTATTGTTACAATACCCGATCCAAGACTTAAGCAAAAAGCTGAAATTATTACTGAAATTACAGATGAAATTAAACAACTTGCCCAAGACATGATTGAAACTATGTATCATGGACGTGGGATGGGCCTTGCTGGAAACCAGGTTGGAGTACTTAAAAGAATTATTATAGTTGATATAAGCGAAGAGGAAGGCAAACCCAACCCGATTGTTATGATTAATCCAGCAATTATAAAATTTTCAGAAGATAAAGTAGATGCAAATGAAGGATGCCTATCCATTCCAGGGCATTATCCCTCTATTATCAGACATCAAAGTGTTACTACCACTTATTTAGATTTAGACGGAAACAAACAAACTATAGAAACTACTGAATATATAGCCAGGTGTATCCAGCATGAAATTGATCATTTAAATGGTATTGTCTCCGTAGATTACATTTCTCCTTTAAAACGAAATATGATTATTGAAAAAGTACGCAAAAAAAATTTAAAATAATAATAATTATGAAAATTATATTTATGGGCTCTCCGCTTTTTGCCCTGCCTTCCTTAAAAGCATTAATCGAATCAAATGATCATGAAATAATTGCAGTATATACTCAGCCGCCTAAGCCTCAAAAAAGAGGAATGATTGTTACTAAAACTCCAGTCCACGAATTGGCTGAAAAGTATAATATACCAGTCTTTACCCCTAAAAATTTTAAGTCTATTGCTGATATTGAAACTTTTTATAATTTGAAAGCCGACATTGCAGTGGTAGCAGCTTATGGTCTGATTCTTCCAAAAGCTATTTTAGAAGCTTTTAAGTTTGGGTGTATTAATATTCACGCCTCATTGCTACCTAGATGGCGTGGCGCCTCACCTATTCAGTATAGCATTCTTAAAGGAGATAGCGAATCCGGCATTACTATTATGCAAATGGCAGAAGGGTTAGATACTGGAGATATGTTACTAAAAGGTAGCGTACAAGTGACAGATACTACTTCCTTTGAAACACTACATAATGAATTATCTACCATCGCCCCCCCTTTACTACTTAAGGCCTTATCTGGTTTAAAAGATCAAACCATAGTACCGATTAAACAAGATGATGCCCTAACAATTTATGCGCCTAAAATTAAGCCTGAAGATTATATATTAGATTGTAATCAACCTACAAAACTGGTTTTAAGACAAATCAATGCCTTAAGCTATCATGGCTGTTTATATAATATAGGCGATTTAACTATAAAGATTTTTGCAGCAGAGGTCAGTTATACCCAGACCGCTAGTAATTATAACCCTGGAGAAGTAATAGATTTAAACTTTAATATTGCCTGCCAGGAAGGCTTTATTCAACCTCAAATGCTACAACTACCAGGTAAAAATAAAATTGATATAAAGCAATTTTTAAATGGTTATCAAAATAAAATTAAAGATTTATTACAACACCAATGGGAATAGCCACTAAATGTATACAAACTCATATTTAATAATATAATTACCTTCATACAATCTAATGATACACCAAATGATATGTAAAATTATTTTTTTTCAGCAGCATATTTAGCTAATGTTACCGCTCCATTATACACTCCTGATAATCCTACCACGCTATAAACAAGCTTAGAAGTAGCACTTCCTACACCAAATATGTAAGAGACTAGATTGAAATCCATGGTACCAATCAATCCCCAGTTTATAGCTCCAATAATCACTAGCCAAAAAGCTATCAAATTAATACATTTCATTTACTTTCTCCTTTATATTAAACTATTAAGCTACTGTTATATATAATAAACTTAAAGTAGGGAAATCACAGAAAAATTACTAAGTGAAATTTATATAAATATCCTTCATTAAAAATGAATAGCTTATTTACTTAAAGGAGAAACAGATTGTTCTTTATATTTATTACTCACACTGCTAGCGTGCGGACCTTCAGGAGGTAAGTATAATTGCTTTTTTAACTTTATTACTTCATCAATATCTTGCCTGGCATGCTGTTTAGCTTTCTCAAATGCTGTTAATAATTCTGGATTAACTTCCTCTGATACTCCAAAATATACATTAACATCTGTAGCTTCTACTTTACCACAAGCAGCACCGAGTATGGCGGCTTCTGTAACCCCTAGTTTATTACCATATAATATTAAAGAAACTAATTTCGGTAGTTTGGGCAAACTATAAACTATCGCTTCCACCCCTTGTTTACCTAAATTAATATTTTTAAAAAAAAGTGTTTGTAAATGAGGACATTTCTCTGGTAATTCAGCCATTATACTTATAACCCCGCTATCACCAATAGGATTTGCTGATAAATCTAATTCTTCAAGGCTTGCTGATAAACACTTAATTATCCTTTGAGCAGTCTCAGCATTCAGCTGGGTATTTTCTAAAATTAATTGATTAAGCTGAAAACAGCTTAACAAAAATGATCCTAAATTTTCTATAGTCTCTTCTTCTATAAGGTTGCCTGATAAATCTAATAAAAATAAGCTTTTAGGTAATTTGTCAGTAAGAGCTCTAATTCCTACTCCCCCTATATTATTATTTCGTAATATTAAATAGGCTATATCTGTTCCAGCTAAACTGTTAGCTATATCGATTGCTACATCGGAATCAATGCCATTCCCTGATAAATCAAGATATCTAATAGATTTTGGTAAAGCTTTTGCTATTAAAACCATACCTTCTGAGCTAATGTCTTTAGCAGTAAGAATTAACCATTTTAATTCGCTCATCTTATCTAATATTGCTGCTAAAACTTTAGCATGCTCTGTTAATAGAAAATAATCATGATTAATTTTCCCAAAGTTAAGGGATACTATTTTAGCTAATATTTCTTGATTTTGTTCCTTAGCTAATTCATCTAACAGTAAAGCTGCATCATTGCTTCCATTATCGCCACTAACTTGGACTTTAATTATATGAGTAGGATGGTTTATTTTATATTGCTCTTGCTTAGCCATATAATCATGCAATTGAACAATATTGCTAAGTGTAAAGACTTTAAGTGTAGAAGGCTCCATAATTTATTCACCTAATTTAAAATTACTTAGCAACATTTAAGCAAAATAATATTATTAAATATAAAATTTATCTTTAACGTTACAATGTGAAAATGATAATAATATTCCATCATTCAAAATATCTTTATTAGCTAAGATTTTTGACACCAGAAGAATATCAATAGAGAATCTAAGTTATTTCTGAATATTATGAAGGTTTCTGAAATGAACCACTTATGAAAACTCAGCAATGACTGAGGTTAGAAGAAACTAGAGCAAGTATCGCAAAATACTGATATCTATTTGAAGAGCAAAAATTAGGTGAAATTGCTACCCATTATGATACTTGCTTAAGTCTTTTGTATTGTTTGTTCAAGTGATGGCATATAATCTCACTGATAATAAATATCAACGCAAAAGATTATTCAAATTGATTGATCAGTTTTTCAAACTCTATCCGACGTCTAAGGATATTGTCATGAGCGCTATCAATAATAAATTTAGATCCTTCTTGAGTTAAACCTAAAATTTCAAGTAACAAATCATAAGCTATAATACTAATATTTTCTGGCATAATATTATATTTATCATAATATTTCACCTTTAAATCATCCATATCTTTTAATACAGGTACATAAATATCTGCTAAAAATGGATTGGCGCGATCTAGCTTTTCACCATCCACCATAAATGGAATGAAAATATCAAACTTAGTAAAATCTACTTGATGCTCTCTTAAATTTTCAATAATCTCTTCAACTTTTAACTCTTGCGGCTCAAGAACTATCAAAGTAGAGTTATTTTCTCCTAAAGCTTTTAGTGAATCTGCCATAGCAATAGTTGCATAATTTCTGCCTTCAATAGTATTATTATGCAGTTCAAGCTTAACCAGCACCAGTTCTGGATATTTTGCTTTTACTTTATTAAAATAATTAATTAGATCTAAATTTACTTGGGTACGAGCCCCTACAATAAAGAATTTGCTTTTTCCTTTAATAGCTTCTTCTTCCATTACTTTCTCTAGCAAATAAAATGGACTGATACCGGTTACATAAATATTATTATTTTTGGCAAGTGTAGCATCATTAGAAAAGCTATATATCTTGAAGTTCTTATTAATTTTATCGCTTAAAAATGCAGTTTGATGAGAAAAAATTGGCCCTAAAATAGCTAAAGGCTTAATAGCTT
This sequence comes from Rickettsiales endosymbiont of Stachyamoeba lipophora, assembly GCF_003932735.1. NCBI lineage: Bacteria > Pseudomonadati > Pseudomonadota > Alphaproteobacteria > Rickettsiales > Rickettsiales endosymbiont of Stachyamoeba lipophora. The sequence continues at coordinate 1,359,222 of NZ_CP033611.1, read as the reverse complement.
CAATTTTATTTGCTAGATTAGGATCATTATAATCTAAAAATTTAAATCCTATATTTTTCTCTTTTAGCTGTTCTTTATGATTTTCATACACTAACTCTACTGCTGCCATAATATTTTTAGAAATAGCAGATTTTTTATCACTTAACGGTAGAATAATTAGAATTTTTTGTTCATGACTCAATGGAACTTCAGAGACTTCCGGCACGCGCCCCAGATTTCTACCAGTAGTACAACTAGTTAATAATATAAGATTGATGACACTTAAAATTATCCAAAATTTTTTAATATAACGCATATTAGGCTTCTTATATAATAATTAATTTTTTTACTTATGACTTAGTAATAACAAATTATATTCTTTTTGCGGCTTGGCAATTAATAAAATTATCTTTAAACCAATTTATATCTTAACATACAATATAAAAATATAAATCTCCAATTTTCAAGCCTACCAGCAAATAATACTAACTCTTTGATATTCTAGAAATAAAAAATGGAAGCTTGTTGCACCTCAAGCTTCCATTGTTACAATTGTTAAATAGTTGTTAATTAATAAGCCAACAGCTTATTAATTAAAAGCATCTTCCCAACTGCCAGTAGTGGCAGATTTGGTGTACTCAGTAACCCTACTTTCAAAGAAGTTAGCAAACTCAACCCCGTTTAAAATTTCATCAAGCCATGGCAATGGATTCTTCTCAACCATATATATTTCTCGTAAGCCTAGTTGAGAAAGCCTTCTATCTGCAATAAATCTAATATACTGCTTAACTTCTTTAGCAGTAAGGCCAGTAATATCACCTACTTCAAACGCAAGATCAATGAAGGCATCCTCAAAATGAACAATAGTAGCACAAGCTTCATACAAATTACTTCTTAATTCCTCTGTCCACACTTCAGGATATTCACGAATAAAAGTTCTAAATAACCTAATGATCGAATTAGTATGCAGTGTTTCATCTCTAACTGACCAAGTAATAATCTGTCCCATGCCTTTCATTTTATTAAATCTTTGGAAATTTAATAAAATTGCAAACGATGCAAAAAGCTGTAAACCTTCAGTAAAAGCACCAAATACCGCAAGAGTTGTAGCAATATCTTTTTTAGATTCCACCCCAAAACGTTGCATATAGTCATACTTGTCTTTCATTTCCTTATATTTCATAAAGGCCTGATATTCCACCTCTGGCATGCCAATAGTATCAAGCAAATGAGAATAGGCCGCTATATGAATAGTTTCCATATTAGAAAAAGCAGCAAGCATCATTTGTACTTCAGTCGGTTGAAACACCCGGGAATAATTTTTCATGTAACAATTATTCACTTCAATATCCGCTTGAGTAAAAAAACGGAAAATCTGGGTAAGCAAATATTTTTCACCTGGTGTTAAATTATATTGCCAATCTTTAACGTCATCTGCAAGTGGCACTTCTTCTGGCAACCAATGAATCTTTTGTTGAGTATGCCATGCTTCATATGCCCATGGATATTCAAATGGTTTATAAATTGGCTTTGCTTCAAGTAATGGCATAATTTATCCCTCGCTATTTATCATTTTTATTAGCTTCCCTATTATTGGCAAGCTAAGCACTCTTCATAATTATTTGAGTTAGCCTCAGTATTTGCCTGTTCACTTGACTCTAGCTGCTGCTTGATATCAATCACATCAACTTTATGTGATACTTTATCAGCACGCTGGATTGAAGTAGAACGCAGATAATACATACTTTTTACTTTCTTTTTCCAAGCCGCAAAATGAACCTGATGCAAATCTTTTTTAGCCACATCACCCTTAAAGAATAAGTTTAACGATTGAGCCTGACAGACATAAGGAGTACGATCAGCCGCATGCTCTATAACCCAACGTTGATCTAGTTCAAAAGCAGTTTTAAACACATCTTTTTCATCTTGAGTTAAGAAGTCTAGATGTTGTACTGAACCTTCATGAGTAGAAATTGAAGACCAGCTATCTTCGTTATTTTCATCTTTTTCTTCTAAGAGTTTCGCAAGATGTTTATTACGTACAGTAAATGTACCACTAAGGGTTTTTTGGCTAAAGCTATTAGCTGCATATGGCTCAATACCAGGTGATGCATTCCCAGCTATAATTGAGATTGAAGCTGTTGGAGCAATTGCCATTTTATTAGTAAACCGCTCCATTATTCCACATTCAGCTGCATCTGGGCAAGGTCCACGCTCTAAAGCTAGGTCCTTTGATACTTGATCAACTTGCTCTTTAATAAGTTTAAACATTTTAGTATTCCACACCTTGGCTATTACCGATTCAAATGGAATCAGCTTAGACTGTAAGAATGAATGGAAGCCCATTACTCCAAGACCCACTGAGCGTTCACGCATTGCTGAATATTTAGCACGAGCCATAGACTCAGGTGCATTTTGAATAAAATCCTCAAGCACGTTATCTAAAAAGCGCATGATATCAGGAATAAAATCTTTATTGTCACACCATTCCTCATAATACTCAAGATTAAGAGAAGATAGGCAACATACTGCTGTACGGTCATTTCCAAGATGATCAACACCGGTTGGCAGAGTAATTTCACTACAAAGATTGGACGTTTTTACATTAAGCCCTAGCTTTTTATGATGTTCTGGTACTGCATCATTTACAGTATCGATAAATAACACATACGGCTCACCAGTTTCAATTCTGGTTGTTAGGATATCCGCCCATAAATCACGAGCCTTAACCGTAGAAACTACTTGGTTATTATGAGGACTAATTAAATCCCACATACCGTCATTTTCAACTTGAGCCATAAAATCATCAGTAATCACTACCCCATGATGAATATTTAAGGCTTTACGATTTGGATCACCTCCGGTTGGTCTACGCAGATTAATAAATTCTTTAATTTCAGGATGATTGATTGGTAAATATACAGCTGAACTTCCTCTTCTTAAGCTACCTTGTGAAATAGCAAGAGTCATAGAATCCTGTACTTTTAAGAATGGTACTACTCCAGAAGTTTGGCCATTACCAGAGACTTTCTCACCTATTGAGCGAATGTTACCCCAATAACTTCCTATCCCCCCCCCACGGGCTGCAAGCCATACATTTTCAGTCCATAAATCTACAATACCTTTTAGAGAATCTTGAGCTTCATTGAGATAACAAGAAATTGGCAATCCACGCTTGGTACCACCATTGCTAAGCACAGGAGTTGCAGGCATAAACCAGAGCTTGCCCATGTAACCGTATAGTCTTGTAGCATGCTCTTGATTATCAGCAAAATGAATCGCAACTCTAGCAAACAAATCTTGATAAGTTTCGTCTTTTATTAAATACCGATCGGTTAAAACTGCCTTACCAAAATCCGTCAATCTAGCGTCATTTAAATTATCAATTTGAATATTATAACTCATAAACCATCCCAAAAAAGCTATTTTATTAACAATTGTGAACCAAATCACTGATAAACATATCAATTGCGTATTTATTAATTATGATAAAACGAAAATAGTTTATGTCCATATAAAAAAGTATATATTGTATGCAATTTTTTTCTTGCCACTATATATAGTATATATTCGCTAATTATTCAGTTTCTAAATTATTTTTTTTTATTTTAAATTAACCATAAGATGGTGAAAAATCACCCTATACGTATTAAAAGCAACAATTATATTTACTTTTTATTAACATTGAGGCAAAATCATCAAAATTAAGATCATTTTTACAAGCAAGAGTAATTATATGTCAAGCGCTGGTTCTTCAAATCAACATCTAGAAATTCAACTTAGTAATATTTTAAAAGATATAGATGAAGCTATTAAAAAATCTAGATTAATGCCTAATCAGATAGATGCCCAATTTAAAACCACCTTAGCTAACGTAATAACCATCAAAAATATAGAAAATTTATTTAAATTAGATGACCCTGAATACAATACTCAAACTTATACAAAGATTAAAGATAACATATATCAAGCTTATACTAATAAAATTGAACAAGAATTACAAAAAAATCGCAGAAAAGACGAAATTATTAAGAAGCTACAATCAGCCCAAAATGGAATTAACAATAACGATATAGCAAGTAATATTAATAAAATACTTCAAATTATACGTAACAAACAGGCAATTCTAGGTCAACTTAGCCAACAAAATAACGTTGTAATTAATATAGCTAAAGGAGCAACTGTAGGTGCTAAACCCGCCCCTCAACCTGAAGAAGAAGTTGATGTTATTACCTCATTAAAAAAAGAAGCCCAGCATGCAATTAAACAATATAATAAAAAAGTACTACTGACCAAAATAGATCCTCAACATTTTAAAGCACAACTTAAGCAAAAAATTAAAAACAGCGATGACATCAATTTCTATTTTAATGTTGATATTATAAACAGAGCTACTGTAATTGACGGAATAAATGCAGAAAATTTATTGGATGAATTTGCAAATAGAGTAACAAATTTTTATTACGAAATGCCCCAGAGCAATACTTACTGGCATACTTTATTATTACAGCACCCTACCCTACAAGGAACCGGAGAAGATACAGAAGAAACTATTGCGCAAGTTGTAAGTATTTTAAATAAACTACGTGATGAAATCAGCCTACCTACTAGATTCTCAACGGACTTATATGATAAGCAAGGTAATACCAATTTATACAGGCTAGAACAAGAATTCATTCATTTTGCTCCTGAGTTTTGGATTATGCATCGTCAAGGAATTATCTTTTTTATTTCTGCCAATCTTGAGCCTAAGTTACAAACACACGCATACGAAGGAGATTTTTTAACATTAATAGCTTTCCACCATGAACAAGGTAAAGTAGCTCATAATGATTTCTTATTAGATACTTTAGAGTCCGAGTGTGACAAAGCAAAAGAAGCGATCAAAAATAACCTTAAAAAGCAAAATAAACTAACAGAACAAGCATCCCAAATGGTTGATAACTTGCTTAACTTTGAAAATATTAAGCATCAACTTGAAAGATTTATATCATTATTACCATTCCTACATAAATCAAAAGTTGAAAAAATTCTAGGAAAACAAATTAGCGACCAGACGTATGAAAAACTTAAGTATGATGGCTTTGATAATTTAGAACGCCTTAGAATCAATGCTTTTACAGAAGCACAGGACATTGCTAATATATTTAAAATAGTAGCACCAAAGGAAATTTTTAATGCAACAATTTATACTACTCAAGCCTTACGCGAATTGAGTTATAGTGCATTATCTCCAGAAGAAGTATTGCACAATTTTCAACAAAAATTTGTTCTTTGGTCACAACAACATAACGCTATTGTTGAACAAGAAAGAGCCTCACAAGCTGGCGTCCCACAACCTGGTGACGGTAATGCAAACCGACCACAACAAGAAGCACAACAAAGAAAAGCTGAACAGAAGAGAAATGAAACTGTAACGGAAGTGAAAAATAATAGACCGGCGCCAATATTAGAGGCACTAAGACCCTTGCAAGAAGAAAAATTTAGAGCTCATAAAGCAGCACAACAAAGAGAAGCTGCTGAACAGAAGAGAAATGAACCTGTAGTGGAAGTGGAAAATAATAGACCGGCGCCAATATTAGAGGCACTAAGACCCTTGCAAGAAGAAAAGTTTAGAGCTCATCAAGAAGCACAACAAAGAGAAGCTGAACAGAAGAGAAATAAACCTGTAGTGGAAGTGGAAAATAATAGACCGGCGCCAATATTAGAGGCACTAAGACCCTTGCAAGAAAAAAAATTTAGAGCTCATCAAGAAACACAACAAAGAAAAGCTGAACAGAAGAGAAATGAAACTGTAACGGAAGTGAAAAATAATAGACCGGCGCCAATATTAGAGGCAATAAGACCCTTGCAAGAAGAAAAATTTAGAGCTCATAAAGCAGCACAACAAAGAGAAGCTGCTGAACAGGCAAGGCCCAGAGCTCAACAGCAAGAAGCACAACCAACAGAAGCTGAACAGAAGAGAAATGAACTTGTAGTGGCAGTAGCAATCCCAGCTCAAATCCAGCAAGATGCAATTAAAATAGGTCCAGATAAGATTGAAGCGCAAGCAAATCTTAAACAAATACAAGCAGATAAAGAGCTAGCAAGAGACCTACAACAGCAAGAAGCACAACAAAGAGAAGCTGCAAGAAAGCGCGAAATACGGAGAAAGGTTATAAATACTACCGTTAAAATCTTAGGTGTAATTTTAATAGTAACCATGGGTTTATTTACAGCCGGGCACTTACCAACGCTTAGAAATATCAGAGTATTAAAAGCAACCTCCGATTCAATTGGCAAAGCAGTATCTTACATTATACCAACCTCTGGCTTAGCAGCGCTTAATAAAGGCTTAAATCAAGCAACTCAAACCGGCAAAGGCTTTACAAGCCTAGTGAACAGCAAGTTATTTAAAAGCAACTCAAGAAACTTGTAATATCCAATATTACCTTAATGTTCACCAAAAAATCCTTTAACTAGGAGGCCCTGGTGGACATAAACAATGTAAGCTAGTATCTTACTAAACTTTATCATTGACTTTTTAGCGTAAAAGCCTCACAAATTTAATCAAATTATAGCAATTTATGTGAGGTCTTAATGCTAAACGCTAAACTAAGCAATGATAAAGCAAATCAATCATCTTATCCTTTTAATTTACCTAATCTTCCTTATGACGCTACTGCACTTGAACCGCATTTAAGCAGTAATACTTTTAGCTTTCATCATGGCAAACATCATCAAGCTTATGTAACTAATTTAAATAATTTACTTAAAGAACATGAATTTGCTAAACTTGACCTTGAAAAGGTAATTGCAAGTTCAGCTGGTAAAAACGAGTATGTAGGTATTTTTAATAATGCTGCCCAAGTATGGAACCATAGTTTTTACTGGCACTCTATGAAACAAAATGGCGGCGGCCAACCTAGTGGTACCTTGCTTGGTAGAATTAACACAGATTTTGGCAGCTTTGATAATTTTGCTCAAGAGTTTAAACAAGCTGGAGCCACCCAATTTGGCAGTGGCTGGGCTTGGCTGGTATTAGATCTAAATGACAATAAACTAAAAGTAACTAAAACTGCTAATGCAGATTTACCTATAACTAAAAATCAAGTAGCTATCATCACTGCTGACGTATGGGAACATGCTTATTATCTAGATTATCAAAACCGTAGACCGGACTATTTAGCAGTATTTTTAGAAAAACTAGTTAACTGGGACTTTGCTCAAGCTAATTTCGATAAAGCAATTAGCTAAACATCAAAGCTTCCACTTAAGCTATTTAATGTATTAAAACCTACCTTTCATTTTAAGGTAGGTTTTGCTTTGTTATAATATATGCAATAATAATACTTACTAATAGGAGACTTATAGATACAGCAAACTATAAAGCTTGGGTTTTCTAATAGTGTTAGTTATTACCATAATGCTTATACCATATCTCATTTGCTTACACCTCAATTCCTCTTCTATAGATAATAATTTGATATAAATCTTTAGATATGACAACAGAAGACCAATCATTTTAATAAAGTTGCCCAAAGCTTTTTGCAAAATATTATTCATATAGAATATCGCTCATCTTACCATTGCTTAAGTTTACAGGGAGTCTTCTTAACCATATGCTTAGGTTAAGGCTGGTTTATAATACCTATGTCAGCTCTAATACTTGCTGGGTTATAATAAGCATTGACTTAACTGGTTCAAAACTTTTGCGATGATGGGGTGTAATGCCATAAATGTTAATTGCCTCAATATGCGCTTTAGTGCCATAACCCATATTATTACTCCAACCATAATGCGGATAAACCTCGCTTAATGTTTGCATAATTCTATCACGAGTTACTTTTGCAACAATGGAAGCTGCAGCAATCTCATAATAGGTCCCATCCCCTTTAATGATAGATTGAGCGTATTTAAGTTCGTTCGGTACAAAATTTCCATCGATTATAATTTGATAATCAGCATGTTTTACTTGCTCTAGCAGTTTATTAGCTGCTAAGTAAAAAGCCTTTTTAGTCGCATTATAAATATTGATCTGATCAATTTCTGCAGCTTCTACTATTCCTAGGCCGATTATCGCCTGTTCACTAATAATCGAAAATAATTGTTCTCGCTTCTTAGCAGTTAGTTTTTTAGAATCATTGATTAAATCCATATTCTCAAAAGATTTAAACTTCACAGCAGCTGCTACAACCGGCCCTGCTAACGGCCCTCTCCCTGCTTCATCTATACCTATAGTCATTAAAGAAAGATTAAATAGCTTCATTAGTTAATTTTTTAATATTTATTTAATGTTGTTTTGTGTTATACTTAATAATAAAATTTTAGGAATATATAATGCAAAAACTATTTAGCAGAATTGGTATTATTATTTTGTGCATTTTAGTTGGATTTGGTTGTACTCAAAATTTACAAAAAGTCCAAACATTTGAAAAGTTTGATGATGATTTTCATGGCATTCTGGCAAAACAATATGCCGAAATGGCTAACATTCGCGCCGAAGGATATAATTGGAAATATGCGGAAAAATTTGCCCAAAAAGCAGTAGATGCTCAACATAAACTATTAGTGCTACCTGAAGATCCCAAAGATTGGAAAGCAAACAATATCAATTTAACCGAAGCTAACATATTAAGACAAGCAATCATCAGTCAAATTACTCATGAAAATATTAAAAATCAAGCGCAAGCTTTAGCTGAATTAATTTATACTTATGATTATTATTTGTTCCATAATTATAATAGCACTGACATTGATAGTATGATTACCAGTAAAAATAATTTATACAGCAAAATACGTGCTTTCCAGCTTATAAGAATAGCTTCCTATAAAATAGGTAAAACTATTGAGATTCGATTTGATAAGAAAGCTAAGCTAGCTCATAAACAAATTGCCTTGGTTAGCCATAAATATGACATAGCTAAAAAAAAATTTCGTAATGTAATACTAAGAAGTTATAGCAAAGTAGAAAGCCCACATCCAGATAAGCAAATAAAACACTTAAAAAATCAATTGAATAAGCTAGGAATCAACAGTAAAAACATTATAGTAATTAACTTTTTTGATCATAACTATAAAAAACATGCAGTAAAAGTTGACTTCGTCATAAATTGACTTTAAGGTTACCTTAACAAATAACTTAATTTATTAATATCAATCGTGTTCAAAAATTTATCAATAAATAGTTATATAAGCAAATTAGCGGTACTTCTATTCACTTTATGTAGTTGTACTTCTCTTGAAACATTGAAATCTTCTACTCCTCAAGGCGATAATTTTCAAAAAAAACTATTTGAATATTATAAAGACTTTGCCGACAATGAAGCTAAAAATTGTGATTGGCTTGATTCACAGCATTTTATTGATAAAGCTATGCTAATAGTTTATGGGCATAACGTACTTCCTGAACATCCAGATGATTGGAAGATACCTCAAGAAAACAAACTTGAAACTTTAGCTTACTATAATGAACTCAAACCATTGATTGATAATAAATACTTACGTAGCACTTTTCCAGAAAATTTAGCTAAGGCTCAATTTAACTATGATTGCTGGTTAGAAGAATTAGAAGAGAACTGGCAATATGAAGCAATAAAACACTGTAAAACCAACTTTGAGAATGAACTAATGTTACTCAAAGATAAATTAACAGCACATAATAACCAAATCAAACAATCAACACCAAAAAAAACAGAAGAACTGAAAGAGCAAAAACAAGTAGAACCAAAAGCTAAAGAGCCATTTAATGCCCAAGAAAAAATGGCTAAAAATGCTCAGGAATTCTTTCAATTTCGAATCTTTTTTGAGTTTAATAGCAGCAAATTAACCGCAGGAGCAAAACAAGTTTTAAATAAAATTGCTGATAAAATTAATAAAATGCCTCAACAACCAGAAGAAATCACTCTTAATGGTTATACTGACCACTCAGGAAAAGAGGAATACAATCTTAATCTGTCTAAAAAAAGAGCGACTGCTGTAAAAAATTATTTAACTACCAAGGGCCTTGATCCTAAAAAGATTGTTATATATGCTTTCGGTGAAGCTGATATCGCCTTTAATACAGCAGATAATACCAGGGAACCTGGTAGCAGAAGAGTTGAAATAGCGATAATTGATTAGCTTTATGCGCTATCATATTAACTAAAGTCTATTGAGAGATAAGTATTTTTATACAAATGCTGAGAAGCCAAGATTTTACTTGGTCTAGATCCGTAGTAAGCTTAAACCCACTTTCAACAACTATTTCCTCCATTTGCAGCTAGATTAGTTAAATATTTTTTATCAATAAATAAACTTCTTTCATAACTGAAAGAAGTTTATTGTTGGCTGCAATCTAGTTTTTTATAACCAACTGATATAGCAAGCTTTATTATCCTTACCTAATTGTTTAAAATTAATTAAACTTTACTTAAATAACATTCTATCCTTGTATAGCGATTGCCTATTTATTTACAAAATTCTTCTTTAAAAAAAACATAAAGAATTTAATATAGATTTATTATTCTTATAAAAGTTGTATTCTGTAACTTGATTAACAAATGGCTATATTTTATCAGGAATGTTATTGAATCCCATCATTTAAGGTTAGTTCGAGCGACTGACCTATACTCTTATCAACTAATAAAAAAACATTTTAAATTAAACATATGCAACCACAGATTACCCCCCCTATTATTCCTATAACTAATACATCCAAGCCCTCAATTAACCATATTATTGATCTATATTTTCAATCCACCGCCAATGGTAAAGTTAACCAAGCTACAACCAACCTGAAGAGCTTCATTGAAGAGCAATTAAATTTAACTCAACAAGTTTCTTTTTATGAGGAAAGTGCTCCTGATAATGCAATAGTAGCAAAGCTAACCACTAAAACTTTAAGCAACATCAACAACAAGATAGCGAAGTCTCTACATATCCAGCAGCAATCATTATTACAGCTTAAAAAGCAAATTCAAACTGCTTATAAATCAATAACTGAATTGTCGTTTATTACTGAACAACAAACTACCGAAGAGCTCATTGATTATTTACCTAAAATGCTCAATAAAGAGGCGAATAATATCACCGACCACGAGCAAAAATTATTAAGCCTTTTAGAACGTGAGCAATCACTCATAACTCGAATCAAACATAATAATAACACTTTTAAAGAAGTTACCGGCTTTAAAGCACACGCTATCAATTATGGTAAAAATGATATTGAAATTACTAATTATGATTTTAGCAAACATAATTTAAACAAACATAATTTATCTGGGTTAACTTTAATTGGATGTACATTTGGACCAATAGATAATACCAATTTTCAAGAAAGTGTTTTTAACGGATGTAATTTCAATGGAAGCTTTGATCAATGCGATTTAAAAGGCTCTAAGTTTATCAACTCGTTATCTAAAATTCAGCTAAATGATTGCAAATTTGCTCTAGCTGCTCCTCATATATATACGCCGCCTGAACAGTGGATTGCTGCTGAAGAACGCATTCCAATATTCGAACTTATAAAATTATTAATTAAAGATCCTACGGCAATGAATACTTCAGCAGAATATAATGATATTCTGCGTAGTTATTTTGTCATTATTTGCGAGAAACTTCTATTCAGCTTGACCGGTAGTATATCACCAGAAGTAAAAAAGTATTTTAAGATTCAATTTCCAGCTTTAAATAAAACCAATTTTTTAGATGAGTGGAAAAAATATTTAGATCCAATTTATGAATTAAATGTTAATGAAGATTTACAAGTTTTCGATTTACCCACAGCTTATTCACTCGAATTAAGAGAGATATATTACCAAATAAGAGCCAAATATTTCTATGAATATCTTGAATATGTAGCCCAACAAGTACAAGCTAACGGATTATATAAATTAAAGGAAAATTATAATACATTACTCACCCAAAAAGTAAAAAACATTGAACAACTAACTCAAGCATACAAAACTAAACTTAAAGAACACCAAGAATTTGAACAAAATTTACAAATACATTTAAGCGCCAAACCAGAAACCAAAAGCGAGGCTTACAAAAACAGCCTTCAAGAGAACCTGAGACTTGCCAAACAATCTATAAAAGTATTAGGCCAAGAATTAATGTACACCAAGCGTAGCTTGACCACTTTAACTAATAACTTCAAAGCAGAGATAGAAGAAAAGCGTCCTCAAAGCTTTAAAAGCTTTGTGCTAAAGCAAATGTTTAATGGGGTACAGGTAGCTAAATTATTACAAGAAAAAGGGATTAATCTAGACAATATGATGATAGACCTTGCCGGTATGGCTACAATCTCACCTCATAATTTAGAAAACCCACATTATAAGTTAGATTTTGGAGATTTTTCAGATTGCGATTTTAGAAACTTTTTAGGAGAAGAAGAAGAAGATTTGCTTGGTATTAAGTTCCACCGTTCGATACTTAGCCATGCTAATTTTAGTAGTGTCGGAAATTATTTTACCGCCATAAAACGCAAATTAAATTGGGGCTTTACACCCACGCACTTCAGTTTATGTGATATTAAACACTCTAATCTAAATCATGCTCAGTTTTTTGGTTCTAAGATATTCGGTAACGAAATACAGAACTCAAGCCTTTTAGATGCTGATTTTTCAGAATGCCAATTTATTGCAACTAACATTGAAGCATGCAATCTAGAACATACTAATTTTGCTAAATCAAAACATTTTGCTACAATTTTTGAAAAAAGTAAGCTACTTGCCACAAATTTTAAAAAAGCCCAATTTATTGAAACGCTCTTTAATCGCTCACAACTAACTGCAGTAAATTTTACCGAAGCAACTAGCATCTTATCTCAATTTAGCAATTTAAGGTTAACGGAGTGTGATTTTGAACATTATCAAAGTTTTAAAGATAGTTATGACAAATGCAAATCAATACACTCAAACTTTCAAAACTGTAACTTTAATTATTCTTCATTATCTAGCTTTATTTCAAAAAATGATGATTTTACTAAAGCTGAACTGAATCTTGAAAAGATAGTTTTTACTCAATTTATGGATATAAAGTGTAATGAGGCAAAACTTGCAGCCCAAAAACTACAAAAAACGATAATAAGAAATGGGCGTATCAAAGGCTTAAAGTTAGATTTTAAAGAAATAATCGATTATTTTGTATTTATTCCAGCAATAGAAGAAATTGAGAATGAAAATATAAGAAGTATTGAAGTCAGTACCCAAACTAAGCTCGGACACTTTATCTGTTCTAACATCGTATTCAAAAGCCTTAAAATTTCTCAAGCCGAACATCAGCATAAAATGCTTGCTAAATTAAACCGCCAAATATACGACCAAGTTTCTTCTAATCATCGTAAAATTATTAAACTTAAATATCCGGAAATGTATTTTGTATATGTAATACTTAAAAGGTTTACTGGCTTTTTAGATAATATCGAGCATCGCTTGCATCGCAGCTTTGTATTATCTTGGTTGTTCGCTTCGAGAGTTCATATTTTAGTATTGAATACTCCTGAACAACGGCAGTTTATTAATTTAGGAAGATTTAGCCTCTTGAGGGAAGTTAAAAATACGCCTCCAGCTACTTGTTCTATATTAGGAATAAAATTAAACACCTCTCTTAAAGATCTACCTGAGCATATTTGCGAAAAGTTAACTAACTTATTATATCATTTTGAGTTAACCAACTTTCTGATAATGGTTGTTACTTTATTTGCCACTTGCACTATTGCTGATTATTTTATTTTAAAGCTACCAGTTTTGATATTCTCTAAGGCCAGCTCTTTCTTTACCATTACAAATTTTGCTACTACTTATCTTAGTGCCATCACCACACCTTTTATTTTCATAGCAAAAAATGTATTAGGGTTACCTTTAATTTTAGAAACTGCTAAATTAACCTTAGTGTGTTCTATAACTGTTGTACTGAGCGCCATTATTTTACATAAACTAAGCCATTATAAAATCATTACGCCCAAAACTCTACCTAAACAAAAAAACCACCAACAAATTAAGCTACTAGAACAAGCAAACGAAAAACTACAAAGAGATAAAGAAGCAATAAGCGATCAAAAGATTGAAATAGAGTCAAGAAAAGCTATTTTAATAGCTGAATACCAAAATATAAAAAGCGATCAAACCCAAAGCATGCAATTTGTAGGATTAGAAAATGCTGAACTAGACAATACATACCAACTTCCCAAGTCTATTTTAGCTATAATTAATAGGTATAATAATAAAAAAGATTATTTAACAGAACCGGGAGACGCTCCAGAGCACATTTCAGAAGGAAACAATCCTCTCTATGCTAACCTTTTAAAAAAGGCCACGCAAGAATCATCATCCTTAAGAAATTTAATATCTAGAGCACAAGAAATTTCAATACCACGCTAATAATAAGCTTAAGATTGTTATTAATTCTTAAGCCATTATCTCCACTAACTTAAGATATGGCTTAGGGTCTTGCTCATCCTCAATCATCCAGCAAACTGCAAGTAATGCCTGTACATAGCTCCAGTCTTTAATGCGGCTTGCTTCTAAGTTTAGATTTCTAGCAAAAAGGTTGGTTCTGGTTTCAATGATATTTTTGGCATCTTTATGCCTGATTAACTCCTGGAGAGGGTTGCGAATAAAAGCTCCCATTTCATATTCCAACTCTCCAATTCTCCTTTTAGATCAATTGCTAAATATTTACCTTTTTTGCCTTTTAAGATATTATGATGATGCAGATCCCCATGGTGTAAAAATTGGCTGCGGGGATTACTTAACAATTGTTGGCTTTTAGCATCTGTGCTTTAGTAAGATATTCGGTTGGAATATTATATTCGTGATCTAACACCTTTAGCCATGTTGCCACAGTAGGATATTTAGATAAATTTAATTGAGAATAATGGCGAGGATAGTTATTTATTTGCTTAATAATTGAGGAAGCATGTCCCACGGCTTGCGTATCTCGATCTGGAAATAATTCTGACAATGTTGTTCCAGGAATTACGCGTTCTATAAGCAACGCGCCCATCTCTAAATTCTTACTAATAAGGCGTACAAAAATATTGCCCTGATACAATTCCAACATTTCTGCTTCTAAACTTAAAGCTTGCTTATCACCACTTAATTTTAAAATAATGGGCAGGCTATTTTGATATCCACTTAATATATAATTATAAGTTAAATCGGATAAGACATTTAAATTACTTAAATTCCATGATTCAACTAATTGTTGAACAATGAGCGGTATATTATCTAGCCACTTCCTCTCCTGCTCTTTCCACATACATTAATATTAAGTTTAAAATTACTTTAAAAATCTTACATCTAAACCATTTCTAGCGATAATTTTATTGTTAACGGTTTGCATTTCTCAAATAGCTTTCAAGTAGCATCTTGGTACCCACCTTCATTTTTCCTAAAAATTCCTTTCCCTTCTGAGTTATGCAAGTAACTTATAATATAACCATCATTAAACTGACTTAAATTTCTTTTTGAAAAGCAATCCAATCATCAAACATGATAGAAAGCTGATTAACATTACATAAAAGCTAGGCGAGATGTGATTTTGAGTTGTTTCAATTAGCCAAGTGGCAATAATGGGCGATGTGCTACCAAAAATACTAATACCAAGGGCAAAACTTAATGAAACAGCTCTACTTCTAACCGCCGAATTAGTTAGCTTGCAGGCAACCTGGTGAATTCCTCCTCCAAAAGCTGCTGCCAAAACAGTAATCAGTATTTGAAATAAAAATAAATGATGCTGGGTTAGCAAAGTAAAAAGTGGCACAGCACTTAAACAAGCTAAACCACTTGCTCCAAACATCATCAACAATATAGCTCTAATATTATTACTAAAATAGCGATTAAATAATAGCCCTAAGGAAGTTAACGCTATGATATAGCTAAATACTGCAACCAAAGTCACTTTAATTGAATAAGTACTACCAAGATGTAAATATTTATTACTATAAAAATTGGTAAACGTAATAGGCATCCATACTAGTATCCCTATTAATCCGGCAAAAATTGTTATACTTAAAAAACTTATTTTATCCCTAAAAACTTCTTTAAATTTTTCCTCTTGCTTTGTCTGTGTAAATGATATGCTTTCCCTTAGAATTTTTCGTAAGTAATAACTGACAATTCCAAGAATAAAACCTATTACAAAAGCTATTCTCCATAACCATTCAATTTCTTGATAAGCAATAATAATATAGCAAATTCCTAATGCCAGGATACTGCCTATCTGGCAAGAAGCACATAACAGACAACTTAGCAAAAAACGATGCCTAGGATAATTTTCTATTAGCAATATACCTGCATTACTATACTCACCTCCCATGGCGATACCTTGAATACATCTAACGATTATCAGAATTATAGGGGCAATTATGCCAATTTGATGATAGGTAGGTAAAAGTGCTATAATTAAGGTAGGTAATGAAATAATTAATATGGACTTCGTGATTGCTATCTTCCTGCCTAGCTTGTCACCTATTATACCAAAAATAATAGCTCCCACTGGTCTTGCAAAATATCCTAATGCAAACATCCCTAAACCCATTAAATGGGAAATAAATTCATTCTCTGCAGGAAAAAATTTTGGTCCAAGCACTGAAGATAAATGGGCAAACAGCATGAAATCATAAAATTCAAGAATGTTTCCTAGCAAAATAGCAAAAATTGGGGACAGAGACATATTAAACAACCATTAAGAAGTTACAAATTAAAACCATAATCTTAGCATTTTAGCATGTCAATTTAAAAGCACTTAATATAATAACTAATTATAGGAATAAATAGTAATATTATAGCTATCTATTTTGGTTTATAGTGCACAATTTTTATAAACAGGAACGGGTTCTATTTTTACTAAACGAAACTAGTTCAACAATTTTAGCATAGCTCTCTAATGACCAACTAAAAAAATTTTACTAGATTGGATCTTTAGCCTAAAGATATCTTCAAAACTTTTAAGCAACAAAATTGACTTATGTAATAGAGGGCTTTATTTCAAAGAACCCATTAACCTTTATAATTCAAAAGATCTAAAAAACTTCCCCAGTAAAGCACACAACCTTATTCTAAAAACAAAAAACAACAAAAATCATTATAATAAATTTACTTTAGCGCAAACACTTCAAAATGCTAATAGCCAATAATTAATACTTAAAAGTATACGCTTTAAGTATTTTTATAATGCATTCTAGCTAGCTCATTTAGATTTTTAGTGTATTATTCGCTATCTAATCAAACAAAGTACTTATTTCTTCACAAAGCTCATCAATGTTACAATTTGCTCCAGGCTTAACTCTTCAGCTCTTGCTTGCCCGGTAATACCAATTGATTGATAATCATGCTCATTAATTCCAATGTTTTCAAAAAACTTACGAAGCTGTTTTCTGCGATTATTAAAAAGTTGTTGGACAAAACTTTCGAAAAGTTTTAGCTCACCATCAAATAAAGGAGCCTTAGGTACTAACTTAACTACAGCCGAATCAACATTTGGTGGTGGATAAAAAGCTTTAGGCGGCAACTCAAATAATTTAGTAGCAGTAAAATAATTTTGTATAACTACTGAAATTCTAGAATAATCTTTAGTTTTAGGAGTAGCTGTTATTCTATCCACCACTTCTTTTTGTAACATAATGGTAATTTGTGAAAGGAACGGCAAAAATTTCAACCATTCAAACAATAGTACAGTGCCAATATTATAAGGTAAATTAGCAATTATTTGAAATTTTTGTGCTCCCAATTGGCTATAATCGATTTTCAGCGCATCAGCTTCAATAATTTTTAATTGATTCTCTTTCGAGACACTCACTAACTGTTGTAGCACTTCTTTAAATCTTCGATCTTTTTCGATAATGATTAACTGATGCGGATCTGCCTTTAAAATAGAGCGGGTAAGGCCGCCAGGACCAGGTCCTACTTCAATTACTACATCACTGGAATTAACTCCGGCAAGTCTTACAATTTTATCAGTAATATTTTGATCAAATAGAAAATTTTGTCCAAATCTTTTATCTGCAAACAACGCATTGGTTTTTACAATTTCGGCAATAGTGGGCAGATCATTAAGCTTCATGTAAAAAACCTTATAAATTTTTAGATGCTATGAGTAGCATCTAATCCATGAGTTTTGAAGGATAATTTTTTGAGTTTCAAGTAGATTATTGAAGAGATTGATATATTTATAACAAATGTGGATATAAAACAGCAATATAACTCTCATGCTTCTTAAAATTTTTGTTCGCTATAATACCTAAGAGCTATTAAAGGTTGAACCATATTATATAATTCTTATAAACCTTCATTGCAAACCTACCCGCTCGCTATAATATAAAAATGCCAGCAAACAGTATTTGCCAGCATTTCGGAGGGGGAAACTTAAAATTTAACTTGATGCTAGAGTTTTTACTAATGAATTAATCATACTTTGAAATTCTTGATTATTAATTTTCATAAAATTTCTAGCTACTTCAATACACATTCTCTGACCTTCATTAGGAAGCTCTGCCTGATTTGCCGCCGATTCTTCTTCCACGTTATCAAAGAAGAAGCTCATAGCTACATTAATTGCTTCCGCAATAGCGTATAATCTTCCTGCAGAAATTCGATTACTACCATTTTCATATTTTTGTACTTGCTGATGAGTTACACCAATTTTTTCAGCTAATTCTTGTCTGGAAAAACCAAGAAATATTCTTCTAGCTTTAATTCTTTTCCCAATAATTTGGTCAATTTTCATTAACCTACCAACTTTTCTAGCCATAAAACCCTCTCTTTAACAAAATATAGTTAATTATTTATATTCACTTAACTATATATACATTGTTATTACACGAAAATCAATAACTATTTGTTAATTTTGATTGTATAGTTTAAATTTTATTAGTAATTATAGTTGATATTATAGCAAAACCTCTTAACCAATTTGTAATGCCTATTAATTTTCAAAATTTTTCTGTTAAATATATATTTACTAAGCTATTAATGAAAACTATTCACTATAAAAGATCTGAAATATATGACTGAAATAGCAAGCTTAAAAGCCGCCCTTCACCAAAATATCCAAGATATAGAATCAATTGATATACAAGATAACTCTTACCTACACGCAGGCCATGCAGGTTATAAGGAAGGATATATTACCCATATCAAAATAACTATATCCTCTCCCAGCCTTGTGCATTTAAGCAAGGTAAAACAACATCAAATAATTTATAAAGCTTTAGCTGCTTTTATGAACAATCCACTTCATGCAATTGAAATAAAAGTATGTAATGGAAATTAAAAAAGCACCTATTAGTGTGAAGAAACTATTTTTAAGCCTAACACTCCAATAAGAATTAAACCTACAAATATCATACGTAGTAATAATACAGGCTCATTAAATAATATGATACCCGCTATAACAGCACCTATTGCACCAATACCTGTCCATATAGCATAAGCAGTACCTAACGGAATTGTTCTAACTGAAACACCAAGCAATATAACACTTATAATCATAGCTATAATAGTAAACACTGAGGGCCACAATTTAGTAAAACTTTCACTATATTTCAGCCCTATAGCCCACATAATTTCAAATAATCCAGCTAATAATAACATGACCCAAGCCATACCCAACCTCATTAACAAATAATTTATGGCAACCAACGTAGCGCACTTTATAGCAAAAGCAATAGCTACTCAAAAGCCGGATAAATAAAAGTTATTTTCACGTCCAAAATCCTAATATTTAAGGCTAATCTTTATTTAAAAGATACTTACTTTAGAAAGATTAAGGAAAAATAAAGATTTTTAGTAGCAATTATATATTAGAAACAGAGTTTATTTAACATAAATGTTACCAAAGACTGATTGGAACATTAAAACCATCTTTAATCCCTAACTTTTAAATAATCATAATAATCGTAAACAATATTAAAAAGCAATGCAAGAAAAACAGAATTTAAGCAAAATTGTTAATTTTATATTTCAAACGCTCGCGCCTTTTAAGCTATTAATCATTGGACAATTTGTGATCTCAATGATGTGGGCTATTGATTTATCTTTAAGACCTTATTTACTTAAAAAGATAATCGATTTACTGCCTATAATTGATCCTCAATCATCTTATTCAGCGCTAGTTATTCCTGCTCTATGTTATATTGCCATGTCAGCACTTATTACTATAATTAGCCGTCTTTACGATTTTTTATCGCTTAAACTTTATCCCCCATTAAAACAACATACTGGTTTAATTTTACTTGAACGAATGTCCAATCACTCCTACAGCTTTTATCAAAATCATTTTGCAGGAAGTTTAACTAATAAGATTAATGATGTAATGAATGGCATACCAGAACTTATTACCAAGTTTATTGATCCATTTTTTAGCAACGCTCTTGCCTTAATCTTTGCAATTAGTGCACTTTGGTCGGTTAATATTCATTTTGCGGCAGCTCTGTTTTTATGGGTAATATGTTTTATCCTATTTGCCATTAAATTTTCCACTTCAATTCGCATTATCAGCACTGATATAGCAGAAAAAAGATCAAGCCTTATCGGCATCATAGTCGATATTTTAAGCAATATGATCAGCGTACGCCTTTTTACCGGTAAAAAGACCGAGCAAAAAACCTTAAAAAATATTTTTAACATTTTCACCCAAGCAGAACAAAGGCGTGTTTACTTTTTTATAAAAATATTTACCCTTCAAGGGCTATCGTTTATCTTTTATCAAAGCTTGTGTTTATTTTGGCTGATCAGCGGTTATAAAAATGGCCAGGTAAGTGCCGGAGATTTTGTATTAGTGTTAACTATTAATATTTCAACTATTGACCATTTATGGTCATTAGCACGCGATATTGGTAAATATGTAGAACTTATAGGTAATATTTCTCAAGGTCTTAATTTAATCTTATCCCCTGTAGAGATTGAAGATAAGCCAACTGCTAAACCGCTTAAAATCACCGCAGGCAAAATTATTTTTAAAAAAGTTAAATTTCATTATAAAGGCTCCTCCCCTTTATTTGAGAATTTAAGCGTTACTATTAAAGCCGGCCAAAAAATAGGTATGGTTGGCTATTCAGGAAGTGGGAAAACATCTTTTGTTAATTTAATTTTACGCCAATTTGAGATCTCTCAAGGTAGTATCTTAATAGATGAGCAGGATATTAGAAAAGTTACCCAAGAGTCTTTATATCGTGCTATAGGTGTCATTCCTCAAGAGCCCGCCTTATTTCATCGCACCCTGATGGATAACATTCGTTATGGCAGAATTAATTCTACTGATGACGAAGTAATAGAAGCAGCTAAAAAAGCCTATGCTCACGAATTTATCATTCAACTTCCTGAAGGGTATAACTCCCTAGTAGGGGAAAGAGGGGTTAAACTTTCAGGCGGGCAAAGGCAAAGAATTGCGATAGCTAGGGCAATCCTTAAAAACGCCCCTATTCTAATTCTTGATGAAGCCACCAGCCAGCTTGACTCGTTAACAGAAAATCAAATTCAAGACTCCTTATGGAAATTAATGCAAGGTAAAACTACTCTAGTCATAGCACATAGATTATCTACCTTACTGAACATGGATCGGTTACTGATATTCGATCAAGGCAAGATTATAGAAGACGGCACCCATAAACAACTGATAGCACAAGGCGGCCTTTATAAAACCCTATGGGAAGCACAGGTTGGAGGCTTTTTACCTGAACATAATGAAGATCAGCAACCTCTTTTATCACCAACTACTGAGATTGTATATCCTCCCAACTTATAGCAGATTAAGGATGCATGCCATACCAGGACCAAGCTTAGATACGCTTTTAATCAGGCTAGCTGGCTGCATATTCTTTATATCTTTATTTTACAAACTGAAAATTCAGTTTATTAAGATCTAAAAAGATTAAAAAAGCTATAAGAAAAGCAATATAATTATGTTGTCCATTCTTCAATGAAAAAATTTCAACTACACCTATGAATCTCATAGCCAATATATTAAACAGCCGTTTTATGGGGAATCAGCAATGTATCTAGCTCCCAACCGATTATATTCAATATAATTTGAAACTATAATCAAGTAATATCATCATCTTCTAAAGCAATTGTTGTTTTTTACTTAGGTTCTTCTGTTTAATATTATTTGTAGTATGTAGGCCATGTATTTTGGGACGGCTACTATCAGTTATAATAGTAGTAAGGATCATTTTTTTGCTTAATGTTGTCATAAGCTTGTTCTTGCTCACGTAATGCTATGCCCTTATTGATCTTTTGATCAAATAATTTTAATTCTTCTCCAGAAGGCCTATTAAAAGTTCTGTATATATCTTTAAGTGAGCAATTAAAAGCTATGTTGATAGCCTTTTCATCTACCCCTAGTTTAATCAGCAAAGGAATTAGCTCTAACCTACTAAACATTGCGGCAAGCAGCAGGGCAGTAAATTTTTCACCCTCTTCTCTATGTTCATCATTATCATCAACATACTCTACAAAATGTTCAACTTCTTGATTTAAAAAGTCTTTTATGTTTACGTTGGCTTTTTTAAGAGCTTTTAATAATAATATAATTATTTTCTTATTAGCTTTAGTATTAGGAACAGTAATAGCGATATGAAAAGGAGTTTTAAAATTACAATTGGCAATTGTCGGATCAGCCTTATAGGATAAAAGTAATTCAACACCTTCTAAAAAATTATTCCATGCTGCTCTGCTGTACCTAAGGCTGTTCCCTTATGCATATTCTGCGTGTTAACCTCTATTTCTTCTGAATTTAAAAGTATTCGTATTATATCTAAGTTTCTGTTTTTTGCTGCGTGATGTAAGGCAGTATTGCCTAGAGTATCAGCAGCATTAACATCTACTTTTTCATTAACCAAAGATCGTACTGTCTCATTCTCACCAAATTTTGTAGCAATAATAATTCTTCTATTATTTCTATCTTTTAATTTTTCTGATGAATTTAGTATAATTCCCTCGTGGCATGTATTAATATTTTTTATATTAACGAGTAGTATTTAATACTTCAACAATCAAAAGGGAGAAATTGCAGAGATAAAAAAAGGCTAATAAATCAAAGGGTTAGTACAACCAAAAGATTAAATCAGCCATAAAAATAGATATTATAAGATTATATTATTACCTAGATGAATTTAGTAAAATTTATTAGGAATGGTAAGAGCTAAGTTCTTACTAATAATAAAACAAGGCAAAAGATAAGGAGAATTAAACTTAACAACATTATTCACTTTGACCAATTTTATACACTTTAATTTACCCAAGCCTTAAATTTACTGATATTCGATTGGATCTACTATGCCTGCTTCTTTGAATCCTCTAAGTCTTAACAAGCAAGCATCACACTCTCCGCAAGACACCCCTGCACTATTTGGACTATAACAACTATGGGTAATGGAGTAATCTACACCCAGCCCTATTCCTGTAGTAATAATTTCAGCTTTAGTCATTTTCATTAATGGTGCATGAATCTTAAAGTTTCCTTCATTAGCTCCTTGCTTAGTTGCAAGGTTTGCTAATTTTTCAAATGCCTCTAAATATTCCGCTCTGCAATCTGGGTAATTACTATAATCTATTGCATTTACTCCTATAAATATATCTGAAGCCCCTACTCTTTCAGCATATCCTAAAGCAATGCTTAAAAATATAGTATTACGTGCCGGCACATAAGTTACAGGAATTTCCTCCCCTAATGCATTTTTTGGTACTTCGATATCACTATCTGTAAGTGCAGAACCACCAATCTCATTAAGATTAAGCCTTATCAGTTTATGCTCTTTTAAAGCAAAATTTTTAGCTACGGCCGCTACCGCTTGCAGCTCAGCTTTATGCCTTTGCCCATAATCAAAGCTAATGCCATAAGTTTCATAACCTTGTGCTTTAACTATTGCTAAAACTGTTGAAGAATCTAAACCTCCGCTAATTAATATCACTCCCCTTTTAGTCATCTTGTTACCTGCATTAAAGTTTCAGCCTTTATAGCATCTTATCATTAACAATCGGTTAATAACTATAATGAATTTATATTAATTATTATTGAGAAGAACCTTTATCCTTATAAATCAGTAGCTTACTAATATAACTTTTCGCTATTTAGTATAGATCTCACTTCTGTAAGTTTTTTATTCAGTTCCGGGAACTTTTCTGATAATGACTGAGTAACAATTTCCAGCCCTGATACTAAATCTAAACACGCATTAGCTGTTATTTTGCACTCATTTATTCCTTCCTTTAGTGAAGTATCTAATTGCTCTTGGATTTGGTTATATTGGTCCATCAGATCTAATTTTTGCTCATCACTAAGGCTTGTTATTTCTCTTAATGCCCTTAATATTTGTGCTTTTTTCTCTATGTTATCTATTACTTTATGCGGCATAATTGTTTATCCCATATCATATTTGGAGTTTTAAACTTTATTAATATGCAATTAATACTCTTTTAACAAAAGGTTTATTTATTGTTGCATAAGCATAAATATCATATTTAACACACTGTCAACTTAAATATCATATATGCAATATTTGTATTACTTGAAATATATAAATTTATAAATTTTAATGCTAAAATGTTATAATTAAGTTATCTAAGTAAAGTAAAATCACAGAAATACAAAAATTTATGGAATATAATCTTACTTCTATTACAGGTCGTCTAAACTACCTTAGAACTCTTACCAGGCTTAGCAGGAATGAAATATTTAAAAAATATAATATTCCTGAAATAACACTTCGTCTGTGGGAAAATGGCAAGATTCCAATTACCGCAAAGGGTATAAAAAGATGCTTAGCATTATATGCTCAAGAAGGACTTATAGTTACCGAAGAATGGCTAAAGTATGGTAAAGGCAGCAAGCCCTTATTTGATGCAAATTTATGGCAAGCACCATTATTATCACAAAATGATTTTAATAGCGATACCTCTAGAAATATAAACGACCTTTCACAAGATGCCGCTTTTTTAAAAGAACTTCACCCCAGTTTAATGATATTTAATATCATAGATGAAAATATGAGTCCTATTTATAATGTAGGAGATTTTGTTGCCGGCTTTATTACAGAAACTAAATTACAGGAATTGAATAACACCGATTGCTTAGTATGGCTTGGAAACGGAAATTTAGTATTTCGTAGAGTCATTATAACATCTGATAAAACATCCAACTTAACTATCATTAACCCTTTTGTAAAAATTAATGAGCCAATAATTTATAACGCGGATATTAAACAGATTATCCCTATTAAATTTCATCGGAAGAAATAACTTATAAGCTACATTATAAAGTTATTATATGCAGCTTATTCCTCATCTATTGCGCTTGGTTTTTAAATTCGCTAAACGAGACTACCTTATTGAGGTTAGTAGCTTGAATATCTTCAATGAATGAATAGTAATATGTTTGATCCAAATCTAATTTATAAGCCTTATAAACATTATTAAGCAAATTTTCTGTCCATGAAGTTAAACCATGTATATAGCAGACTATGTGATAATCATCCTTATTAGTAGCTGTATTTGAGGATATATTGTTTTCTGCTAATATATCCTGCATACATTTCATTTGCTCTTCATTATATACACATAGAGCTCCGATCTTTTTATCAGAATCTACTAAAATTAAGCTCCCAGTATTATCACATAGGTAATATTCTACTATCTCCTTCTCTTTTCTAATAGAGTTGACTAATTCAATAAATTTTTCATGTTTAAATATGCTAGGTACAAACAGATTACCAAAAGTTTGCCTTATATGCTCTGATTTTTTATCAAAAAACCTTACGTTATTATTTACAATCAAACTTCTCAATTCTTCTACCACTGTAAAGCTATGCTTTTTAACATATTGATCTATTAAGCCTTTGTTAAAGGCATCTATAGCTATCTTTTCATCTGCCACTCCAGTTAACAGAATCTTATATATATTTTGATCTTTTACTTTACTTAAGATATCTAAGCCAGTGTGCCCATACATCTCATAATCAACTATAATTGCAGATATATTGTTAAACCGCTTTGGATTATATAGATTACAATAAATTGATTGCGCTTCCAGGCCAACAATAACATCTTCTTCATCATTACGATCAATTTTTAAAGGATTATTAGTAGTTTCTTCTTTATAACTTGCTAGATAAGCACTTGCTTGATGGGGATTGCTAAAGAGTTTATACACATTTTCTTCATCTGGCATCACAGCAACCAAAGCATCTAAATAATCTTGATTATCATCTATTAAAACTACAGTTGTGGGATGGTTAAATAAACTTAAGTTTGATATTGAACCTTTCATAAATATATTCCTTAATATAGCATTAAAACTAATTAATAAATTTACATTGACCAATTGATACCATAAAAAGGTTAACAAATAATTAACTATGTAGGTTATTTATATGCTTTTTAGGTCTTTTGTATTTTTCTTGTTATTGCAGTAGCATAAAATTTAGCTTGCCTGGATATCAATATAAAAGAACTATATTTTAGGAAATTTGATTGAAAATTCAGTGAATATACCCTCTTGAGAATCACATTTGATGCTACCTCCTATTGATTCCATCACCATTTTACAAAAAGCCAGCCCTAAACCTGTACCATATTTTGAACGAGTAAAGAATTTCTCAAAGATATTAGGCAGTATATTTTTAGGTATACCTTTTGCTGTATCACGGAAATATAAAATATTGTCCTTCTCCCCAAGTTCTATACGTATGGTAATGCTTCCTTTACCCATTTCATGTATATAAAATAACGCATTTTTGAGCAAATTAAATAATACATGCATTATCATGTATTCATTTCCTAAAAACTCAAAATTGTGAATATTATCAAGATTTATCAGGACCTTTTCCTGTTCTTTTAGCGGATACTCTTCTAGCACCTTATTAATAATATTTTGCATAGAACATGTTACTAGCTGCCCAGCTTGGGTGTTATCATTGATCTTGGCAAGGAGCATATCAATGGTTAATAAAGCACTTTTATTTATTTTTCCTATATGTTCCGGTGCTGCTTTAATATTCTCAAGCTCTCGTTCTCTTATCTCAGGAACTTTAATTCCGCCCTCTTTTGCTAATTTATAGCTATTAATTAACTCAGGAACTTTAGTTTTGAGATTGAAAATTGTTGCAGATATAGCTCCAAGCGGTGTACGCATTTCATGCGCGATTGTTCCGCCTAATGCTCTTAAAGAGTCTAATTTTTGTTGATGCACCTGTTCTTTTTTATAAGAAAATATAATTCCTATAACTATAACTGCAAAGAAGGTAGCAATAATATCTTTTAAGGTTATGGCACCTAAATTGATAAAATCATAATAGCTTTTAAACAACATAACTCCTAAGCCGCTTCCTACTAATAAAGCTATAATAAAACTTAAGATATCTAAAATTAATAACATAAAAAACATGGCAGCAACTGAGTTCATTAACCATACAGCAGAAATCTTATTAACTAATGTCATAAAGGTAAAAAAGAATGGCAAGCAATAAATTACTACCACATGCCAATAAACGTTAAACAACCTACTATACCGCACTGGCCAATAATTCACTAAAATAAGTGGGACGCATAAACTACTAGCTACCATCCTAAGAACAAGGCTGAGGTTAGAGTGAGATACTTTATAATCGAATATAAAATAATATAGGAGGTAATTAATAAACATAATTACCCCAAAAGCAAAAATTTGTTTTTTATGGTGACTATAATAATCAGTGAAATGTTGGTTAATCGCTTGTAAGATCGGCATTATTTTTATTTAAATTAAAGACTTCATTAGATAAATTATGCCACATTTTTATTTGGTGTTCACTGATAAAATTAAAACCCTGGATTACTTTTTCAGGTGTATGATTCCAAATGTCTTGTAATTCTTTCTCGGTTGTTTCGAAATGCTTTACTAAAGCATGTACTTTAAAAAATATTTGTCCTTTTTTATTAACACCCATGCTATCCACTAGCTTAAGAAGATTAATATAGTCTATATTATCTAAACGCTCATAAGCAGAAAACGCACTTAGCCTAGCATTATGATCATTGGTATGTAACCAACGTAAATGTTCTTTATTGAACTCCTTAATGCAAGGTAAATAGCTTTCTTCTTCAATAAGCTCTTTATCTAATTTTACTCCTAAAGTCTCTGCAAAATCTAAATATAATTGTTCATGTGAGCGTGCAGAACCATTAAATTCTTCAGCCATATTATGTAAGACCATGTCTTTCGTACTTTTATCTTCTGCATGATTACCTAAATACCATAAAAATTCATGAAAATGCCCTCGAGCATGATAAAATATCTTACAGAAATAAGCTTTTTGTTCCCAAGCCCACTTACTAGTTAATTGAGGTTTGAATAGGTCTATTGCTCGAACTTTATTTTGGTAATTTGCATCCCAATTATTAAGAAAAGAAAGTAATGTGCTAGCCTCATCATTCTCTCTATTATAAACTAAATCAATATTTTTCATCTTAAATCTCATATAATAAAATTATCTTAATAGTCGCTCATTTGCTTACTTAGCTAAATGTATATTTATTATTAAATAATTGCTTTAATTAATATTTTATAAATAATATGCCAAGTTAGACGTTACTATTTTCTTGTCAATAATAATTAAATAACTGTTTTTATTTGAATAAATGGTCACTAGGAGATAAATATAAACTTTAAAATCCTTTTGCACTTTTAAAAGCCATAAATCTTTTATAATCAACAACAAGCATAAAAAAGCAGCTAACAATCTCGTATTTAAATCATGATAAACGCTATTAGTAAAATACTACCAAACAAAATAAAAAACTGGATAATTAATAATTCCAAAAATACCAAATAATTTAGGTACAGAAGAATAATATTGAATATTATTTTTTAAGACAAACAACCTAGCTTATAAATAATTAAAATATTTGATCATCAATAAATCTTAACAAAATATTAGATATATACTATTGAAACATTAAGGTTAATGTATGCTTTTATAACATTATTAACTTAATGCAAAAATTTACATCAGCATGTTACATTAATATTAACTGTAATAACAAACAAGCATTAAGAAGTAAGTTTTTTTATAACTAATGGATTTTCAAGATGATTTATGATATAATTTTAATAAGTAATGGAATATTAAGCCTCTAGTTAGCATATGAATTACATAATAGAGATAGTTCTCTAAAAATCAATATTATAGGCCCACAAGACCATATAGGAAGCGCCAGTTTATCTGCTGGGGCAATGGAATTGTTTTGCCGAAGTCACCTCCTCAACCTTCGTCTCTGAATGTGGACTAATTGGATTAAACAGTTAAATAATAAACTGCTACAAGAAATGAAGTTAAGAATCAATAATGGCACTTATGTTATTTTAAATGCTAAATCAGGTAGACTAGATACTAGCAACTATTACTCCATATTAGAGGCCCTTAATTCTTATAAAGAACCTTATGAGGTAAGCAATCCTGATAAAATTCCAGGTATGGATCCTGTTGAAGATTGCCGTCCTTTACACTCTATATTCATACCAAGAGAAGGATCCATAGATTCTTTATCAGTTATAAATGCTTTAAAATACAATTTAAGCTTGCATCCTAATGTTACGTTTACTAATGATTTTGTTTCCAATCTCAACATTCAAGATTATAAAATCCAAAGCATATTGCTTGCATCCTGTAACTCCATTAGCGCTAAAGAAGTTATAATAACCAATGGGTCATTATTGAAGCAAGTACCAGAAGTTAATCGTAATACACCTTTAATGCTTGCAGGGGTAGGATATGCAATTATAGCAGAACAACATTCAATGGCACCTATTAAGCATGTAATACGTACACCTAATAGAGCTGGCGCCTGCGGATTACATGTTTTACCAAGAAATAATTATACTATTTATATCGGCGCTACTAATAACGTATATTTAGAACCACAAAACTCTGTTTCTATAGGGTTAATGCACTTTTTGTTAGAATGTGCTATGGCACAAGTAAATCAAAACATTTATCAACAAAGACTTGTTACTTATAAGGTAGGAAATCGTCCCGCCAGCATTGATACCTTTCCTTTAAATTGATACCTTTCCTTTAATTGGAAAAACTTCAATAAACGGTCTATGGTTAATGACAGGCACGTACCGAGATGGCTTCCCCACCAATCGCCATTAATAGCAGCTTTGCTTATCCCTGATTTCAAATCATCCAAGACAGCTTCCATTTTCTCTTCATTAATAGCTCTAGGTCTGCCCCCTCTTTTCCCCCGCCTTTTTGCTGCTTTAACTCCTGCCATCACTCTTTCGCGAGTTAAAGCTCTCTCATATTGAGCAAGTGATACAAAAAAGTTAAATAAAAGCTCGTCATGTGGAGTTGCAGTGTCCATTTGTTCGGTTAATGATCGAAAAGCTATTCCTCTTTGTTGTAAGCTTGTAATAATTTCTAATAAATGAGTCAATGAACGTCCTAGGCGACCTAGCTTCCAAGCAACAAGGCAGTCTCTATTTTGTAAAAAATCTAATGCTTTCTGTAAGCCGTTTCGTTTAGCAGGGATAATTTTAAAGACCCAAGAAAAATAAAGGCCGGCAATAAACCGACCTTAATTATAGCAAAGGATTAATAAGTGTGTTTAAAAAATTCCACGTTTTATCTCTTGCCTTGCTACCATATCTGCAAAACTCTCGGCTTGTTGAAATTTTGGGGATTTTAATTTTTCTTGTGCCTCTAGCTTTTCTAATCTTACCAGCTCTTCTTTTTTTGCTTCCTCGAAAATTATTATCAAATCATCATTAAGGACAATTGTAATCTCTCGCTTTTGGGTCTTTTTTATATAAGCGCTGGCTTTGCCTAAGGCGCTAGCTCCCTCTGCTCCTATTTTATTTCCTTGCAAGTGAAGAGATCTAAGAGCTTTATTAGTTTTTAAAGCTTCAGCTAAATCCTTAGCTCCAGCGTCTCCTATTCGATTACTACTTAATTTGAGAGAAGTAAGAGATTTGTTAATGTTTAAAGCATTAGCTAATTCTTGAGCTCCCGCAGCCCCTATGCTATTATAGCTTAAGTTAAAAGAAGTAAGAGTAGTGTTAGCTTGCAAAGCATCAGCTATTGCTGTAGCTCCCGCAGCTCCTATGCTATTATATCTTAAATTTAGAGAGCTAAGAGATTTGTTAATTTTTAAAGCATCAGCTATTGCTGTAGCTCCCGCAGCTCCTATACCATTATTTCTTAAATTAAGAGAAGTTAGAGTGGTATTAGCTTGCAAAGCATCAGCTATTGCTTGAGCTCCCTCTACTTCTATTTTATTACCTTCCAAGTTAAGAGAAGTAAGGGTTTTATTTGTTTTTAAAGCTTCAGCTAAATCCTTGGCTCCTGCAGCTCCTATGCTATTACATTCTAAGTTAAGAAAAGCAAGAGTATCTACGTCAAGAAAAGCAAGAGTAGTAGTATTAGCTTTTAAAGCAACAGCTGTTGCTATAGCTCCCGCAGCTTCTATGCTATTATTTCTTAAGTTAAGAGAAGTTAGAGTGGTATTAGTGTTTAAAGCATCTGCTATTGCTGTAGCTCCCTCTGCTCCTATGTAATCATTAGCTAATTCTAGAGAATTAAGAGTAGTGTTAGTTTTTAAAGCATCAGCTATTGTTTTAGCCCCCTCTGCTGCTATACCGCAGCTTGTTAATTCAAGAACAGTCATATGGTTAGTAATAACTTTAGCTTGATCATAAGTTACTTGGATAACTTCATTATTATAGCTTATGTTAATAGGTTCTGGTGGATTTTGGTCATTGCTAAGTTTAATAATATCTAATAGGAGGTTAATGAAATCATTATTGCGTGGGCTTTCATTTTGATTAAAATCAATCTTTAATAAGTAGTGCTTATTTTGTAGCTGATCATATGCTTTAATGTAATTAACTAAACCTTCTAAAGAATTTATAGTATATTCTATCTCAACTTTCTGCTTGCTATTGATTTTCTGCTGCTTTTGCTCTAAATCGTGTAATGCTTTTATAAGAGTTTCTACTGTAACTGCCTCTTGAGCGATTGGTGTAATTGCAGCTGCATTACCCTCAAAGTATCTATCAAGCTGAATATCATTGCCACTTTGCAGGTCTTTATATCTATATTCAATAAAAGTTTTTGCTAATTCTAGCGGAACTTGAAGCTTAGATAAGAAAGCAGTATCAATATATTTAGGATCAAACATCCCTTTAGCATAGTAGGCTAAAGCTTTTTTAACATATTTCTGCCATTTATTAGATACTAACCTGTGCCTAGCTAAATCTTTATTAGGAAGAAAACCAAAAAGATTGTAGATTACATCCAAAGGAAGCAAGCTATCATCAGGCTCATTATTTAAAGCAGATACTTGAGTATCTAAAGTTTCGTTAGTCATAATTAATACCTATATTATTATAATCCGCCAGATATTAATATTTAGCTAATAAAAAGTAAAGCCGTTAACTAAAACTAAGCTTCTATTTAGCAAAATGGCTTAGCTTCAAAACTATAAAAAAAGGCCGGCAATAAACCGACCTTAATTATAGCAAAGGATTAATGAATGTGTTTAAAAAATTCTACATTGTTTCTCTTGCCCTGCTACCATATCTACAAAATGAGATTTTGGGGATTTTAATTTTTCTTGCGCCTCTAGTTTTTCTAATCTTGCTAGCTCTTCTTCTCTGGCTGCATTAAAAGATTGCCCCAAATTATCATTAAGGACAATTGTAATATCTCTATTTTGAGTCATTTTTACATAAGCGCTGACTTTGCCTAAGGCGCTAGCTCCTGCAGCTCCTATGTTATTTTCTTCCAAGCTAAGAGAAGTAAGGGTTTTATTAGTTTGTAAAGCATATGCTATTGCTATAGCTCCCGCAGCTTCTATGTAATTAAGGGTTAAATCAAGATGAGCAAGAGCTTTGTTAGTTTTCAAAGCATCAGCTAAATCCTTGGCTCCCGCAGATTTTATGTAATTCATTCTCAAGTTAAGAAATCTAAGAGCTTTATTAATTTCTAAAGCATTAGCTAAATCCTTAGCTCCCGCAGCTCCTATTTCATTACGGGTTAAATCAAGATGAGTAAGAGCTGTATTAGTTTTTAAAGCTTTTGCTAAATCCTTAGCTCCTGCATCTCCTATGTTATTAATATCTAATTTAAGAGAAGTAAGAGCTTTATTGGCTGTTAAAGCATTAGCTAAATCTTTAGCACCCCCAACTTTTATATTATTATATGCCAAGTTAAGAGAAGTGAGAGCGGTATTAGTTTCCAAAGCATCAGCTAAATCCTTGGCTCCCGCATCTCTTACGCTATTCAATTCTAAGTTAAGAGAAGCAAGGGATTTGTTAACTTTTAAAGCACTAGCTAAATCCTTGGCTCCCGCATCTTTTATGCCATTCAGTTCTAAATCAAGAGAAGCAAGAGTAGTGTTAGTTTTTAAAGTATCAGCTAAATCCTTGGCTCCCGCAGCTCCTATGTCATTATATTTTAAGTCAAGAGAAGCAAGAGTTTTATTAGTGTTTAAAGTATCAGCTATTGCTATAGCTCCCGCAGTTCCTATGTCATTATATCCTAAGTTAAGAGAAGTTAGAGTGGTATTAGTTTTTAAATAGCCAGCTATTGTTTTAGCCCCCTCTGCTTTTATACCGCAGCTTGCTAATTCAAGAACAGTAATATGGTTAGCAATATGTTTGGCTTGATCGTAAGTGATTTGAATAACTTCATTATTATAGCTTATGTTAATAGATTGCTGGAGATTTTGGTCATTGCTAAGTTTAATAATATCTAATAAGGGGTTAATTAAATCTTGATTGATTGAGCTTTCATTTTGATTAATGTCAATCTTTAATAAGTAGTGCTTATCTTTGAGCTGATCATATGCTTTAATATAATTAACTAAATCTTCTAAAGAATTTATAGTATATTCTATCTCTACTTTCTGCTTGCTATTGATTTGCTGCTGCTTTTTCTCTAAATCTTCTAATATTGTTATAAGAGTTTCTACTGTAACTGTCTCTTGAGCGATTGGTGTAATTGCAGCTGCATTACCCTCAAAGTATCTATCAAGCTGGATATCATTTTTATCCTCTTGCAGGCCTTTATATCTATAATCTATAAAGGTTCTGGCGTGTTCTAGAGGAACTTGAAGCTTAGATAAGAAAGCTGTATCAATATATTTAGGATCAAACCTCCCTTTAGCATAGTAGACTAAAGCTTTTTTAGCATATTCCTGCCATTCCTTTAGTACTAGCTTGCCATTAGCAATATCTTTATTAGATGAGAAAAAGCTTAGAGTTTTGGTAGCCAACTCTTCTGGAAGAGAACTAAAGTTAGTAATAGGGCTGTTATCCGATGTAGTTACTTGAGCATTTAATGTTTCGTTAACCATAACTCATACCTATATTAATTATTATCCACCAAATATTAACACTCAATGAATAAAAAAAAACTTTAAATCAAAATAAATCTTCTATTTAGCAAAATGGCCTACATTCAAAACTATAAAAAAAGGCCGACAATAAACCGACCTTAATCATAGCCAGATACTATTAAAAATTAGGGATATTATTTATAACCTATATAAGATGTAGCCTGAGCAAAAAGCCTAGATACAAATGTTCTTTTTGCTTCCGGCACTCTATTAATCTTATTAAGCCTATTTTTTATTAACTCCACTATACTTGTATAACCTTTTTGATTCGCTATATTCATCGCAGTTTGGCCATTATTATTTTTAGCATTAACATTAATATCTTTTGCTTGTAATAGCTTTGTGATTATCTCTGTGTGACCTTCGGAGGCAGCCAATGTTAAAGCAGTATCGCCACCATATTTATCCTTAGCATTAACATTAATACCTTTTGCTTGTAGCAGCTTTGTTGCTATCTCTGTGTGACCCTTTTCAGCAGCCAATATTAAAGCATTATCACCATTTTTATTCTTAGCATTAACCTCAATATCTTTTGCTTGTAGCAGCTTTGTTGCTATCTCTGTGTGACCCTTTTCAGCAGCCAATATTAAAGCATTATCACCATTTTTATTCTTAGCATTAACCTGAATATTTTCTCTTTCTAGCAGCTTTGTTGCTATCTCTATATGCCCATTGTCAGTAGCTAATATTAAAGCGGTCTCGCTATCATTATTTTTTTTAGCATTAACATCAATATCTTCTTTTTCTAGCAGTGCGGTTGCTATCTCTATATGCCCATTGTCAGTAGCTAATATTAAAGCATTATTACCATATTTATTCTTAGCATTAACCTTAATACCCTTTGTTTGTAGCAATACCTTTACTACCTCAATATGACCTTTGGAAGCAGCCAATATTAAAGCAGTATTGTTATTATAATCCTTAGCATTAACATTAACACCTTTTGCTTGTAGCAGCTTTGTTACTATCTCTGTGTGACCTTTGGAAGCAGCCAATATTAAAGCAGCATTGTTATAATGATCCTTAATATCTTCTTTTTCTAGCAGTGCGGTTGCTATCTCTATGTGGCCTTTGCAAACAGCCAATATTAAAGCATCATTTTTAGCATTAAAATCAATACCTTTTGCTTGTAGCAGCTTTGTTGCTATCTCTGTGTGACCCTTTTCAGTAGCCAATATTAAAGCATTATCACCATTTTTATTCTTAGCATTAACCTCAATATCTTCTTTTTCTAGCAGCTTTGTTGCTATCTCTGTGTGACCCTTTTCAGTAGCCAATATTAAAGCATTATCACCATTTTTATTCTTAGTATTAACCTCAATATCTTCTTTTTCTAGCAGCTTTGTTGCGATCTCTGTGTGACCCTTTTCAGTAGCCAATATTAAAGCATTATCACCATTTTTATTCTTAGTATTAACCTCAATATCTTCTTTTTCTAGCAGCTTTGTTGCGATCTCTGTGTGACCCTTTTCAGTAGCCAATATTAAAACATTATCACCATTTTTATTCTTAGTATTAACCTCAATATCTTCTTTTTCTAGCAGCTTTATTGCGATCTCTGTGTGACCCTTTTCAGTAGCCAATATTAAAACATTATCACCATTTTTATTCTTAGCATTAACCTCAATATTTTCTCTTTCTAGCAGCTTTGTTGCTATCTCTATATGCCCATTGCCAGTAGCTAATATTAAAGCATTATTACCATATTTATTCTTAGCATTAACATCAATATCTTCTTTTTCTAGCAGCTTTATTGCTATCTCAGTGTGACCATTGTAAGCAGCCCATATTAAAGCAGTATTGCCAATATTATCCTGAGCATTAACCTTAATACCCTTTGTCTGTAGCAGTGCGGTTGCTATCTCTATGTGACCACAACCAGCAGCCAATATTAAAGCGGTCTCGCCATCATTAGCTACAGCATTTACCTCAACACCTTCTGTTTCTAGCAGCTTTATTGCTATCTCAGCGTGACCATTGTAAGCAGCCCAT
This sequence comes from Rickettsiales endosymbiont of Stachyamoeba lipophora, assembly GCF_003932735.1. NCBI lineage: Bacteria > Pseudomonadati > Pseudomonadota > Alphaproteobacteria > Rickettsiales > Rickettsiales endosymbiont of Stachyamoeba lipophora. The sequence continues at coordinate 1,322,911 of NZ_CP033611.1, read as the reverse complement.
ATTAAAGCAGTATTGCCATCATTATCCTGAGCATTAACCTTAATACCCTTTGTCTGTAGCAGTGCGGTTGCTATCGCAATGTGACCCTTTTGAGCACTAAACCTTAAAGCGGTCTCGCCATATTTATTCTTAGTATTAACATCAATACCTTCTATTTCTAGCAACTTTATTGCTATCTCAGTGTGACCATTGTCAGTAGCCGCTATTAAAGCGGTCTCACCATACTTATCCTGAGCATTAACATCAATACCTTTTACTTGTAGCAACTTTGTTGCTATTTCAGTGTAACCATTGGAAGCAGCGCATATTAAAGCATTCTCGTCATCTTTGTCCTGAACATTAACATCAATACCTTCTATTTCTAGCAGCTTTATTGCGACCTCAGCGTGACCATTGTAAGCAGCCAATATTAAAGCGGTATAGCCATCATTATCCTGAGCATTAACATCAGCGCCCTGGCTAATTAGCTGGTTGCACTGATTGATAAAGGCCTGCTCATTACTGATATTATCAAGGTTACTCAGCCAGTTGCTATTAAGCTCTTCTAGTTTTTTCTTGTTTATTGTTAAGGCTTGCTGTCTTTGTTGTTTTTCCTCCGGGCTAAGATCAAAATGATTTTGATAACAATCCGGCTCTATGAGCTCACTAAGCTTCTGCTTAGGAGAAATATAACGCACTAATTTATATAATGTTTGTAACATTATTAAGTTTTGTTTGCTCAGCTGGTCCATATCTAGAGTTGCCACTAAAGCATTAGCTATTTGTTCTACCTGAGCATCAACATCAATACCCTTTGTCTGCAGCAGCTTTATTGCTATATCAATGTGCCCTTTGGAAACAGCCACCATTAAGGCAGTATAACCGTTATTATCTTTAGCTTCAAAGTCAGCACCCTGGCTAATTAGCTGGTTGCATTGATTGATAAAGGCCTGTGCATTACTCATATCATCAAAATTACTCAGCCAGTTGCTATTAATTTTTTCTAACTTACTCTTGTTTACTGTTTTATTCTTAGTATTAATATCTTCTTTTTCTAGCAGTGCGGTTGCTATCTCTATGTGCCCATTGTCAGTAGCTAATATTAAAGCATTATTACCATATTTATTCTTAGCATTAACCTTAATACCCTTTGTTTGTAGCAATACCTTTACTACCTCAATATGACCTTTGGAAGCAGCCAATATTAAAGCAGTATTGCCATCATTATCCTTAGCATTAACATCAATACCCTTGGTCTGTAGCAGTGCGGTTGCTATTGCAATATGACCATTGTAAGCAGTGCATATTAAAGCGGTCTCGCCATCACTATCCTTAGCATTAACGTCAATACCTTCTTTTTCTAGCAGCTTTATTGCGATCTCAACGTGACCATTGTAAGCAGCCAATATTAAAGCGGTATTACCATCATTATCCTGAGCATTAACGTCGATACCTTCTTTTTCTAGCAGCTTTATTGCGATTTCAGTGTGACCTCTGGAAACAGCCAATATTAAAGCGGTATAGTCATCATTATCCTGAGCATTAACGTCGGCGCCCTGGCTAATGAGCTGGTTGCACTGATTGATAAAGGCCTGCTCATTACTGATATTATCAAAGTTACTCAGCCACTTACTATTAACCTCTTCTAATTTATTCTTGTTTATTGTTAAGCTTTGCTGTCTTCGTTGCTTTTCCTTCAAATTAAGTCGAGGTTGAACTTGATAATAATCTGGCTCTATCAGCTCGCTAAGCTTCTGCTTAGGAGGGTTATAATATACTAAGCTATATAATGTTTGTAATATCACCAAGTCTTGGCTACTTAACTGGTCCATATCTAAAGTGACTACTAGTGCATTAATTATTTGTTTCAGTTGATGGGTAGTTAATGAGGTAAGATGTTCCTTTTGGGCTTGTTCATGCTTTTGGCATAAAGGTAATAATATCAATTTACCATCTACTAGTGTAGGTATTTCCTCCAGCGCACTGATAATATATCCTTCAATGGTAGAAACCACATCGGCTTCTGCCTTGAAGCTTAGCCCAAGACCAACCTTAGGATTAAGCAATAATGCTTGTAAGATATGAAAGCCTGTTAATAACCGTTCCGGGTTATCCTTATTGCGCCCAATATTCACTATAGCAGCAGTGACAGCATTGTTAGAGTTAAGTATTCTTGTTACTGTTCCATCTGCTTGCAATAATTCTGTTTCGGTTGGAGCTAAGTTAAGATCGTGTTCTGTATTGAGCAAGAATCCTGCTATACTACTAAACCCATGGCTGATCGCAAAAGGTAATAAGGTTTCAATTGTTACTTCATCGCGATCATTATGCTCGCTAAGCGTTTTAATCAATTTATCTGTATCATTCGGTTGGATAGTATTAAATAATGCTTTTAGCTGTTCTAGCTTAATTGCGCCATTTATCAAATCAGCTTGAGCTATAATTTTAGGGTTGGTAAGCATCAACCAGATTATAGCAGGCTCATTTAGATTCATCGCTTTTAATATGCTAGTTTCACCATTTTCTTTAATAAACTCTTGGCTAGCAGTTTGTTCTATATACTCGTCTGTATCATCTATCGTATCTTCTAACTCATCTAAAAGCTGTTCTGGATTAATTACTTCAGCTAAGTGATTAATGACTTTAATTGCACTCTGGGCATGCGGGTTAGCAAGTATTCCCCTAATTAAGGCTAATCTATTAGCTTTTGCATTGTCACTAAGTCCAAAATCAGGCCTTAACAGATATTGTAACAAGCTGTTTTGATCATTAGTGTTAACCCAACAGTTAGGTGTAATCAATTCTTCTTTGTTTAAACTCTTAATGGCTTTTAAGGCCTGCTCTAAGCTTACTGTAGAGTGCCCATTGATAAATGACTGAATTATCTTAATGCTCATAATAACACCTTCCTTGCCACTCACATGGGGATATGTACGCAGATATTAATAAATTAATATTACCATATTCTTAAAAAAAAGTAAGTATTAAATATATTGATGCAAAAATTTTACACTATTGAGATTTTCTCAATCTTGTCTATAAGATTTAAGTAAAAGCTATTGGTAGGTAGGTCAGTAATAAATATTTAAACAATACATAATATTAACTCTCTAAAAATCTTATTATTAAAGCACAAACTTCTTACCGCTAAATACAGATAAATAATAGACTTTTTTCGAAATTATAATTTTAATTAAATTTGAAGTATAAGTATTTGATCGGAGGAACTATCAAATACAAATAGATCAACGTTTTAAAAGGCGATAAGTTTCGTCGATTAATAGGTGTTTTATGAACAGTAGGATGATGTATTAAATATAAGTACTTAAAATCAAAAGCTTTATAGATATTTAAATTCTATTTTTATTACTAAGGTGCAGAACCGATTTATGTATAAAGGTTACTCTTAAATATTAGTATCCACAAAACGGCCGTTTTGTTTAGCAGGGATAATTTTAAAGACCCAAGAAAAATAAAAGGCCAGCAATAAACAGACCTTTCTTGTAACAAAGGATTAATAAATGTGTTTAAGAAATTCCACGTCCTTTCTCTTGCCTTACTGCCATATCTGCAAAACTCTCGGCTTGTTGAAATTCTGGGGATTTTAATTTTTCTTGTGCCTCTAGCTTTTCTAACCTTGCTAGCTCTTCTTTTTTTGCTTCCTCGAAAATTATTATCAAATCATCATCAAGGACAATTGTAATATCTCTATTTTGAGTCTGTTTTACATAAGCGCTGGCTTTTCCTAAGGCGCCAGCTCCCTCTGCTCCTATGTAATTATCTCTTAAGTTAAGAGAAGTAAGCGATTTGTTAATGTTTAAAGCATCAGCTATTGCTTGAGCTCCAGCATCTCCTATTTTATTATGCCGTAAGTTAAGAGATCTAAGAGCTTTGTTAGTTTTTAAAGCATTAGCTAACTCCTTAGCTCCCGCATCTTCTATGCTATTATATTCTAAGTTAAGGGATCTAAGAGCAGTGTTAATTGTTAAAGCGTCAGCTAACTCCTGAGCTCCCGCATCTCCTATGCTATTCCGATTTAAGTTAAGAGAAGCAAGAGTAGTGTTGGTTTTTAAAGCATCAGCTAACTCCTTAGCTCCTGTATAGCTTATACTATTCTTATCTAAGTTAAGAGAAGTAAGAGTGGTATTAGCTTTTAAAGCATCTGCTATTGCTAGAGCTCCCGCAGCTCCTATACTATTCTCATCTAAGTTAAGAGAAGTAAGAGTAGTGTTAATTTTTAAAGCATCAGCTAAATCCTTAGCTTCCACATCTGTTATGCTATTTTCTTCTAAGGTAATAGAATTAAGAGCTTTGTTAGTTGTTAAAGCATCTGCTATTGCTAGAGCTCCCGCAGCTCCTATGTCATTCCAATTTAAGTTAAGAGAAGTAAGAGTGGTATTAGCTTTTAAAGCATCTGCTATTGCTAGAGCGCCTGCAGCTCCTATGCTATTCCAATCTAAGTTAAGAGAAGCAAGAGTAGTGTTGGTTTTCAAAGCATCTGCTATTGCTAGAGCTTCCTCTGTTCCTATGCTATTACTTTTCAACTGAAGAAAAGTAATAGTGGTGTTAGCTTTTAAAGCATCAGCTATTGTTTTAGCCCCCTCTGCTTTTATATGGCGGTATGCTAATTCAAAAACAGTAATATGGTTAGCAATATGTTTGGCTTGATCGCAAGTTACTTGGATAACTTCATTATTATAGCTTATGTTAATACGTTGTTGTAGATTTTGATTATTACTAAGCTTAATAATATTTAATAATAGGAGGAGGCATGATGAGTTCTCCATCTTATTAAAATTAATATTTAATAAGTAGTGCTTATCTTTGAGCTGATCATATGCTTTAATGTAATTAACTAAACCTTCTAAAGAATTTATAGTATATTCTATTTCTACTTTCTGCTTGCTATTGATTTTCTGCTGCTTTTGCTCTAAATCGTGTAATACTTTTATAAGAGTTTCTACTGTAACTGCCTCTTGAGCGCCTGGTGTAATTGCAGCTGCATTACCCTCAAAGTATCTATCAAGCTGGATATCATTTTTATCCTCTTGCAGGCCTTTATATCTATAATCTATAAAGGTTCTGGCGTGTTCTAGAGGAACTTGAAGCTTAGATAAGAAAGCAGTATCAATATATTTAGGATCAAACATCCCTTTAGCATAGTAGGCTAAAGCTTTTTTAACATATTTCTGCCATTTATTAGATACTAACCTGTGCCTAGCTAAATCTTTATTAGGAAGAAAACCAAAAAGATTGTAGATTACATCCAAAGGAAGCAAGCTATCATCAGGCTCATTATTTAAAGCAGTTACTTGAGTATCTAAAGTTTCGTTAGTCATTACGCGAACCTATATTAATAATAAAACTGCGGATATGTTAACGTAAAATTAGTAAAAATAAAGTCGTTAACTAAAACAAAGCTTCTATTTAGCAAAATGGCTTAGCTTCAAAACTATAAAAAAAGGCCGGCAATGAACCGACCTATTTTATAGCAAAGGATTAATGAATGTGTTTAAAAAATTCTACATTGTTTCTCTTGCCTTGCTACCATATCTACAAAACGAGATTTTGGGGATTTTAATTTTTCTTGCGCCTCTGGTTGTTCTAATCTTGCTAGCTCTTCGTTTTTTGCTTCCTCGAAAATTATTACCAAATCCTTTCTAAGGACAATTGTAATATCTCTATTTTGAGTCTTTTTAATATAAGCGCTGGCTTTGCCTAAGGCGCTAGCTCCTGCATCTTCTATGCTATTCCAATTTAAGTCAAGAGAAGCAAGAGCAGTGTTAGTTTTTAAAGCATCTGCTAAATCCTTAGCTCCCGCAGCTCCTATGTTATTCCAATTTAAGCTAAGAGAAGCAAGAGCTAAAGCATCAGCTAAATCCTTAGCTTCCGCATCTCCTATGTTATTAGCACTTAAGTCAAGAGAAGCAAGAGTAGTGTTAGCTTTTAAAGCATCAGCTAAATCCTTAGCTCCCGCAGCTCCTATGCTATTATATCTTAAATTTAGAGAGCTAAGAGATTTGTTAATTTTTAAAGCATCAGCTAAATCCTTAGCTCCCGCATCTCCTATGCTATTATGCCTTAAGTTAAGATATCTAAGAGCTTTGTTAGTGTTTAAGGCATCTGCTATTGCTTGAACTCCTTCTGCTCCTATGTTATTCCAACTTAAGTTAAGAGAAGCAAGAGTGGTATTAGTTTTTAAATACCCAGCTATTGTTTTAGCTCCCATATCTCCTATGGCGCAGTGTGCTAATTCAAGAACAGTAATATGATTAGCAATATGTTTAGCTTGATCATAAGTTACTTGGGTAACTTCATTATTATCGCTTATGTTAATAAATTCTGGTGGATTTTGGTTATTACTAAGTTTAATAATATTTAATAGGGGGTTAATGAAATCATTATTGCTTGGGCTTTCATTTTGATTAAAATCAATCTTTAATAAGTAGGGCTTATTTTGTAGCTGATCATATGCTTTAATGTAATTAACTAAACCTTCTAAAGAATTTATAGTATATTCTATCTCAACTTTCTGCTTGCTATTAATTTGCTGCTGCTTTTTCTCTAAATCTTTTAATATTGTTATAAGAGTTGCTACTGTAACTGTCTTTTGAGCGATTAGTGTAATTGCAGCTGCATTACCCTCAAAGTATCTATCAAGCTGGATATCATTTTTATCCTCTTGCAGGTCTTTATATCTATAATCTATAAAGGTTCTGGCGTGTTTTAAAGGAACTTGCAGCTTAGATAAGAAAGCAGTATCAATATATTTAAGATCAAACTTTCCTTTAGCATAGTAGGCTAAAGCTTTTTTAGCATATTCCTGCCATTCCTTTAGTACTAGCTTGCCATTAGCAATATCTTTATTAGATGAGAGAAAGCTTAGAATGTTGATGGCCAAATCTTCTGGAAGAGAGTGAAGATTAGCAGTAGGGCCATTATCCAATGTAGTTACTTGAGTATTTAATGTTTCGTTAGTCATAATTAATACCTATATTATTACAATCCGCCAGATATTAACATTTAGTTAATAAAAAGTAAAGCTGTTAACCAAGGCAAAGCTTCTATTTAGCAAAATGGCTTAGCTTCAAAACTATAAAAAAAGGCCGGCAATAAACCGACCTTAATTATAGCAAAGGGTTAATAAAGGTGTTTAAAAAATTCCACGTTCTTTACCTTTACTCGCTACCATATCTACAAAACTCTCGGCTTGTTGAAATTCTGGGGATTTTAATTTTTCTTGTGCCTCTAGTTGTTCTAATCTTGCTAACTCTTCGTTTTTTGCTTCCTCGAAAATTATTCCCCAATCCTCCTCTCTAAGAATAATTGTAATATCTCTATTTTGAGTCTTTTTAATATAAGCGCTGGCTTTGCCTAAGGCGCTAGCTCCCGCAGCTTTTATGTAATTATGACATAAATCAAGAGAAGTGAGAGTAGTATTAATTGTTAAAGCAGCAGCTAAATCATTTTATCAGCAATTATCGTAGTATTAACTATATCTTTAGTGAGATTTTCAGCTTGAGTTATATCATTTTTCTGCCCTGGAGTAAGAATGAATTTTAGCGGATTTCCCAAAGCATCAACTAACGCATGAATTTTGGTAGTAAAGCCACCTTTACTCCGCCCTAAGGCTTCTTGGTCTTGGCTGCTCTCATAATATCCAGCACTACAGGCATGTGCCCTTACGATAGTTGAATCTATCATGGTGGCCTCTAAATCCGGATCTGCCTGTAAAGATTGAAATAATTCTTGCTATACTCCCTTCATTGACCATCTCCGGAATCGCGCATGGATCGCCCGCCATGAACCATAGTTACTTGGTAATAATCGCCACTGGTATCCACTCTAACTACATACCAGATCGCTTCGATAAAAACCCTAGATTTTTTCTCATCCTTGCATCTAATATCTTTGCGAGGCTTTAATATATTATAAAATTTGTTCCCATTCTCTTTTCCTATGTAATATTTCATCTCGGTAATTTGTTTCTGTTTCGCAACTACAAATTACCAACCATTACCTATTATTCAACTACTTGCTACCATTAAATTATAGAAATCTTCACAGAACCTAGTTTAAGTAGTAGTTTTATCCTCTGATAGCATCATTTTTGCATATTTTATATTTTAAAAATATTATTATATGAATTTAACTATTAACAATTAATTAAAAATAAGTTGAAATTAATATAGAAACTTTACATTTTTATAATGAATGCTAAATAAGTATATATTCAGTTTGTTTTTCAAAAGGTTATGGGCAAAAGTTGTACAGGGAAAGTATGAGAGATTATACTCAATATGAAGAACTTCCTTTAGTAAGAGATATGGCTCAATTCTTAGCCAAAAATGCATTTGAAAATACTTATGTTTTAGCGTGCCAGCATATTTTACCGTCAGTGCATTTAATGTTACGCTCAATGATAAAATTAGGTTTAAAGTCTGAAAATACAGCTCTGATAGGTAAATGCTATTCTACTAGTAACCTAGCTATGCAAAATATGATGAAAGAAGGTATTTATGTATGTCCTTCGAGTAGTAAATTTGATAGTTATAGATCATTTGATGAGCAGTTTATCGAAAATATAAATTTGTTTGTAGAAAGCCAGTTAAGAAGAATGCAAATTCCAACTGATGCAAAGTTAATAATTATAGATGATGGTGGTGAATTAATCACAGTAGTCAATCATAAACTTGAAGGTTATAGGCATATTTTTGGAGTAGAACAAACTACTGCAGGAAGTAATAAGCTTAAAAAGGAGAACCTTAATTTTCCAGTGGTAAACATAGCCAGATCTTTTGTTAAACTTCGAGTGGAGTCACCAATGATCGCCCAATCTATCACTAAGGAGCTTCTCAGGAATATCGATCAACTAAATATACCAGTTAATAAATGTTTAATTATAGGTAATGGATCAATAGGAAGTAAGCTGAAGAAAACATTGCAAAATAAATTTGACGTTACCATGTATGACATAAAAGATTATAAAAGTAATATATCTTTTCATAATTTAGTTTTAGCTACTTATGATTTAATCATTGGCACTACGGGAACAACTTCAATTAATTATCATCAACATAGTTTACTTAAAAAAGGGGCGATCTTAGCCAGCGCATCATCATCCGATAGAGAGTTTGATGTGGTTTACTTACGACAATTGGTAGATACGACTACGAATTGCCATGAGATAATTAAAGCGAAAGACTTATACTTATTAAACTCTGGATTTCCATTAAACTTTAAGGGAAGTGATTATGATAGTGTTGAGATGGAGAAAATACAACTAGTTATAGCATTAATGTTTATGGGTGTTTACCAATTATTAATTTCAAAAGTAACAAAAAAAGGGTTGGTAAGACTGAAGCCAAGCTACCAACAAGCTATCCTTGATAAATTCTTAGAAATAAATCTATCACCTATGCATATGGTATATAAAGCCAAAGAAGAGTTGGTATAATTGTTTTAATTAATATAGGCTGCTTATTAATATAAAAGCATTGTTTAACTTCACTTAAATATGATATATTTTAACAAATAAGTAAAATTATTAGTTTTAAACAATTGTATGATAAAAGTAAAATGTACTAACTATTTTATAATAAAGATAAACAACCATATTAAAGAGGAATTTAAAAATACAGAAGGACACCTTGCTAGCTTAGGATTATTACTTTTCATTGGGTATATAGGTTTTTATTTTTTAAATTCATTATTTTTTACCACGCAAGATTATGAAAATTTATACCTTCGTTTGATAGTGGCAGCTTTGGCTGTTCCTATATTGTTTGCTAAGTATTTACCACAAAGTATAGCAGATAAGTATTTACATATTCATTGGTATATAACGTTACTCTATTGCTTACCTTTTTTCTTTGGTTTTATGTTATTAAAAAACCCAAATTCAAATATATGGCAAATTAATGGTTTAGTAGGGTTAACAATTTTAACGTTATTTGTTGGAGTTATTTCTTATATATTCCTTTTTACCATAGGTAGTGTATTAGCTTTTGCAGTGTTTTGGTTTACCTCAAGTCATAGTGAGCTTCCTTCTAATATTATTGGAGTATTTGGGAGCTACATTCCTCCCATTATTTATTTTATAATTTTTTCTACTAAACAGCATAAAATATACCAAGAGAAGATCAGCGCAATGAAGGTACTAAGTGGAATAATAGCTCATGAGATGCGTACTCCCCTTGCAGGAATTACAGCTGCTGCACATGCTTTTAAAAAATATCTACCTATACTGATTAAAGGTTATTCGATAGCAAAAGAACAGAGTATGATTTCAGAAAACATACCAAAAACTAACCTAAACTTATTAGAAAAACTTCCTCATAATATTAGTCAGTTGGCTAATGATGCTAATGTTGTAATTGATATGATGCTCATGCGTTTAAAACAAATAGATAATATCAATACAGATAATATTTGTTCATTTAAAGAATGTATTAGCAAGGCACTAACGCAATACTCTTTTATGGAAGGAGAGAGGGAGCTGGTTAACTTTGATCACACTCAGGACTTCAAATTTAAGGGTAATGAGTTACTAATTATTCATGTATTATTTAACCTGCTTAAGAATGCTATTTATTATGTTAGAGCAGTGGGCAAAGGAGATATTAAGATCTGGATAGAATTAGGAGATAAGTATAATAAATTATATTTTAAAGATACAGGTGCTGGCATTTCTCAAAAGGCTATGGTTAATTTATTTAAACCATTTAATACAGATACCAGGCATGGTACAGGACTTGGGCTTGCTTTTTGTAAAGAAGTAATGGAAAAAATCAAAGGTAAAATTAGTTGTGATTCAAAAGCTGGTGAATATACTCAGTTTACATTAAGCTTTCAAAAATTAGAGGATTAAAGAAATGAACATTTTACCCATATGTTATTTTCCTACTACTGTAGTTTTAATTGATGATAATAAAATCTTTTTATCAAACTTAAATATGGCTTTAGATTCAGATCGTAAGTATTTAACCTATAGTAATGCTATAGAGGCGCTGAAGTTTTGTAAAGAGAGCTATCATCCAGATAATTTTACTAAGCGATTTGCTGAGGAAATTTATGGGGAAGGGTATCAGAGTAGGGCAATTAATTTTAACATTTCTGATTTATATAAAGAAATATATAATCCTAATCGCTTTGCGCAAATTTCATGTGTAATAGTAGATTATGATATGCCAGGGGTAAATGGCTTAGAAATTTGTGCTGCTATTACTGATCCTAATATTAAAAAGATATTACTTACTGGCGCTGCTGACGAACACTTGGCGGTAAAGGCTTTCAATCAAGGGCTAATTAGCCACTTTATAAGTAAAACTGATATAGATGCTATCAATAAAGTTAATCAAGCGATAATAGAAGCAGAAAAAAGTTACTTCAATAGCCTATCTTCCATGGTCGCCAATCTTATTATATCTGATAATCCTTACACGGTTCTTGCTGATTCTGCTTTTAGAGAATTATTTTATAATATTATTAAAAAGCATAATATAGTTGAGCATTATTTGTTTGAAGAATATGGCTGCTTTCTTATGGTTGATAAAGATGGCAATTGTTATAGATTATTTATATATCCTGAAGCTGATATAGAAGAAATAGCAATAGAGGAAGAAAAGAAAGGTATACTAGATAAAGCTACAATCAATGAGTTAAAAAATAAAAAACTTATGCTTTGTTTTCATTGCGGTGATAAGGAAAGTATTGATATTAAAGATTTAAAACCATTTTTGCATCCTGCACAAAAATTAGTATGTAAATCAGGTAGCTATTGTTATACTTTAATTAATGAAAACATGAATATTGATAAAGATAAAATATTATCTTTTAATAATTATTATAATTTAACTCGATGAAATAATAAAGGAGCTAGCTCCTTTATATGGGCATTGTAGATTATTGGTTCATCAGAATCATTTTGTGGATTAAGGGCGATCAAGTTAAAACTGTTATTTTTGGCTATCATGAATCGTCTAAAGATGATTTTTCCTGAACTTAGCTTGGTAATACAATCTTTTCAAAATTACTTTCCTGGAAAATCCCGCCCACTAAATCACCAATGTTAAAAAATGGTGTCATATCATTATTATAAATAGTGTAAGTGGTAATTCACCCATATCAAACTTAATTTTAAGTATTGTTGGAGCGTATGGAGAATTTGAATTATCATTAAGTAAAGAAAGGTAGCTAGAGGGTATCCACCTTGCTAAACAAAGAGGGATGTACAAAGGCCGTAAAAGAATTTTAAATGAAGAACAAACCGAACAGCTAAAACAAAGAATCACTGTGGGAGAACCAAAAGCGCAAATTGCAAGAGACTTAAAAATTTCTAGAGATACTTTATATAAATATTTAGATTATTAATCTTAAGATGTTTGGTCGTTTTCTATATTGTATTTAAGCATTGGTTTAGATCCTATTTAAAAAGATCTATATGTGTTCCTGATCTAGTAAGAATTAAGGTGTTATGAATGATTTTATATATTAAAAGCCAATCGGGTTCTATATGAAGTTCTCTAAAACCATCCCAATTTCCTACAAAATATGATCTTTATTTTTTATAGGTAAATCAACTTTTATTACTAATATCTCAATTATCTTCTGAATCTTTGCAAGGTTTTTTCCTCTTTTCTTTAGAAGCTTAATGTCTTTCTTAAATTGATTAGTATACTAAAGTTCCAATATGATGGTTAATCATTTAGGATATCATCTATGTTGGTTGCTCTGCTGGTTTTTCTTTTAGTAGCGTCTTCTATCGCTCTTACAGTTGCTCTATTTGGTATTTTTGCTTCAAAAGGCAATCCTTTATGTAAGCAAACTTGGGTGTAAAATAACCTTACAGCTTCTACTGATGAAAGGCCTACTTGATGCAAAATTTGTTCTGCTTTCTTTTTCAGTTAGCTATTAATCCTAGCATTTACTATGCTATTTTTGCGAGTCATCTTAGATACCATTGTATTACACACGTCATACAAATTAATAAGTTTTAGATGCAAGATCAAGCTGTTTGTTTTACTTCAGCATTAATAATTATTTCTTCAATCGGCTGAATAAAAGTAGCGATCACAACTTTACTAAGATTTGGCTTTCTACGGTTTGTATCAAGAAGCGCTTCTATTCCTCCTTCATTAACCGCTCTGTGATATCTGTAAAATGTTTCCCTAGAGAAACCCGTTACTTTACAGGCTTTAGAAATATTTCCTAACTCTTCGGCTAAGTTTAAAAGTCTTACTTTATTTTTGATAATTCTTTCACTACTATAATTCATGAGGTTATCCTTTTTGTTATGATGTTAAAATTTGTACTTACATTAAAATGGATAACCTTACTTTTTCAAGTAATGTCATATTAAATCTAAACTAATTCAAATAGAAGTTACAAGCGAGCAACTGCCTATTTTCTTACCTATAGAAAAATAGTACTATATAAATAAGGTAAAATATTTATAATACCTTATTTATATATATGTCTTGGCTATTTACCTAAACCAACCCTTGCTTTGTATAGGTAATTTAATCTTGGTTTCTTCAAATACTTTTTCTCTAGCAGCCTGATAATTTTTTTCTTGCTCTTCTTGAGCTGCTTTAGAGAATAACCACTCTTCGTTAAACTCCTTCTCAATTTGCGGATTAAGATTGTGCTCTTTTGCTACTTCTTGCCATTTTGCTCTTAAGATGCCAATAATTTCATCCTGCATTTGTTCATCGGTAAATAGTTTATATTCTCTTCTCTCAGGTGCAGGTGGCAAATATTTCATATTATCATTAGCTCTTTTTATAGCTTTTTCTATTTTTAAATCCCTTTCTTTAAGGGCAGATTCATCTCTTTCTAAGAAAATAAGTTCTTCCTGAACCATTTTCCTATAATAATCTTCATATTCCTGTGAGGAAGGATCGTAACCATTGATTAGCCTAACTACTGGCTGCAATTCTATATTAGGGTTTAAGATACATTTGCTGTGTCCTTGATCATGCCAATCTTGAATATTTCTTGCTTCATAATAATGCCCTGCTTGATCTTTATATGGCTCGCGCATTATATTCATGGTTATTCCACAATAATATTTTTGATCTAATAATCCTGCCACATTAACCTCTTGCTCTTCAAACCTTTTTATATATTCATCGATAACTCTACCTTTACCATGATATTCATTACTCTCAATTAACTCTTTTAGATGATAGTCAAACTTGCTTTCGTAATATTTTACCTTCCTTTTCAATTCTCTGAGCTTTTCCTCCTCTGCAACTTTCTCATTATAAAGATTCTTTAAAAGAGGGATTCTTTGTTTTAAGGTTTTTACATATTTTTCCATCAAGAATATGTAATTATGATTACCTCGAGTGAAAAATTCCTCAGCTATTTTATCATGTTCTTCGGATTTATAAATCTTAAACGGCCTAGGCTTAAATAAGAGAGAATAATATTCTATGCGCAATAACTTAGTGTGGAGTTCATGATCTGATTTTCCGTACACATAATATTCAAGCTCATTTTTCCCAAAATTCCCTCCACCAGTTACTACCCCAAAGGCTACAGTAGCAGCAGCAGAAAGCTTCAAAGATTCAAACAATGCAGCTGATAAAGCACCTTTGTCATAATAAGCTAAAAAACTTCCTGCTCCAAATAAAGCGCCAATCCCAGCACCTAATTTTACCCCTGTGAAAAGTGCTTCCACCAGATATTTTTGATGATAACCTTGCTCTTTAAGCTCTTCAAGTCTTTCCCTACCCTTATTAATAGCATTAATGATAGGATCTAAGAGATTTTGATAACTAACTTTAGCCAAGTCAGAAACACCACTTGAATGACTTGTTTCACTATCCTGATTTGCATCAAATATAGTTGACTCAACTAAACTTAATTCTTCAGCAGTATTCATATTTGGCATAGTACCTCTATATTTAAAAAATTGATATTTTTTAGATGTTATTACGCAATTCCTTGGGTATTGCTAGGCCCAGCCTGCTGCTGTCTTGCTGTAACATAATCTTGCCATTTATTATTATCTTCATTATGATTTACCGAACTTCCTGCTTGTGAAGATGAAGCTGCAGGCTGAAAGTAATTATCATTTAACTGTGATTGGGGTATTTTACCATTATGTATAAGTTCTTCATCTCTAGATGATTGCAGTTCACTTCTAATCTTAGCCTCTAACTCTTGTCTAATATCCCTTTCTATTTGTTGTTCCTTTTTGTAACGTTTAATTTCATCTAATTGCGCCTCTAAAAAGCCCTTTGCTTTACATATATTTTTATGTTCACGTTCCAAATTTTGCTTTCTATTGTTAAGCCCATCAATTTCAGACTTGAATCTATTAATTTCTTTAGCTAACTGCCGATGAATTACAACAGGTCTACTAATATCATCAATAATTTTGTTTGCAGCTAATACTCTACTCTCTGCTTCTGTATATTCTCTATCTATCCTATTAATCCTGTCTAGTTGTTCTTTAAATTTTTTATCAGCTGCATCTTGAGCATGTTGTAATGCATACACATATCCTACTCCTGCTCCTACTACGGCAACACCTCCTATTATCGCAGCACCAGCTACAACTGCTGAACTAACACCTACAGAAGCAGCAATGCCAGCAGCAGCCTCTGTACTTGCAACAGCTGCTCCTGCTCCTGTGAATTTAACTGTTGCTATACCAGCTACACCTCCGACTCCTGCACCAGTTCCTATAGAGTCTTTTGTAAATGATTCTCTATAAGCTTTTTTTTGTTGTTCAACTCTTTCTAAGGTCTCACCTTTATATGTAGCTTTTTGTTTCTCTGCTTTAGCCTCTTCGTATGCTAACCCTATTTTATATTCCTCAGAGCCTTCAATCTCCTTTATTTCTCTTTCTGATTCTTCTAAATGTTCTTTTAAAGTTTTCAAAGATATATTAGTTTCCTGTAATTCTTCATATAACGCTGATGCTTTTTCTTTCTTTTCTTCAAATTGTTTTGATAGTGCACTTTCAATATTATCATCATCTAAATAATTTTTAATAATCATAATCTCTCCCCATTGTTGCAATATTTGTCATTAAGTAGTAAGTTCAAACAGCATTATTCTTAAGAATATATTAATATTCCCATTAGATTAAATTAATGGTTATATTCAACTAAAAATTATTAAAGGGAGAAATTTTTATATTTTTCACTCAATAGAGAAATATTCTAATAATTTCAAAATAGAAGGTTGATTTTTAAATATTAATATTAAGTAACCTCTTGAAAATGCTTGAATTTAACAAGTATTAGTAATCCAATCCATTGCCTTTCTGATGAGTTTTTTAATTCTCTAATTTTAGGTAATTTTGCGTAGATTCAATATGCTTTTCTATAGCTTGCTGAATATTTTTATTGGTTTGATTATTGCAAGGCTTATTATTAGCTAGCTTATAGTAAACTTCATTTACCTTGTAATGTTCTTGCTCTTTCTTACTTCCCATCAGATTCTCTGTAAACTGCATTGATTTTATATTATCCAGCAGTTCTTTCGGTTTAATATCAGCTCCAGTAATTGCTTTATATCTATCAGCTATACGAACTGCTATACGTGCATTTTCAATACCGCATTTGGTTTTAATATGAAGTTCTAATGCTCTAGAGTGTAAAATTACTTCTTGCTGCTCAACCTTGTTTTTAATGTAATCTTGCTCTGTTTTAGTGAGCTTTAGTTTCTTTCTATTGTCTCTTAGCAATCTAACCTCATAATGTGCTGTTTTCCAGATTTTTTCATATGCTTCTAATAGGGCTTCTATATATATTTGACTATCACCTCGTTCCTTAAGATAATTGCTGAAGTTAGAATTAATTAAGCTTAGAGCTGGAGTGACTTGCGTATAAGAATATGATCTAAATCAGGTTTAATTAATTCTGCTCCTACTATTGCAGTGTTAATAGATGATGAGAAGAGATACCTGGCAAGCTTGCGTTCTGCTATAGAACACAGGAGGAAGTATTTAACTTATAATGATGCACAGAAAGCTCTAAGATTTTGTAAAGAGAGCTATCATCCAGATAATTTTACTAAGCGATTTGCTGAGGAAATTTACGGGGAAGGATATCAGAGTAGGGCGATTAATTTTAACATTTCTGATTGATATAAAGAAATATATAATCCTAATCGCTTTGCACGAATTTCAAATTGATGAAGACAAAATATTATCTTTTAATAATTATTATAATTTAACTCGATGAAATAATAAAGGAGCTAGCTCCTTTACATGGGCATTGTAGATTATTGGTTCATCAGAATCATTTTGTGGATTAAGGGCGATTAAGTTAAAACTGTTATTTTTGGCTATCATGAATCGTCTAAAGACGATTTTTCCTGAACTTAGCTTGGTAATACAATCTTTATTATGAAATCCCTCAAAATTACTTTCCTGGAAAATTCCTCCCACTAAATCACCAATGTTAAAAAATGGTGTCATATCATTATTATAAATAGTGTAAGTGGTAATACCTGGATATAAATCTTTTAAGTATTTTTGTTCTTTAATAAGATTTTCTTCGTCATTTGCCTTAAAGCTAGTTAGAGAAGTATATCTAATAGGAGGTTGCCCAGTCCCATGCTTTAGCCATTCTTCGGTTACAAATATTCCTTCTAGGTGATAAAGTTCTATGCAACGCCTAATGCCTTTATCAGTTAAAGGTTTATGATTATTCTCCCACATCCGCAAGGTGATTTCAGGAAAAGTATGATTATTGGAAAGTTCGGTTCGATTTAAACCTGTTAAAGACCTTATATATTTTAAGCGCTCAGCTATTGTTTTTAAATCCATCATGTAATTATTTATATTTTATTGATTACGAGCAATATAATTAAAATTCATAAATTTCAAATAGTTAAATTTTATCTCTATAAAACTATTGTAAATAACGATATTTTATATTGACACGTATCACTTTATTATATAGAGATAATTTATACAACAATAAATAAATTAACCTTTTGTTAAAAGAGTATTAATTGCATATTAATAAAGTTTAAAACTCCAAATATGATATGGGATAAACAATTATGCCGCATAAAGTAATAGATAACATAGAGAAAAAAGCACAAATATTAAGGGCATTAAGAGAAATAACAAGCCTTAGTGATGAGCAAAAATTAGATCTGATGGACCAATATAACCAAATCCAAGAGCAATTAGATACTTCACTAAAGGAAGGAATAAATGAGTGCAAAATAACAGCTAATGCGTGTTTAGATTTAGTATCAGGGCTGGAAATTGTTACTCAGTCATTATCAGAAAAGTTCCCGGAACTGAATAAAAAACTTACAGAAGTGAGATCTATACTAAATAGCGAAAAGTTATATTAGTAAGCTACTGATTTATAAGAATAAACGTTCTTCTCAATGATAATTAATATAAATTCATTATAGTTATTAACCGATTGTTAATGATAAGATGCTATAAAAGATCAAAGCTATAGACAGAGCAAGCGTGACAAATAGTAGAAATATCAGAGGCAAAGTAATAGTAGCAAATAGATAAGCCTTTAGATTTATGAGGTGAGATGGCGTCTTCAACCGTATTTCCTGATAATTAGTTACAGTATGATAATTAAAGAAAAAACAACCATATGTATTATTTAAGAAAAGATTATGTATAAGTTACTTGATATTAATATAACCGAAGATGAAATTAAAATGAAAGCTGGTATTAACTTAACCTCAAAAGCTATTGAAATAGATATAAAAGAATTAGAGGGACTTCAAAACAATTTTATCAAAGCGCATTCGCTTTTTGTAAAGCTATTAATACTGGCATGTAAGTATAATAATCATAACTACATACAAACCCTTGTGTCTAAATTTAAATCTTCATCAACCAATGTAAAACCTACCTTCTTTTTAATTGTATTATTTTACCTACTAGGCTCCTGTTTACTGTCGCTTTGTTTTCTACTACGACCTTCATCTCTGTTATATGCATCATTGTGTCTATGGCCTCTTCTTGAATGATGCCTACTAGTATCTCTCCTATAAGGATCAGCTCTCTCCGAATCATGTCTGCTGCTTGCACCTCTATCATAGTTCTCATAACTTTGGCTATGTCTATAATCTCTGTCATGATCATGACTTCTTCTGTGCTCTCTAGTGCGTTCATATCTATCATGGCCATGACTACTGCTAGCGCCACTACTGAAGTACTCATATTCACCTTTAGTCTTCTGTTTCTTAGAGCTATAATGGTCCATTCTTTCTCTATCAGAAGCTGATGCTTCAGGGTATGTATTCTCCTCTTCTCTTTTACGTTTTTTAGAGGTAGGCGCTTGTTCTGCACTTGATGTGCTGGCTGCAGAAACAGTGTCACCTGGCGCTGTAGTGGATAGGCTAGAAGCTGCCACAGATCTGCCTGGTAACATTTGTCTAAGCTTTTCTTCTAAAATCTCTTTAAAAGGCTTTTCTTTTGTCACCGGATCAGGAGAATTAGTTGAATCTGCAATAAACTGATTGCCTCGTTGTTGTGCTTTAAAGCTAAAAGATTGCTCTAAAGCTTCTTGTAAATTGTTCCTATCTATATTCAGCCTTTTTCCTAACTTTTCTAAGTTAGGTCATATCAATTCTAAGTCATGCTCGATTATGACATTTTTAAGTTCTGGATTCAAAAAAGAATCTTGTGATGTAAAAAAAGAGGAATGCCAGCAGGGAAAATAAGCCCATGCCCATGTTCCTCTCTTGTTTCAATAGAAGCATTTGGAATATCCTGATCTTCATCTTCTTCCCTTCGAATATCGGCAGAATATTTCTCATTTATAGCCCTAATAATGTATTCACAATGTAAGCAACATTTTTTAGATATTCCTATATAAATAGGTTCTTTTGTGTTATTTAAGATTTTATCTTCTAGTAACTTTTGGATAATTTTCATTTCCACATGAATTTTTCTACCATTAATTCCTAGAGGTTTTCTTATGATTATAATGTGGTTTTCTTCGATTGCTATTATTAATGGTTTTTTAAAGGCTGTGCTCCCTTTAGGTCTAGTATAATAATCTAATATTGATATTGTAACTTTATCAAGAGCTTTAATAAAAACTGATGATGGGCGGCCTGGATTTTTCGTTACCTCTTTATATAGAAAACTATAGTTTTTTAATATATCGTCTCTAGTTTGTTTCAAGTTATCTTGGTTAACGTTAATACATTTGTATGCTAAAAAATTTATATACTCTTTAATTCTTCAGCTAAAGAATTATCCTCATTGTTGCTAGCAAAAAGAAGCTTTTCTCCATCAAAGCATACTGCGCCACAAACATTCTCTCCCTGGACCAGGCGTATCATGGCTTTGTTGCTGGATTGATTTAGAGCTAGACATTTAATTTAAACCTATATTGCTAACATATCTGATCAATTCTACCATAAATAATTACTTCCAAAAAGCAATTATTAATAATTTAAGAAAAGTATTAAATTTCCTATCTATATAGTTAAATATTGTAAAGTTATAAGGGGAATATTATATTTATTGATGCTTTATATTACTAGTGACATGATAGGAAAAATCACTATTTAGATAAGGTATATTATGAAAGAATTAACACCAAAAGATAGAGAACTAATTCACGCAGTTTGGAAAAAAGATTTAAATAAGGCCAAAACCTTAATAGAGCAAGGTGCAAACGTTGATCTAGAAGATTTAGGAGGAATTACCTTACTACATTATGCGGTAGGCAAGCAAAGTATAGACATAATTGAATTCCTTCTAAGCAAAAATAAGATTGATATAAATAAGCAAAAAGAAACTTATGATCGAGAAACCGCATTAATGATTGCCACAAGATTTAAAAATAAAAAGATCATGGAGTTATTATTAGCAAAAGGAGCAAAAGTTAATATTAAAGATAAATATGGAGATACAGCTTTATATTGTGCGGTAAGTAAAGACTTTATATATGGCGCTAAACTTCTTCTGGAACATAAAGCCGATATGACTATATCTAATAATTGGAACATGACTTCTATACATAAGGCAGTGATTTCAAATAATAAAGAAATGCTGGAAGTATTGCTAGCATCTCTTAAAGATTATAATATTCTTACAAAAATATTAGATCAAAAGGCAACTCTTTCCAATCATCAGTTTGATGAAGAAGGGGAAGATATGGCTGGAGAATTTACTCCCCTAGAAGCAGCAGCAATGGAAGGCTATTTAGAGCTGATACCTATTTTAATGAAATATTATCCAGCTGAAATAAATAAAGATGACCCTAAATTAAGTTCCTTAGAGGCATTATATACGGAATATCATTCGTCAGAGGACAAGATAGATGAATTCAGGACAGCAATAGAAAAAGGCATAGAGGATCAACATGCAAGAATTAATGCTGCCCAAGAGGCAAAAATTAGCAATGGTGAGCAACACAAATCAAAACAAAAGACTTTAGGAAAACGAGAAAAAGATGTTTCTATTGATGATAACCCAGCCTATAAAAAACATAAAACAAACTACGGAAGATATACCAGAAAATATAACAAACAATCCTCTGAGCAGCAGACAAAAAGTTATAAAGGCAAATAAGGATGTAGAAGAGCGGGATTGCCTATTATTCAATGTATAGGTAAGCTATAAGCCTGAATATTTCCATCTTCCTATCTTTTATTTAGAAAAAAATATTTCTACTAGAACTTTTTTTATTAAAGGAACATAGGATGAAATTAATTACTTCTATTCATATTTTGCTTTCAATTGCTTTATAATCTTCATCAATCTTTTACTAGTTAATACTTATTTCTTATTTCTCTCTTAATGGCTTTTTACCAAGCTATATTTAATCTTTTTAAATGCACTTCTGCAATTTTTAGGTCATATTCATTCTGCAAATTGAGCCAGAATTGTAGTGTTGTACCAAAATGCCTAGCTATGATTAAAGCTATCTCTGCAGTAATCGTTCTTTTGCCATTTATAATCTGAATATATTAATCACTTAGCCACCTGTTTTTTGATATTTATTGATTAGCCAAATATTAAATGTTATAGTTTTTATGTTATTTTTTAACTTTTTCTAATATAGAATGGAGGTTTTATGCCAACTTCTCCTCAATATTCTTTAGAGCATCGGCTCCTTTCTGCTGCTTGGACAGGTTTTACAGATCAAGTACAATCTTTAATTCATAATGGTGCCAACGTAAATGCTATTAATAGCTCGGGTGACACTCCTTTGCATGAAGCTTGTAGATATAATCGCATTAAAACCATAAAATTACTTTTACAGCGTAATGAAATACAAGTGAATAAGCAAAATTCTTCCGGTGTTACCCCTCTTCATTTAGCGATAGATCATGATTTCGTAGAAGGTGTAGAAATGTTATTAGATAAAGGCGCAGATCTTTTAGAATGCACTGATCTACAACAAAATGCCTTGCATATAGCGATTATTACTCTTCCTAGCGATGAAAATAGTAAAATCATTAAGATATTACTAGAGAGATATATTAATAGACCTGATATAAAAGAAATATTAAATCAAGAAGTTGAGCATATTGTTTCATATATTAATAATGGCTATGATTATGTAGAAGCTCATAAGTTTAACGCTTTACAACTTGCTGCTATGTACAAAAAATATGATCTAGTTGAAAAATTTATCGCCCTAGGTGCAGATTATACTGTAAAGAGTGAGCTCTTTGATTTGCCGCTTGAGGAATTATTTAAAGAATTTACCGAGACCAATGAAGAAGAAATAAAGTTATTACAAAAAGCCATTGAAAAAGGCAAAGATACATTTATAAAGAGGCCGACTAAAGAGCATGAACCAGGCATCTCAAATTATGATAATAAGAAAAGACAGGAATCCTTTGGTCGGTCACCTAATTAGTTTTAAATTAGCAGCAGCTACTTTGAAATCATAATTATTCTGTAAATTTAACCAGAATTGTGGTGTAGTACCAAAATATCTTGCGAGAATCAAAGCTGTCTCTGCAGTAATAACTCTTTTACCATTTATAATCTGATTAATTCTTCCTATTTACGAAAACATTTCTATTAAAGTTTTTTTTATCATTGATGATTCAAGATTTTTGACTTCACCAATAATTTTTACTAGCCTAGTTTTATCTACTGTTCTCATCTGATCTAAAGCTATTTGTCCTTTCTTATTATCGAAGATACAACTTACCCGCGTAGGATACATACGAGCAACAGATGTTAAAGGAGCAATAATAACTGTATTTAAGTATTTATTCATCTCATCTGGAGAAATAATAACACAAGGTCTGGTTTTTTTAATCTCACTACCTAATGTAGGATCTAGGTTTGCTAAAAAAATAGCAAACTGCTTGTATGCTGTTACCATTCCCATTCTTCTTGATCAAATGAGTTATGAATATCCAAATCCCTAAACTCATTATCTACCTGCTCATTTTTAAAGCTCTTTTCCCAACTTTTACGCACAGCTGTTATTGGCTTTAATACTATTTGATTATCGCTTTCAACTATTTCAAAACTTTGGGCTCCATTAAACCTCTCTAATAGGCTCTTCGGTATTCTTATTCCCTGGGAATTCCCAATTTTTATTATATTAACCTGCATTTTATCCTCTCTATTTGTAGTTACATTGTAATTACTTTCTGCCTTAATGTCAATATTATGATCAAAAAGTCAACTGATTTCTAATATCTCATCCCAATTTGTAGTATACTTAGGCGATACATTGCCTTGTTTCATTTTCCATTCATTTTTTGAAAGACAGCTACCCATAAACAATGTATTTTTTCCAAGCTTCTGATTAAGCTCATACATAATGTTACTTGGATCTTCTTTTTTTTGAGTTTCACTTGATTGAAAAAGATTTAGATTGCCTTCCTTATTATTAATTAGGTCAAAAAGTACTATCCCTTTTTTATAAAGTTTTTCAAGTATCTCACATTAGCTCTTTGGTTTAAAATGACTATCGAGTCTGTGTAATCCTTTAGTATCTCCAGCTTGCTATCATATTGCTAGTTTTGCTTGTTGCTAAATTTATTAGTTCTTAGGCGTACCTGTATTCCTTTAACTAAAGAATTTTGTTAATATTAACAAAAAGCTTTTGTAATCTTTCTTGATTGCCGTATTTATTAGTCAGCTCACTAAAATAGAGATATTACAATTGTCCTTAATGATGATTTGATAATAATTTTCGAGGAAGCAAAAAAAGAAGAGCTAGCAAGATTAGAAAAGCTAGAGGCACAAGAAAAATTAAAATCCCCAGAATTTCAACAAGCCGAGAGTTTTGTAAATATGGTAGCAAGACAAGGTAGAGAACGTGGAATTTTTTAAACACACTTATTAATCCTTTGCTATAATTAAGGTCGGTTTATTGCCGGCCTTTTTTTATAGTTTTAAAGCTAAGCCATTTTGCTAAATAGGAAATTTATTTTAATTTAAAGCTTTTTTTTATTCATTGAGTGTTAATATTTGGTGGATAATAATTAATATAGGTATTAGTTATGATTAATGAAACATTAAATACTCAAGTAACTTCATTGGATAACAGCCTTATTACTAACTTTAGTTCTCTTCCAGAAGATTTGGCCATCAAAACTCTAAGCTTTCTCTCATCTAATAAAGATATTGCTAATGGCAAGCTAGTACTAAAGGAATGGCAAGAATATGCTAAAAAAGCTTTAGCTTACTATGCTACAGGAAAGTTTGATCTTAAATATATCGATACTGCTTTCTTATCTAAGCTGCTAGTTCCGCTAGAATTAGCAAAAACTTTTATTGAATATAGATATAAAGACCTGCAAGAGGATAAAAATGATAACCAACTTGATAGATACCTTGAGGGTAATGCAGCTGCAATTACACTAATCGCTCAAAAGACAGTTACGGTAGCAACTCTTATAAAAGCATTACACGATTTAGAGCAAAAGCAGCAGAAAATCAATAGCAAGCAGAAAGTAGAAATAGAATATACTATAAATTCTTTAGAAGGTTTAGTTAATTACATTAAAGCATATGATCAGCTCAAAGATAAGCATTACTTATTAAAGATTGACATTAATCAGACGATGCCCTCACGTAATAAAGATTTAATTAACCCCCTATTAGATATTATTAAATTTAGTAATAACCAAAATCCACCAGAATCTATTACCATAAGCTATAATAATGAAGCTATCCAGGTAACTTATGATCAAGCTAAACATATTGCTAACCATATGACTGTTCTTGAATTAGCAAGCTGCTATATAAGATCTGCAGGAGCTCAGGATTTAGCTAATGCTTTAAAAACTAACAAAGCTCTTAGCTCTCTTAACTTGCAAGCAAATGACATAAAAGCTGCGGAAGCTATAGCAATAGCTGATGCTTTAAACACTAATAAAGCTCTTAGATATCTTAACTTAAATTGGAATAACATAGGAGCAGAGGGAGTTAAAGCAATAGCTAATGCTTTAAACACTAATACCACTCTTGCTTCTCTTAACTTAAGTTGGAATGACATAAAAGCTGCGGAAGCTATAGCAATAGCTGATGCTTTAAACACTAATAAAGCTCTTAGATATCTTAACTTAAGGCATAATAGAATAGGAGATGCGGGAGCTAAGGATTTAGCTGATGCTTTAAAAGCTAACACTACTCTTGCTTTTCTTGAATTGGGGCATAATAGCATAGGAGCTGCAGGAGCTACAGCAATAGCTATTACTTTAAAAACTAACACTACTCTTGCTTTTCTTGAATTGGGGCATAATAGCATAGGAGCTGCAGGAGCTACAGCAATAGCTATTACTTTAAAAACTAACGCTACTCTTAGCTCTCTTAATTTAGAACGTAGTAAGATAGAAGACGTGGGAGCTAAGGATTTAGCAGATGCTTTAAAAATTAATAAAGCCCTTAGGTTTCTTAACTTAAATTTGAATGACATAGGAGACGTAGGAGCTAAAGCAATAGCTGATGCTTTAACAATTAATACTACTCTAACTTCTCTTAGCTTAAATTGGAATAGCATAGAAGATGCAGGAGCTACAGCAATAGCTGAAGCTTTAAAAACTAACACTACTCTTAATTCTCTTAACTTGGAAGGTAATAGCATAGGAGCAGAGGGAGCTAAGGATTTAGCTGATGCTTTAAACACTAACAAAGCTCTTAGATATCTTGACTTAAGGCATAATAAAATAGGAGATGCGGGAGCTAAGGATTTAGCTGAGGCTTTAAAAACCAACACTACTCTTACTTCTCTTAATTTAGTTGAGAATAAAATAAAAGAGGCAGGAGCCAAGGATTTAGCTGATGCTTTAAAAACTAACAAAGCCCTTGCTCATCTTGATTTCACCGAGAATAAAATAGGAGATGCGGGAGCTAAGGATTTAGCTGATGCTTTGAAAACTAACAAAGCTCTTGCTCATCTTGATTTAACCCATAATGAAATAGGAGATGCTGGAGCTAAGGATTTAGCAGATGCTTTAAAAATTAATAAAGCCCTTAGGTTTCTTAACTTAAATTTGAATGACATAGGAGACGTAGGAGCTAAAGCAATAGCTGCTGCTTTAACAATTAATACTACTCTCACTTCTCTTGATTTATGTCATAATTACATAAAAGCTGCGGGAGCTAGCGCAATAGCTGAAGCTTTAAAAACTAATAAAGCTCTTAGATTTCTTAACTTAAAATGGAATAGCATAGGAGCTGCGGGAGCTCAAGCAATAGCTGCTGCTTTAACAATTAATACTACTCTCACTTCTCTTGATTTATGTCATAATTACATAAAAGCTGCGGGAGCTAGCGCCTTAGGCAAAGCCAGCGCTTATATTAAAAAGACTCAAAATAGAGATATTACAATTATTCTTAGAGAGGAGGATTGGGGAATAATTTTCGAGGAAGCAAAAAACGAAGAGTTAGCAAGATTAGAACAACTAGAGGCACAAGAAAAATTAAAATCCCCAGAATTTCAACAAGCCGAGAGTTTTGTAGATATGGTAGCGAGTAAAGGTAAAGAACGTGGAATTTTTTAAACACCTTTATTAACCCTTTGCTATAATTAAGGTCGGTTTATTGCCGGCCTTTTTTTATAGTTTTGAAGCTAAGCCATTTTGCTAAATAGAAGATTTATTTTAACTAAAAGCTTTTTTAGTTAATGACTTTAATTTTATTAATTTTATATTAATATATCGGCAGTTTTATTATTAATATAGGTTCGCGTAATGGCTAACGAAACTTTAGCTACTCAGGTAACTACATTGGCTAATATGCCTGATGATAGCTTGCTTCCTTTGGATGTAATCTACAATCTTCTTGGTTTTCTTCCTAATAAAGATTTATTTATCCACAGGTTAGTATCTAATAAATGGCAAGAATATGCTAAAAAAGCTTTAGCCTACTATGCTACAGGGAAGTTTGATCCTAAATATATTGATACAGCTTTCTTATCTAAGCTTCAAGTTCCTCTAGAACACGCCAGAACCTTTATAGATTATAGATATAAAGGCCTGCAAGAGGATAAAAATGATATCCAGCTTGATAGATACTTTGAGGGTAATGCAGCTGCAATTACACCAATCGCTCAAAAGACAGTTACGGTAGAAACTCTTATAAAAGTATTGTACGATTTAGAGCAAAAGCAACAGCAAATCAATAGCAAGCAGAAAGTTGAGATAGAATATACTATAAATTCTTTAGAAGATTTAGTTAATTATATTAAAGCATATGATCAGCTACAAAATAAGCCCTACTTATTAAAAATTGACATTAACCAGACGGTGCTCTCATGCAATAAAGATTTAATTAACCCCCTATTAGATATTATTAAACTTAGTAATAACCAAAATCCACCAGAACCTATTAACATAAGCTATAATAATGAAGTTATCCAAGTAACTTATGATCAAGCTAAACATATTGCTAATCATATTACTGTTCTTGAATTAGCACACTGCGCCATAGGAGATATGGGAGCTAAAACAATAGCTGACTATTTAAAAACTAACGCTACTCTTAGATCTCTTAATTTAAGTAGTAATAAAATAGGAGACACTGGAAGCAATGAATTAGCTGATACTTTAAAAACTAACAAAGCTCTTAGATCTCTTAATTTAGATAGTAATAAAATAGGAGACGCTGGAAGCAATGAATTAGCTAAAGCTTTAAAAACTAACAAAGCTCTTAGATCTCTTAATTTAGGTAGTAATAAAATAGGAGACGCTGGAAGCAATGAATTAGCTAAAGCTTTAAAAACTAATAATACTACTCTAACTTCTCTTAACTTAGAATGTAATAACATAGGAGATGCGGGAGCCAAGGATTTAACAAATGCTTTAAACACTAACACCACTCTTACTTCTCTTAACTTGGGAGCAAATGGCATAGGAGATGCGGGAGCTCAAGCAATAGCTGGCTATTTAAAAATTAACACTACTCTTAGTTTTCTTTACTTAAGTAATAATAGCATAGGAGATGCGGGAGCCAAGGATTTAGCATATGCTTTACAAACTAATAAGACCCTAACTTCTCTAAACATAAGATCTAATAGCATAAAAACTGCGGGAGCTCAAGATTTAGCTGAAGCTTTAAAAACTAACAAAGCTCTTAGATCTCTTAACTTAGAATATAATAGCATAGAAGATGCGGGAGCTAAGGAGTTAGCTAATGCTTTAAAAACTAATACTACTACTCTAACTTCTCTTCACTTAAAATATAATAGCATAGGAGATGCGGGAGCTAAGGAGTTAGCTAATGCTTTAAAAACTAACAAAGCTCTTAGAGCTCTTAACTTAGAATATAATAGCATAGGAGATGCGGGAGCTATAGCAATAGCATATGCTTTACAAGCTAATAAAACCCTTACTTCTCTTAACTTAAAATGCAATGACATAGAATCTATGGGAGCTCAAGCAATAGCTATTGCTTTAAAAACTAACAAAATCCTTACTTCTCTTAACTTAGAATACAATTACATAAAATCTGCGGGAGCTAAAGCAATAGCTACTACTTTGAAAGTTAGTAATACTATTACTTCTCTTTATTTAGCTGAAAATAACATAGGACATACAGGAGCTAAAGCGTTAGGTAAAGCCTATGCTTATGTAAAAAAGATTCAGAATAGAGATATTACAATTGAGTTTAGTCACTCTTTAAGGCGATCTTTAAATAAACCTTTTAATACAGCTAGAGAAGAAGAATTAAAAAGATTAGAACGCTTAGAACAGCGAGTTCCTCAGCAACCTCAAAGCTATGTAAGCATGGTCACTTCTCAAGCTAGAAGTTTTATTAATTGGTTTGGGTTTAAATAAGTCTCTTATTTTGTAATTGTAATGCTATAAAACAGGTCGGTTCATTGTTGTCCCTTTATTGTAGTTTTAAAGCTAAGCCATTTTGTTAAATAGAAACGTTATTTTAACTAATAACTTTACTTTTTATTAACTAAATGTTAATAAATGGCGGATTGTAATAATATAGGTATTAATTATGACTAACGAAACTTTAGATACTCAAGTATCTGCTTTAAATAATGAGCCTGATGATAGCTTGCTTCCTTTGGATGTAATCTACAATCTTTTTGGTTTTCTTCCTAATAAAGATTTAGCTAGGCACAGGTTAGTATCTAATAAATGGCAGAAATATGTTAAAAAAGCTTTAGCCTACTATGCTAAAGGGATGTTTGATCCTAAATATATTGATACTGCTTTCTTATCTAAGCTTCAAGTTCCGCTAGAATTAGCAAAAACTTTTATTGAATATAGATATAAAGACCTGCAAAGTGGCAATGATATTCAGCTTGATAGATACTTTGAGGGTAATGCAGCTGCAATTACACCAATCGCTCAAGAGGCAGTTACAGTAGAAACTCTTATAAAAGCATTACACGATTTAGAGCAAAAGCAGCAGAAAATCAATAGCAAGCAGAAAGTTGAGATAGAATATACTATAAATTCTTTAGAAGGTTTAGTTAATTACATTAAAGCATATGATCAGCTACAAAATAAGCACTACTTATTAAAGATTGATTTTAATCAAAATGAAAGCCCACGCAATAATGATTTCATTAACCTCCTATTAGATATTATTAAACTTAGCAATGACCAAAATCCACCAGAACCTATTAACATAAGCTATAATAATGAAGTTATCCAAGTAACTTATGATCAAGCTAAACATATTGCTAATCATATTACTGTTCTTGAATTAGCACGCTGCGGTATAAAAGCAGAGGGGGCTAAAACAATAGCTGGCTATTTAAAAACTAATACCTCTCTAACTTCTCTTGACTTAAGAACTAATGGTATAGACGCTGCGGGAGCTAAGGATTTAGCTGATGCTTTAAACACTAATAAAGCTCTTAGATATCTTAACTTACATTGGAATAACATAGGAGCAGAGGGAGCTACAGCAATAGCTGCTATTATTTTAAAAGCTAACACTACTCTTACTTCTCTTAACTTAAATTGGAATGCCATAGGAGACGTGGGAGCTCAAGCAATAGCTGATGCTTTGCAAGCTAACACTACTCTTGCTTTTCTTGAATTGGGGCATAATAGCATAGGAGCTGCAGGAGCTACAGCAATAGCTATTACTTTAAAAACTAACACTACTCTTAGCTCTCTTAATTTAGAACGTAGTAAGATAGGAGACGTGGGAGCTCAGGATTTAGCAGATGCTTTAAAAATTAATAAAGCCCTTAGGTTTCTTAACTTAAATTTGAATGACATAGGAGACGTAGGAGCTAAAGCAATAGCTGATGCTTTAACAATTAATACTACTCTTACTTCTCTTCACTTAGGTGTTAATAACATGGGAGCTGCGGGAGCTAGCGCCTTAGGCAAAGCCATCGCTTATGTAAAAATGACTCAAAATAGAGATATTACAATTATGCTTGATTATTATTTAGAGCAATCTTTTAATGCAGCCAGAGAAGAAGAGCTAGCAAGATTAGAACAACCAGAGGAGCAAGAAAAATTAAAATCCCTAAAATCTCGTTTTGTAGATAGGGTAGCAAGGCAAGATAAAAACGCGCAGCTTGTTAAACACATTCATTAACCCTTTGCTATAAAATAGGTCGGTTCATTGCCGGCCTTTTTTTATAGTTTTGAAGCTAAGCCATTTTGGACATCTAACTTTTGATCAAAATAATTTTTTTAGTTGTTATTATTGTAATAACCTTCAATGATTATATGTCTGAAAATGGCTAGAAATGTTTTTGAGCTATATTATATTTAGAATATAACAAAAAGTGATAGATAAGCCTATGGCTCAGATTAACGCAGCATTTTATAACGCTTATTCATCTCGTGACCCACGTTTTGATGATGTGTTTTATATCGGGGTAACTTCCACAAATATTTATTGCCGCCCGATTTACACTGTTAAAACACCGCATCCAGAGACAAAACGCTTATATCCAACAGCAGAACGCATTTCAGAGTTAAATGTTGATGACTTAACCACGCTCGGCATTATTCAATCTCGCGTTAGAAGTATTATCACATTGGCACAGCAAATCGCTTCAGGGCGTTTAAAACTAGAAGCTGGGATAGATCCAAAAATCACTATCAAACAACTGACTGTACTTCCTGGTATAGATGATTGGACAGCACATTACATTGCTATGCGTGTACTACGCTGGTCGGATGCGTTTCCCAAAGAAGATATTGCAGTGCGCAACAACTTTGGCGGAGTGACTGCTAAAGAAGCGGAAAAGATATCACAAACATGGCGGCCATGGCGCAGTTATGCAACCCTGCATCTATGGCAAAATCAAATTCAACCTAAGGAGTAATATTATGATCACATCACATCTATATACAACTATGTCAAGCCCACTTGGTGAAATAGTACTGACTTCAAATGGTGAAGCCATTACCGGCCTTTACACCCCAGAACATCATTATTACATACAAGCCCAAAAAGAAACTCATGATCCCAAGCCATTTCAGCAGGGTATCAAACAATTGAATGAATATTTTGCAGGCAAACGCAATAAATTTGATTTACCGCTTGCACCAGTCGGCACAGAATTTCAAAAACGTGTATGGAAGGCCTTAAATGATATTGGCTATGGTGAAACTAAAAGTTATGGGGAAATTGCAAAGTCCCTGAACCATCCTAACGCCTCCCGTGCGGTAGGAATGGCTAATAGCAAAAATCCAATTTGTATTATTATACCATGCCACCGTGTTATCGGCATGAATGGCAAGCTCACCGGCTATGCGGGCGGTATCCAGGCTAAGGAATGGTTGCTTAATCATGAAGCCACTGTTGGCTCAACAAAGGGTTAATACAACTCTACGAAAGACTACACAACACAAAATAAAACATATTCTATGATGATAACTTTCGATAAAGTAGCCAAGGGCGGATGGTGGCAAGATTCCTTAGAGTAGGATGCTATGATACATACTACGAGAGTTTGCTTTACCACTAGAAGCCAGGATATCAGCGCATTGCATGAGATAACGGCTGATGCTCCGTTTCGGCATATGGCAACTCCAAGCGGTTATAAAATGTCCGTGGCTATGACTAATTGCGGAACGGTGGGCTGGGTAACAGAACATAGTGGTTATTGTGATGATACCATTACCCGGTAAACCCTGGCCGAGCATGCCGGATGTTTTCCTCCAATGCAGCAACACAAGCAGGATATAATCTATTTATACCAGATACGTGCTCTTATGAACCGTTGTGAATCAGGTGCAAAACTTTCATTACATCAAGATAAGAACAAGCGCACTTATAACGCACCTATTGTTTCAGTTTCACTTGGGCTATCGACTATTTTTCAGTTTGGGGGATTGAGCCGAAGTGATAAAATTCGCCGCATTTCCTTATTACATGATGATGTAGTGGTTTGGGGTGGAGCCACTAGGTTATTTTATCATGGTATTGCTCCATTAAAAAAAGGAGATTATCCAACCTTGGGTGAATACCGAATAAAGCTAACCTTCCGCAAAGCCCGATAGCTTTTAAGATGAACGGCACCCATTCTCTAGAGTAGAATAATTACATAACTGGCAGCAGCATTGCAAGCGTACTAAACACAAGACAGTAGATGCTCTACTAGGATATTGTAATCATTAGCAATGGCTCACTAGGTCAGCACCTTTCTCCTTAAATTAAGATTACCAGCACTATATTTACAGAAGACAGACACCAAAAAATTAAAGAATTAACAACCCAACTAGCGCCTAATATTGCATAGTTAATTAACTTGTAAAGATTCCAAATAAAGATCAGGTTCGAGACGAAGTTTTAATAGAGAAAAAAGTAAATTGAAGCCGTTATCTTTAGATAGAATGATCAAATATAATGCTGAAGAAAAACTATATGACTTTGGAAATGATCATATTACTAGTTATATGGAATCTAATCTTAAAGAGTCTAATTTTAATAGTACTCACTTAACCTAATTGTTGTGTTTATTTCCTATTTGCCAGGTAGCATTTAGTATATGTATGGTAGCTATGCGGCAAATCGGCTAGTTTGTGTAAATAATTTAAAAATAAATAGTATTAATTACAGTGATTACAGCAATGAAGGTAAAGAATAAAAAAAATCATTGATAAGATATCTATAGGCTTCGTAATAAAACAAGAGACAGCAACTTCAGTGTATTACAGCCAAATCAATGTCTTTACTTACTCTACTATTACCAAAGTAATAAACAAAGATTTAAGATTGGAACTATTACAAGCAAATGATTATATTATAAGGGATCAAAAAATTTATAATATTATATGCTAACAGCTAAAGATTGATACCTAATAAAAACCCCACTATTATTGCATTTTCCTAATTAAACTGATAACCATTAATGATTAATGTAATTATTACAAACAATTATGAAAAAGTTACCGAAAACTCTGATAGAACTCACCCACATATTGAGCGACCTTGCATATCATGATGGAGATACTATTGGCCAAAAACTTGGTATTACCCGTAGTGCTGTCTGGAAAGCTATTAAAAAACTTGAGGAATACGGAACAAAGATAGATTCTATTAAAGGCAAAGGTTATGCTTTATCAGAACCATTACTACTTTTAGATGAGCATCTTATTCAACAAGGTGTTCCCCATAAAAACATAACCATAGAAGTATTCGAGAGCTTAGAATCAACCAATAGCTACTTAAAAGGTTTTGTAGGCAACATCACTCCTCGAGTTTGCATTGCAGAATATCAAACTCAAGGCAGAGGAAGATTGAATAGACGCTGGTATTCCCCATTTGGAAAAAATATATATTTATCCATACTTTATCCTTTTGAGAAAGATATGAGTGAACTTGTCGGCCTAAGCACAATAGTAAGTCTTGCTATAGTTGATGCTTTACAAGATTTACAGCTAGCTCAGCAGATTTTTTTAAAATGGCCCAATGACATTATTGTTAAACAAAAAAAACTCTCAGGCAGCTTAATAGAAATAATATCTGAAGCTAACGGACTCTCTTATGCTATTATTGGTATAGGATTAAATGTAAATATGATTAATGATGATAATCATATCAACCAATCATGGACATCCCTTAAACAACTATTAAACCAAGATGTTGATAGAAATAAGTTATGCATCTCTCTAATTAACAGCCTAACCACCTATCTCAAAAAATTTAACCAAGAAGGGTTTAACCCATTTAAAACAGAGTGGGAACAACGGGATATGTTACTTAACAAAAAAGTTAAACTTGTCTCAGGCAATAATATCATTAGCGGTTATGGACGAGGTATTAACAACCAGGGTAATTTAATGTTGGAAGTTGAAAAAGGATATATAAAACCTTTTTCCTCAGGTGATACTACTATAATAAAGGAGTAATATCTAGCATTTCTTCTGGTTGTTGGTTCAATCCTACAACGCCTAAACAGGGAGCTTTAATATATTGTTTTAAGGTTTCAATATTAGCATCGTTTTCCAGATTTGTAGGACCAAGACAATTAGCAACCCACCCCTTTAACATAAGATTTTTATTCAATATTGATTCATAGGTAAGTATTGAATGGTTTATGCAACCAAGCCTAATTCCAATTACTAATATTATGGGGATATTAAGTTTATAAACTAGATCTGCAAGCGTTTCCTGATCATTTAAAGGCACTTTCCACCCCCCTACCCCCTCAACTATATAAACCTCATAATTGCCATTTATGGTGGGATAAATTTTTTGATATATATCTTCTACCGTCAATTTGAGTTTAACACGCTCAGCTGCAATATTCGGAGAAATAGGAGGCAAAAAGCAAAAGGGGTTAATGAGGTCATAATCTAGATTTTTAGAAGAATGCTTTTGTAAGCATAACGCATCCTCATTGTAAATTTTGCCATCTATAATTTTTCCACCACTTGCAATAGGTTTGAGTCCTAACGTCCTAAAGCCTGATTGTTGAAATTTTTTTATTAATCCAATGCTTATATAAGTCTTACCTATATTGGTGTCAGTTCCGGTAATAAAGAATTTATAAGTCATTACTACCCTCTTTAGTAACAATAAAAATACCTATGTTATAGGTTAGTCTAAAGGGCAGCTTAGCCTGTTTTTTAAAATATAATAAGTTAGAATTGTGTTTTCTTATGCCGTAATAATTTGCTCCCACTTGCTTTATTGACTTAAGAGCTAGGATAAAGGAAGGAAATACTATAGATTTTACATACAGATCAGCACTTAAAATTTTATAGCTAGTTCTTGCTAACATTAACTGAATATCATGTTGTTTAAAAAAAGGTAAGATCCTATCTGTACCCAGCTCTTTAAATGTTCCATCTAAAGGTAATGAAAAGGCTAAAACTCCTTCATTAGATAAATTATTATAGATGTTGTGCAAGGTTAATTCTAGATTACTACTCCAATGTAAACTTAGATTAGCAACAACCAGATCAAATACAATTTTAGGATAATAAAAACTTTCAAAACTTTTTTCAAGAATCTCAATGTTAAACTTGTATAGTCTTTCTCTTGCTTTTTCTAAAAAGCTATCAGCTATATCGATAGCAAAAAATTGTTCAAAATTACTATATCTTTCAGCAAGCATCTCAGTTAAAAGTCCAGTACCACAGCCTAAGTCTATAATATTTTGAGCTGTTGCTTTGTAGGCTCTAAGCCTATTAATCAAATTAGTTCCCACCAATGTTTGGATATAGCAGTTAGCATCATAAGTACTTGCTGCTTTATTAAAATGGTTCTTAATTTCTAGTGAGTTTAGCATAAATCTATAAACCTTATCAGTTCATCCTTTATAATTTCGGTATGGGTTAAAAATGGCACATGACCTGCTTTAGGAATAATTATTATCTGATGAAACCTGGGAAAATATTCAGTCTGCCTTAAAGGAATAATTGCATCTTTCTCACCTAAAATATTTAGCACTGGTATTTTAAGATTGTTGTAAATTTCCCTTGCATCTAAGCTTTTAATTAATTTTAAGTGGTTTGCAGGGACCGCAGTTTGATGTTCTGCTAGGTAGCGCCTTACCTGGGTAGATTTATTAGGATATTGGACTATCCCGCTAAAATTTTTCATATTACTTTCAATTTGAGAAAGGGTTATTCCGGGCCAATTTTTATCTTCCATAAATTTTGGAGTGCTCGCTATTAAAGCAAGTTTGCTACATTTATGGGGTAATAAATGGTATAAATAAGTTGCTATCAGCCCACCAAGTGACCATCCGATAATAATAGAATTATCAGATATTTTACTGGCAATAATATCTATTATCTTTTTGATATCAAGATTATCAATCTCAGGTAAATCTATCAAAGTAACTTGATAATCCTTTAAGCTCGGAGTAATGAAATCCCAAATTGATGATTTAAAACCAAGCCCGGGTAACAATACAACAGAATGGCTACTCATAATATTTTTCAGCAATTAATTGTAATAAATTTAAGATTTGTTGTTTTGAGTGAAGGCAATTAAGAGAAATTCTTATTCTTGCTGTATTTTTTGGCACTGTTGGTGGTCTTATGCAAGAAATGAAAAGTCCTTTATCTAGTAAATATTTTTGAATTTTTAATGTTCTATTGTTATCACCAACCAATATAGATTTTATAGGTGTTAAGTCTTTTGAAACTAGAGGCAGCTCTAAATTATCTGCCATTTCTACAAAAAATAAAATCAGCTCATTTAATTTTTGCCTGCGCCAATTTTCTTCATTTATAATCTTAAGTGCTGCAAGCGTTGCATGGGGCATGGCTGGGGGAAGTGCAGTTGTATAAATATAGGTTCTGGCAAACTGCTTTAAAGCCTGGATTAAATTTTTATCTCCTGCCACAACTGCACCTTGGCTGCCAACAGCTTTACCTAAAGGTATTATCAGACAAGGTACATCTTTTTGGGTTAAATTATAATACTCACAAATTCCTCTGCCCCTCTTACCTAAAACTCCTATAGCATGAGCATCATCAATAATAAATGTAGAACCATATTTTGAAGCCAAATTTGCTAGCTTATGAGCAGGAGCGATATCTCCTTCCATACTAAATATACTTTCAGTAATCAACAAACTTTGCTTAAACTTTTTAGATAATATAAGTTCTGCATGCTCCATATCATTATGCTTAAACCTACGCAGCTTTGCTTGTGAAAGTTTAATCCCATCAATGAGTGATGCATGGACCAATTTATCAGCAACAATACTAGAGTTCTTATCAGCTAAAGTGCTAATTACTCCTAAGTTCGCAAGATACCCTGAATTAAATAAAACAGCTTGGTCTCGATTTAAAAATTCAGCAAATTTTTGTTCTATATCTTTATGAGCCTGCGAGTATCCTGTAACCATTGCTGAGGCTCCACTGCCAAGCCCATAAAGATC
The DNA here is from genome assembly GCF_003932735.1 of Rickettsiales endosymbiont of Stachyamoeba lipophora. Lineage (NCBI taxonomy): Bacteria > Pseudomonadati > Pseudomonadota > Alphaproteobacteria > Rickettsiales > Rickettsiales endosymbiont of Stachyamoeba lipophora. Next base: position 1,285,205 of record NZ_CP033611.1, on the reverse strand, counting down.
CACTCCTTCTTTAAAGGCTGCTTTTACTGTTGAATCTTGAGCCAAGCAAAGATAATCATTAGAGGCAAAGTTTATATAATGATGCGCTACAATATACTGTTCTCGCAAAAGGGAGTCAGCTCTATAAGCCTCTAATCTTGCTGTAATATCAATCATATAGTTATAAATTATTATTGACGATCCTTAGACAATATGTTACCCCACTTGATCAGTCAACTAATTTTAATTTTACGGTTTACTGTTATGAAATGGACAAAACAACAAGTGTTAAAGCTATTTGAGTTACCATTTTTGGATGTGATGCATAAAGCACATCAGGTACACAGAGAGCATTTTCCTAAGCAAGATATACAGATCAGTACTCTATTCAGCATCAAAACAGGTTCTTGCCCAGAAGATTGCAAATATTGTCCTCAATCAGCTCATTACAATACTGCTGTTAAAAAAGAGAGTTTGATGGATATCAACATTATTTTAGAACAAGCAAAATTTGCTAAAATAAATGGTGCTGAAAGATTTTGTATGGGAGCAGCGTGGCGCTCATTGCATGATAGAGACTTGCCACAAATTACTGAAATCATTAAGCAGGTGAAATTGTTAGGGCTTGAAACTTGCCTGACTTTAGGAATGTTAACCAAAAAGCAAGCCAGCATATTAAATAACGCAGGACTGGATTATTATAATCATAATCTAGATACTTCTGAAAACTATTATAAAGAGATCATAACTACCCGTACTTATGCTGATAGGCTTGAGACTTTACAAAATGTAAGAGATGCTGGCATCAAAGTATGCTGCGGTGGGATAATAGGTATGGGAGAAAAATTAGAGGATCGTGCTGATTTGCTAGTTACACTCGCTAACTTAGATCCATATCCTGAGAGCGTTCCTATTAACCTATTAGTGAAAGTAAAGGGTACTCCTCTTGGGAATAGTAAAGATATAGATATTTTTGAGTTTATTAAAACTATAGCGGCAGCAAGAATAATTATGCCTAAAGCACGAGTAAGGCTTTCAGCCGGAAGAAATAATATGTCAGAAGAAGCCCAAGTTTTATGCTTTATGGCTGGAGCTAACTCAATTTTTTATGGTGCAAAGCTACTTACCACCAAAAACCCTGAGATGGAAAAAGACTTAAACCTCTTAAAGAAGTTAGGATTAAATGCAACCTGAGCTAACAGTACGTGATGATAACAACCTCGTATGGCAATCATATGCACAAATGAACTTAGCTGATACCCCACTAATGATTAAATCTGCTCAAGGTGTATATTTAACCTTAGAAAATGGCAAAAGAATGATAGATGGTATTTCTTCATGGTGGAGCACTTGTCATGGTCATGCACATCCTTATATTGTGAGCAAAGTGGTAAAACAAGTTAATGATTTGCCGCATATCATGTTTGCAGGGCTTGCGCATAATTCGGTTTATGAATTATCTAAAAAGCTGATTAAAATACTGCCTCAAGGTCTTGAGCATTTTGTGTATTGCGAATCAGGCTCAGTGGCAGTAGAAATTGCCTTAAAAATTGCCTTACAATATTATAGTAATCAAAGGCAGTATCGTTCTAAATTTATTTATTTTGAAAATAGTTATCATGGCGATACTATCGGTTGCTCGATTGTTACTGATGATAATACTATTACCCACCAATTTGCTAAAAAAAATGAACATTCTATTAAATCTAAACTTCCCCAAAACAAGCAGGATTTAGCTGATTTTGATAGGTTACTCAGCAACAATAAAGAACAAATAGCTGCTGTTATAATTGAACCAATATTTCAAGGTGCTGGTGGAATGAAGTTTCATACTCCTGAGATATTAGCTGAAATCTATAAAATAACCAAAAAATATGGGCTTTTATTTATTGCTGATGAGATTGCCACGGGGTTTTATAGGACTGGCAAATATTTCGCCTGTGATCATGCTAGCATTACACCAGATATTATTTGCTTAGGTAAAGGAATCACTAGCGGAGTAATACCTTTCGCAGCAGTTGGCACAACTGACGAGGTATTTTTTAGCTTTTATTCAGATAATCCTGAATATGCACTAAAGCATGGTACAACCTTTGCAGCTAACCCTTTAGGATGCATGGCTGCAATAGGATCAATAGAGCTATTTGAACAAAAGCCAAGGAAGCTGCAAGTAGCAAATATGAGTGACCAATTAAAATCCCAATTAGAGCCTTTAAAAAAACACCATAAAGTCAAAGAGGTAAGAGTATTAGGAGCCATAGGCGCAGTAGAACTTGATTGTTCAATTAAAGATATTTTACTTATGAGAAGCCTAATTAGAAAAAAGGAAGCTTGGCTTAGGCCATTTGGTAATGTGCTTTACACTATGCCCCCTTTTATTACAAATCAAAATGAAATTAGTACAATTACTCAAACCATCGAAAGCTTAGTACTAACAATATAAATAACCGATTATTATTTTTGGTCCTCAATAAACAAATAATCTGCTTAATAATTTCAGTTGCAATTAAAAGTTTTATATTATACATAGTTTTAATATCAAAAGATGAAATATAATTTAATTAATTAATTCATTTATTACCGTATCATAGTACAATACAACTATAAAGGAACAAATATGAGCACAGATACAGCAATTAAGCATGGTGACTTTACAGGTCTGGCGGAAGATTATTCAAAATACCGCCCTGGTTACAGTTATGATGTAATCAATGCAATTGAAGGATATATTGGTAAAGGTAATAATTTAACATGCGCTGATGTAGGAGCAGGTACTGGCATTTGGACTAGAATACTCGCTAATCAATTTAGTGGGAAAATTTATGCAGTAGAACCTAATGAAGATATGCGCACTCATGGTATGAAAGATAGCCAAAATTTAGCAATTGAATGGATAGACGGTGCTGGTGAAAATACTAACCTACCTAGCCACTCATTAGACTTAGTCAGCATGGCTTCTTCATTTCATTGGGTTAATTTTAATCAAGCTATTGAGGAATTTCATCGCATTTTAAAACCAGGAGGTACATTTGTAGCCATTTGGAATCCAAGAGTTATAGAATATAATCCGCTTTTTATTGAAATTGAAAGCTATTTAAATGAATTAAGACCTAATATTAGTAGAGTATCTTCAGGATCTTCAGAATTTGTAAATAACCTAGCATCCAAGCTTAGCAGTTTAGATAATTTCGAAAAACTATTATATCTTGAAGGTTATCATACACAAACTTTTACTAAAGATTCTTACATTGGTGTGTGGAATTCTGTTAATGACATTAGGCATCAAATAGGCGAAGAAAATTTTACTAAATTTATTGCCTTTATAGATAAAAAAATAGACGATAACCAGCAAATCGAAGTGCTATACAAAACCAGAGCATGGGTAATTAGCAAAAAATAATAACAACAATAATTAATTATTTATGAAAGTAATTGCAATTCAAAATTTTGGTTCTAGTGGAACTACCTTAGTTCATAGCTACCTTGATGGTCACAACCAAATATTATCTTTACCGGCATTATTTGGGATAGAGTTTTATTATAGATGGGATAAGCATTATCAATTTTTGTCTAGAGACAAATTAATTGCCGAACATTTAAAAGACTTTTCTTATTTTTTTGAAGCAGATGCACCTATTCATGACATTTATGGCTTAAACGACATGGGTGAAGATCGCATGCAAAATGCTGCCATTGATAGAGATTTATACATACAACATTTTTTAGCAAGCTTTCCTCAAGAATTTACTAGAGCCAGCTTCCTGGTAAGCATCTACCAAGCTTATAACAAAGCGATGGGCAAAGATATTAAGGATGCTGAGTTTTTAATATTTCCTATTCATAGCAATCCTAAGCAATATGCTTTAGACTTATGTGAAGACTTTGAAAAAGTGTATTTTTTACATATGTTAAGAAATCCTATTCAATCGATTGGTTCTTCTATTAAACATAATTTGTATAATCAAGAATTATTTAAAGTTAATTGCTTAGAGTCTTCTATTTCCCAAATTTATAAAGATAAACCTTTACATGTTTGTAATTATCAAACCCATGGTATTGTTCCATATTGCCAGAAAGATCATGTGACCATTGGTGCTCTTAAACTCGAAGATCTTCATAACCATAAAAAAGAGGCTTTAGATAGCATATGCACCTGGCTTAATTTACGCTGGGAAGACTGCTTAATGGATAGTACCTTTAATAATCATAAATGGTGGAATAGAAAAGAAAGTATTCGTATAAATGGTGCAAACACCCTCACTATTCAACAAAATCATTCAGAATTTTTAAATGAGTATGATAAACAGCGCTTACAATCTATTGGAGAACATATTCGGCTTTATTACCCTGAAACTACTATTCAATTCCAATTCAAAAAATTTCTTAAACCTTTTCAATTGGAAACCAATATTAACTATTACAAGCAACGCATTATAATTCTTTTTGAAAAGAGATTTAAGCTATCCACCAAGCTACTGAATAAATTCAACATTAAATGGAATTTTACTAGTTATTTCTGGCCTTATATCTGGGCTAAGGATTATATTAGCATTCGCTGTACTATCTTGAAAGCCAGAAAATTTCAATTAACCGAAACCAGTAAAATCGAACTAATCTACCAAGCAAGAAACAAACCGAGTACAAGTTAACCCATTACATCACCGAGCTACAAATGATTTAAAGAATATATCTATAAGTTCTATAGAAACGCTAGTTATACTATAACGCTTAGGATTAAATAAATAATCATAGAATATTCCCTGCATAAAAGAATATAAAGCAAGCGCAGCTCCTTGAGGTGTAAAGGATAAATTGCATTCTCTTTTTTCCTGAGCCAACATAAATATCTTTTCCATTTTAGAAAGAGCTTCTTGGCGCATCTGTTCATGGCGTTTAAATTTACTATCATGAGCAAATTGTTCGCACTTAAATAACAATATAGTATACACCCTGCGCATATGCTCATCTTCAGCAAGCGATTGTAAACAATAAGTACAAATTTCTTTAAGGGCTAGCATAGGGCTATGATGATTACTGACCATCTCATCAAATAACTTATCTAGCGGAAAACTAACCCTTTGATGCATAGCATCAAATAAATCCATCTTATTTTTAAAGTGCCAGTAAATTGCCCCTCTGGTTACACCTGCTGCTTTAGCTATATCTGCTAAGGAGGTATCAGCCACCCCCTTTTGCAAGAAAATATTTTCTGCAGTATCTAATATTAACGCCCGTGTCTTCTCAGCCTCTTCTTTAGATCGCCTAACCATCTATACCTATCATTTACAACCACAAGTAAAATTTATTATTATAATTATATACATTCATTGTTGAATGTATATAATAGATGTATTATTTATAAATAATTATTATTAAAATCACTTTTAATATAAACATATTACATATGAAAATTAAGCTTAAATCATCTTACAAATTTTATATCTTAGTATTAGTTATAGTAATTATTATATTTACTAAACTATGGATAAATTATAACTATTCCAACCCCTCTTCTAATTATAATCCTCATGTAACAACACAAACCATTATCCCACACGATGTCGAGCTAGCTAGCGATTATAGTGGCCGTGTAACCAGCTTTAAATATGCAGAAATTAAGCCTCAAATTAATGGGATTATCATTGAACAAGTATACAAGGAAGGTCAATATGTCCACAAAGGAGACATACTTTTTAAACTTGAAAAGGAATCTTTAGAAGCAGCCTCAATGAAAGCTAAATCACGTTTACAACAAACTGAACACAATTATCAACGTATAAAGAAATTGTTTCATGAAAAAACTGTTAGCTCTCGTGAATATGAAGAAGCTTTAGCAAACTTCCAACAAGCCGAAGCAGATGCTCGCACAGCTAGTATCAATCTAGAATATACCAATGTTACAGCTCCTATTAATGGAATTGCAGGCAAAGCAGAATATACTGAAGGTAATTTGGTGTTGGCCAATTCAACCTTACTTACTAAAGTGGTACAATTAGATCCTTGTTATGTAGAGTTTGGATATTCTGATCAAGATTTTTTAACAAATTATCTTAAAAAGATAAGTTCCTCCGGCCAAATCAATGATTTAAAAATAGCACTTAAGCTAGATAATGATGAACTCTATGAACATGAAGGATCCTTTCATTTTAATGATAGTGTAATTGATGAACAAACTAGCACTATAAAAGCCACTGCTATTGTTCCAAATCCGGCAAATAAAATTACACCTGGGCAATTTGCAAAAGTTATAATTAAAGGAATTAAAATTAACGGAGCAATTATTATTCCAGATCAAGCAGTAATGCAGGGTTCACAAGGTACCTTTGTATACACAGTTAATAATGATAATAAGATTATAATTAAACCTGTTAAATTAGGTAGCTTAATCGAACAAGGAAGAATGATTGAACATGGCTTAGAATCAGGTGATCGCATTGTCACAGAGGGAATGATTAAAATATACCCTCAACAAGTAGTTATAGTGGATACTGAAAATAATCAAACTGATCAAACTAAAGAACAATAATATCATTTATAAATTATTATGTTTGCTAAATTTTTTATTAACCGCCCTGTATTTTCAGCAGTAATATCTATTATTATTGTTCTTGCAGGTATTGCAGCCATGAATAACCTACCGGTTGCTCAATATCCGGAAATCGTCCCGCCCGAAGTAGTAGTAACCGCTCACTATCCAGGAGCTAATGCCGAAGTAGTATCCAATACTGTTGCTGCTCCTCTTGAACAGCAAATTAACGGTGTTAGCAATATGCTTTATATGCGCTCACTAGCCACCAATAATGGTCAGTTAGATCTTACTTTAACTTTTGAGATTGGCACTGATGCGGAACAAGCAACAATCGATGTAAACAATCGTGTTCAAGCTGCTTTAGCACGTATCCCGGAAGAGGTAAGAAGAAACGGAATCAGCGTAACTAAAAGATCCAGCTCTATTTTACAAGTAGTTACTATGTTTTCCAGCTCAGGAAAATATGATCCTATTTATATTAGCAATTATGCACTTTTAAATATTATTGATGAGCTTAAACGCATTCCCGGTGTTGGTGATGCTATGTTATTTGGCGCTAAAGATTATTCAATGAGAATCTGGTTTAAACCAGATAAATTAGCTTTCTACAACTTAACTCCTAATGAAGTAATAAAAGCCCTTAGGGAACAAAACTCACAATATGCTGCCGGGCAGTTTGGCCAAGAACCTCTTAAATCCCCGCAACAATTTACTTATACTATTAATACTCCTGCCCGTCTTAGCGAAGTTAAAGAATTTGAAGAGATCATATTAAGGGCTGATTCAAAAGGTAGGCTGCTTAAACTGAAGGATGTTGCTAACATTGAATTAGGCGCTCAAGACTACAGCTTTGCAGCAAGCTACAATGGTACCCCCGCAGTAGCAATTGGAATATTCTTACAGCCCGGAGCAAATGCATTAAAAACCGCTACGGCTATTAAAGCAAAAATGGCCGAATTAGCACATAGTTTCCCAACAGGAATAAATCATTCTATTCCCTTTGATACTACTCAATTTATTCAAGTATCTATTAATGAAGTAATTAGCACCTTTATAGAAGCTATTATTTTAGTAGTACTAGTGGTTTATTTATTTTTACAAAATTTTAGAGCTACATTAATTCCCATTATAGCCGTCCCTGTATCATTAATTGGAACCTTTGCTGGAATGTACTTGCTTGGTTTCTCAATTAATTTACTTACCTTGTTTGGCTTAGTGTTAGCTATTGGGATAGTAGTAGATGATGCTATAGTAGTACTAGAAAATGTTGAAAGAATTATGAAAGAGGAGCAGCTACCGGCATATCAGGCGTCAATTAAAGCTATGCAAGAAGTAACTGGTCCTGTTATAGCCATTGTATTAGTACTTTGTGCGGTATTTATCCCAGTTGCATTTATGGGTGGACTCACTGGTGAAATGTATAAGCAGTTTGCTATTACCATTTCTATTTCGGTAATCATTTCTGGTATTGTGGCTCTTACTTTAACCCCTGCTCTTTGCGCTTTAATCATTAAGCCATCTCATAATGAACCCTTAAAGTTTTTCAGATGGTTTAACAATTGGTTTGAACAATTAACTTTAAGTTACACTGACAAAGTCAAATTTTTAATCAAACGGGCGTCGTTAGGTATCACCATTTTTATAGGTATTTTAATTGCCAGTGGAGTATTATTTTCACGCATACCAACCAGCTTAGTACCAGATGAGGATCAAGGATATTCTTTTATTATGACACAATTACTGCCTGGCGCTTCCCTATCACGCACTAAAGCGGTGACTGATGAGGCTGATAAACGCTTTTTAGCACAACCAGAAGTAGCTGATATAGTTACATTTGCAGGTCTTGATCTATTTACATTTACCCCCAAATCTTACTCAGGAATATCTTTTATTAATTTAAAAGATTGGAATAAACGGCCTAAAAAAGAGCAAGATGCTAGAAACTTAGTAGGCCGCTTTATGGGCATTACTGCTGACATCAAAGATTCTTTTATTCTGGCATTTAATCCTCCACCTATTATGGGAATGAGCACTACCGGCGGTTTTAATTTATATCTTCAAAATAAAATCGGTGCCAGTACTGCCGAATTAGCCGCAGTTACTGCACAATTAGTACAAGCAGCACAACAACAACCGAAACTTACAGGAGTAACCAGTACTTTATCAGTAAATGTACCACAATATTTAATGGAACTTAATGTTATTAAAGCTAAAGCTTTGGATGTACCAATTGATGCAGTGTATACTACTCTTCAAACTGCGTTGGGTGGATTTTATGTAAACGATTTTAGTTTATATGGTAGGTCTTATAAGGTTAATTTGCAGGCTGATTCAGAATTTAGAGATAAAGCTGAGCGTTTAAAAGAAATATATGTACGTTCACTTAGCAGCAAGCTCATTCCGTTAGATGCATTAGTAACCGTTAAGCGGATAATAGGGCCGGATATCATTGAAAGATTTAACGCCTTCCCTGCCGCTAAAATCATGGGTGGTCCAATTCCAGGTGTGAGTTCAGGCGAAGCCATTACTATAATGGAAGAACTTGCCCACAAAACTTTACCACAAGGTTATTCAATTGGATGGACCGATTCTGCTTACCAAGAGCGTACAGCAAGCGGCTCAAGCACCATTGCATTCATTTTTGGAATTATTATGGTGTTCCTTATCTTGGCTGCTCAATATGAAAGATGGTCATTACCATTATCGGTAATTGTCGCGGTCCCTTTTGCTGTATTAGGAGCTTTACTCGCAGTATATCTAAGAGGATTAAACAATGATGTATATTTTCAAATTGGTCTCATTACGCTCATAGGATTATCTGCTAAAAATGCCATATTAATTGTTGAATTTGCTGCTATAAATCACAATAAAGGTATGAACATTATTGAATCAGCCATTACTGCAGCCAAGCTGCGTTTCCGCCCGATTATCATGACCTCCCTTGCCTTTATTTTAGGTTGTGTACCCCTTGCGATCAGCAGTGGTGCAGGTTCTGCCAGCAGGCATTCTATCGGTACTGGAGTAATTGGAGGTATGCTGTTTGCCACCTTTGTAGCCATTTTCTTTATTCCATTATTTTATACGTTGATCATGAAAAAAACTGACAACAAGTAACCAATTCATTACTTAAGCACCATAAAAATGCTTTAACCGATTTTACTACTGGGCTGGAAGCTTATCAGGATTACCTTCTTCAAGGTGATCTCCAAAGCTGATAACCATTTTAGCTTATAAGGCATCAAAAAATATTGAAAAACATTCTAAATATCTTAAAGTTGCCAAATATGTAGCTTTAGAATATTTGGCTATTGCTGCAATTTCTTTTTTCGGTATTGTACCAAGCTACTATTAGAAGATTCTAAAATAATTCTAGTTGTAGGTTATATTGATACTAGCCACTATTCTACGCTTGTGAGCATGCCTCTGATGTCATCCTAAATAATAAAAAATATAAATATTGTTAACAATCATAAATATCTTATAAGCTTGTATCCATACTTGTTTACAAATGAGCTCAAAAGCTTTTAGAATTATGGGAGCTAAGGCGTTAATATTTTTTGTTGTTACGCTTAGCAGGATTACACCTTACCTCTATATTACGGTCAGTACACACAACCTAAGATTAAGCTGATTATTTACTGATTTATCTCAAAGAATTAAGCTTAATTTATTATTTATTACTATCTTTTTTATCACTTTGTTCTATAAGTTAACAGCAGATAATTACACTCCTGATTTAGCAAGCGTTCTTAACATAAAAACTGATGATAGTTCTTAGAGAATTATCTATTTTGAATGCACCAAGTTATCAAGAGTACATAATAGAGATATTTTATGCAGGATATTACCAAACCACACCAATCCAATCAACGTCGTACTTTTGCCATCATCTCTCATCCTGATGCCGGCAAAACCACTTTAACGGAAAAACTATTATTAAATAGTGGAGCTATTCACATAGCTGGCGAAGTAAAGGCACGAGGAGCCAGAAGACACGCTCATTCTGACTGGATGGAAATGGAACGCAAGCGTGGTATTTCTATTACCTCATCGGTAATGACCTTTGAACATGCCGGCTTAACTTTTAATCTACTAGATACACCAGGGCACCAAGATTTTAGTGAAGATACTTATAGAACCCTTACCGCCGTCGATTCAGCTATTATGGTAATTGATGCTGCTAAAGGCATTGAGACCCAAACACTCAAATTGTTTGAAGTATGCCGGATGCGTAATATTCCTATTGTTACTTTTATTAATAAATTTGATCGTGAGGCACGCGATCCTTTTGAATTATTAGATGAAATTGAGCAAAAACTTGCGCTGGACGCCTCTCCAATAAATTGGCCAATCGGCATGGGTAAAGAATTCAAAGGATGCTTTCAGACAGAGAACTCTTCCTTTCTATACTTTCAACCTGAGAATGGCGGAGAATCATCACAAGTTATAAAAGTCCATTCCTCTACTGACACGCGTCTTGCAGATTTTATGTCCCCTGCGCTACAAACAAAGTTGATAGAAGATACTGAGTTAATGCATATAGCCGGTAAAGCATTTGATACACAAAGCTACCGAGAAGGCCATTTAACTCCAGTTTATTTTGGCAGCGCTCTGCGCAATTTTGGTATAAAAGAATTACTAGAAGGGCTAACCAAAATGGCGCCTTGTCCAAATATGCAACCGGCCAACCCTCGTCCGGTAAGTGCTTTGGAACCGAAAGTAACCGGCTTTGTATTTAAAGTCCAGGCTAACATGGATCCTAACCATCGTGACCGCATAGCCTTTTTAAGAATATGCTCAGGTACTTTTAAGCGTGGTATGAAACTTAAACAAACTCGTACTGGAAAACTATTAGCTATTCAAAATCCGGTGTTTTTCTTAGCACGTGAACGCCAATTAACTCAAGAAGCATATCCAGGAGATATTATTGGCATTCCCAACCACGGCACCTTAAGAATTGGCGATACTCTTAGCGAAGGGGAAGATTTACACTTTAAAGGTATCCCTAGCTTTACTCCTGAAATTTTAAAACGAGTACATGTTAACGATCCCATCCGTATCAAACATTTACGTAAAGCCTTAGAAGATTTAGCCGAAGAAGGAATATTACAACTATTTAAACCTATACTAGGTTCACAGTGGGTAATCGGGGTAGTAGGTCAATTACAACTTGATGTAGTATTATCAAGAATGGAATCAGAATATAATCTTTCTGCCATTTTTGAATCATCACCTTATGAAACTACACGCTGGCTATTTGCAGAAGATCCTAAAGAAATTAAAAAACTTAGTGATCTATATCAAACCCAAATAGCAGAAGATAAAGATGGCATACCAGTCTATTTGGCTCGCGACAACTGGGATTTAAAACGAGTACAAGAAAAATTTCCCAACTTAGTTTTTGCTAAAACCCGTGAGCAATATATAGATTAAATTTCTTTATTTTTATGCAGCGAGCTCATAACTTTATTTAATAATTTTATTTTTAAATCGAAATAGATTATTTAGCAATTCCGTAGGATTCCAACATACCTTTAAGATAAAGTTATTAGCCGTACCCCACAAAAAAAAGCCCTGCTTATGCTGGACACATACCAGCAAGCCTGGGTAACGCAAACTCAGTTTCTTTTTATTAGCTAAGGGTTTCCCAGCTCAATCTAATCTCTTGATTTTTTTTGGTATTTACCTTCATCGTGTTCTAAATTGCTGTATATAAGATTAACCATCTAACAATGACTATGATCACAAATCATTCTCACGTAATAATGTTTTAAATTTCACTTATCTTCTCAAAGTTATTTATTTCTATAGTTGCATAAGCCTTATGGTAGGAATTTATCCCTATTGTTAACCAGGCATCTTTAAAAAAAGCTGCTTAGCTACTTTTAAAATATCTTACTATTAGGCTTATAGGGAAGATGTAAACACACTATGGTATGCAGAAATACTTAGATTATGATGACACAAAATATTAATAAATCTTGGCAATGGTATAACAATACTCCTGCCTTTTTAGATGAAATGTATATAAGCTGCTCAAAAGCTACAAAATCCATATTACTAGAACAATATATAATAAAAAATGATCAAGTAGGCAGAAAGTTTTTAAAAATACTGACCAAGAAAGCAAAGCAAGGAGTAAAAGTTGCAATATTATGTGATTGGATAGGTGGTATAGATTTATGGAACTCTCCTCTTATAAAAGTTCTTATTCAAAATGGAGGAAAATTTTATTTTTATAATTCTATTCGACAATGGCATCCGTTTAAGATAACCACCTGGTTCACAAGAGATCATAGAAAAATTTTGCTTATAGATAGTCAAATAGTCTTTATAGGTGGATTCTGCCTTGATCAGCGTATGTATAACTGGCATGATTTAGTAATAAAATTAAGTAGTGAACTAATTTGCAATGATATTAAATATTACTTTGAACTTTTATTTAACGAGAATATTTCTAATAAAAAACGTAATTTAACCACATTTAGCCCTATAACTGAAAATGGCTTTAAATGCTTGGTTAACAATGCCAAACGACACGAAAAATATCTTTATCAAGCATTACTAGAACAAATTAAACAGGCAAGAAACTATATATATTTAGTCACACCTTATTTCATTCCGGAAGAAAATTTTTTTCAATCCCTAAAAGAAGCGGTAACACGTAAGGTAGAAATAGTATTACTAATACCAGAAAGCTCTCATATAAAGTTAATTGATTATATTACTTTCCACTACTATATCAAAGCTATTCAGGCAAAGATTAAAATATTTCAGTTTAAAGATCAGTTACTCCACGCCAAATACGCTATTATAGATGATGAATGGGCTATGGTAGGAAGCATGAATTTTGATTATTTAAGTCTTATGAAAAGCAATGAACTAAGCCTGGTTATTACTAATCATCAAGCCATAGTTGAATTAAAGAATTTACACTGTGTAGACTTAATGCATAGTAAAGAACTCTCTATTAACGAATTATACCAAAAACCATTATGGCAAAAAATAATAGGATTATTAGGACTAATCTTTAAAAAACTTTTATAAACTATAAAGTACAAACTATGGGCAAATTAAAAATTTTATTTAGCAATTTAGGCTACGCACGAGGTTTCAACGGTTATTTAAAGCAACATATATTACATTTATACCGCCATATTTATTGCCCACCAAATGTGCAAAGGCAGGTATTATTAGAACTAAAAAATATTATTAATCTAAAAAAACCAGACATAGGTTGCGTAGTAGAAATTGATCAAGGTTCTTTAAATTCGGCTTATTTTAATCAAATAGAACATTTAATAGATATAAATTATCCTTTTTTTGATATTGAAAATAAATACAGTCAGAATAGTTACTTAAATAAACTGCCTATATTTAATGGTAAATGTAATGCGTTCTTTGCAAAGCTAAGCTTAAATTATCAAAAACTTTATTTTACTTACGGTACTAAAAAATTAATTTATAAAATTAACCTAATAAATAATATTACTCTTTTTTTTGCACATTTTTCTCTTAAAAAGAACGTAAGAGCTAAACAATATCAAGAGATATGTGCACTAGCAAAAAATGAACCAGGCGAAGTGATTATTATGGGAGATTTTAATAATTTTCTAGGATTTAATGAGCTTTTACCCTTTACTCATGATGCTAATCTGTCCATATTAAATGATCAAAAGATTCCTACTTTTACTTTTCATATATGGCAATATCCTATAGATTTATGTATTTGCTCAAGCAGCTTATTACGCAAATTACATTTAGAAATTATACCACAACCATTTTCAGATCATTCTGCTCTTTTGCTAACAATTGCTTCTTTACCATAGCTACTTTCACATAAAATAACTAAATTTAATAATATATTACATTTAATTATAATTCAGCCACTTGTATATTTAGCAAACTGGATTAAACTTTAAGTTTAATATTTAAAATTTGTTAATTACATGATTCTTGATCGCAAAATAATTATAAGCGAACTAAATTACGATAATTATTTCAAGCTATTAAGTTTAATTTTATTAGGTATCAATGTGTTTGGAATTATTTTTAATACCAGCACTATATTTCATGGTACCTTTTTCATTAATTTTTATATTATGATTTCAACTCATCTCTTAATAAACTATCATAATTTAATTAACTATTGGCTTTTAATACTTATAGGCTTTATTGCTGATCTTATCTTCGGTTTTTATACAGGTATACATTTATTAAGTTTTATTATTATTAAATATATTTATGATACTTTTTTACGCATGATCAAGATTGAAAACTTTGCGTTAGAACTAGCTTATAGCGCATTATTCTTAAGTATTGATATTTTATTAAAAATAGCGATATACCAAGTAACAATGCATCTTGAGGTGAATTATATTCATATTATATATAATTTTATAATGTCCTTAATTTTATATCCAGTAATGACAATGATAGTTGATAAGATAATTTATAAATATAGTTTTAGATAATGCGCTTAGAAAAGCAGGTTGCAAAGATTTTCACTAGAAGAATGCTAATCATTGGAGCATTCAAAGCTTTTTTATTCCTAATAATTTTTATAAGGCTATTTTATTTACAAATCATCAATTGGGGAAAATTTGCCACCCTTTCAGATAAGAACCGCATTAGATTTAAAGCTATCTCTCCCGAACGAGGTCTTATCCTAGATAGCCAAGATAATATCTTGGTAGTTAACAAAACTTATTACAAATTGTTTATTGATACCACCATCAATAAACATATTACTGAACTGAAAAATAAAATTATTGATCTGCTGAGCTTAGATCAAGAGCAAATCGAACAAGTTGAGCAAAACATCCTTAAGCCAAAGAACCAAGGCCAATTACTTGTTATGGATAATGTCTCGTGGGAGCATTTATCCATAATAGAGTTACATAATTTGGAATTACCAGGGGTATATATAGAATCCGGGCGGTATAGACATTATCCATTTGCTGAACTTTGTAGCCATTTAATTGGCTATGTAAGCTCCCTTAGTAAAGATGATGCTGACTATGAACGTTTAAAACGTTATGATCTAAAAATTGGCAAAAGCGGCATTGAAAAAACTTTTGATCATCTTCTGCGCGGTGCAGTTGGATTTCAACAAATTGAAGTGGATGCATACGGCAATCTGATTAGAGAACTTAGCACTCAAGAACCTGAATTCGGCCAAAACATCAAATTATCTATCAACCTCGAACTACAGCAAGCAGCAACCAGCTTACTGGAAGGTAAGGATGGCGCTATAACTTTGATGAATTGCCAAACCGGTCAAGTTATAGCAATGTGCTCCTCACCTGGTTACAATCCTAATATTTTATCTCATGGTATTACTTTAGATTATTGGAATAAGATAATTAATGATAAACATTTTCCTCTGATTAACAAATCTATTAGCCGAACTATAGCTCCTGGTTCAGTATTTAAACTAGTAGTAGCGCTTGCTGCTTTAGAACATGGGATATCCCCTGATGATCGTCATGATTGTCAAGGAACCTTCTATCTAGGAAACCATGCATTTCACTGCTGGAAACGTCATAAACACGGACCCATTAATCTTAAGCAGGCGATCCAGCATTCATGTAACATATATTTTTATTATACTGCTAAAATTTTAGGGATTGATGCTATTGCCGCAACAGCTCGCAAACTTGGTCTTGGTCAACCAACTCAAATAGACCTTCCGCATGAAAGTACTGGCCTAATTCCAAACAAAAAATGGAAGAAAAAACGCTTTAAACAAGATTGGACAGTAGGAGATAGTATCAACGTAGCAATTGGCCACGGATACCTGTTAGTGACACCTATTCAGCTTGCAGTTATGGCTGCCAGAATAGCTAGTGGTAAAGAACTTTACCCTAAAATATTTACTAATAATACTGACTTTGCCAATTTGGATATAGCTCCTGAACATCTTGAGATAATTAGAGAAGCCATGCATATGGCAGTAAACCAAGCAGGCGGCACAGTGTTTCGTTTTAGAAATGATATGGGAGCAGATTATGAATTTGCTGCTAAAACCGGTACTTCTCAAGTTATTGCTATTCAACGGGATGCGAGTGGAAAAGCACTTGACAATAAAAGCTGGGAAACAAGCCATCATGGGTTATGTATCGGCTTTGGACCCTATAAAACTCCTAAATTTGCTTGTAGCGTAATGATCGAACATGGTGGTAGTGGCGCAGGGGCTGCAGCCCCTGTATTAAGTGAATTGCTCAAGCTTGCAATGAAGCTAGATAAAGATGGATTAGTATAATTATCCTTTTTTACTAATTATCAGAATTTCATGCCAGTTAAAAATAAATAAATATCACTCTTTACTGTAATTAATTATTAATATTATTATAATTAGTATTAAATTATAAAGGATACTAATTATGCCATCAACAACATTAAGCAAAAGTGATTTACTAACTTTAAAAAAGACGATCATTTCTAAAGTAACAGGATATATATCCTCAAAACACGCTGAAAAATCATTAATTATATCAGCTAGCACTAAAGATGATTTAATTAATAAATGTAGTGAGATTTATTGCCATATTATCGTAGGAAAGACTAAACAAAATGATAAAACGACGGCTGAAGCAATAGAGAACATTTTATCTAATACTGCAGAAGAATATAGATCCCTACTAGTGAACTTTTCTTATACTAATAAATGTAATGTGAGCAAAAGCTTACTATATTTAGCCGTAATGAATACTAAAGTTAGCACGGTTGAATTATTAAAAAATTACGGAGCTGAAGATCCCAATCACACTTTATTCCAAAGTATATTGAATTTTAACCATATAGGCGCTTATAAAGCAGCTTTAATCAAAACGCTAGCCGATGAATCTACACTTAAATTTCAAGATTCAAATAGTAATACTTTTTTACATCTAGCTTTAAGTAACCAAAATAATATTGAAAGCGAAATTGTACTATCATTAATTCAAGCTATAGCTGAAGAGCAAAATAGCAGTGAAATACTAAACATAACTAACGCAGAGGGTAATACCTCACAAACCTTAGTAGAAAATCTACTTAAAAATGCTAAAGAAAATGAACAACAAGATTTAAATAAAATTTTAGAGCATCTGAAAAAGGCTGCTCCACCTAAATCGAGTAGGGCTCCTTCACCTCAGCCAGGGTTAAATGAGGGTATAAGAATAACATCAACACAACAAAACCAACAACAATTACCAACTCAAACCTATAAAGCCAAAGAACAAGACAAAACTAAAATTACTACTGAATCTCAAACTTCTAAAACAAGCACTAGCTTAAATAATATCTCTAACGCTAATGCACCTAAAAAGAATCAAGCAACTGAACCTCAAACTTCTAAAACAAGTACTAGCTTAAATAATATCTCTAACGCTAATGCACCTAAAAAGAATCAAGCAACTGAACCTCAAACTTCTAAAACAAGTACTAGCTTAAATAATACCTCTAACGCTAATGCACATAATAAGAGTCAAGCAACTGAACCTCAAACTTCTAAAACAAGTACTAGCTTAAATAATATCTCTAACGCTAATGCACCTAAAAAGAATCAAGCAACTGAACCTCAAACTTCTAAAACAAGTACTAGCTTAAATAATATCTCTAACGCTAATGCACCTAAAAAGAATCAAGCAACTGAACCCCAAACTTCTAAAACAAGTACTAGCTTAAATAATATCTCTAACGCTAATGCGCCTAAAAAGAATCAAGCAGCTGAACCTCAAACTTCTAAAACAAGTACTAGCTTAAATAATATCTCTAACGCTAATGCACCTAAAAAGAATCAAGCAGCTGAACCTCAAACTTCTAAAACAAGTACTAGCTTAAATAATATCTCTAACGCTAATGCACCTAAAAAGAATCAAGCAGCTGAACCTCAAACTTCTAAAACAAGTACTAGCTTAAATAATATCTCTAACGCTAATGCGCCTAAAAAGAATCAAGCAGCTGAACCTCAAACTTCTAAAACAAGTACTAGCTTAAATAATATCTCTAACGCTAATGCACCTAAAAAGAATCAAGCAGCTGAACCTCAAACTTCTAAAACAAGTACTAGCTTAAATAATATCTCTAACGCTAATGCACCTAAAAAGAATCAAGCAGCAGATTCTTCTTCTAAATCTTTCATGAAAAATTTAGCGATTAGCCTACTAATCATTTCAGCTGGATTGCTTGGTTTATATATTGTTGGTAGCTTGCTAGCCCCTCGCTTTGTACAACAAGTATTGAACCAAGCCATAAAATCTGTTAAATTTGCTGAAAACAGTATAAGTAATACCTTTTCATGGGTTACGAACGAACACAATAAACAGAGGAGTTTTTCTAATTATATTCAGAAATAACTGAAGTGAGCACTGCTATGTGCTGTGTATTAATAATAGCCAATAGGCAAGCAATAGTACTTATCTAAGAGCTTCATCACAAATGGGTTAATGCATTAAATTCCGAGATTAGGAATAATGAGTTAAGATTTTTGGATTTGAGCAAAAGCAGATGTTATCAATATAGCGACTGATTTTATAATTTTTATACTAATGCTATAATCTGATTTACTCGATTCTGTATTGCTTGTTGAGGAATTTTAATGCATTCATAACCAAAAAAATTATATACTTCTTCATGGACTTTTTCAAAGTATAAAGATTCTTCAAAACTAATTTTTCTTGCTTCAGTAGGTTTACAAACACCTAAATTTTCTATAAAAAATACTTTCTTTTGATATATCTGCTTCTTCTCTATTCTATCTATCTCTTCTAAAAGACTTGAAGGATATTGGTAACCGAGATACTGACAGAGAGCATAAGTACAAAGCGGTGATCGATCAAAAAATTGCATTCTGCTTTGAGCACAAGATAACTGAACTTGCCTTTGTTTTTGTAAATTTACAATTTTATCAATAAACAAAGGCATCAGCCATGGTTCTTTATTACCTAACGTTTGTTCTAAAGCGATTATATCAGTAGCAGCTTCCTCTATTACAAAATAATCCATCGTTTCTAATATACGAATGATAGAAGTCTTTCCTGCCCCTGGGGTTCCAGTTAAAATATATCGCTTCATAGTATTTTACTCTGCTGAAATTTTCTTAAAGACATAGTATACCATTAAGATAGTTTACTACTTTAGTATAATAATAGCATGCATCTTGTCTGCTATTATTTGTTATGTGCTCTTTAACTAGCTGAAATAAATATAGACGTCCTCTCTTATATGGTCGCCAGGATGTGTACACCTATTTTAATCAAACTACGACAGAAGCAAAGCTCAAGAAATATACAGATATAAATAAGGTTTATTTAAAAAAATTGAGTTTATAGCAGCCAACTTAACCAACTTTAGGTGTGGCAATCTCTGTGATTAGTTCTTTTCTTAGTTTGATAGTACAAAACTCGCTAGTTTTACTATATTGCTCTAGGCCATATAGCTTATCAAGCATATTAGTTAGACTCTCTTTATCCCATCTCTCTAATTGCTTGATATAATCTGGTTGATGTTTAAAAAATATAATAGGTTTTGCAGTTGATACCGCTTCTCGTGCACTAATTTTAGCTTTAAGCATTACTTCTTTTAACTCAAGCAGTTTAAATGCATGCTTAATAAATATCCTTATAACTCCAACCGCCGTAAGCTCACTTAAAGCTAGATCTAATTGATTTAAAAATCCTTTAGAATTTTTATTAAAATAATCTATAACTAAAGTGCCAAATTCAAATTCTTTTGAACCTACTAAAATTTTACTTACAGACGCTAAGTCTGCTACCTGCTTGCCAGAAAAAATTGCTATTTTTTCAAGTTCTGATTTAATTAGCCCTCTATCACCTGAAATAGAAGCAGCTATAATTGCAGGTACTTCGCTAGTATATTTTACTCCTAACCGATCAAACGTAGCTTTTGCTAAAGCCTCTACTCCTTTTTCATCATCTTTATAACAAGGTATAGCTAAAATATCAGCATGAGCTTCTGCAAATTTACGCAAACCACTACTAGCGGCCAAATCTTCAGCTATCATTACAATAAAATTATTAGCCAGGTTAGCCTCAAATAAATCCTTGATAATACCTGGTAAATTTGTAGCAAAGCCAATAATCTTGATTACTTTTATGCCACCAAAAAAGCTAATATTATTAACTTCCTGCAATATTTTTGAATGATCTTCAGATTTAGCAATATTAAATTCACTTAATCTAAAAGTATCTACCTTACCACCAAAACACTGGAATATTACTTGATTAGCCCTTTCAATCCCCAGGCCTAAATCCGGACCATATAGAAGTAATGCTTTAAAACTTCCCGGCAGTTTTTTGAGTTCTACTTCAATTCTAGTGGAAGGAATTTTCATGCAATTACAATAACCTTATTGGTTTTTGAAATAATTATTAATCCTAAACATAATATCCTGTGCATTTTGTTTACTGGTGTTATGAATAGCATCAGTGAGGCTTATAAATTCTGTAAAAGGAGAGTCAAGAGTGTTATATCCCGAGCTATTACGCACCACTCCCTTTAATAATATTTCATGGGTAACAAGATCAATCAGAGTAAAGTCTACCTTGATTACCACATTACGTCGTGTAGCATCACCGGTTCTAAAGACCAATACTGGTTTAGTATATTTAGCAACATGAAAATTTAAACGATACTTATTAGTAACATCTCTATTACAATAATTACACAACATATCATGTAAAGGAACATATACAGCTTGAGCTTCTTGTGTAGCTGGTTCTAATAATTCAATTTGCGCAAGCAAGCATGCATAATCTTGATCCATGTTTGTCTGATTTTTAGCATATAACGGCTTAAAACCACAGCTTGTTACACTCAGCACTATTATCGATAATAAAAGACTTTTTTTAAACCACCACATTAACTATTTTTCCTGGAACTATAATGATTTTCTTTGGATTATTGCCTAATAAAAATTTTTGTACTTGGTCAAGATTAATTGCCAACTGCTTTAAAGCTTCTTCTTCAATATTGCGTGCCACTTCTATGGTCGTTCTAAGCTTGCCATTTACTTGTACTGCCAGTGTCACTTGATCTTCTACTAAGAATTTTTCTTCATATATAGGCCAAGAAGCTTTACATACTAACCCTTCTCCTCCAAGCATTACCCATAACTCCTCAGCTAAGTGAGGGGTCATTGGTGAAAGCAACTTAACTACATCTTTTACAATACTCACTAAAAGTTCTTTATCATTGTTTGATAATTTGTTTAGATCAATTTCAAATAACTGATTGGCTAATTCTCTAATTCTAGCAACAACTCTATTAAAATTAAACTCAGCAATTTCATCAGTTAAAGCATGGATGGTTTTATGTAGGGCTACTAGGATTTTATTATGATTAAATGATTCTTCAGCTTCTTTAGCTTCTACTTCTAATATTTCAGTAACAAAGCTAAATAAGCGTCTTAAAAATTTATGTGAGCCTTCAATCGCGCTATCGTTCCAAATTAAGTCCTTCTCAGGTGGGCTATCTGATAGCATAAAAAATCTGGCGGTATCTGCTCCAAATTTATTTACGATATAATCCGGATCTACCGTATTGCGCTTAGATTTGCTCATTTTTTCAATACGGCCAACTTTAGCTATTTCACCTGTAGCTTTACAGATATAATTATCACCTTGCTTTTCTACCTCGTCAGGATAAAGCCAATGCCCATTTACATCTTTGTAGGTTTCATGGCACACCATCCCTTGGGTTAATAGGCCTTTAAATGGCTCATCTAAATTCCACATACCACATTTTTTCATCGCTTTAGTAAAAAACCTAGCGTAAAGAAGATGCATCACAGCATGTTCTACACCACCAATATATTGATCAACCGGCAACCAATAATGGCAATCTTGTTCATCAATCGTCTTATCTGTTGTATTATTGCAATAACGGGCAAAATACCATGATGATTCAAAAAAAGTATCAAAAGTATCAGTTTCCCTGGTAGCCTCTTTACCACAAGATGGACAATTAGTTTTAGACCAAGTCGGATGATTTTTTAAAGGATTACCTGGCATCTCGAAGCTAATATCATCAGGCAGCGATACTGGTAAGTTTGCTTCATTTTCCGGGACTATTCCACAAGCATCGCAATAAACAACTGGAATTGGGCACCCCCAATAACGTTGACGTGAGATCCCCCAATCATGCAAACGATATGTAATTTTTTGGGTTGATAATTTATGCTCTTTTAAATAGTTAATAATCTTCTCGTGAGCTTTGTCTTGAGTAAGCGCATTCAGAAAATCTGAATTGATCATTACCTGCTGTTCTTCATCAAAATTTTGAATTATTTTGATATTATATTTCTTAGCAAATTCTTGATCTCTTTGATCCATTCCTGGGCAGCCATACAAAGCTCCACTGCCAAAATCACTTAATACATAATTAGCAATATAAACTGGCACTGCTATTTTAGTCACAGGATTAATTGCAGTAATTTCAGTTAAGTGGCCTTTCTTTTCAGCGAGTTCCTGTGCACTTTCGGTGGTAGGAATTGATTTACACTGATGAATAAACTCTTGTAATTTTGTATCTTTTTGTGCAAGCTTCTGTGTTATTCCATGATCAACCGATAACGCAACAAAGGTACAGCCAAATAGAGCCTCTGGAGTAGTAGTTTGAATTTCAACCGCTTGATTAAGTTCAGGAATAAAAAATTCAAGCGCTGTCATTTCCTGCTTACCAATCCATTTACGCTGCATGGTCTTGACGTGCTCAGGCCAATTAGGCAAATTATCTAATTCATTTAGTAAACCATCAGCAAAATCAGTAATCTTTAAAAACCATTGTTTTAGCTTTCTTCTTTCAACAACAGCTCCAGAGCGCCAACCTTTTCCATCTACTACTTGCTCATTGGCAAGCACGGTATTATCTACTGGATCCCAATTAACCTCGGCCTCTTTTTGATAAGCTAACCCTTGCGTTAAAAATTCTAAGAAAATTTTTTGCTCATGTTTATAATAATCAGGTGAGCAAGTTGCAACCTCACGACGCCAATCATATGAAAAGCCAATTTTCATGAATTGCGCGCGCATGTGGTCAATATTATCATAAGTCCATGATTTAGGGTGCAGTTTACGTTCAATTGCAGCATTCTCAGCAGGCAAGCCAAAGGCATCCCATCCCATAGGATGTAATACATTAAAACCTTGCATTACTTTAAAGCGAGCAATCACATCACCTATAGTATAATTACGTAAATGCCCCATATGAATTTTACCTGATGGGTATGGTAACATTTCAAGTACATAATATTTAGGTTTAGCTTGGTCTGTTTCTACTTCAAAACTACGCTTATCATGCCAAATTTGCTGCCATTTTTGCTCAATCTCTACTGGCTTATATTCTACTGTATTATTCATGAACTTAACTATTGAACTAATTATTTAATTTTAAATATCTTGCACGGGTTAAAATACGATCTTCAATTTCAACGGCCATTTTAGGATTTGGCATTACATCAACCCAACCTGATTTAATATATTTTTGCTCAAACACATTAACTTTAACTGCATCTGCACGCATAATATCACTACTAATTAAAATATTTAATTTATAACGATAATGGCCTTGATAATCTACTTGATACCACTCAGTAGTAATTACACCTGAAAATGGATCAACTACACTTATTGGCATAGTATTAACCGCTTCAAGAGCTGCACGCCATAAATAAGCATTAACGGTAATACCTGCCGTGTCTCTTTTCTTCTTACCACCGATTACAACCCCTTCTTCACCTGTAAGTTTACCAAAAGATTCTTCTCTTCTCTCTCTAGAACTTTTTGGAGTATCCCCGGTAGCTTTGTATTGATTATTACATGCTGTAATTAAAAAGATTATGCTCACTATCAATAATTTTTTTATCATATCAATCCTATACTAATTTTATTTTTAATAATATCGTTAAAATCTAATTATACAAGTATCCTATTAATTAATGTTACTTTTACCCTTCTGTTTATTTAAGTAAATTTGCTTAATATTATGCCAAATTTTATCTTCAAGATTCAAGCTGTAAAGCCTATTTACAACCAATATTCCGGTAGGAGAAGTAATATTAACTTCAGTTAAATAGTTACCAATTATATCTAACCCTGCGAGCACAATATTGTTTTCTGTTAAGAACTGTCCAACTTCATTACAAAGCTCTAACTGCTTATCGTTTAATACAATTTGACGAGCTTCTCCTCCGCTTGCCAGGTTAGCAACCACTTGGTTAGGAGCAGGAAATCTTGCAATTGCACCTAACACTTCCCCGTAAGACATGAGTACTCGTATATCCCCTGTTTCTCTAATTTGGGGTAAATATTGTTGGGCTATGATAAACTCTTCAGTATCGTGATAGTAAGCCTTAAACGCCTTCAATCCTTCCTCACTTTTTGCATCAACTAAAATTACCCCTCTACCGGCATGACCATAAAGAGGTTTTAAAATCACTTTTCCAAATTTTTCTAGAAAACTTCTAAGCTGCTCATAATCTCTACTAATTAAAGTTTGAGGCATTAAATGCTGAAAATGAAGTGGAATAATTTTTTCTGGATTACTAATTAATACTTCAGCAGGATTCACTACCACCACCTTTTCACTTATAAATTTAAGTAGATGGCAAGTAGTTAAATAATGCATGTTATAGGGAGGATCTTGCCTGATTAAGAGAATATCAGCCAGCTCAAGATTTACCTCTTGCTTTTCGCCAAGCCAATAATTATTAGGTGATAAAATTTTAGTTTCCCTAACCGTCGCTATTACCTTACCACAATTAAAAGATAAATTATCAGGCTGAAAAGTAAAAATTTCAAATCCATCTCTCATTGCAACTTGAATTAATGCAAGCGAAGTATCAGTCTCGTGATTAAGTTGATCCAAAGGATCAATCTGAACAAATAATTTAGGCATAGGGGTAACGTAAAACTGCTAATATTAATTAACATAAAAATTTAAAGTTTAATTAGCTTGAAAGTTGTAATCTTGTATAAACTGCAAACTATTAAAATTCTAAGATTTTAATCATCAAATTCATCTAAATCATCAGAACCGGTTTCAATAGGAACTTCTTTTACAGATAGCGGCTTTGGTGCTACTAATGGTTTAAGCGGAACAGCTTTTACTTTTTCAACCTTAGTTTCATATGGAGCCGCCACATTATCATTATCCGGATAATCCATGCTAGAAACAATTTTTACATAACTTACTACTTTTCTTACATTTCTAATTTGTGACGCCATGGCGGTAACCATATCTAATTCCTGCTTAGATTTTGTTACCCCAATTAAGTAAATCACCCCTCTAATAGTCTCTATATTATAGTTAAAAGATTTTATATTTTGATAAAATAACATTTTAGTACGTAATTGGGTAGTAATCCAAGTATCGGTTGCATAGTCTTTAACTTCTAATCCCTGGATATTCCTAATTTCAATTTCATTAATTACTTCCCTTACTCCATTAACTTTCCAGGCAATCCTAACTGCCTTTAACCTATCTTCCTGAGATACAACAGACCCTGTAAGCAATACTCTACCATTAGCAACTTCAACTTTAATTTTGGCAAAAAGATTATTAACATCTTTTCTAAAATAACGTTCACGAATTTTTGCTTTGATTGCCAAATCATCAAATTTTTGCCCGGCAGTTCTATCTTGTACTAGCACCACACCAGTAGCCATTGATCCACCAAGCACAGCAGGTATACAAGAGGTAGTAACTGATACAACGAATGGTAACGAAACTATAATTAATTTCCGCACAAATGACATATTCTCAAATAATTTTTTCATATATCCTCTCCTACTTATATTAAATTTTCTTCTCTTCACCTTTAAGCAATCTTTTAATATTTGCTGTATGTTTACAAAGTATCAACACAGCTAAAGCAAAACAAAATAACGGTAAGTCTGGTTGCAACCCACAAAACCAATAAGCATAAATTGGTGAAAGTGCTATCGCTATAATTGCTGCTAATGAAGAAATTCTTGATAAAGCAAATACTAAAAGCCAAGTTAAGCAGGTCATTATCCCTATTTTTGGACTAATACATAGTAGTATCGCAGAGCCGGTTGCCACCCCTTTACCACCTTTGAATTTTAGCCATATAGGAAACATATGTCCAATAACGGCCATTATACCAGTCAAATATAATAATATTAAATTTTCAGTGGTAAACTTGACCACCATGACAGGAATAACCCCTTTAAGCATATCACCTATTAGAGTAATAAGAGCAGCTTTTTTGCCTAGTACCCGTAAAACATTAGTACTACCAATGTTACCTGAACCTTTGGTTCTAATATCCATTTTAGATGAATATCTAGCTATTAAAAATCCAAACGGGATAGATCCCAACAAATAAGATATTACTAATATAATCCATTCACCCATTTATTTTACCATCACATAAGTTCCTGGAGCATCGCAAATGCCTTGTTCATCAATTCTTTTCGATGATATGGTAAGGTCCTGCTTACCTGATCTTTCACTAAGCCAGCTAACCACATCATGCCACCAAGATTTTTGATGAAATTCTGCTTTACCATACCAATCATCAAAAGATCCTTTTAAATTATTATTAACAAAATATCCATATTTATTTTTATTTGAGGGATTTATAACACCAGCTACGTGCCCTGATTCTGATAAAACAAATCTCACCTTGCCTGATAAATATTTAATTCCGTCATACACTCCGATAGCAGGCGCTATATGATCTTCTTTAGTAGCCAGGAAATAACAATCAAAATCAAGTTTTGAAATATCAATTGCCACATTATTTATTGTTAAATGATCCTTTTTACATACATTATTATTCAAATACATATTACGCAAATAAAAGCTGTGCATCTTATAAGGCAAACGAGTACTATCATAATTCCAATAAAGTAAATCCATTGCTATTGGCTCTCTGCCAAGAAGATAACTATTTACGTAATTACCCCAAATCATATCGTTAGCTCTAAGCAAATTAAAAGTCATGCTCATGTCCTTTGAATCAAAATAACCTGAGCTTGCCATTTTAGTTTCAATTTTCTCAATCTGCTCCTCATCAACAAACAATCCAATTTCGCCTGAATTATTAAAATCTAATAAGGTGGTAATAAACACTATAGAATTAATTAGATCTTTTTGCTGCTTTTTAAGATATGAAGCAGTTACCGCGGTTAAAGTACCACCAATGCAATAGCTACATAAGTTCACTTTTGAGTTAGAGAAGTTATTAACAAACTCAATCGCTTCGATTAAATATTTAACATAGTCCTCAAAATCTATGTCTTTGTGCGTTTCATCAGGATTAAGCCATGAAACTAAAAATACCATATGATTATTTTGCTTTAACCATTGCACAAAAGAATTTTTCGGCTGAAGATCAAAAATATAAAATTTATTAATAAACGGCGGTACTACGAAAATAGGAGTAGTATATACTTTTTGTGATTCTTCTGGATAGTAAGCAATCAGTTCAAGCAAGCTATTACGAAAAATCACTTTACCTTTGGTAGTAGCAATATTTTCACCAACTTTAAAAGCACTATCATCGACTGTTTTAATATGGAAAACATCAATATTTTGTTGCACATCTTCAGAAAATTTTTGTAACCCTTTTAATAAATTTTGAGCATTAGATTGAACGGTTTCTCTAATTACTACCGGGTTAGTAAATAAAAAGTTAGTTGGCGCGCTGCTATCCAAAAATTGCCTGATAAAAAATAATAATTTGGCTTTATTTTTATGATCTATCTCTTCTAATTCATCAATATATTTCTTAGCCAGCTCGGAAGTCATAAAATAACATTGCTTAATCATATCAAAAAATGGATTATTAGTCCAAGTTTCATCCTTAAAACGACTGTCTTTTTCTTGCGGGCTAAATAAATCATTAGCTGCCATACCTTGAGCTTTAGAATTAATATTAGCCATAATAGACCAAAAATTATCCAACCATTGCTGGTGATAATCAACTAACATACCAGGCTTATTAAACGCTTGGGATAACAATTCCTGAACATCGCTTCCATTATTAAAATAAGAATTATCAAGATTTGCTACACTATTATTCCAATAGT
Source organism: Rickettsiales endosymbiont of Stachyamoeba lipophora (assembly GCF_003932735.1). Taxonomy (NCBI): domain Bacteria; kingdom Pseudomonadati; phylum Pseudomonadota; class Alphaproteobacteria; order Rickettsiales; species Rickettsiales endosymbiont of Stachyamoeba lipophora. The sequence goes on along the minus strand of NZ_CP033611.1, from coordinate 1,256,636 downwards.
TATTTAATACATTAGGATATTCTACTAAAAGTTGAAAATAATTTTGTGCAAAATCCATATATGATTTTTCTTCGCTCATATGTTATATATCCAATTCTTCTTTAAGGTTGTTAAGATTAGCAGTTTGTTCTTGAATAAACCTAAACCTTAGCTCAGGCTTTTTACCCATTAATGTTTCAATAGAGTTCTTTGCTTCTTCTTCATTCAGCAAAGTAACTTTCTGGAGTATCCGAGTAGTAGGATCCATAGTAGTTTCTTTTAGCTGTGGAGCTGTCATTTCTCCTAGCCCCTTAAAACGCCCTACTTCAATATTCCCTCTTAGCTTTTTTTTAAGCTTTTCAAGCTCTTTATCATCTTGAGCATAATAGGTCTTATTACCATGAACTACACGGTAAAGCGGCGGCTTAGCTAAATACAAACTCCCCCGTCTTACCATCTCAGGCATTTGCAAAAAGAAAAAGGTCATTAATAAACTAGCAATATGAGCACCATCCACATCAGCATCAGTCATGATAATAACTTTTTCGTATCTTAACTGCTCAAAATCAAAGTTTTTTCCTATGCCACAACCCAAGGCAGTCATCAGATCATTAAGTTCTTGGTTGGCAAGCATCTTATCTCTACTATTACTTGCAACATTCAGAATTTTACCGCGCAGTGGTAATACCGCCTGAGTTTCTCGCCTTCTGGCTTGCTTAGCAGACCCGCCTGCTGAGTCACCTTCTACAATAAAAATTTCGGTGCCTTGTGCTGAACTACGCGCACAATCGGCTAACTTACCAGGAAGCCTTAATTTTTGAGTAAGGGTTTTCCTAGATACATCTCTAGCTTTTTTACGATTAATTCGATCCTCAGCCACCTGAATTAAATACTCAAGCACCAAAGTACCCTGCTGCTTATTAATACCAAAATAGTGATCATAATGATTTTTTACAGCAGCTTCAATAGCTCGTGATATATCATGATTTAACAGCTTTTCCTTAGTCTGCCCTAAAAATTGCGGCTCACTAATAAAAATAGATAACACGAGCGCTATTCCACTGGCTAAATCATCATTGGTTATCTGGCTAGCTTTTTTGTTATTAGTAAGGTCAGCAAAAGATTTTAAACTTTTAAGTAAGCCTTGCCTAAAACCTTGCTCATGCACCCCACCTTGAAGAGTATTGATCGTATTACAATAGCTTTTAATATGAGCTTCTTCATTTTCAGCAATCCAAGCTAGCGCCCATTCAATTTTGGCAGGACGATTTTGTGAATCATAAAATTTCTCTAAACCCGAAAAATAATTACCACCTACTAAAGATGCATCACCCAAATAATCTTTTAAATAATCAACGATACCTTCAGGAAATTTAATATTTTCTTGAGCTGGCACTTCGAGAGCAATAGCAGGATCGCATTGCCATTTTATCTCCAATCCTCTGAACAAATAAGCTTTTGACTTAGCTAAAGCATATAATTTTTTAGGCCTAAAATAAAATTCATTACCAAAAATTTCAGGATCAGGATGAAAAGTTATAGAAGTACCACTAACTCGAGGTTTACCAAACTCAGTAGTTTCTTCAAAAACCTTATGGCCCTTCTCATAACGCTGTACAATTCTTTGGCCATGCCTTACCACTTCCACTTCAAAAAAATCAGATAAGGCATTAACTACTGAAATTCCCACACCATGCAAACCACCGGCAGTTTGATAAGCCTTATTACTAAACTTACCACCAGAGTGAAGAGTAGTTAAAATTACCTCTAACGCAGTTTTTCCTGGAAACTTAGGATGTGGATCAAAAGGAATTCCTCTTCCGTTATCAGCGATAGTAATTTTATTATCAGCAGAAAGCATAAAATGAATTTTAGTAGCAAAGCCCGCAACAGCTTCATCAGTGGAGTTATCAATAATCTCAACGGGTAAATGATGGAGGGCATTTTCGTCCGTACCCCCAATATACATTCCTGGACGTTTTCTTACTGGCTCTAACCCTTCTAACACTTCAATTTGCGAAGCATCATAATCAATAGAAGGTTTAGTTTTAGATTTTTGTTCGAATAAATTGCTCATGCCACGATATTTTCTAAGGACTATAGACTATAGGTTATACCTGAGTACGCTTTCTTATGTAAAGCAAAATTAGTAACCCGGCCCCTAAAACACCAATCAGAATAGGTATTATCATTAATAATTTTTGCTGCTCAAGATCAGGGTTAGCTAAAACTTGCTCTCCATACTCATCGATTATTATTTGGATTATTTCTTCATTAGTATTGCCTTGCTCCATTAAATTTACAATCTGCTGCTTAAGCTTGATCGCAAATTCTGTATTAGAACCTTCAATAGTTTGCCCTGCACAAGTTAAGCACTTAAACTGCTGGTAAAGATAATATTCTCTTTGCTTATCTTGTTCATAATCAGCATAAAGGTTATTTATTATCAATAATAGGCAGAATATACTTTTTAATAACATACTCATTGATTACTCCGGTTACAAAAAAACGAATTTGATGATTTTCATCTACTAATAACGTGGTAGGCAACGCAAAAATTTCAAGCTCTTTAGAAAACCATCCGGTTTTATCAATTAAAACTTTATCATAATCTTTTTTACTGTTATTAAACTCAAGATATAAGTTAATATTATACTCGCTATCATGCCAAGGCATTGCGTAAATTGGTATATTATACTGCTCTTTTAATTTTAATAAAACTTTTGCCTGCTTGTTGCATAGATTACACCAGGAAGCAATAAAATTAATAATATAAAATTTAGAATTTATCTCTTTTAATGCAAAGCTATGTTGTTGATTTAGCTCAGTAAATTGATAATCTTGCTCGAGTTGCAAACCAATTTGTTTACGATTAATCTCACCTTTAAACTCTGGTTGGTAAGTATTATTAATAATAATTATTGCCACAGCGAACATTAGGAAGCTAAGTAAAACTTTTAACCTTGCTTTTTTCATTTAAGTATAAATTTAAAATTTCTTGTAATTATATCTGCTTCTTAATTTATTACTATAAAAAAAATAAATCTATCAATGAGATAAGCTTATTTTTAAAAATATAATAATATAGAGTTTAAATGATATTAACAATTAATTGGCAATAGAATAATTTATTAAACAGAGCAACAAAAAGAGGGACAGCTACACAAGCCAGCCCTTCTAAAACCTTCAATTATAACTATTAGTAGTAGTTACCTTTTTGGTTTAATTATAAAGTCGAAATATCTTTCTTTATGAGGTTCATCTTCTAAAGTAAAGTGCCACCATTTTTTATTATAACCTCTAAAGCCCGCTTCTTCCATTTCATATTTAAGCAAGTCACGGTTATTTTGTTGGTAGCTTTCAATTAATGGACTAAATTGATATGATGCTACATCAAAAAAGTTAAATGAAGTACCCATATCCACTGTGCCATCATCTAAATAAGGAATTTTATACCCATCATTAAGATAACGCGCTTCTATTACAATTGGTTTAATATTACCCCCAATTTTAATTAAAGTTACATCTACGGAACTACCACGAATATGTGAAGACTTAGAGGATAAATACCCAAATTCAACTGCTTTTGATTTATCAATACGAGGGTAATATAAATTCTTATTTTGCTGGTTAACTAAGTCTTGAGACCAATCAATAAAATCATTAACCGCTCTTATCGGCCTATAACCATCATAAACTACCAAACCATATCCCAATTGATTAACTTTAGATTGAACATATTTCAACCTTTCAGCAGTTTTTTTAGTAATAATAATTTCACAAGCTTCATAACCTTTAATCGGCCTTCCAACAAAATTCTCCTCCTTACAATATTTAACAGACTGGATAATAGTAGGATCAACTTCATTTAAATATACAAAGCCTTCATGCATGGGGTTATCAGCAAGTACCGCAATTACTAATAGACCAATCGCTAAAGCTCCAAATTGAACAAACATAGTAATCTCCTTATATTAACGGTTAATATCAACCAGCCATGGTTAACATCGTTTATATTACGTTATCGTAAATAAAGTCTAAATAACAACGTTAAATTTAATGAAAATTAACTTAATTGCTCCAATTAATATAATTAACCCACCCAACCATAGTAGGCTAATCAACGGCTTATTATAAATTCTAACATGTAAATATTGTTCATCTTTTAGTTCGCTAATTGATATATAAATATCTTCTTTTAAACTATGATATACATCACTATCGCTAGTTATTGATCCCTCAACTGGATAAAGCCGTGACTCAGGATAAATATAAATAATCTTATAATCATCTATACTTACTTTAAATTTTGCAACCCTACAAAAATAATTTGGCCCCGCTTCATGTTTAATCTGCTCTAATATAAATGTTTTATTATGAATTTTAATTTCATCACCAATTTTAATATAATCTTCATAAGCAGTTTCATAATTAACCGAAATAATCGCTCCTAATAACAATACTCCAAAACCTAAATGAGCCAGCAAGAACGGCAACTTGGTTTTATTTAAAATAAGAAAGTACAACGATGAGCAGACTAAATAGCTACTTGAAAAAATTCCCATTACTACTGCAAAAGATACCTGACCATACAAATGAATAATTAAAAAAGCCACTAAGCTTGCAATCATTATGGATAACATATTTTTACTAATAATTGCTTTCATCTTACTCACCCTCCAACTTAAAGAATGACTAAGACCACAAGCCAGCATCACAACAATAAAAATTGAACCAAGAGTATTATTAAAATAGCTATTACCGACAGTAATACTTTGTCCAGTTACAAGATTAAGCCCTATTGGATAAAGGGTAGCAAAAACAATGATAATAAAAGCAATCACCATCAATAAATTATTAATCAGTATGCTCATTTCTCTAGAAAGCAGTTTAAAGTTAAATTCTATGTGCGGCTGCTGGATATCTCTCTTTAACTGAGCTTTAAATAATACATAAAGTGAAAAAATAACTATTATAATTAAAAAACATAAAATACCCACTCCCTTAGTAGGATCTGCTGCAAAACTATGTACGGAAGTTACCACTCCAGATCTAACTAAAAACGAACCTAGAATTGAGGCAATAAACGCCAACATGGAAAGAAAATGGACCCAATATTGCAGAATATTTTTATTAATCGCTAAAATAACCGTATGAAGCAGAGCTGTTGCAATAAACCAAGGCATTAGCGAAACATTTTCTACCGGATCCCAAAACCAAAATCCTCCCCAGCCTAGTTCGCGGTAAGCCCACCAACTTCCCAAAATAATTCCTAAAGTTAAAAAACTCCAGGCTACAAGGACAAAATTTCTTAATAACCTAAATACTGTCGGGCTATGATTATTATTCCGTAGCGCATAAATACTAACACAAAAACTCAGTACAAATCCCATATAGCCACAATACAGAATAGGTGGGTGAATCATCAGCCCAACATCCTGTAGTAGCGGATTCAAACCAAGCCCATTGCTAGCTTGATGTAAATTTAACTCAAAAGGATTATTAAGAAAAATGATATAGCTAACTATAAAAAGATTGATAATAGCATTAACGCTACTTACTTTTTGCTTACAAGCTGCATCAACCAAAGTATATTTATTAAACACCCATAAATAAATATTGATCACCAAAGTCATTAACAGCAGTGAACCCTCGTGATTTCCCCAAGCACCTCCTATTTTATACAACAATGGCTTTAAGGTATGAGAATGTAAATAAACTAAAAGTACTGAAAAATCTGAAACAATAAACGCATATATCAAGTTAATAACAGTTATGACTGACAAAAAAAGTAAGCTCGACACAAGCTTTTGATGCAGCTCAAATTTTTGCTTAAAGCTTGCCATTATAATTGCTGAATTATTAAGCAATATCAGATAGAGTAAACATTGCCCAAATATTGCAATCATGGTGCTTTCTCACCTGTATTACGATACAACCCCTGCTCTTTTAAACTATCAGCAACTTCTTTAGGCATATATTTTTCATCATGTTTAGCTAGCAGCTCACTTGCCACAAATTTATTACCGGTTAATTTTCCTTTAGCCACAACACCTTGATTCTCCCTAAATAAATTTGGTAGCATGCCATTATACTCTATTAGCAAATCTTGTTTGTTATCAGTAATCACAAATCTATGGAGGGTAGTATTATTTATATTTTTATTTACCGTACCTTCTCGCACCAAACCGCCAACGCGAATAGTTTTTCCAGCCACTTCTTGTAGTGAAATTTGCGCAGGTGAAAAAAAGAACACAATATTGTTATTAAATTGACTAAATATTAAATACAAACCAACAATAGATGATAAAATACTAATAGAAATAAAAATAATTCTATTATATTTAGGCTTAAGTTTTTTTCTGCTCATTTTATTGAATAACAGCTTTAATCTTTTTTAACCTGTACCATACCAGGCCTGTATATAAGCTTAAAGGAATGAAAAACACCAAATATGCAGATAATATATAATGAAAATAGCTTTGCATGATTAATAAATTTACTTTTAAGTTGAGAAATAGCTAAACTATTGATAACATATAAAAACATATTACTTATATCAAATAATTTATTTAAATTATGAAAGCATATCAAATTTCTACGCCAGGTGCTGCCACCGAGCTCAAATTAGTTGAAACCAAGCTTCCACCAATGGGGGAAAATGGCATTTTAGTTAAAAATTTATTATTCACAATTAATCATTGTGATATTTTAAAAAGAAAAGGAATTCATAAAACTAAATTACCCGCTATATTAGGTTATGAAGCCATTGGTGAAATACAAAAGGTGGGTTCCCAAGTTAAAGGGCAAGGTTTTGAACCTGGCGGCCTAGTAGTCTACTGCACTGCACCAGGCGGAGGATATGCCGAATATAATGTGGTACATCAAGATCAGTGTATTACTGTTGAAACAGGTGATATAGAAATGTTAGCATCCTGTTTTTCCAAGGCTATTACCGCACACTACTTGCTGAGAAGAACTATTAAAACCAGGCCAGGTCAATATATATTAGTACATGGTGCTGCCGGGGGTTTAGGCCATATTCTCATACAAGTAGCGAAATTTTATCAGCTTAATGTAATAGCTACGGTGTTAAATGATACCCAAGCAGCATTTGTAAAATCTTTAGGCTGCAAGCATATTATAAATAACTCCACTCAAGATTTTGTACAAGAATGCCTTAAACTTACTGATAATATTGGCGTTGATATTGTATATGACCTACTTGGCGGAGAATATTTAAATAAATCCATGAAATGTTTGAATTACTTTGGATTACTCGCCTCTTGCGGAGATATATTAGGCAGGCCACTTAAGCTAAATTTAACCTTAGCTGATGAAAAATGCTTATTTCTTACTCGTCCACGGTTGGAGGTTTATAAAGCTCCCCGCTTGGAATTAATTCTTAGTGCTAATGAAGTTTTTACTATGCTTGATAAAAAAGTGATTAAGCCCGGAGCAATCCGATATGAATTCAACCAAGTTCCAGAAGTACATCAGTTAATGGAAAATTTTGAAACTTTAGGTTCACAATTTGTAAGAATTTAAAATCTCAAGTTCTGGATGATAAATAATTAGCACTTTAAATAACTCACCCATTTGGCTTTTTGAAACCAACCTTTCATATTGCCTGGTGAGCATTTCTTTTAAGTGGGGATTTTTCTTCTTAAGCTCTTCAAACCTTGCTTGTACACCTAAAGTTTTTAAAAAAGCTTCCTGGGTAGTGATATGATATTTGGCATTGATAATATTTTTGCTAAGCTCTACAAAATCCACATGAGTGGTAATATCTGCTTCACCAGGATACTGAAAATTATCTACGAATTTATGCTTTTTAAGAGATTGCAAGGTTGAAACAAACTTTCCCTTTCTTTCAACAAAACCATAATCAATAATAATCGCAATACCTTTATTCTCTATAACCAGCCCATCAATATGTTTGGCTATTTCCCCTGCGTTATGGTTCAATTCAATAATTGCACCATTTGGAGCAGTACAGTAATTTTGGTTAAAATACTCAGAGTTACCAGAGATAATAGGTAAGTGAGTTATTTTTATTTGATCATTTTCAAGCATTAAAATTTGCTCGTGCCAGTTACCATTAATCTTAATAAAAGCCTTAACCGGCAGCGCATCAAAAAATTCATTGGCAACTAGCATTACATATTGATTTTGAACCTTAAAATCACTGATATTATCAAACCATTGCAGTGTAGGTAAGCTATATGGCTTTAAATTTTCTGCCTGGGTAAGTCTTAGGCTTAGACTATTTTCTACCAGCCAAAAATTAGTAACATTAGCAAGATTGCTAAACCGCCCCCAGCTTCGTAAAATATCGCTTAGCAAAGTGCCGTTTCCGGGACCTAGTTCAATATAATTAATATTATTAGTTATTTGATTACAAGCTAGAGTATTTAACAAGAATAGACCTATTAATTCACCAAACACTTGTGAAGTAGTTGGCGCGGTAATAAAGTCTCCACTCTTCCCAAACGGCTGCTTTGTTGAATAATAACCATATATGGGATCATAAAGGCATAACGACATATATTCATCAATAGTAATAAAACCTTGTTGAATAATTTTCTGCTTGATGAAATCTAATAATTTAAACAAATTTAGTAGCCCGCTTAATCAAGATAATGCCAAACAAAATCATTGGGATCGAAAGGATTTGCCCCATAGTAAGGCTCCCAAACAACAAACCCAACTGAAAATCAGGCTCTCTAAAATTTTCTACCAGCAATCTAAACACACCATAACCCAGCAGAAATACTCCTGAAAGCCTGCCAGCATATTGACTGATATTAGTTTTAAAATATAGCAGGTTAAGCACTGCAAAAAGCACTACCCCTTCAAAAAATGCTTCATACAGTTGGCTAGGATGGCGCGGTATATTACCCCCGTATTGAAATACCACACCCCAACTTCTATCGGTTACTCTGCCAAAAAGTTCGCCGTTAATAAAATTAGCTATTCTACCTAAAAATAAGCCTATTGGTGTTACCATACTTAAATGATCCGTAATATTTAAAAAATTATATTTAAATTTTTTGGCAAACAGATAAATAGCTGCAATTACCCCCCCCAGGCCACCATGGAATGACATACCTCCTTTCCATATATAAAATAATTCTAAAGATAGAAATTTCTCAGGCTGATAAAAGCAAATATAACCCATCCTTCCGCCTATAATCACTCCAAAAATGATATAAACAAGCAGAGTATCCAATTCTTTAGGTGTAATTTTAAAATTATGGTTATACACTCGCTTAATTAGTTCAATCCCAATTAGCATTCCTAGCGCATAAGCTAAACCGTAATATTTTATTTCTAAGGGACCAAAGGCAAATAAAACTGGGTTGATATTATGAAAAAAAATTGTTGTCATGGCTACTATGGTTAGTTATATTAAAATATAAGATAAGTATTAATTTTCAAATTAGATAAATGTCAAACAATAAATTTTTTGAAGAATTTCAAAGATTAGGTGCTAGCGCCTTCAACACCTTTGTAGGTTCAGCTAAGCACTTTGAAGAAATGCTTAAAAACATGGTGGAAAGCTTCTTGCTAAAAATGGATTTAGTAAAAAAAGATGATTTAATGGCCACACAAGAAATGATAAAGCTGGCATTAGAAAAGATTGCCAACTTAGAACAACAAATTATCAAACTTCAAGAAGGTGAACATACTTCTGCCACGAGCGAAGAAAGCATCAAAAAGAAATCACCCAAATCATCTAAAAAATAAATTTAATAGAAGTAGTTGATTATTTAGCAATTATGGCTATTAATTAATTTACTATTTTTATAATTAAAATTTTCATATCAAATAATGCACAAAGCTAGATTTAATCATATCAGAACCCTGATAATATGGTTGGTTCCCACCATATTTTTTGCCTATCAGTTTATGATTCGTAATACTCCAGGGCTGTTAGTGGATGAATTAACTAGCCAGTTCCACATTAATGCGCTGCAATTTGCCTTATTCTCATCTTTATTCTACGCTTCTTATTCGCTTATGCAAATTCCTATTGGTATTTTACTGGATAAGTATAATCCCAGATTTGTACTTTCAGCCGTAATGGCCCTGTATAGTATAGGGGCAATTGTTTTTGCAAGTACCGATAATTTTTATATTGCGTTAATTGCACGTATTTTAATGGGTATTGGTTCGGTTATTGGCTTTTTAGGTAGCGCTAAAATGGCTAGTCTTTATTTTCCGCCTAAGCAATATAGCTTTCTTATTTCTTTAACCTTTACTGCCGGATTTTTAGGAGCAATGTATGGGGGCAAGCCAATTGCCTTATTAATCACTCAGTATTCTTGGCAATATATTTATTATACTTTTGCAGCTTTTGGCCTATTATTGTCAATCGTACCTCTATTGATGTTAACCGATAAACAAGAGAAATTTGAAGATAATTTACCTAGTATTACTTTTAAAGATCTAGGTCTTTATTTTAAAAAGTATAAAACCGTAGTATTTGTTGCAATTTGCGGCGGATTAATGATGGGACCTACTGAAGGATTTGCAGATGCCTGGGGAGTAAAATACTTAACTACAATATTTCATCTTAGCAAGTCAGATGCCTCTTTTGCAGTATCGATGGTTTATTTAGGGTTATGCATTGGAGGTCCATTAATGGTTTTTATTTCAGAAAAGCTTAATTGTGATATTATCACTGTGCTTTTTTGTGGTTTTATTATGACCATTTCTTTATCCATTTTACTTTCTATTGATCATTTAAGCTATGCTCAAATTATCGCTTGCTGCTTTGTTACCGGCCTTGGATGCGGTTCTCAGGTAGTAATTTTTACTATTAATAGCAAGCTTGTTACTAATGAGTTCGCAGCAATAACAGCCGCAATTACTAATTCGATTGTAATGTCATCAGGATTCTTCATTCACTTAATTATTGGTTTTGTCATTGATTTAGTAAACCAAGGATCCATTGCAAACAATTTAAGAATTTACACCAAAGATGAATTAAAATATTCTTTATCTGCCATTCCAATTTTAATGATTATTGGTAGTATTTTAATTATGCTAGCATATACAAGGCTAAGCAATATTGACAGAAATGAGCAAACTTAAATCCTTTGATTTTGTAAAAGAATTTATTAAAAACCTTCCTAGCACTCCTGGTGTTTATCGGATGATAAGCGACGAAAATAAAGTATTATATGTAGGAAAGGCCAAGAATTTAAAAGCCAGAGTTAGTAATTACGCCACCCCAGCTCGTTTAAACAACCGCATTATTCGGATGATTGAGCAGATAGTTGATATTCAAGTTATTATTACTAAATCAGAAGCTGAAGCCTTGCTGCTTGAGGCTAGTCTTATTAAAACCTTAAAACCGCGTTATAATATTTTATTACGTGATGATAAAAGCTTCCCTTATATTCATATTAGAACTGATCATGAATTTCCACAAATTACTAAATATCGAGGCAAAAAACAGAATGATGGATTTTATTATGGTCCATTTGCATCAGCACGAGATGTTAACAACTCTATTAATGAAATTCAAAAAATCTTTTTACTAAGACCTTGCTCAGATAGCTTTCTAGCTTCACGTAAAAGACCTTGCCTGGAATATCAAATCAAGCGTTGTTCAGCTCCTTGTGTAAATAATATCAGCTCATCAGAATATGCTGATTTAGTTGCATCTGCTAATAGTTTTTTACAGGGCAAAAGTAAAAATCTACTAGATGATTTGAAACATAAGATGCACATAGCCAGCATTGAAACCAAATATGAGCAAGCCGCGTGGTATCGCGATCGAATTAAAGCATTAGAAAAAGTAATAGCCCGGCATCATGTTAATTTATCTGGCAGCAGTGATGTAGATGTGATCGCATTATATCGCGATGAAGGCTTAGTATGTATTCAAATATTCTTCTTTCGTGGTGGACAAAATTATGGCAATCGCAGCTATTTCCCAGCACATACCGAAGATACAGAAAACAGTGAAATATTAAATGCCTTTATAGGCTTATTTTACCAAGATCGCATAGCTCCTACTGAAATTTGGCTGAACCAAGAAGCAGAAGAAGCAGGCGAGCTAGAGAATTTGTTAGGGCAAATAGCAGGATATAAAGTTAAAATTTCAGTCCCAAAACGCGGGGAGAAAAAGCAAATAGTCGAGCTAGCTTTAAATAATGCTCATAATAGTTTAGCACAAAAACTTAAAGAAACTGCCAAATTTGCTAAATTATTTGCTCAAGTGGCCGAAATATTCAAGTTAGATCAAGAAACAAACCACTTGTATCACTCAAAATTAAAAGAGGAATCTTTAGAAGAAACGAAGATAAGCACCAGAGAATACTTAAATGTATTTGATAATGAGCATATTCACCCTCCAACAACAAACTTACCACCTAGAAAGGATTACACAGGCCAGATTTTCCGCATTGAAGTATTTGATAATAGCCATATTAGCGGTACTAATGCCGTAGGCGCGATGATAGTTGTTGGTCAAGATGGTTTTAATAAAAATGAATATAAAAAATTTAATATTAAAACCGTAATGGATAAAGGCGGTGATGATTACGCCATGCTTTATGAAGTACTAAATAGGCGCCTAACCCGGCTGATTAAAAACCATCCCGAATATGAAGCAGGCACCTGGCCAGATTTTTGGCTAATTGATGGGGGCAAAGGCCAACAAACTATAGTTGAAAAAGTTTTTCACGAACTCGGGATAAGAATACCTTATGCTTGTATTGCAAAAGGAGAGGATCGCAATAGTGGACGGGAAACATTTTTTACCCCTCACCTTGCTCCCTTTAGCTTAGATCGTAACGACTCAGTAATGAAATATTTACAAATCATTAGAGATGAAGCACATCGTTTTGCTATTACTTCGCATCGTAATTTACGCTCCAGTAAAATTAAAATTTCTATGCTTGATCAAATTGATGGAATTGGCCCTAAACGTAAACAAGCTTTATTTAAAGAGTTTGGCAGTATTGAGGGAGTATTAGAGGCAGATACAGAGGCAGTTAGCAAAGTATTAAAACTAAATATCCAAACAAGCACCGAAATAATTCATAATATTAAAAACCTGCTAGAAAGTAAGAAAACACCTAGCGAGTAAATTTATAAATTGCTAAATTATGGTATGATGTTATCTTATTAGTGAATCCAATAATTAACCATAAAATGCTGAGAGACTTACCAAATATCCTAACTATATCACGCATAGTTGCTATACCTATTTTGATTTTATGCTTTTATGCAGCAGGGAGTGATGCACTGTGGTATCAAGCCACCGCTTTTATCTTTCTTGGATGCTGTATTACTGATTTTTTCGATGGTTATTTAGCTCGTGCTTTATCATTACAATCAAAACTCGGGCAAATTCTTGATCCCATCGCCGATAAATTGTTGGTAGGCTCCATTATTGTAATATTAATTGATAAAGATAAAATGGGTGTAGTTCCAGGACTCGCAATAATTGGCAGAGAAATATTAGTATCAGGACTTAGAGAATTCTTGGCAGAGCTTAGAATTAGCGTACCGGTCACCAACTTAGCTAAAATCAAAACTGCCACCCAAATGGCAGCACTATTTATTCTATTGTTAGGAAAAGAAGGCTCAGGCACAGAATTTTTTCCAATAATAGGCGCGCTTATGAGCTGGCTTGCTGCGGTGCTGACTGTTATCACCGGTTATGCTTACGTAAAAGCTGGCATTCAGCACCTAAAAGATTAAATTTTTATTACATATAACCATGCCTGTATTCTATAAATTTTATTTTTTAACAAACTTCTTTACAAATATTGTTAGTTAAATATCTTAAATTCTTTATTATATTCAAATGGTTGAAGTATGAGTACAATTTCTAGCCTTTATAGCGCTGCAGCAAGCTCTATTCCACTTAATGAATTAGAATCTTTGCTTTTAAAACTCTACCTCATGCCACCAGCATATTTGGGCAAACCATCTTATTGGAATATAAACGAAAATGCTTGCTATTTATATTTACAAACTTTTCTGTATGATACAAAAGCTCCTCAAACATCATTAAACAAAAAACAAGAAAAAATTAATAACCTCGCTACCGCCTGTGCCTCATGGCTGCAAAAATTGTCCCTACCTGGTAAAGTATTAATTCAACCCTTACCAGTAGATGAATTAACTCATAATATAGATTATCAAATTTTTATTTCGCTTGAACGAGAAAAATATGATTCACTACTAGCACCAATTATAGGCACAAAATTTAGTGCTGAAGAAGCATTAGCTCAACTTCAGCTAAAATTATCCCAAGCTCAAACCCAATCAAGAGCATCTTGGACAACTCAAGTAGGAATACCTTCATCTTCTCAATCCAGCGCAGTTTCTAACACTCAAAATAATAATACTAAGAGTATTATGCATAAAATATAGCCGTGTCCTTAGAAACAATATAGCTCTCAGAATAAATTTCATATAAGCACAAAGATGTAATAGAAAAAAATTTGTACTAAAACTCTTTTTAGCTAATTACCAAAAAAATTTATGTGATCATATAACCACATTAAGTTCATTATATTAACTTTAAATTTTTATCAATATACTAATAAATTTACTCATCCTACTTAATGTAAATATTCTTAATATTTATAAACAATTAGAAGAGTTATATATGCCAAAAATATCCGCTCCCATCTTAACAGATGAACAACAATTGATTCGCTCACAAGCTTTATTAGAAAAATATTTTGATAAAGCCTTTAATCCAAATCTCAAAAAATCCTGCTGGTTCGAAACATCTAACTATTGCTTCTTAAATCTATATTATCAGAATATTACTAATTTAAAGGCTGAAGAAGACTTATATATATTAAAAACCAAAGCTAAAGAAGTGGCAAAAAATTATCACTCATTACTGAGAGAACTTGGACTTATTGGAGTAATTCAAACTGAAACCACGCATGATGAATTGCAAGAACATACAGCAATAATTATATATCTAAAACTTAAAAAAAGTATATATGATAGCATGATTAAGCCTATTACTAATGCCCATTTAAGCATTGAAGAATCCCTAGCTCAGCTTAAATTAAAATTATCCCAAGCTCAAACTCAATCCAGCCAAGCTTGTAAGCTTATAAATACACCATCTTCGCAAGTAGCAACGCTGTTTACACAAAAAAATAGCAATGAACAGGATATACATAAAAGATAATTTTAGCATGAATATTAGGTAAGTAGCAACGACTAGCAGCTCTACTTAATGTTACTAGTTAGCGATATGTGAGCTTTAACGCAACTATCTAAAAGAAGGCCATTTTTATTCTACCACTTGGCAAGGGAAGAGCAAATCATAAAAACTTTTTCTAATGGATAAGCATTTTCTGAAATAACTCGCTGTAGCGCTAGCTATTTATTATTTGCTATAATTGCAATCTTATCATGAACCTAATTTAAACTTATATATAATAAATTATGGGCATTGCATTTATCAGATGACAAGAGTTGATACTGAATAAAGCTCAATAGCTCATAAAGACAAGGCCGCCAGCCCAGATTTCTACCGTCTTACTCTACCACCCCTAACCCCCTCGGAAAATTCCAAAAGAAGCTTAAACTTAACATACATTATATTTTGATTCTTTTTAATCATTTAAACTGGCGCTATCTCTCATGCTTGGTCAGCTCTCTTCCTTTAACCTAAGCCATGCAATAAAAAGCATCCAAGGTTAATCAAAACCAAGGATGCTTAAATATAATAACCAGCTAAGCTTTAAGGCCCATCCATTCCTCTTGGACTGTAGTTTATATGGGCACCAGCTTGGTTAGCTCTCGGTTGTCCTTGCTTGTTTTTAAGTTGGTTAATCGCTTCTAAAGGAGCGGTATAAGTTGGATTTTTTGTACCAGGCACAGTTTCCTGTTTTTTGCTTGAACCTTGAATCCCAGGTAATAAATTTGAGGAAGTAAAAAGCTCTTTTAACCCAGCTAAGGCAGGTTGCTTCACTATAACATTATATATGATTTTAGGAATCACCCATAAAGGAAGAGTTATTATTAAAAAAATCTTTGTTACTAAGCCCATTGATTCCTGAGCAGACTTTTGCTCAGTTTGTACATTATTAATGCTAAACTGAGATGGTTTGTTATGGTTACTAGCAGCCCGGTAGCCATCTTTAGCTGGTATGCCAGCTGATGGTTGTTGTGGTGCTTGAATAGGTGTTGTTTGAGTAGAGGATTGCAGAGTACTGCGTTGCGGTAAATTAGCTTTTTCAAATGCTTTTTTGTATAAAGCTTGGTTTGTAGGATCTAAAACCCAAGCTTTCGTCTCTTGTGGTACATTTTTATTTGCGGCATGTTCTACAGTATCTGCAACATTTGCTATCAGCCCAGGAAATTTATTATAACAGGCTTGCAAGAGACCGACCTGATTTGTCCTCAAAAGCAAGGTCGCAATAGTTTCTCCGCTATAGAATTGGATGCTCGTTTTATCCTGAAGGTCATATGTAGAAGTTCTAAAGATTAGATCAGGAATTCTAGGTATATTATCAAATAACATGTTGAAGATTTCTAAAGAATTTTTTTCTCCTATGAAATGAGGAACCAAGCTTACAAGATAATTATTATTAATAACAAGTTACTTTTATAACCAGAAGAAAATAGGGTTTATATCTCAGCAAGCACACTAAATCTAAAGACTCTCTCTATAAAAATTATTCGGATCATGTAACTATTGATCTTATTCTATAAGTTTTTAGCTTATTTATCCTTTATAAGTAAAAAATTCTGCAACTTAATCTAACTAAATTATTGCCCATAATATCAATAAAGTTTCTAATATCTTATTCACTCACAAATAAATTAAAACCAATTAAAACGAAGAGTAACCCGCTATGGTATCAATCAACTTTACATTAGATAATCAAACTACTACCGTTTCATTTTCAGATGAAGAAATAACAGCATTAAAAGAATATTTTATCCCCAATAACTGGGAAATAAAAGAGGTGGCTGAAACAACAGGAGGTGGCCCGATTATTCAATTTGCCGTTTTTAGATACAAAGAATACGGAGAATTCACTAGTAGAAAACTATGGAGTAATAGCTTTGACCAGTATCATTCACTAGCAGAGAAAAAACTTATACTTGGTAGCTTTAATAACACTGAAAACTGTATAGATATAGCCGATGGCGTGCCCTCTACTCACTTAGCACCTCATACTGTTTTCTATATACCTGTTAATATTTTTAATCTTTATTTAAACCCTATTTTGGAACAAAATTTACCCTTTATAGATGCTTATAAACAATTCTTAACTCAAGATATTCTATTAGCTAATCTTAAAATGTATCTTAGAACTCAAAGAGATCATATAGAACCAAAATTATTACAGCCCACTGAGCAAAAAGCCCCCGATTATCTGCAAAAATTATTACAGCTCACTGAGCAAAAAGCCCCCAAGTATCTGCAAAAATTTTTGAGCTCCATAGAACATGAAATGCGGTTATATATTAAGAAGCATCTTTACACCGCTCATGATGCTTATACAAAAGCAGAACTCACCTTGTATTGGATATATGTACATAAAAGCCCTCAGTTAAAGATAGCGACTAATAATATTATCAAAACTATAACTTCTGCAATCAACCCGGAGCCTTTACCATCATCACCACTCCACGAGCTGTTCATCTCAAAAGATAAACCAGCCTTCAATGAGTTAATAAATAATCATATAGAGAAACTATTACTACAACAAATTATACAAATAATAACAGAACCTAAAAGTCCTAGAATTAACCTTAGCAGTTCTACTGACCAAATAAGCTTATAACAATTAAAACTATTACTTGGGTACAATCTTAAATTTAAAGTAGTGTGATTGGCCAATAAAAAAAGAGCCTTCAATTAAGGCTCTTTTTTTATTTACAATATTAAAATCTTATGCAGATTTCTTTTTATTATTGGCGTTAATACCAAATTGACCCATATTGTCATTCATGCATTCTGCTGCATTTTTGGTCATAACTTCAAACATTTCCATACAAGCTTTATTCATGGTTTGAGCCATTTCTTTAGTTGATGAAACTGCATTATCAAACATGTTCTGACATGATTTTGCTTGTTTTTGCACTAAATTTTCACCATTAATATTGGTACAATCTTTAGCCATATCAAAAGCTTGGCTCATGTTATTTTGCATGATTTCAGATTGAGTTCTCATGATCGCTTGCATGCATGAAGCAATAGTTTGATTAGTTTGATAGCATGAATCCATCACTTTTTTCATGTTCATCATATTATTATTTGTATCCATGTTTGGCATTTTGCACATATTCATGAAATTATTCATCATTGGCATTACATTCATCATATTATTAAACATGTCCATATAAGGATTAGCTGACATTTTGACCCCACGTCTATTACAAGTTAAATTACTTATTGATACTTAAAAGTTAACATTTTTTACCAGCAGTTGCAATAGTAAAAAATTTAAATTTAAAGATATATTTATTTCTTTATATTTCAACTAGATTTTTTCTTTTTTGCAATTATAGATTGTAATTCTTCTTTAGTTGCCTGTTCAACATCAATCTTTTTATCAAGCTTAATTTTGACATCTCCTTGCACTAGGAATTTTACTCCAAAAGCACCCTGAATAATCTGTATATCCTCAAATTCTTTAAGAATTTTTTGCTTTTTTGGCGCATTATGGCTTTTTTCAAGATGATCAGCAACCAGTGAAATAGCACGGTTTTTATCCATTAATATAAAATTATCTTCTCGAGAAATCGAAATAAATTTACTATCATGCGCAAGGTAAGGTCCAAATCTACCTATTCCAATCATGATTGGTTTATTGGTATCAGGGAATATTGCTATTTCCTTAGGCAATTCACTAAGCATAAGAGCTTGGTCATACGATAGGTTACTTGGCGTGATGTTTTTAGGTAAAGCCACCCTTTTTATTTCTTTTTTATCATTTTTTTCTTCATTGCCCTTTTGAACATAATATCCATACGGCCCCTTTCTTAAAGACAGTTCAAACCCATCCTTACTCATGCCTAATACTTTAGGTAACTTAATCTCGCCTTCAATACTGTCTTCATTTGCAGAAATTTCTTCACCATTTTCTTTTTCAATTTTAGCAGTATGCTTACATTCCGGATAATTACTACAAGCTACAAAAGCTCCGAATTTACCAAGCTTAAGTCCTAAAGTACCATCATCACATTCAGGACATTTAGTAGGATTAGGATTAGCTTCACTAGGTTTAAATATATGATCACCTATCAGCTCTTCTATACCCTTAAGCACCTCTTCCATCTTTTTCTTGCCAATTTCGGATACTTGGTTTTCAAAATCCACCCAAAATTGGTTTAATAAATTTTTCCAGTCTTGCTTACCTGCTGAAACTTCATCCAAACCATTTTCAAGTTCTGCTGTAAAATTATATTCAACATATTTTTCAAAAAACTTAGTTAAGAATGCATTTACTAACATTCCGCGCTCTTCAGGAATAAACTTTTTTTTCTCAAAAATTACATAATTTCTTTCTTGCAGAACAGAGATAATTGAAGCGTAAGTTGAAGGTCTTCCTATTCCTAACTCTTCTAGCTTTTTAACTAAACTTGCTTCACTATATCTAGGAGCAGGTTCGGTAAAATGCTGAGCAGGAATTACTTCATGGAGCTTAAGTAGATCATTAGCATTCAAATTAGGTAATTTAATTTCATCCTGCGTATCATCCTCTTCTTCCTTTCCTTCTTGATATACCCTATAAAAACCATCAAATTTAACAGTTGAACCAGAAGATCTTAATTGATATTTACGCGACTGATCTTCAATATTTACCGTTAATACATTTAGCACCATAGGATTCATTTGACTTGCAACCATACGCTGCCAAATAAGCTTATATAATTTATATTGCAGCTCATCCAACGACTTGGCAATACTATCAGGAGAATAACTAACATTAGTAGGTCTTATAGCCTCGTGCGCCTCTTGAGCATTTTTAGCTTTAGTTTGGTAAACCTTAGCACTCTTTGGCAAATATTCTGCACCAAAATTACTACCAATATGCCTCCTAGTCTGCTCTACAGCTTCTTCTGACACTTGTACCCCATCGGTACGCATATAAGTAATAAGCCCTATATTTTCCCCATTAACATTCACCCCTTCATATAATCTTTGGGCAAGTTGCATGGTAAGCTTAGCAGAAAATCCTAATTTTCTTGAAGCTTCCTGTTGAAGAGTAGAAGTAGTAAAAGGAGCTTGCGGATTACGAAAAGCTTCTTTTCTTTCCACTGAACTTACCACAAAATTAGAAGCCTTTAATTCTTCTACTATAGCTTCTACATCCTCAAACTTTCTAAAGCTAAATTTTTCCAATTTTTTATTATTAATAGCAACTAGATTAGCTTTAAAATTCTTATTTTGCGCTTCAAATGCGCATTTGATATCCCAGTATTCTTCTGATACAAATCTTTCAATCTCTTGCTCACGTTCACAAATAAGCCTCAACGCAACTGATTGAACTCTTCCCGCAGATTTGCTTCCTGGCAGTTTGCGCCATAATAATGGAGAAAGGGTAAAACCTACCAAATAATCTAGAGCTCGTCTTGCCTGCTGGGCATTTACCAAGTTCATATCTATATCACGCGGATTTTCTATAGCCTTTTTTACCGCATTTTTAGTAATCTCGTTAAAAACTACTCTTTTAATAATTTGGTTGGTAATAATTTTCTTTTGTTTTAAAATTTCGATAATATGCCATGAAATAGCTTCACCTTCACGGTCAGGGTCAGTTGCCAGATAAATTTCATCCACCTTTTTAGCGCAATCAGCAATTTTTTTTATATGGTTAGAAGAAGTTGGATTTGCTTCATAAATCATTTTAAAGTTATCCTGTGGAATAACCGAACCTGATTTTGAAGGTAAATCCCTTATATGACCATATGAGGCTAAAACTTCAAACTCATTACCTAAATATTTATTAATAGTTTTAGCTTTAGCAGGAGATTCAACAATCAGTAATTTGGACATAATTAATCAATTTTATATTTTTTTATAATGCAGTTATTGGCAATTCTTTCAATTTCACCGGCTATCTCTAGTTCAATTAATGCAATATTTAATAATTGCCAATCAAAATTATGCATTAATATTAATGATTCAATATTTACGGGTGTATAGTTTAACAAATTTAACAATTGTTGTTTAACTTTTAATGTTTCTTGTTCATCAGGCAAAACTGTGAGTCCCGGCATACTATTAACAAAGACAGCACTATCTTCATTGGCCACACACCTGTGCAAACTTTGTGATAAAATTTCTAATATTTCTTCAGCAGATTCAACCAAATAAGCACCTTCTTTGATAAGTTTGTTGGTACCCTTTGCTCTTAGATCAAAAGGCGAACCGGGTATAGCAAAACACTCTCTATTTTGTTCGGCGGCAAAGCGAGCAGTAATTAGCGAACCAGATTGTAAGCTTGCTTCAACCACTAACACACCAAGTGACAAACCAGAAATAATACGGTTCCTTTTAGGAAAATGCTTGGCTATTGGCTGCATCCCAAAAGGCATTTCAGCTATAACAAGTCCATTTTTTGCAATTTTATTATATATATCTTTATTCTCTTGAGGATATATTACATCAATTCCCCCTGCAATTACCGCAATAGTTCCACTTTCCATTGATCCTAAATGCGCAAACCTATCCACTCCTCTGGCTAAACCCGAAACAATAACCGTTTCCTCACCAAGCTTCTTTGCCCATTTTTGTGCAATTAATGCCGCATTATGAGAACAATTTCTTGAACCAACTATTGCAATTGAATCTTGATTAAACAATTCAGGATTTCCCTTAATGGTTAAAACAGGCGGGCAATCATCAATTTGCCTAAGAATTCTAGGAAAATTTGCATCTTGATAGGTTACAAAGCTAGCACCATATTGCAGAGTTTTATCTATTTCAACTAAAACATCTTGCCGAGAAGCAATTTTAATTTCACCTTTATTACGTCTTATCAGTTCTGGCAGTAATTCAACTAATTCTGCTAGATTACTATTAATTTTTAATAAATTATAAAAAGTTCTAGCCCCTATATTACTGGTACGATAGATACGCAATAAATTAATTAGCTCTTCTGAATTTAATTGGTTTAAATTACTACTAGTCTTGTATATTTCTACTTGCATTTTAATTTCATTCTACAATAATTCCATACTTAAATAACATATCATTGAGCTTACCCTCTTCTTTTAATTTTTTGAATCCATCTTCAAATATTTTAAGAAGAACTTCAGCATTATTAATTTTATTAGAAAATGCTATATAGATCCCTTCAGGCTTAAGCTTGCTTACTGCTTCTATTCTGCCCACTTGGTTCATTAAAAACAAATTATATTTTAATACATTATGATCTGCAATTAACACATCATTATTGCCACCAAGCACTGCATTAATATTATCTGTAAGAGCAACAACACCCTTAGTACGTTGAAACCCATCAGGGTTCTTAGCAATAATATCATCTATAAATTCACCATAACTATAACCTTCTATTAACAAAATTTTATTCTTGATACGCTTTAATGAATCAACTCCATTAAAATGCCAGGCATTATCTTTTAAAGCATAAAAATTTGCAGTAGAAGTCACAATAGGATCTTTAGGAAATAATAGATCTGGCGCATCACTTTTATAAGTTGCCGGCAAAGCTGTATAATCTCCTTCCCGGGTCAGTTTTATAGCTTTTGTCCATTCATTCAATGAATATTTAATATTATACCCGCGTGGCTCAAAGATGTCTTTTAAAATTTCTATTACAATACCAGGAGCATTAGAAGCAGGATCACAATTATAAGGGCACCAAAGATCAGCAGTAACACTAATAACTTTTGATGAACTTACTGCATCAGTTGCATAAACAATATTACTCCAAGCTACTATAAACAATATAAAAATCAGCTTCATCTTCCCTCCTCACATACATCTTGTTAAGTATCTCCCTTACTAGTGCACGCGTCAACTTTTTATTGATGGCTTTAAAAGCTCGGTAATAACTTGATATTGATTATCTAATACTGTTTGGCAATTATTAATCATCTGCCGCTCAGTGCTATTTTGCTTAACGCTTATAATGGTATTAACTTCTCGGGCTAAAAATTCGGTAAGCTGGCCCATTGCTCGTTTTCCATCCCAAACTGAACAAGGAATCCGCACTTTAGCATGGCCATCAATCTGTTCAATCATGTGCATAGCTGCATGCGAGGGACCAAGAACAGAAGAAGTTCCTGTTAACTTAATAATATCATTACCCCTAAGTATTGTCTGGTTACTTATTTCTTGGATCTGTTCATAACTCGCGAATTCAGTTAATGGTTTAGCATTAATAGTAACACCACTCATTAAAGGCACCATATTAGGACCATGTTCACCGATTGCAATTCCTTCTACTACCGGATTTTCAAGCTCAGGAAATTTATTATGGATAAATTCTTTAACAGCATTGATTAACCTCATAGTATCCACATAACTTACACCTACAATTTTTTTAGCAATCTCCTTTTCTTTCTTACCAGATTTTTTTGCAACCATTCTAATTAAATAACTAGTTAAAAAATCCACCGGATTTGCTACCATCAACACTAATATCATTGGATGATCTGCTATAAAATTTATATAAGATTGCATAATAACAGCATTTTTACCTGCAAGCTCTTCTCTAGTTTCATCATTAGAAGTGCGCTTAACCCCAGTGGTAATAACTATAAAATTTACGCCACTTAATTCACTTAAATCACTTACTAAGCTTACTTTGCCGCATCCGGGTAACTGAAGTGCATCATTAATATCCATTAACCTGCCCATTTTAGAGAGCCAATAAGGACTAGGCTTATCTTCTACCTTATGGTAACGATTATAAATAATTACATCATAACCTTTTAATGCAAGAATTTCTGCCAGATTAAAGCCAATATCCCCCGCACCAATTATACCAACCTTACAATATGTTTTCATATTTACTCTTTAATCATCATTCCTTTCTATTCTTGACAAATTATTCGCTTGAAGCAATCAAAATTTAATTTTTTCTCGTTGTCTTTTAGATTTAGTAAATCTACAATCGAATTAAAAACAAACAGGTAACCAATATGCAATACATACTAGCGGCTAATACGAATGGCTTAAATTATCAGCAAGCAGATGAACTTTTTAGTAAAATTTTAAAGTTAGATATTAACAAAAACATCATTGAGCAACAGAGCAAAACAACTACCGACAATGCCAGCATAACTTCAACTAACAATCAAAACATTAACTTTAATTTTACTTTATATTTAGATGAAGATAACAAATTATTTAATGAAAATTCAGCTGAGTTAATCCAAAAATTTCTACTAGATAAACTAGATGATGGTAGCTTCACTTGCCTTTCAGGAAATTTAAATATTTTTCATAATAATTGTACAGATATTGCAGAAAAATTACAAATCATAGATAATGAAGATGTTATTATGTGATAATTTCTAATGCCAATTTTAACCCGCGTTCTATATTTATCTAGATAAAAGAGCTAAAAATACAGAAGAGAAGATTAGATCATTAGATTTAACGATTTTGAGCTTTGGTTAATTAAAGTAAAATAGACCGACTGACTATACCTATCCCAGGTATAGTTCCTGCAAATCTTTTTTGCTCTAATATATGGCAATTCTCATTCTGTTGCTATTATAGATCATATGATTAGTATACCATGGCCTTCTCATTTCCATTACCAAACAACAAGAGGAATTCAATTCCTCTTGTTTACTCTTCCTGTGTTTCTTGCCATAATTTAATAGGGTTAATCTGCTTCTTCTCTTCCCCACTAATATCATGCATGATTTTACCATGTTGCATCACAATAGTCCGTCCACCATATTCGGTGGCATGCTTCATATTATGAGTAATCATAAGCGCTGTGACGTTATGTTTTTTTATAAGCTTATCGGTTAGCTCCATAACTACTTTGGCAATCTTAGGATCCAAAGCCGCCGTATGCTCATCAAGCAGCAACACTTGAGTTGGCGCAGACATAGACATTATCAAGGCTAACAATTGCCTTTGGCCTCCTGAAAGCATTCCAATTGGCTGGTCAAACCGATCTTCTAGACCAACATTCAATTCAGCCACTTGCTCTCTGAAATTTTGAAGGCTAGTATTATATAAACTTAAAGATTTCGCTCTTACTCTACTTGCAAACAATATATAATTTTCAGCAATAGTCAGCTCTGCAAAGGTACCTTGCAAGGGATCTTGAAAAACCCTAGAAACCATTCTAGCTCTTCGTGCCACCCCTAGTTTAGTCACATCCATATTATCAAAAAAGATAGCCCCTTGTTGAGGAATAACATTGCCGGCAATCACATTCATTAAAGTTGATTTACCAGCTCCATTACCACCAATTATTACTACAAATTCACCATTGTTAATAGTAAGGTTAAATTTATCTAAAGCATTAAATTCATTAACACTTCCTTGATTAAAGGTCACAATTATATTTTTTAAAGTAATCATAATCTTACTCCAACCAAGTTGGTTTTTTTAAGCAATTTAGGTACCGCAATAAACCCTATAACAATCAGCGCAGTAATGAGGTTTAAATCACTACTCTCAAGCCCTAGAAAATCTGCATTCAACGCCATAGTCACGGCCAAACGATAGGTTATACTGCCAAGTACACAGCTCCACAATAAGATAATAAAATTTTTGGGTGTAAGCTTTTCTCCAATGATTACTGACGCAAGACCAATAATTGCCGTACCAGCACCCATAGAAATATCTGCAAATCCTTGGGTTAAAGCAAAAATTCCCCCTGCTAATGAAGCAAGCCCATTGGCAAGCGATAGAGCAATAGTTTGATAGCATACCAAATTAATACCCTGGGAAAGTGAACATTTTGAATTGATCCCTACCGCCCTTAAAGCCAGCCCAAACTCAGTTTTAAAGAGATAGGTCATACCTGCAAAAATAGTAATTATTATAGCAGCTAAAATCATCAGATTATACTTACCATTAAATATATTTTGATCATTAAAAAGAGCAATATTAGGTTGACCCATAATACGCAAATTTATTGAATAAAGTGCCGTCATCATCAAAATTCCAGCCAGTAAATCCATAATTTTAAGCTTTTGACTTAGCATAGAGGTAATAAATCCGCATACCGCTCCACCAACAGCACTTAAAATTAAAGATAAAAATAACGAATGCCCTTTAGTAATCATAACTGCAGTAATAGCAGCACCTAAAGGAAAGCTACCATCTACCGTAAGGTCTGCAAAGTTAATCACTTTAAATGTTAAAAATATCCCAAGTGCAACAATAGCATAAACTAAGCCAATTTCTGTGGCTCCTAAAATTTGCATTAAATTCATTATTTTTCTCCCATGATTTTAACTTGGGTCAGAATACTTTGAGGGATAATAATTCCAAATTTTTTGGCAACGATGGGATTAACAATAATTTCAAGCTTATCTGGAGTTTCAACACGCAGGTTTGATGCTTTTTCACCTTGTAAAATTTTAGCAGCTTTTTCACCAGCTTTATACCCTACTTCATATTGACTAAACCCAATAGAAGCCACAGCACCAAACTTTGCCAAGCTAGAATCCATAACTATTACAGGTACGTTTAATTGATGCTGGGAAATCACTTTAAATAATACATTGATTCCTGCCACCACAGTGTTATCGGTAGTCACCAGCATCAAATCAATCTCTTTACCAATGCTTTCTGCTGCTTGTGCTATCTGCTGAGTATTATTAATTGCTTTAGCAACAATCTCAAATTGTTGCTTATTATCCTTCAGCTTTCCTAATATACTCACTGAATTTGCTTCTCCTGCATTATAAATCAAACCGATTTTAGCAGCTTTAGGCATCATTTTACGTACCAAGCTTAAAACTTCATCGATAGACGGATAATCAATTGCTCCTGTAATATTCTCCACTTGATCTAGCTTTGCTAACTTATGATCAGTTACTGAAGTAAATATAATAGGAATATTTTCATCTTTACGAGCACTCACTAAACTTTGTACTGAGGGTGTGGAGATAGCAACCACCAAATCAGGATTGCTAGCCATTATCTTTTGAGCAATTTGAGCAGCTAAATTTATTTGCCCAGCAGCTGTAAATTTATGTAATTTAATATTTTGCTGATCAATAAATCCATAGCTTTTAAGCGCATCAGTAAAACCATCATAAGCTAAGTTTAGCCCAGGGTGATCAACAATTTGTGAGATATAAATATTAGGTGAAGGGGCTGCTAAAGAAAGGAAAGAACAAAGAGAAACAATAAAGAAAGAGAATAGACTGAAAATTTTAGGCTTAAGAAACTTTTTTACTACACAAACTAAATTTACAAACATTTTGAGATTCCTCTGATACTATATTATTATAATTATTTGATATGTTATTTAAATTATTTTTTCCTAATGACCAATAATAATTATAATACATTTTAAATCCTTTTTTAATTAATTAAATTTAACCAGATTAGTATATTCACAATTATAGCAAAAAAGTGGGGGCGTTCTGTTGCCCGGCGCCCCCTATCCGCGAACCTATGCAGCGTTTGCAACTTCCGCTTGGAAGTTATCGTTTGCTGCTACAAGTCCAATACCATTGTTATCGTTGGCATTTGTAAAATGATCCATTATACAGCGGTATCATGCTGAGTGAAAATTACACCTTTACCACAAACGTCGAAGCTGTGTCACCCCCATATATTGTTTTGGTGGAGGTGCCGGGTTCTGCCCCCGGGTCCGTATTGCTTATTTTGAGCAACGTTTATCACCATAGTTAAGCAAAACTTAACATTTACTAATATATCACAGACTAATAAAAAGTGAAGACTTAAAAAATAAATTTTACTTGAAATAAAACACTTTTTACGTAATCCTTATATAACCGAAATAAATTTTTAAATTGCAAATGATCAAACTTGGCACCCTGATTTCAGTATGGTTATTTTATAAACCTATTGGTACTGATCAAGTGGGTAATAAATATTATCTTTCTAAAATTAAAGATAGTGAAAATAAATATCGCCGCACTGTAATATATAACGGCTTAGTTGAGCCAACTAAAATTCCTCCCATGTGGCATGCCTGGCTACATTATTTAACTGATGAGATCCCTAGCAAAGTACAACAATATAGTTGGCAGCAAGATCCTATGCCTAATTTAACAGGTACTGATATGGCATATCGTCCACCGGGGCATATTGCAAATGGTGGCCAAAGGCCTAAAGTAACTGGCGACTATGAAGCTTGGGATCCAAATGCTTAAACTAACTTTTATACTAACACTTTGTTTATTAACTTTATTGGAACTGGCTCTATGAATAGATCTTACTTAGAAATTGCTACTGGCTTTTTAATTACTGTCTTTGCAGGATATTTTTTATTCTCTTCATATAATAAAGCAGATTATAGAGATAGCTCAAAAGGTTATAATATAACTGCTAAATTTGATAATATTAATGGCATTAATATTGGTAGTGAGATTAGAATTTCGGGAATCAAAATTGGTGAGGTAGTCTCACGCCAAATCGATCCTAACACTTATCAAGCAGTGCTTATGATGAATATTGACAAAGACATTAAAATTCCTGCCGATAGCAGCGCTGAAATTAACAGTGAAGGCTTTTTAGGTGGTAAATTTGTTGCCATTAAAGCTGGAGGGGATGACACCTTTTTAAAAGATAAGGAGCAAATTTTTTATACTCAATCTTCAATAAGTTTAGAAAATTTAATCGGTAAAATGATTTTCTCCAAAGAAGATAAAAGAGAAGATACCGATCAAAAAGATAATACCTATAAACATAACAAATAAGATACATATCAAGTGAATACTTATTTTAAATCTATAAGCCTTTTATTTTATAAATATTTTGCAATCTTGAATTTGACTTTAGCCTTTATTCAACCTGTCTTTGCTAATAATGAGCTAGACAGCTTGCTTAATAGCTACATAGATAATGAAGAGGAAGATGTAGAACCATACGATAATCCACAAGAGCCACCAAGCCATCAAACTCAAGGTAATAATGCTAACGAGGCTAACTCTTTAGATGAAATGCTAAATGGAGAGCGAGCCAAAGGTTACCAAACCACCTCTAAGGCAACAGTAATTTATTTAGATAAACTCTATACAAAAAAGACAATCTTAACACTTAATATCGGGGAAGAAAAACCATATAAAAACATCCAAGTTTCAGTAGAAAAATGCTTAACTAAAATCAATACCCCTTATAAAAGCAACTTGGCTTTAATTAAAATAATTGAGGATAACAAAATTGTCTTTCATGGTTGGATCTCAAAAGAATTTCGCGCTCTAAATTATATAGCCAACAACCCTTATTATGATATTTTGCTAGATTCGTGTCTAGATAATTAAAATCAGCCCAGAGTAAAATGTTTTATAATTAATTTTATAAAAACTACCTTTAATACTTTTATACATATCATCAATTTTAGTGTTACCTTTTTAGAGGTAATATAAACTCTAAAATAGCCAAAGCTTTAGCAATGCTAATAAAAAAGTTCGAAAATTTTATACACTTTGAACTTACGGGAAAATAATTTAGATATTGAAATCAAGCTATTGTAGCACCTCACAAAAGATAGGTTATTTGGTGCAAATTCAAATAATACAGCACCTAACAGGCCAACCTGCAGTAGCAGATTAATTAAGTTTTCACAGACTTTATTATTAATGTATTTTTATTTATTGATACCTCCTATGATTTTTTATATAAAATACAACCAATTAGTATTGATTTTCTTACAGCTTGTTTTATGGTAACAACTTTAGAAATAATAGTTACAACCAGAGAATGACAAATTTAATTGATCAAATTAATTATCCACAAGATTTAAGAACATTAAAAGTAGAACAACTACCTCAAATATGTGAAGAATTACGCCAACAAACCATAGAGATAATTTCACAAACCGGTGGACATCTTGGTGCAGGCCTTGGAGTAATAGAACTTACTATTGCGCTACATTATGTATTCGATACTCCCAATGATAAACTGGTATGGGACATTGGCCACCAAACCTATCCACATAAAATTATAACCGGCCGTAAAGAGCAAATGCACACCTTAAGGCAAGGTAACGGATTATCAGGCTTTACCAAAATCAAAGAAAGTGAATATGATCATTTTGGCGCAGGTCATAGCTCAACTTCTATTTCAGCAGCTTTTGGAATGGCAGTAGGAAGAGATTTGAAACAAAAAACTAACCACGTAGTGGCAATTATAGGTGATGGCTCTTTAAGTGCTGGTATGGCATATGAAGCTTTAAATCACGCAGGCGCAACTAATCATAAATTTTTGGTGGTTCTCAATAATAACGATATGTCAATAGCTCGCCCTGTTGGCGCTTTAAGTAAATATCTTTCTAAAATTACCGCCTCTAAGCCGTACCGGAGCTTTAGGCAAGTTGCAAAGCAGGCTTTGGAACATTTACCCGGCCCCCTTGATAAAATTGCTAAGCGCACTGAACAATATTTAAAGAATGTCAATAAAACCAATGATATTTTTGATGATTTAGGATTTTATTCCATTGGACCTGTAGATGGTCATGATGTAGTTGGGTTAGTAGAAATTCTTACACAGATCCGTGATGATGATTCGATATCTTCACCCTTTATGCTACATATAGTTACAGAAAAAGGTAAAGGATTTTACCCATCAAAAGATTGTCCTGAAAAATTTCATGCAGTTAGCAGCTTCGATCCGGAAACCTTAGAGCAACAAAAGAAATCCTCATCGCACCTTAGTTACACTAAAATTTTTGCTGATACTTTGTGCGTTTTAGCCTATGAAGATCCTAAAATCATAGCAATTACTGCAGCTATGCCCAGCGGCACAGGGTTAAACCAATTTGCCAAAGAATTTCCTGAACGCTTTTTTGATGTAGGCATTGCAGAGCAACATGCTGTTACTTTTGCAGCAGGTCTTAGTTGCGAAAATTACAAACCTTTTGTAGCTATTTATTCAACCTTTCTACAGCGCGCTTACGATCAGGTGGTACATGATATAGCTGTACAAAACTTGCCTGTACGGTTTGCAATAGACCGGGCAGGATTAGTTGGAGCAGATGGACCAACTCATGCCGGCAGTTTCGATCTAACTTATCTTAGCACTCTTCCCAATTTAGTAATCATGGCACCCAGCGATGGAGAAGAATTAGCTCACATGGTTAAAACTGCAGCTTGCTATGATAAAAGCCCTATTGCGTTTAGATACCCCCGGGGCGAATCAACTATCACCTCCTTACCAACTTCACTACAAATTTTAGAAATTGGCAAAGGTCGCGTGGTTAAACAAGCTCAAAACACTTCATTAAAAATTGCCTTTATAGCAATCGGAACCATACTTGGTAGCAGTCTAAAAGCTGCAGAAATCTTAGAAGCAGAACCTTCCTTAAGCGTTACTGTATTTGATGCTAGGTTTGCTAAACCTATTGATAGTGAAAATATTATTAATATTGCCGCATCTCATCATATTTTGATTACGCTGGAAGAAAATTCTATTGGCGGATTTGCTGCTCAAGTTACCCAAGTACTAACCACTAATGGCTTACTAGATCAAGGCAAGCTTATTTATCGCAATCTATTTCTACCGGATAATTTTATTGATCAAGATACTCAAAATGAAATGCTTAAAAAGGCTGAGCTAGATACCACATCAATCGTTCAGTTTACCCAAAAACTAATAAACAATAGTAAATAGCTTATATTATAAAGCGTGTAATAAATTGTAATACTATAGGTTTTGTATATTAGTAGCAAAATTGGTTATAATAAAAATATTAAAATATATCTAAAATCAATTGTAATACAAATATTAAATTATGAATCAAAATACAATTTGCCATTCAATAAGCTGCATTGGTAAAGGCGTACACAGCGGATTAGATGTTAAAATGATCCTCCATCCTGCACCTGAAAATCATGGCATTAAATTTAAACGTAATGATCTTAACGAGAATAATATCATTGAAGCTAAATTTGAAAATGTTTCTCATACTGTGTTAAATACTACTATTTCTAATACTCAAGGAATAAAAGTAAGCACTGTAGAACATGTTATGGCAGCATTATGGGGCTGTGGAATTGACAATTGTCTAATTGAAATTGACAATGAAGAAGTGCCGATTATGGATGGTAGCTCAGAACATTTTGTATTTATGATTGAATCAGCTGGCACTCAAGAACAAGAAGCAAAGCGTAAATTCATTAAAATTAATAAAACTATCAAAGTTGGTGATGATAAAGCTTATATTGAAATTGAACCAGCAGATGATTTATCTATTAATCTTCAAATTAACTTTACCAATCAAATTATTGGCAAACAAGATTATGCTATTCACAATCAAGTTAATTCTTTTAAGCATGATTTAAGTCGTGCACGCACTTTCTGTTTTGAATATGAAGTAGAAGCTCTGCGCAAAAAAGGTTTAGCTAAGGGTGGCTCACTCGACAATGCTATTATTGTATCTCAAGATAAAATTTTGAATGAAAATGGTTTAAGATTTGATGATGAGTTTGTTAGGCACAAAGTTTTAGATTGCATTGGAGATTTATACCTTGCCGGGCATATTAAAGCTAAGGTTAAAGGTTATTGTTCAGGACATAAACTTAATAATGAATTGTTACGTGAAGTTTTTAAAGATCAAGAAGCTTGGCATGAAATTTTATCCTAATAATCACTAGCTTTAATACATTATTATTTACTTCTCAAAAAGGCTTTTATTATTAAAAGCCTTTTTAATTGCCTTATTGGACAACTTGATCAGTTTCTATAATTATGTATAGTTAACACAACATTAGAGAGCATAATATTATTTATATTCTTTTTATCATCGTGTTTTCAAATTTAGATTTAAGTTGGCTGTATATAAGCTATTTTTATAAATATTTTAAGCTTGCCCTCTCTTTTGCTTAAATTATTATTGCGTTTACACGCAATTAACGTTAATTTAACTTAAATTATCCCATAATCGTTTTAATAATTTTTATATATTACCAACTATGAGTATTAATATAGATTTAATCATTATTATAGTTTTCCTAAGCATAAACCTATTTGTTGGGCTATATACCGGCCACGGAATAAAAAATATCAAAGAATATGCTATTGGTAATAGAAACTTTACTACTGCAGCCCTGGCAGCAACAGTGGTGGCTACTTGGATTAGCGGCAGCCGCTTTGCTATATCAGTAACTGAATCTTACAAACATGGTTTTTGGGACTTAGCTTCCGCAGCCGGGGATGTTATTGCACTACTGACTATCGGCTGGATTTTTGGCCCTAGGATGAAAGAGTTTTTTGGCAAGCTCTCTGTTGCTGATATAATGGGAAGCCTATACGGCAATAACATTAGAATAATTACCTCTCTAGCTTCCATTGCTCAATCTATAGGAATGCTTGCTTTACAGATAAAAGTATTTTCCACTCTATTTAATCATTTTTTAGGGATGGATAGTATTTATGCAGTAGTTATCAGCAGCTTTGTAGTAATTGCTTATTCTGCTTTTGGAGGCATTAAGGCGGTAACTTTTACAGATGTTATGCAATTCATAACTTTTGGTGTCTTTATTCCTATGTTTGCTTTATTTATTTGGCAATCTATCGGAAGTCAGGAATTAATTATAGATACTTTACAAAATAATCCTAAATACAATGTTTCTAAATTTTTTACTTATCGTCATCCGCAATTTGTTGAGTATTTATTTTTATTTTTATACTCAATGGTACCAAGCTTTAATTCTACTATGGTTCAACGTACCTTAATCGCTAAAAACGTTAAGCAAATTCGTCAGTCCTTTACTATTGCTGCTATTACCGCTCTAGTGATTGACTTACTAGGACATTTTATAGGAATGGTTGTTTATACACACAATCCAGGACTAGATCCTAATAATATCGCTATGTATGTGATTGATACTTATACTTTCACAGGCTTTAAAGGTTTGGCTATTGCAGGCGTGATGGCAATGATTATGTCCACTGCTGATTCTTGGCTTAATACCGGTTCAGTGATTTTTGTTAATGATTTTTGTAAATCGATAGGATTAAAAATCAAAAGAGAATTACTTGTTACTAGAATTTTTACTATATTAATGGGTATAGGCGGAGTATTGCTAGCTCTATCAGCTACCAATTTGCTAAAACTCGTATTACTACAAGCCAACTTTTACCGCCCGGTAGTGACTATACCTTTAATTTTGGCTGTTATGGGTTTTAGAAGTTCTACTCGCGCAGTATTAATTGGCATGTTCGGAGGTATTGCTACCGTAATAATCTGGCGTAATTGGATTCAGCCCGTTATAGGTATTGAAAGCGTGGTACCAGCAATGTCTGCCAACCTTATATGCTTTATGCTAGCGCATTATCTTTTGAAAGAGCCCGGCGGATGGGTTGGCACTAAAAATT
Source organism: Rickettsiales endosymbiont of Stachyamoeba lipophora (assembly GCF_003932735.1). Lineage (NCBI taxonomy): Bacteria > Pseudomonadati > Pseudomonadota > Alphaproteobacteria > Rickettsiales > Rickettsiales endosymbiont of Stachyamoeba lipophora. The sequence goes on along the minus strand of NZ_CP033611.1, from coordinate 1,222,183 downwards.
TGGCTCTACTTCAAGAAATGGAAATTAAAAGTAAATATAACAAACAAATGAAACAACGATTTTTTAGTACTTTTATAAATAGTATTCAAAATTTCAATCTAGTTAAATATTGTGCAGCTAATACACCGCCAGGAGGTATAACTTATACTATCTATGGTGTATTTAGTATCCTCTCAATAATACTGGCTACCTTCCTACTAGATAACACCTTACATCAGCAGTATTTCCATATACTAAGCATTATAGAAGCTGTAGGGCTTTTTTTAGGTACAGCTTTTATATGCAATAAATTATGGCCAGAAAATATTAAAAATAAGTACTTAGGAATTATTTGGCATATTGCTGTATTTACCACTTTGGCCTTTAGCAGCAGCTTTTTAGTTATGGTAAGCCAATTCTCTGAAAATAGTTTAGTTATTTTCATCCTTAATTTAGTGATGGTAGGATTACTGATGCGGTGGCAAATTGCATTGCTTATGATTATTTCTGGAGGATTATTAGCAGTTATGGCCTATCATATATTTATAGGAGATATTGGCACAGGTCCTGCTGGATATGATTTAAAATTAAAAATAACCTATCTTTCTTTACTGATCAGTGCAGTACTTGTGGCCTTAGTTAAACCTCAACAAGAACAGCAAGAGCTTTCAGAACAAACAAAGATATATTTAAGCGAAAAGATTCGTGATCGTGAGGAAGAACTCAAAAAATTACTAGAACTTAAAAATGAATTTATCAACAATATCAATCATGAAATTAGAACTCCTATTAGTGGAATTACTAGTATTAGTGAGATACTTGACGAAGATTATTATAAGCTAAGCGAAGAGCACAAACGTAAAGCGGTAAAAACTATTGCCGAAAACTCAAATAGATTACTCAGCTTAATGAATAATATTTTGGATTTATCCAATTTAAGTAGCTTAAAAGCTAATTTACAAATTCAAGAGATAAATTTAAGCAATTTATTACACGATACTATTAAAGAATGCTGCAAATTTAATAACAAAAGTGACCATCTTGAATTTATTATCGATATTGAACCTGCTTTAATAGCAGAATGCGATGAATATTATATCAAACAAACCTTAGGTAATTTAATCAGCAATGCTATCCAATATAGTAATGACGGAACAATCGTTATCGCACTTAAAAATAAGCTGGAAGAAACAAATGCTACGCATGTAATAGAATTTAGTATTACGGATCAAGGAATTGGCATACCTACAAATGAACTTTATGAAATATTTGAACCGTTTACAGTAAGCTCAAAAACTCGTAACCAAGCAGGTGGTAGAGGTGTCGGCCTTGCTTTATGTAAAAAAATTATTGAACTACATAAAGGAAAAATTTGGGCTAGTAATAATGAAGACAAAGGTTCCATCTTTACTTTCATTCTTCCAATTACCCATTTAGCTTAAGCTAACAATTTTAGCTTTATTAATTATAACTTTTATACTGTAAAATTTTTATAATATTATCGTGATTTTACCTTGCAATAGTTCAAATAATTTATATCCTCATGGAGACAAAAATATTTTTACTAATTTAAACTAAAGGTGCTCTTCAATGATGGATAAACAAGCTGAACTTGCTGAATTACAAACTCAAACCAACCAAACAAGAAGAGCTACAGTATCAGGAATTGAAGAGGAATTATATACTCCTCATAAAGTTTTGGATCATGGATTTGTCCGAGTGATTGATTATATGGGAGATGACGCAGCAGTAGTACAAGCTGCCCGCGTTTCGTATGGAAAAGGTACTAAAAAGGTTAACGAAGATCGTGGATTAATTTTTTACTTAATGCGCCATAGGCATACCACCCCTTTTGAAATGTGTGATATTAAACTTCATATCAAATTACCAATATTTGTTGCACGCCAATGGATCAGGCATAGAACTGCCAGTGTTAATGAATATTCCGCTCGTTATTCTATTTTAGGTAACGAATTTTATATTCCTGAAATGAATCATATGGCTGCACAGTCATCTACTAATCGCCAAGGACGCGAAGAGTTACTACCTGAAGAACAAGCTCGCAATTATATTGAAACTTTTAAACAAGATGCTCTTACTTGTTACAAGCATTATGAAGAAATGCTTAACATGGACTCAGAAGGCAACACTTTAGATGAGCAAAAACCCAGCCTTGCTAGAGAATTAGCTCGTATGAATTTAAACTTAAATTTTTATACTGAGTGGTATTGGAAAACCAATTTGCATAACTTATTGCATTTTATTGCATTACGCGCTGACCCTCATGCACAATACGAAATTCGCGTTTATGCGGATATCATTGCTGAGATTGTAAAAAAATGGGTACCAATCACTTATGAAGCTTTTGAAGAATATAGAATGTTTGGCACCCATATTTCACGTAAAGGTACCGAAATAATTAAAAAGATGATTAACGGTGAAAAAGTCACCCAAGAATCAAGCGGTATGTCAAAACGCGAATGGGGTGAACTTATGGAGGTTTTAAACCTAGAAAAAGACTAGCTAATGAACAAAAAGCTAAAAAGATTTTTTATATATTTGTGGGTTATTACATTTAGCGCTATTCTTTTTGTATTAGGGGTGGCGTTTCATATACATAAACACCCTATTGACAATAAAGTTATTAACAAACTGATAGTAAGGAGCATTCACTCCCTTGATCAGACTAGTAGAGTTGATATTCAACATAGCCACTTTGTTATCGATCTTGCTAATTTTAAAATCAGATTATCTATTGATAATCTAACTGCTTTAAATAAAGCGGAGCAGCCTTTTATTAAATTTGAAAAGTTGGAATTTAAAATTCCTATTTGGAATTTGCTTACCAGTAACTTAGTCCCTGATTACATTCTCTTTAGCAAGGGTGATATCAATCTTGAATTTCTTACTGAAAACCAACCCTCTTTTCAAAGAAAATTTAATTTTAATAAAATTTTTAGCTTTTTCAAAAATATTAAAATTCAAATTAAAGATGTCAAAATTGACTATTTAGGTAATAATCTAAAAATTAATAATATTCAAAATTTATATATAAATACTCACAAAAGCTTAATCGATTTTGATCTCAAAATTAATAATATAGCTTATAAGCACTTTATCTCAATTGAGACTACGCCAGAAAGTGTGAAATTCAAAACCAAACTAGATAATTTAAATAGCCAAATAATTAATTGGGCTTTGGGCAATAAACTAGATAACTTAACTGGCCCTCTACAACATAACCTTACTACCAATATAGCTTTAGAGGCTGAAATACAAAACAATAAATTAAGCAATCTTAAAATAGAATTAGATAAACTAACAGGTACATATCATTTAGCGAAGTTTTTTGATCATCAACATAAGATTAGAAATGCTTACATTAAATTTGAGATCCATGAAGATTTTAAACAAATCAAACTTACTAAATTTCTACTTGCTCCAGAAGAACAAGGCCAAATAGAAATAACCGGAGTAATAAACCCTTTTTTATTTAGTAATCTTGCTGATTTAACAGTCCAAGTGAGAAATATACCTGTTGAATATGTACCAAATTATTGGCCAAAACAATATCTTTTCATTAAACAAGAAGTCTTTAATTATTTAAAATCTGGCCTTATAGCTAGTGGGAAAGGAAATTTTAAAATTGATTCTAAATGGCTAACCCCTAATTTAATGACAGACTCACAAATTCAAGCTAAATTAAATATTATTAATGCAGAACTTACTGTCTTAGAAAAGCTTGATAAGCTTGCAAAAACTAATTTGGCTGTAAAATTTTCTCCCTTTGCGGCCGCATTTAACATTATCGAAGCAACTTTTGCTAACTCTAAAATAAAAAATACAGCAATTGAAATTCCTTTTGATACTACAAAAAAGGTATTATTTGATTTAAATTTTGAAGGACAAATCAAGGATACTTTAAAAATTTTAGAACGATTTAAAACAGAAATTACACAATATAATGTAATTAAAAATTGTTTAACTAAGTTAAATGGTGATATCAAACTTTCATCACAATTCGAAATTCCTTATTATGGCTCGGATATTAATAATCTAAATTTTAAAATAAGTGGCGAGTTTGCTCAATTAAGCAGCGCCAATTTTTTTGAGCTAAAAAATGGCTTTCCAATTGAATTTAAAGATGGAACTTTTGATTGGGCAGAAAATATTTTAAATTTAAAAACCCAAGCGCTTATTCATCAAAATGAACTTAAGGTAAATTTAACTCAAAAATCTACCCTGCCCGCCATTATAAAAATTCAGGGCAATATAAATCACAAAAGTATTAATAAGTTAGCTGAGGCTTTAGAGATAGATCCACTACAAGATATTACTACCGAAGGTAGAACCTATGTTGATGTTCTCACTACTATTTTTCCAGATAAATCTACCAATCATGTAAAACTTAACTTTACTAATAGTAACTTGCATATAGCAGGACTAAACCTAAACAAATATGTTGGACAAAAACAGTTTTATGAAGCAACCATCATTAATGACGATCATCATTTAATAATGCATAATATCATCTTAAAAGGGGTGACACTTAATACCGACCCTAGCTTCTTAACTTATAATAAACAAAAGAAAGTTGTAACAGACCTTAAAATTAATAATTTATCCAGCTTTAATAATAAATTTTCAATTGATTACGAAAACAATCAGAAACATAAAACTTTAGACTTAACCGGAAGTCACTTAGATATTAGTAAGTTTTTATCTACTGTAACTAAATCTGCATCTCCTAATGAATGGTTAAAAGATATTAGCATTAAAGCGGCATTACAAACCGTAACTACTGCCAATAGTATTAAACTTAATAACTTAAAAATAGACCTTAATTGCACCAACAAGTGTGATAATTTTCATATTAGTAGCCATATTGATCACAAAGATAATTTCAATTTTATTAGCCAAAATGGCAAAGATACTTACCATTTTGAATATCTAATTAGCGATTTTGGTAAATTATTAAACGCTTTAAATATTTCTAATAATTTTGTAGGTGGCAAGTTTAACGCTTATCTTAAGGGTATTAAATCAGATAATAAAATTGAGGGAAAAGTTAATATTCAAGATATTACCTCACTACAGGCTTCGGTTTTATACTCAATATTGAAATTGACCTCAATTGGCGGAATCTCTTCTATATTAACTAAAAATGAAAAAGGTATCAAATTTACTAAATCCTCGAGTAAAATAGCATATGATTGGCAACAACATAAACTCACTATTACTGATGGTAATGCTAAAGCAAACTCTATTGGGCTTACCATGGAAGGATTTTATAATCTACATTCTAAGGATTATAAGTTCAATGGTACTTTGGTACCTAATTTATATGGTATTAATCAATTATTTGGCAAAATACCTGTATTAGGGGCCAACTTATTAGGAGGCAAAAATAGCGGCATAGTTGCTGTAAATTATACTATTAAGGGAGATATATCTCATCCCACTCCTAAGATTTGGGTTAACCCCCTATCTATATTAACTCCAGGTTTTTTACGTAAAATTTTCCAATAACCTTATTGCCAAAAAACTATATTAGGCTTCTTTCGAAACCGGAAAAATATAGGGAAATTTAGAATAAACACAAATGATGAGTATGGTTTATTAAACCTAAATGCACATTCAAGGCTTAGTCTGACACACAAATTATCCATCTATCTATACATAGCTTCAAAAGGAGCTTTAAAAAACTTCACTTAATAATAAAATATTACTATAAACATAAAGCAGTTATAATAGCTATGGAACTGTATAATGTTACCATCAAAGTAACGTGAGAATGTGATAGGCCGCTTCTTACTAAACGTTGATAAACATGTTTCGAATGAGGCTGCCAAAATTTTTCTCTTTTTACCATTCTGCTAATTAAGGTAAAAGTCGCATCACATAAGTAATAACTAGGTAGGATTAAACTATTTATTACTCCTCCTTTATATGCAAGCTTAAGTAAACAATATCCAATGATAAAGCCACTTAAAGTGCTTCCTACATCTCCGTAAAATATTTTAGCAGGATGCCAATTAAATATTAAAAACCCTATACTACTACCAATAATTAAAGCACTTATATAACCTAAAGACCATTGTTCTGTTTTAGTAATCACTAGCAGCAAAACTCCAATCATCATCATGATATTATTGCTACCGGTAATGCCATCAATTCCATCCATAAAATTGTAAATACTAATAAAGTAGGCAAGAGTTAGAGAAATTAAAATTTTTTCTATCAAATTAGGAATAAAGGATGGTAATAATAAATTCACCTCTTGCAGCAGCAAAAATACTACTAGGCTTGCAGCCAACAAATGAGCAGCAAGCCTAATTTTAATTGAAAGTGGTTTTAGATCATCTATAAATCCTACTGCCCCTATTATTAAGGCAGCACCAGCTAAAATAAAGGAATTATAAATTTCATTAAAAGCTACATAGCTAAAAAAAGGATAGCCAACTACAAATATGATTAAAGTAGCAAGCCCTGCCCCTCTGGGAATAGGGTTTTGATGATTACTTCTTGCATTAGGAATATCTAAGACTCTTTTACTTTTAAAAATTTTAATTAAAAACCAAGTAATCCAGCCACTACCCACCGTGCTAGTTATAAAAAGTAATCCAAAATAATGCCAATTCATGAGCTAACCTCTTAAATATTTCAATTTATATACCAAAATGATTTCAAGAAATGACTAGTAAAATATTAGTGAGCAGCACAGAATATATAGACATATTTGAGCAGCACAGTTCTAACAAATTTGACGATCTCCAATTCTTGCAAGCTACCGAGCATATAACTTAATATCTATACTTATAATATTTATAACTGGATTTGAAAATTAACTTTTGATTATATACAAATTTATCTGCCAAAAAGCTGTTCTAAATCCTTTAATTTAAGCTTAATAAAAGTTGGTCTGCCATGATTACATTGAGCTGCCATCGGTGTATTTTCAATTTGCCTAAGCATCATATTCATCTCATGAGCATTCATTTTTCGTCCTGCCCTAATGCTACTATGGCAGGCTAAAGTTTCATAAATATGCTCAAAAACTTGTTCAATATTGTAAGCTTTATCAAACCTAATTAGATCTTCTGCCAAGTCATTAAAGGTCGCTTGGATATCGAATTCTCCAAAACTACTTGGCACTGATTTGACTTCAATGATCTTTTTATCAACCAATATAATCTCAAAACCTAAGCTTAATAAATGCTCCTGATGATTAATAATAACTTCAATTTGCGCTTCAGTTAAATGGATCACTTCAGGAATTAACAATTGCTGCTTTTCAATACCATTTTGTACAAGGTTATTTTTAAGCTTCTCATACACTATACGCTCATGAGCAGCATGCTGATCTACAATAACTAGTCCTTCTTCATTTTCAGCAATAATATAAGTTAATCCAATTTGGCATTTTGCTACTCCTAACGGATATATGGTATCTAGCGAAGAAGTAGAATCTAATTCTTTATAACTATGCTCAGTCGTAGTAACGGTTGCTATATTAGGATTATTATTAAATTGGCTGGAAATATTGGATGCCTCAACCTGAGTATAACTTGCAGGAGGAATGCTCAATTTATTATGATATTCATTTGCTTGATAAAATGGGGCTGCTCTTGCTTGCCTAAAACCGCCTAGTCCCATTTGGTGGGCAGCTCTCTGTAATTCTTGAGTAGCTTCTAAATTATTACTACTGGCAATTTTATTAATCAGGTTATCACTTAAAGTAGACGAGGTAATGTTGCTATTAGTATCCACCAACACTTGCTTGATAGCCTTAATAATAATTGCTTTAATCAAATTTTGATCTTTAAACCTTACTTCTGTTTTAGCCGGATGCACGTTTACATCTATTTCATAATTTGGGAGAGTTAATTTAACTAACGCAAGTGGGAACCGATCATACGGTAAAACATCTTGATAGGCAACTTTAACAGCTTGCTGCAAAATTCTATCTTTTACTGGACGATTATTAACATAAATTAAAATTTTATCTCCAGTTCTAAAGTTAAAAGTAGGAAGTCCTAAAAATCCGCTAATTTGAATATCTTCTCGTATAAAATCTAATGTGAGTAGATTTTGAGAAAAGCTTTCTCCCCATAAATCTGTTATCCGATTAAGCAAATTATGGTCAATAGATTCTCTACTATCTAAAACTTTCTTTAAATCATTATAAAAGACAAAGCTAATATGCGGGTTTATCAGCGCAATTCTTTCTAAGATATTTGCTACTTGCTGCGCTTCACTTTTAGGAGATTTTAAAAACTTTAGCCTGGCAGGAGTTGCAAAGAATAGGTCTCTTACTTCAACTATACTACCCCTATTGATACTTAAAGAAGCTGGAATTACTTCTTGCTTATCCCCACCCTCAACTGAAATAGAGTAAGCTATGTCGTGCTCCAAAGTTTTTGAAGTAATTTTAAGACGGGCAACAGACCCTATTGAAGCTAGCGCTTCCCCTCTAAAACCAAAAGAATTGATATTAAATAGATCATCATCTTTTAGTTTTGAAGTAGTATGCCTATCAACTGCTAAAGCTAATTCATTAGGTGGTATACCCGAACCGTTATCTTCAATTTTAATGTAATTTTGTCCCCCCGCCTCTATCCATACTTTAATTTCAGTTGCCCCTGCATCAATGGCATTCTCAACCAATTCTTTTACCGCTGAAGAAGGACGCTCAAGTACCTCACCAGCAGCAATTCTATTGATAGTAGTTTGGGAAAGTTGTCTAATTATCACTAAAATATTCTAAAACTATAATTAATTATTTAAAGCTCTATCTTGGGTGAGATAAGCCTAAGATCAGGCAATAATACACATATTATTTTAAGAGTTACTTAACCTTATTACTTCCCTAGCACTTTATCAATTAATGTCTTCTCTTGTTTTTCACTTTTAATCTCTCCTTCTAATAAGGAACGATTATTTTTTCTATTTTCTTCTATTCTATTCTTTTCTTCTGCAGGAATTATTATATGCTTTACCTGATTTTCATCATCACGCTTTAATATCATGCCGGCCTTATCAATTAAAGATTTTTCTTCTGTATAATCTTCTGGTTTCTTATCAGCACTTAAACTTTGCCTAATAGCTGGGTCACGTGAGTTTAAGCCAAGCCTTTTGAGCATTAGCTCTTCAGCTTGATTAAATTCTATTGGTATATTAACATCTTTGCTACCATTTAGAACAGAATACACATCAACAGGCGTACCCGGTTTCACCAAATCATAATTAGGTGGCAGTATTAAATCTGGTTGGCTTATTACCATAAATTCATCTGGTGCACTTCTAATTAATCCCAAATTTCTTTTCATGCTTTGGTTACAAGCAGTTAGTACAACTAATAAAAGAACTAAACTAATAATTCTCATATAACTTTCTCCCTAAAATCAATCTATACTTATCTTTTTTATTTTAAAATGTTCTATTACATCTTGTATTATTATTAAAGATACACCGATACATACAAAACTATCAGCTAAATTAAATGATGGCCAATGATATTTATCAATATAAAAATCTAAAAAGTCTCGTACATATCCACATACAATCCTATCAATAATATTACCAAGCGCACCACCAATGATCAGACTAAAGGCAAAAACTTGTAATTTATCTTGAGTATTTTTGACTAACCATAGAAGATATAAAGATATAGCCAGAGCTATAGTAGGAAAAATAAATTTGCCAAGCCCAGGAGCTTGAAACAAACCAAAACTAATTCCATAGTTTTTTACATAAGCTAAATTAAATCCCGGGAATATGTTAACTTCATATATACTGAAGCTTTTAAAATATTCAAACACCAGTTCTTTAGATGCTAAATCTAAGCTAAGTGTAATCAATATAATGATAAATACACTTAATTTTTTATATTTCATTATTATTTTCAATACCCATTATATCTTGCATAATCTGCTGTTTTAATGCATTAACACTTTCAAATTTTTTTTCTTCTCGAATAAAGCGTAAAAATTCAATTGTCAAATTTTGATTATATAAATCGCCTGAGAAATTAATAAAATGCACTTCTAGTAACGGCTTAGTATTATTAAATAATGTTGGCTTAACCCCAAAATTAGCTACCCCCTTAAGCACTTGACCGTTAAAAGTACTTTTCACTTCATACACCCCATATCTTAGTACTAATTGCTCCATACCAGCTATATTTGCAGTACGATATCCTAAGTTACGGGCAAGCCTTTTCCCTTTTCGTACCTTACCATGAATAGTATAATAAGCCCCTAAAATAGACCTAATTTTATCTACCTTACCTTCTTCTAAGTAAGCTTTTACTAGGCTAGAAGAATAGATTTCACTCTTTTCGTTTACTTGTTTAAGAATTATTTTTAAATTAAAATATCCTTGCTTTGCATATTCTTCTAATAGTTCGATATTGCCACTACGCTTATTTCCAAATTCAAAATCATAACCTATCACTAAGGACTTCACCTTAAGTTTTTCTATTAAAATTTTTTCAATAAATTCTTTAGCAGTCATCCCAGCAAATTGGTGATTAAAGTTTTGGAGAAACATTAAATCAATTCCCATATGGGCAAATTTAAAAATTCTGGTTCTTATGCTATCAATACGTTTGTAATTTAAACCAGGCCTAAAGAACACTAGAGGATTAGGCTCAAAACACATGATACTTAAAGGCAGCTTAAGAGCTTCAGCTTCCAATTTTGCATTATTAATCACCGCTTGATGCCCTAAATGCACACCATCAAATTTTCCAATAGCAAGGACTATACTATCCACACTATTATAATATTGAGAGTATCTAACAATTCTCATAATTTATTATCAATTTTAGGATACTTTAGAATTTTTTAACCTAAGGTTAATTAACACTGGTGCCGAAAGAAAAATTGATGAATAAGTACCAATTATTATACCAAAAAACATTGCGATACTAAAACTTGCAATTACGTTACCACCAAATAGGATTAACGCTAAATTTGCAAAAGCGGTAGTAAGCACAGTTAATGTGGTTCTCGATAATGTATCATTAATACTTTTATTAACAATATGTTCTATGGTATTTTTACGCATTTTTAGTAAATTTTCTCTTATGCGATCGTAAATTACTACTGAATCATTTACAGAATAACCAATTATAGTTAATAACGCTGCTATAGAGGTGAGATTAAATTCTAATTGGGTTAAACTAAAAAATCCCATAGTTAACAATGCATCATGAGCTAGAGCTAAAATTGCTCCTATGCTATACTGCCATTCAAATCTAAACCACAAATAAATCATAATACTTAGGAATCCTAATACAACGGCAATTACACCATTTTTAATTAGCTCCTCTCCTACTTGTGGTCCTACAAAGTCAATTTTTCTAAAATGAGTGGTAGGATATTTGGTTTCTATTAATTCTCTTATCATATTAATAGTTGTAGCTTGGTTCTCGTTATTTAAACCAACTTTAATCATAATTTCTTTTTCAGAAGAAAGATTAAATACCGAAAACTCCTCAATCTTATTATTATGTAATTCTTTCCTTAATTCTTGTAGATCAATAATGTTTTCATTGTAGATCTCAACTACCACTCCACCTGCAAAATCTACTCCTAAGTTTAAACCTTTGTTTAACACTAATATTATGGATATCACGCTAAGTATTATGGATATAATATAGTTAGGTTTGCGTAATTTTAAAAAATTTATATTCAATTCTCTAGTTTTAAACATCTATTTTTGCTCTCTTAACACAATCATTTTAATAAACTCAACTACCATCCCAAAAAGTATTGCAAAATACAAATTAGTCAAATTAATATGAAAGCCTATGGCTTTTATTATCATAAATAACCCTATGACTAGCAAACCACTTAAGCTTAAAACTTTAATTGCCAAGTTATTATAAATAAAATTTTTGATTTTATTCTTAGCCAATAATACAATAGTTAATGAGGCTATAAGAGCAATTAAAGCGACAGTAAGATACTCTGTAAGCCCCATTGCAGTTGCTGCTGAATCAAGTGCTAAAATAAAGTTAATAAAGCCAATCTGGATTAAAGCCTGCCTATAATCATTATCGGTTTTAACCAGCTTAACTACCTTATTAAATTTTATATCATAGATTTCGCTTATAGCCTTTATAACTAATACCCCACCAAGAAGTAAATATAAAATGGTTTTAGTGGTAACATTAAAATTAGCAATAATAAATAGATGACTATTAAGATGGCAAATAAAATAGCACACAAATAATAATGCCACCCTAGATAAAACCGCAGTAATAATACTAATCCTACGCAAACGCTTGCGTTCTTCTAATGTTAAATTATTATAAGATAAAGATAAATAAATAGCATTATCGATCCCTAAGATTACTTCCAAAAACACAAGAGTTAATACATTTAGTAAGTTACTAAATGTTAAAATTTCTAACATTTAATTAATTTGCAATAGTTTTATTTGTACTGTAAAAAACTATTGAAGATAAGACCAGCAATTTTTTCTAAAATCTTAATATTATTTTATGAATCACGAATTATTACAAAAACTTAACCAAGAACAGCAAAAAGTAGTAACAAATACTAACGGTCCTTTACTAGTGTTATCTGGAGCAGGGACTGGTAAAACTACTTCGATCACTTCTCGTATTGCATATTTAATTTCAGAGCGCCTTGCTCTTCCTCAGCAAATCTTGGCAGTAACCTTTACTAATAAAGCAGCCCGTGAAATGCTTATTAGAATTAACAACCTAATTGATGCTCAAGGAATCTGGTGTGGCACTTTCCATTCTATTGCTACTAAAATTTTACGTATATATGCGGAGCTAGTTGGTTTTCAAAATGACTTTACTATTATTGATATAGATGATCAGATTAGGTTAGTTAAAAATATTGAGGAAAGCCTCAATATTGATCATCGTAAATATTCCCCTAAAAACATATGCTCTATTATTCAGTCATGGAAGGATCTATCCATCTTTCCTGAACAATTAGATGAAACCTTATTAACTAACGATTGGCGTAAAAAGGCTGCCCAAATCTATACTCTTTATCAACGACAATTAAAAACTGCTAACAGCATGGATTTTGGCGATTTATTATTGTATAATATTAAACTATTTCAAGAACAAACTGATATTTTAAGCAGATTCCAAGAACGTTTTAAGTATATTCATGTAGATGAGTATCAAGATACTAATAAAATTCAAGATTTATGGGTTAAATTACTTGCAGCTAAGCATCAAAACATTTGTTGTGTCGGCGATGATGATCAATCAATTTATGGCTGGCGTGGAGCAGAAATAGCTAATATTCTAGGGTTTACTAATTATTATCAAAATTGCCATATTATCAAATTAGAACAAAATTATCGTTCTACCAAAAATATTCTTGCAGTAGCCGGCGAAATAATTGCTAAGAATAAACAAAGATATCATAAAAAATTATGGAGCGACCTGGAATTAGGTAATAAGGTGTGGCTTAGCAAGCTTAGAAATGATCATGAAGAGGCAGAATTTATCTGCAAAGCTATCGATCACTTTAAACATCATGGAGAAAACTTAGGAAGCGTTGCGATTTTAGTCCGTGCTTCATTTCAAACCAGGGTATTAGAAGATAAGTTGCTAAAAAACATTATTCCCTTTGTGGTAATAGGTAGCTTGAAGTTTTATGATCGCTTAGAAATTAAGGATGCAATAGCCTATATACGATTAAGCAACAATTTTAATGATAATTTTGCATTTGAAAGAAGCGTTAACACCCCTAAAAGAGGAATTGGAAGTACCAGTTTAAAGCAAATTCAAAATTATAGCTTACTATATAATATTAGCTATTATGAAGCCGTTAAAGATATGCTTTCCAAGCAAATTTTCACCGGTAAAATTGCTAAAACTTTAAATGAATTTATTACAAATCTAGCTAGCTGGAATGAATTAATTAAAGCGACCTCTCATACACAAGTGGTAGAAACTATCCTTAAACAATCTGGTTATCTAGAAATGTGGCAAAATGATCCCTCCATTGAAGCTAAAGGCAGGGTGGAAAATTTAAAAGAATTATTTAGAGCTATCCAAGATTTTGCAAGCATTGCAGAGTTTTTAGAGCATGTTAGTCTCGTTAGCGATAATGAACAAGAAGGTATTGATGTCAAAGTTAAAATTATGACTTTACACGCTTCCAAAGGACTTGAATTTAACAATGTATTTCTACCTGGCTGGGAAGAGGGAGTTTTCCCAAGTATCAAATATCGTGATCAGGAACAAATTGCTACTGAGCTTGAAGAAGAACGCAGGCTAGCTTACGTAGGAATTACTAGAGCACGCCAAAGATTGTTTATTAGCCATACCAATGAAAGATGGATGTACGGCTCAGTTCAATATAACCTTCCTTCACAATTTTTAGACGAAATTCCTAACAGCTTACTACACATTACTCGATTTGATGAAGTTTTCTCTCCTGATTTTCTTGAGCAAAAACCTAAAATCCTTCCTATCAAAACTCCACAGCAGAACAAAGGTAAAAACGAACCAAAACAGGTATATAATAAAAAAGTTTTTCATCAAAAATTTGGTTATGGTACAGTAATAAATAGTTATGATAATAAATTAGATATATTATTCGAACAAAGTGGTCTCAAGAAAATCGGCATTGAATTTATAGAGTTTTGTTAACATGAGTAACGATTGGAGCCCGTCAAGCTGGCAGAATTTCAATATTACCCAACAACCAAACTATAATGAGCAAGATAAATTATCTGAAGTTTTAAGTAAACTTTCCACTAAGCAGGGCTTATGCACCTTTAATGACATAGCAATACTTAGAACCATTTTAGCAGAATTTGGTAAAAACGATTTTATTATTCAATTAGGTGATTGCGCTGAACCAATTTTAGAGGACCCAAAAGAATACGCTTTATGCCTTTATAAACTATACGAACAAGCTACAGCATTATCACCTCATAAAAATATAATAAAAATTCCTAGGATTGCTGGACAATTTGCCAAACCTAGAACTAATGAATATATTGAACTTGAAGGTAAACTAATTCTCTCTTATCGGGGGGATTTAATCAATACCCATGGGGTTGATGAGCAGTTTCGTCTTCCCAACCCAAAAAATTTATTAAATGGCTACGATCATATCAATAAAATCAGAAGTCTTAATCTTAATTGGTTTTATGCACACGAAGCCCTTCATCTGCAATTCGAACAAAACCTTATTAGGCAAGAACATAACTTAAGCTATGCCTCAAGTAGCGAATTAATTTGGATTGGTAATAAAACCAGATTTATGGATAGTGCCCATATAGAATTCGCCCGAGGTGTTATTAACCCGGTAGGAATTAAGATTGATTCAACTATTTCAGCAGAGGAGATAGACTACTTGGTGAACACTTTAAACCCTTCTAATCTTAAAGGTAAGATATTATTTATAATGCGTTTAGGCCTAGAGAATATAGAACTACATTTACCCCGTATTTTCCAACATTGCTTACAGCAAAAGCATAATTTGTTATATTTAGTTGATCCCATGCATGGCAATACTAAATATATTAAATCCAATCAAAAATACCGTTTAATGGCTGAAATTTACCAAGAAACAGAAGTTTTTTTTAAAATTGCATCCCAGCTTAATATCCAAGTATCAGGCATTCATTTAGAATCTACCTACCAAAATGTTTATGAATGTATTGATAACATTTCACAAAATCAAGATTATCACTCAATGTGTGACCCTAGATTGAATAGCAACCAAACATTAAATTTACTTACTTTTTTGAATAAATTTAATTGAAATTTAATTTTTAATTGACATAATATTAAAAAATAATTAACCTTTATGAAAAATTACTATATCAAATTTTTAATCGAGAGATAAAATGCTTGCTTTGTTCCAACCAATAAGATCATTTAAAAATTATCTTATACAAGTAAAGAACATTATTATTACGCCTATACACAAGCTAGTTAGAACTTTACTATTGAGGCAAGATATAGTTTTAATTATGGCACTGAAATTTATTTGTTTTAGCATAACTGGCATTATATCAGGATTCACTGCAGGCTTTGTATTAGATACAATAGTTGCTCAGATTAATAATACCAGCAAGCTATCTGTAAATAACAGTGTATTACTTACAGCAGGTTTAATATGCTTTAATTACGGCATTAATACTATTGCTAACTATTTAGAAGCCTACTTCGGGAACCAACTAAATCGCAATATCAAAACATATATTCAAAATCATGATATAATGAAAAGAAATAAAGGATATATTGCCTCTATTGAAGCGGTACAATCAGATTTTTCAAAGCATATTGTGAAGTCTTTTTCTAATTTTACCTTATTTAGCTTTCACTTATTCTACGAGCCTCTTAAGCTTTTAGCTGAATTCTTTTTAATCAATAAAGCCTTAGCCTTATTATTTTTAAGATTTAATATAAGAAATAATTTTTTATTTACTTCTAATCTTGGTAGGTTTCTACCTTATGGGTTAAGCCTAGTTTTAATGGTGTTTGAGGTCTCAAGGTTATTAGTTATAGCAAGATTATATGATGAAGAAAAACTAAAAACATTAAAAAAAGAACTAAAAGGAAAGCAAGACAGCCAAGAAGCAAATGAGGTAGTAGCTGCTATTAGCAACAATGAAGAATCAATCCGCAAACTAACACAAGCAATTAAAGAGGCAAAGAGCTACCAGTTTACTAATATTTTCCTTAAATCTATAGCAAATATCTTTAAACTAGCAATTTTATTTGCTGAATCTCTTACACAACCACTGAAAATTGTTCAAAAGTTAATTGAAAGTCTAACCAATACTACTACACCGGTAGGCAATATTAGTAGGAGAGCTCGTAAATTTAGGGAGCACGGCAAAGCAGCAAGTGAAGGTTTAGTATCAGCTTGGGGTTCTAATAAAGATCTAGAAGATGCTTATAGCTTTTGTGCATTTAGCAATGCTGATACCTTACGCAGCATAGATCCGAGATATTTAAATACCCAACAAGCAAGATTAAAAGGGAACGACATAACTTACGAATCCATAAAAAAAGAAAGAGCCCTAAAACTTATCGATATTAAAAGAGATACAATTAATGAAATTAAATTAGAAAATTTAGTTTTAAGATTTCGTAATAAACATATAAACAGCGATGGAACAGAAAGCTATAATTTCAAGGAAATTAAATACCGCAACTTACAATTACCTAGAGGTAAACTTATTTTAATTGAGGGATTAAATGCTACTGGAAAATCTACTTTCCTTAAAGTATTATCAGAACGTTATCTCTTAACAGGCGGTAGTCAACAAGCACGGCTTACTTTACCACAAGATGCCTCCTTTGCTTTTTTAAGTTTAAATGAATTTAATCAGCACTTTAAATTTTTAGAGGTAGCCGCAAACTTCCGGGCAACTGAAGACACTTTAAAGGAATATAGCACGAATAATTCTAATCTTCACACATTATTAGAAAGTACTAAAACTACCCTTGCTAAAGATTACTCTGACGGACAAAAAACAGCTATAATGATTATCTCAGCAATAACCAAGCTTAGGCTAAACAATAATACTATAAAGAAATTTGATATTTTAGTTGATGAAGCTTTATCTTCTCTTTCTCAAATACCAGAAACTGCTAATTCTCACGGTGCCAGAGCCGAAGCTCTTGAGTTACTTAATAACTATGCTGAAGAGCACAACAGATTTGCAATGATTATTGATCATAACTTCTCAGCACAAGAAAAGGAAGGTAAGGAGGCTAAACCGTTAGATGTAGCAGATAGGATTAAGGCTTATTATAAAAACCTACAATCTAATCACACTACACAGCAAGATACCTCGCGAGCTATTTAATTATAGACGACACTATGTTAACTACTCTCTTGTAATGTAAATTTAGTAAATTTTAATAAAATTAGGATATTAAGATGTCATACCTTTCTTCTCAATTCATTACTCCTACGGACGATAGCAGTTTCTTACATCATTATTATAATACTTTCATCAAACCTGCATTAAAGGCAGCTTCAAATATTTTACTTAGAAAAGAAGTAATATCTCTTATCTTAATTAAAATTGTTTGTTATACTATTACAGGAATTATTTCAGGTTTTACTGCCGGCTTTATATTAGATACTATTGTTGCGCAACTAAATCAAACCAGCGCACTCTCTGTAAAACAATCAATTATTACCATTTTATCTTTAACGTGCTTTAATTTCGGAATTAATGAAATTGGCAATCAGCTCGAATCTTACTCCCAAGAGCAATTACGCCAGCAAATCGAGGAATTTGTTGAAAACCATGAACTCATGAATAATTCTAAGATTAAAAAATACATAGATTCAATAGAAACTGTTAAGAAATCATCTTTACAAACAAATATTATCAAATCTTTTTCTCATTTATCAGTGTTATGTTTCACATTAGCTTACGATCCTTTTATGTTACTTGTTGAATTTTTCTTAATTAATAAAATCTCTAACCTTTTATTTATCAAATTTAAGATACAAAATAACGCGATAATTAAATCCAATCTGGGAAAATTTTTACCTTATGGCCTAAGTTTTGTTCTTCTCGCATTTGAGTTAGGAAAAGTGTTGATTAGAGCTAAGTTATACGATGAATTGCAGATCCAAACAACTGAAGACCAACTGCGCAACATAACTCAAAACAAATCTATAAATAAGACAGTAGCAAAACCCCAAGTCATTGATAATTTTATAAAATTCCTAAAAAATAAACTTGAGGAGTTAACAAAATATAAAATTGTAGTGAAATTATTAAATGGGGGCAGCAAAATCTTACAACTATCAATTTTGTTTGTACATTCTATAACTCAACCTTTCAAAATTATTCAAGAAATTATTGAAACCTTAACTGGATCTCAAAAATTGGAACATAATCTAGACGAGAAAATAATATCATTACAGCAATATACTAGAGCTGTAGGCGAAGACTTAAAAGATTTTATAGGTTCAGATAAGGCTTTACTTCGTACTTATCGCGCTTGCCTCTTGATCAATCCGGAATTAATGATTAAAGATAAAGCAATATATGCTCGCAAAATAGAACCTACAGATCGTATGATGAGTAAAAGAAGATTTGCTCTAATTGACCTAAAAAGATTGGATACACAACAGAATATTGCTATAAACAACTTGGTAGTAAAGTTCCTTATCCCAAATCCTGTTAAAGGGGCATCATCTACACATATTACTAAAGAAATAAAATATAAAAATTTAGAATTTTCTAAAGGACACCTAATCACTATTGAAGGAAAAAACGCTACTGGTAAATCTACTTTTCTTAAAGTTTTAGCCGAACAATACCATATTAGCGGTAGCCAGAATGCTCGAGTACAATTACCAAAAGACACATCTTTTGCCTTCTTAAGTTTAAACAACTTTAATTCTCATTTTAAGTATTTACAAAGTGCAGCAAATTTTAGAGCAACTGCGGATACATTGACTGAATTTAGCGATAATAACACCCCAGATACTTCTTACCCGGAACTAAAGAAGCTATTAACCGACCTTCAAACCACACCAGCCGAAACCTATTCAGACGGCCAAAAAACTGCTATCATGATTATCTCTGCACTGACTGCATTGGATGAAAATAATCAAAAAATATATCAAGATATCATTGTGGATGAAGCCGCTTCTGCTCTATCTAAAATCAACGATGACGGAGTCCTTGTTGATGGAGGTGCAAGACGAGAAGCTATGAATCTGCTTCGCAAATATGCTGAAAAACAACAAAAATTTGTATTTGTTGTGGATCATAATCTTGCTCCTGAAGATAAACAAGGTACAAAAGTAACATTAGACACAGAAAATGAAATTGTAGCTTATTCCGCTGAAGGCGCAGTTATCGCACGCGATCCAATTCAAACAATAAGGATCTAATATTAACCTTACATCCAACTATTCCACTTTACTTTAAATACATAAGAGTGACTTTCGCTAGCCACTCTTATTATGTTTTAAAACAAACGCTTGTAATCTACGTAAAAATTTTCTATCATATTTATAATTTTTAGAATGTTAAAAATTTAATATGTTCACAAAATCCGAATTAGCTTTAGAATATTTACCTATCCTGATTTTTTTAGCAATCGCTATAGGTCTTTCAATTGTCATGGTTATTATCCCGTTTCTGGTTGCCCGAAGTCGCCCTGACCGTGAAAAATTATCTGCATATGAATGCGGCTTTGAAGCATTTGGGGATGCTAGAGGAAAGTTTGATGTACGCTTTTATCTCGTGGCTATGCTATTTATTATATTTGATTTAGAAATTATTTTTCTTTTCCCATGGGCAATTACTTTAGGTAAAATTGGTAAATTTGGCTTTTGGTCAATGATAGTGTTTTTAGGAGTCTTAACAGTAGGCTTCATTTATGAATGGAAGAAAGGCGCCCTTGATTGGGAATAGAGTTAATTATGCTAAATAAAATAAAATCACCAGATGAATATTTATCCCAAGTAGCTGAAGAAGTTAACAATCAAGGTTATTTTGTTACTAAACTTGATCACTTAGCAAGCTTAGTCAGAAGCTCATCACTGTGGCCAATGACCTTTGGTCTTGCTTGCTGTGCTGTTGAAATGATGCAAGCTGCTGGCAGCCGTTATGATTTAGATAGACTAGGGTTAGTATTCAGACCAAGCCCTAGACAATCTGATGTAATGATTGTAGCAGGCACTTTAACTAATAAAATGGCCCCAGCTCTAAGAAAAGTATATGACCAAATGGCCGAACCAAGATGGGTTATCTCTATGGGTAGCTGCGCCAACGGTGGAGGTTATTATCACTATTCTTATTCAGTAGTAAGAGGATGTGATCGCATTGTACCTGTAGATGTTTATGTACCGGGCTGCCCACCTACCGCTGAAGCATTACTTTATGGAATTATGCAATTACAACGCAAAATCCAGCGCACAGGCAAACTCAGACTAAAACGTAGCGGTGAATGAATAATGCAAGACAGACAGCAAATAGTTGAATATCTAAAAAGCAAGTTTTCTTATACCCATTTAATTGAATTTGAATCTAAATTTGATGCAATTTTAATTAAAACTACTAAAGAACACATCTTATCAGCGATCAAGGTGCTTAAAAAAGATTCCAAGTTACAATTTACTACTCTGATTGATATTTTTGGAGCTGACTTTCCTGAGCGTGAAAATAGGTTTGAAATTAACTATAATTTTTTAAGCTTA
The DNA here is from genome assembly GCF_003932735.1 of Rickettsiales endosymbiont of Stachyamoeba lipophora. Classification (NCBI taxonomy): domain Bacteria; kingdom Pseudomonadati; phylum Pseudomonadota; class Alphaproteobacteria; order Rickettsiales; species Rickettsiales endosymbiont of Stachyamoeba lipophora. Next base: position 1,200,998 of record NZ_CP033611.1, on the reverse strand, counting down.
AAATATAATTTACGTTGCATTATCAAAATTGAATGTGAGGCAGATTCAGTTATCCCTTCTATATATGAAATATTTGAAGGAGCTATTTGGTTTGAGCGTGAAATATATGATATGTACGGTATATTATTTGGTAACAATCCAGATTTAAGGCGTATTTTAACCGATTATGGCTTTCAAGGCCATCCACTTCGTAAAGATTTTCCACTTACCGGCTATGTGGAAGTAAGATACGATTTTGAAACTCAAAAGGTAGTCTATGAGCCAGTAAAGCTTATGCAAGAATTTAGAAATTTTGACTTCTTAAGCCCATGGGAAGGCACAGAATATAAAATACCAGGCACATTACCGGGTGATGAAAAGGCAAAAAATTAGGTTGATTTGAAAATATGGCAGCTGAACTTGAACTGAAAAACATGACCTTAAATTTTGGGCCGCAGCATCCTGCCGCTCATGGTGTTTTAAGGTTGGTACTTGAAATGGATGGAGAAGTAATCGAGCGCGCTGACCCCCATATTGGCCTACTGCATCGTGGCACTGAAAAATTAATCGAGCATAAAACCTATCTTCAAGCCATTCCTTATTTTGATCGCTTAGATTATGTTTCACCTATGTGTCAAGAGCATGCATTTGCTTTATCAGTAGAAAGATTATTAGGCTGCGAAGTACCTATTCGTGCACAATATATTCGGGTATTATTTTCAGAACTTACCAGAATATTAAATCACACTTTAAACATTGCAACTCAGGCGCTTGATGTAGGAGCCACAACTCCCCTCCTCTGGCTATTTGAAGAGCGTGAAAAAATTATGACTTTTTATGAGCGAGTCAGCGGCGCCAGAATGCATGCGGCATATTTCAGGCCAGGAGGAGTTGCACAAGATTTACCAAAAGGATTATTAGAAGATATTTATCATTTTAATGAAAATTTTCCTAAATATTTAAAAGATGTAGAGTCTTTGCTGACCGAAAACCGCATATGGAAGCAACGATTAGTGGATATAGGCATTGTAACCGCAGAGCAAGCCTGCAACTATGGTTTTTCAGGACCAATGTTAAGAGGCTCAGGAGTACCTTGGGACCTACGTAAATCACGACCATATGACGTATATGACCAAATGGATTTCGATGTAGCAATCGGAAAAAATGGTGATTGTTATGATCGCTACCTAGTACGTATTGAAGAAATGTACCAATCAGTAAAAATCATCAAGCAATGTATTGAGCAAATGCCTGAAGGTCCAATCAAAACTTTAGATCGTAAAATTGCTCCGCCTCCAAGACATGAGATGAAAACTTCGATGGAAGCTTTAATTCATCACTTCAAACTTTATACCGAAGGATATCATGTACCGGCAGGAGAGTATTACGCTGCAGTGGAAGCACCTAAGGGAGAATTTGGAGTATATTTAATTTCTAATGGTACTAACAAACCTTATCGGTGCAGGTTGCGTGCTCCAGGCTTTCCTCATCTGCAAGGATTAGATTTTATGTCCAAAGGTCATATGTTAGCTGATGTGGTAACTATTATCGGAAGCCTGGATGTAGTGTTTGGAGAAATTGATCGATGAGCCATCAAACTAACAAAATAGAGTCAGCATCTTTTGAATTTACAAAAGATAATCTAGAAAAAATTAAACAAATTATAGCAAAATACCCTCAAGGACGCCAAGCAAGTGCAGTACTACCAGTTTTAGATATTGCCCAACGTCAAAATCATGGGTGGTTATCTAAATCAGCTATGGATGCAGTAGCATACACCCTTGATATGCCTGCAATAAAAGTATATGAGGTGGCAACCTTTTATACGATGTTTAACCTTAAACCGATTGGCAAATATCATTTGCAAATTTGCGGTACAACTCCATGTTGGCTCAGAGGCAGTAATGAATTATTTAAAATCTGCAAAGATAAGCTTGGCCTCAAACAAGGAGAAACTAGTAACGATAATCTTTTTACGCTGTCTGAAGTTGAGTGCTTAGGAGCTTGCGTTAATGCACCACTTGTCCAAATTAATGATGATTATTTTGAAGATTTAGATTCCACCGTCTTCTCGGAGCTATTGGATAAGTTAAGTGAAGGGAAAGAAATTAAACATGGTTCCCAAACTGGCAGAACAGGATCCGCCCCAATTGCAAATGATGCAAATAAATAAAGGGAAACAAGATGCTTAAAAATGAAGAGCGTATTTTTAAAAATATTTATGGACTTGAGGATTGGGCTCTTAAAGGCGCAACAAAACGCGGCATTTGGGATAATACTAAACAATTACTTGAACTAGGACATGAAGCGATTATTGAACAAGTCAAAGCCTCAGGCCTTAGAGGCAGAGGCGGAGCAGGATTTTCTACCGGTATAAAATGGTCTTTTATGCCAAAAGAAATAAACCCTAATCGTCCTCATTACTTAGTGGTTAATGCTGACGAAAGCGAACCAGGCACCTGCAAAGATCGTGACATTTTAAGATATGATCCGCATTTATTACTAGAAGGTTGCTTGATTGCAGGATTTGCCATGCGTTCCCATACTTGTTACATATATGTAAGGGGCGAATTTTATAATGAAGCATCGCATATTCAAAAAGCTATTGATGAAGCTTACGAGGCAAAGTTAATTGGTAAAAATGCTTGCAACTCCGGTTGGGATTTTGATATTTATTTACATAGAGGTGCTGGCGCTTATATTTGCGGTGAAGAAACAGCTTTGCTTGAAAGCTTAGAAGGTAAAAAAGGTCAACCACGCTTAAAACCTCCATTTCCTGCTGGATTTGGTTTATATGGTTGCCCTACCACTATTAATAATGTTGAGTCAATTGCTGTAGTTCCTACTATTCTTAGGCGTGGAGCTAATTGGTTTGCAGCTCTTGGCAAACCAAATAACGCTGGTACTAAATTATTTTGTATTTCCGGCCATGTAAACAATCCTTGCAATGTTGAAGAAGAAATGGGCATCCCATTGCGCGAACTTATTGAAAAACATGCAGGTGGCGTTAGAGGTGGTTGGGACAATTTATTGGCTATTATTCCAGGCGGTTCATCGGTACCATTACTACCAAAATCAATTTGCGATGATATTACTATGGATTTTGATGCACTACGTAGTGTACAAAGTGGTTTAGGCACTGCAGGAGTCATTGTAATGGATAAATCAACCGATATAGTCTATGCAATAGCAAGGCTTAGTAAATTTTATATGCATGAATCATGCGGTCAATGCACTCCATGTCGTGAAGGAACAGGTTGGATGTGGCGAGTGATGATGCGTTTAGTTGAGGGCAACGCTACTAAGCAAGAAATTGATGATTTATTAGATGTGAGCAAACAAATAGAAGGCCATACTATTTGCGCATTAGGTGATGCTGCAGCTTGGCCTATTCAAGGGTTAATCCGCCATTTTAGGCATGAAATTGAACGCCGTATTGATAATTATGTTCAAAGGATTGCATAGGTGTTTTTAATTGATTTAAATTACCTTATTCCCTTAGAAGAAGCTGCAAAATATAGAAATTTTATAGCTATTGCTCTTCAAAAAAATTTATTATTACTTGCCGGAATAAAAAATCTCCGTCATGGTGGAATTTTAATAACTTTGCATGATAATTTACTGAACGCAGAAGATTTTATTAAACAAGGTCCTTTTATAACTAACAATATTGCTGAGTGTAAAATTACTGAATTTATTCCTACTAAATATTCAACAGATATGCAGCATATTTTAGAAAAAATGCAGGAGAACAACAATGCCTAAACTTAAAATTAACGGTAAAGAAATTGAAGTTCCTCAAGGTACTACAGTTCTTCAGGCCTGTGAGCAATTAGGCATTGAAGTACCTAGATTTTGTTATCATGATCGCTTAAGTATTGCTGGCAATTGCCGCATGTGTTTAGTTGAAATGGAAAAATCTCCCAAGCCGATTGCTTCTTGTGCAATGCCTGCAGGCGAAGGTATGGTAATCCATACTAATACTCCTAATGTTGAAAAAGCGCGTAAAGGCGTCATGGAATTCTTACTTATTAATCATCCGCTTGATTGCCCAATTTGTGATCAGGGTGGTGAATGTGATTTACAAGATCAAGCCTATATGTATGGTGGCGGCTCTAACCGTTTTCATGAGAATAAACGGGCAGTAAAAGATAAATATATGGGACCTCTGATAAAAACCCATATGACCCGTTGTATTCACTGCACTCGTTGTATTCGTTTTGCCACTCAAATTGCAGGCGTTCCAGAACTTGGTGCTACTGGCCGCGGTGAGCATATGGAAGTAGGTACTTACGTAGAAAAGACCATTACCTCTGAACTTTCTGGTAATATGATTGATTTATGCCCAGTTGGCGCCCTTACCTCAAAACCTTATGCTTTTAAGGCTAGAAGCTGGGAATTACGCAAAACCGAATCAATTGATATAATGGATGCAGTAGGCAGTAATATCCGCATAGATTATCGCGGTAAAGAAGTAATGCGTATTTTACCTAAACTGAACGAAGCTATCAATGAAGAATGGATATCAGATAAAGCTAGATTTGCTTATGATGGCCTAAAATATCAAAGACTTGACCAACCTTATATTAAATCTACCGAGGGGAAATTTACTAAAACATCTTGGGAAGATGCTTTAGATGAAATTAAAAAATTGATCTCCTCACACAAACCTTCTGAAATTGGCATTATTACCGGCAATTTAGTTGATGTTGAAACCAACTTTTTAGTTAAAAAGCTAGCTGATCATCTTAAAATCACTACTATCTGTGGAATTAATAATCTTAAAATTGATACTAGCAATCCAGCAAGCTACTTATTTAACACTTCAATTCAGCAATTAGAACAAGCTGATTTCTGCCTACTAATAGGTGCAAATCCAAGGTTTGATGCATCATTAGTAGGGGCTCGTCTTAGAAAAAGATATTTAAAAGGTAATTTTCCGGTATTTTCAATTGGTGAGATTAATGATCAAACTTATCCTGTAACTAACCTTGGTAATGATTTATCTGTTATTTCTCAAATTATTGCAGGTAACCATGAAATTGTAAAAATTCTTAAGGAAGCTAAAAAGCCGGTAATTATTATTGGGGAAAATATTTTAGCTCGCGATGATGCGTTAGCTATTCAACATGAGTTATATGATTTATGCAATAAATACAATTTTATCCAAGAAAATTGGAATGGATATAACGTCCTTCATCAAACTCCAGGGCAAATAGGTGCTGCTTTAGTGGGGTTAAGTGGGAATCTAACTATTACTCAAATATTAGAAAAAGCTAAAATGGGTAATATAAAAGTTCTACTTAATGTGGGTGCTGATGAGTTTGATCTCACAGCTACTAATACTCAGTGTAAAACTATTTATATCGGAACACATGGAGATAATGGTGCCCATCAGGCAGATATTATACTACCGGCAGCTAGTTATACCGAAAAAAATGCCACTTACCTTAATTTAGAAGGTAGAATTCAACGCACCCAAATAGCTATTTCTCCACCAAATATGGCAACCAGTGATTGGGTTATCATAAATAATCTTGCTATGCTTTTTGGTTCAGCATTTACTTTTAATACTTTACATGATTTACATCAAGAAATGAATAAGAATTTTGAGTGGTTTGATCAAGTAGGAAAATGTATTCAAACAACTTTAACGGCTTTTGGCATTAAAGGAGAGATCAAATTTAATGCTAACGTTTCAAATGTTTGCAGTAATTATTATCTAACAAATCCTATTGCCAGAGCTTCTAAGATTATGGCAGAATGTGCTAAGCTAATTAAGCAACATAACACTCATGAGGCAGCATAAATGTTTGAAGAATATTTCTGGCCAACTTTAGTAATTATAGCAAAAATTATTGCGGTAATATTGCCGCTGTTGATTTGCGTGGCTTATTTAACTTATGCAGAAAGAAAAGTAATTGCTGCTATACAATTACGCAAAGGTCCCAATGTTACCGGCCCCTTTGGGTTACTTCAGCCATTATGTGATGGAATAAAATTAATGCTTAAGGAAGTTATAATTCCTACCCAATCAAACAAAATTATCTTTATTCTAGCGCCAATGATTACCTTTACCTTGAGCTTGGTAGGCTGGGCGGTTATTCCAATTACTGAAGAATTTGTAATTGCAGATATTAATATCGGAATACTTTATCTACTTGCCATCTCTTCGCTTGGGGTATATGGCATTATCATGGCCGGTTGGGCAAGCAACTCAAAATATGCGTTTTTAGGAGCTATCCGCTCTTCAGCTCAAATGATCTCATATGAAGTATCTATGGGGTTGGTTATCATTACTGTATTACTTACAACCGGATCATTAAATTTAATTGATATTGTATACGAAACTTCTCAGCAACCATTACTTATTGAGCTGTTACTATTACCAATGGCGGTAGTATTTTTTATTTCAATTCTTGCTGAAACCAACAGATTACCATTTGATCTACCTGAAGCAGAAGCAGAGCTAGTAGCTGGATATAACGTTGAATATTCCTCTATGACTTTTGCTATGTTCTTTTTAGGCGAATATGCCAACATGATTCTTACCAGCTCGATGTTTGTGATATTATTTATGGGCGGATGGCTACCTCCTTTTGGATTAATCGCGCTTAAGTTTATCCCAGGATTTATATGGTTTGCTCTCAAAGTATCTTTTGTTTTATTCTGCTTTTTATGGGTACGAGCCACCCTGCCAAGATATCGTTATGATCAATTAATGCGGCTTGGTTGGAAAGTTTTCTTGCCTCTTACATTATTTTGGGTAGTATTAATTGCAGGAATTCTTTTATATACCAACAACTTACCGGTAGTTTAGGTGATTTATGACTAACAGCTTAGGCTCATTTCTACTTTCAGAAATCTTTTCAGGTATGATGCTAACTTTAAAGTATTTCTTTAAAAAATCTGTAACCATTGATTATCCTTATCAAAAAACCTCCCTAAGCCCAAGGTTTCGTGGAGAACATGCCTTAAGAAGATATCCAAATGGCGAAGAACGCTGCATTGCATGCAAACTATGTGAAGCAATATGTCCTGCTCAAGCAATCACGATTGAAGCCGAAGTAAGAGATGATGGCAGTAGGCGCACTACTAAATATGATATAGATATGACTAAATGTATTTATTGTGGCTTTTGCCAAGAGGCTTGCCCGGTAGATGCAATTGTTGAAGGACCAAATTTTGAATTTTCTACTGAAACACGAGAAGAATTATATTACAACAAAGACCGATTATTAAAGAATGGAGCAATCTGGGAACAGCAATTAGCATTTAACATTGAAAAAGATAAAGAGTATAGATAATGTACTATAACAACAGCTTAATAATTGGACGATAGGAAACACAATTATATATGTGGGTAAATTTTTTTCATTTATTTAGAAATTTTTTTGAAAAATCTAGTAATTATGGGATTATTGTACAGATAATGCAACAATATACACCACATTATTATGATACTTTTCAGGATTGTATAAATACCGTTCAGAATAATAAAAGTGTAGAAAAAATTTTAGAATTTGATAGATTAGATCAATATTTTACTCCCAATATATCCACTTATTACCAATCCTCATTAAGAAGCTATACAGACCAAATTCAATCCTTACAAAATTGTTCACCCATTAACAGAGAAAAATCCGCATGATAATTGCTAGTATCTTTTATTTTTTTGCATTTTTAACAATTTTGTTTGCCGGACTAACTATCAGTTTTAAAAATCCTGTCCATTCCGTACTATCACTAGTCATGGTGTTTTTTAATACTGCAGCTCTATTTATCTTAATAGGAGCTGAATTTATTGCGGCCACCCTTATCATTGTCTATGTAGGTGCAGTAGCTGTATTGTTTTTATTTGTAATAATGATGTTTGACATTAAAGTTGAACAAGTCAGAACAGCTTTTAATAAAAATATCCCTTTTGCTTTAATAATATGTTTTATATTGGTAATAGATTTATTGGTAATTAATTATAACTCTTTTGCTACAGCTCAAGAATCGAATTTATACCACCTTCCTAACTTACCAGAAACCATGTCTAACACTCATTACATTGGCTCAGTTTTATATACTGATTACGTACTAGCCTTTCAAATTGCTGGTATAATTTTATTAGTGGCGATGATTGGATCCATTCTACTTACCTTACGGGCACGAGAAAACGTAAAGAAACAAAATATTACTGCACAAAATAACCGCACCCGGGATACAGGGGTAAAACTAATAAAAATTAAGGTAGGAGACGGGGTAGATGTTAAGTAATATTTTCACTTCTCAGATTGATTTAGTCCATTATTTTTTCTTATCTTCTATCATATTCAGTATAGGGATATGTGGCATATTTCTTAATCGCAGGAATATTATCATGATACTTATGTCGATTGAACTGATGCTTTTATCAGTAAACATCAATTTTGTAGCCGCTTCAATGAAACTATCTCAAATCACTGGACAGATTTTTGCCATTTTTATTTTAACTGTTGCCGCGGCCGAAACTGCAATTGGCCTTGCAATTTTGGTTATCTACTTTAGAAACAAAAATTCTGTTGCTATTGATGAAGCAAATCAAATGAAAGGTTAATTATGCATCCACTTTGGTTATTCACCCCACTTATAGCTTCTATAATTGTTGGTTGCTTTAGCAATCGTCTTACAAAATCATTAGCCCAAATCATTACCATTTTAGGGGTGTCGGTTGCATTTATTGCCTCTTTATATTTTGCCAAAGAAATTTTATTAGATGGAGCGCCAGCTACTCTCTATCGCCTTACCAACTGGTTTAATTTAGTAGATTTCAGTGTAAAATGGACTATTAACGTAGATAGCCTTTCGGTAATTATGCTAGTAGTAGTAACATCGGTATCTTTAATGGTCCATATTTACTCTGTGGGTTATATGCAGGATGATCCTCATGTAGCACGATTCATGGCTTATCTATCATTGTTTACCTTTGCTATGACCGTTCTTGTTACTGCTAGTAATTTAATTCAGCTCTTTTTGGGTTGGGAAGGAGTCGGAGCTTGCTCATACTTGTTAATAGGCTTTTGGTATAAGAAGCGCTCTGCTTATCAGGCTGCTATGAAAGCTTTTATTGTAAATCGCGTAGGCGATTTTTGCTTTATTATTGGTATTGCAGCCATTTATTTAATTTTTGACAGTGTTAAATTTAGCACTATTTTTAATTCACTTAATGATATTCAGTTCAACCCTATAAGCTTCTTTGGATATCAAATAAATGCCATTGACTTTGCCTGTATTGCATTGTTTTTAGGATGCATGGGTAAATCAGCTCAGATAGGATTGCACGTTTGGTTACCTGATGCTATGGAAGGACCAACTCCAGTATCGGCTTTAATTCACGCAGCAACTATGGTTACAGCCGGAGTATTTTTAGTTATACGCTTTTCTCCACTATTTGAATTATCCCAAATTGCCAGAGACTTCATGCTAATCATTGGCTCAATAACTGCTGTTTTTGCTGCATCAATTGCTTTAGTCCAAAATGATATTAAAAAAATTATTGCCTATTCAACATGTAGCCAGCTCGGTTATATGTTTATAGCTTGCGGCCTTTCCGTTTATAATGTCGCCTTATTTCATCTTGCAACTCATGCATTTTTTAAAGCTTTATTATTTTTATCAGCAGGTAATATTATTCACTCAGTTAATAATGAGCAAGATATTAACAAAATGGGTAACTTATGGCGTAAAATACCCGTAACTTACAGCATGTTTTGGATTGGCTCTCTTGCCATTGCTGGCTTCCCGCCATTTGCTGGATTTTACAGCAAAGAGGCTATTTTAGAATCGGCCTATATGAGCCACTCTTCTTATGGGCATTTTGCATACTTACTAGGTATCATTGCTGCGACCTTTACTGCATTCTATTCATGGAGATTGATTTTCAAAGTATTTCATGGTCGAGCAAATTACGATCATAAAATATCTGAGTTAATTCATGAATCACCATTAATTATGTTATTACCGTTAGGTGTATTGGCGATAGGTGCTATTTTTTCCGGCTATTATGGTGCTAATATCTTAAATATGATTGATTACAGTTTAAGCCTTTGGAAGGATGCTATTGTAATTTTACCTGAGCATAACATTCTTGACGAATTGCATCACACTCCAACATTATATAAATATTTGCCTATGGTCTTAAGCATTGGCGGCATATTAGTCGCTTATAAGCTTTATTTAACCAGATCAATTTTAGGTGAGTATCTATTTACAAAGCTTCAAAAAATCCATCATATTTTATATAATAAATATTTTTTTGATGAATTATATCACCGACTTTTCACACATAACTGGTTTAATCTTTCCCATTTTGCTTGGAAACATATTGATATAGCAATTATTGATCAATATGGACCCAGTAGTTTGGTAAAGATTTCAAAATTCCTTTCTGAAAAATTTAGTAAATTTCAAAATGGTTATATATTTCATTACGCTTTAGTTATGCTATTTAGCGCAGTGGCAATTATTAGCTGGTATGTTATTAAATTAGTTTAAGTAAAAATTGAGTAGAATTAAATGAATATAAATTTACTTAGCTTAGTCCTCCTAACTCCTCTTTTCGGAGCATTATTTACAGTACTGTTTGGACGAGATCATAATGAAATTTCTGCCCGCAATTTAAAGACGCTTGGATTTATAATTTGCTTAGGAAATTCTATAGTATCTGGAATACTAGCTTATAATTATAACATTGCTGATACAAGTTATCAGTTTGTTATTACCGGTAACAATGGGGAAAATTTATTTGGTATTGATGGAATATCCTTATCGTTAATTTTGCTCACTACTATTCTAACGCCCATTTGCTTCATAGCTAGCAAATCAATTACTCAGAATGTCAAATTCTATGTTACTTCATTCTTATTATTAGAATTTATTGTAATTGGCGTGTTTTCCAGCCTTAACTTACTGTTGTTTTATATCTTTTTTGAAATGTCACTCATTCCTATGTTTTTTATCATCGGTTTATGGGGTGGAGAAAACAAGATATATGCTTCGTTTAAGTTTTTCTTATATACTTTGGCAGGTTCAGTATTATTTTTAGTAGCTATTATTTATATTTATCAAACTTTTCATACTTTTGATATTCAGGCCCTAACCACTCTTTGTGCTAATTTGGATTTAAATATCCAAAAATATTTATGGCTGGCTATGTTTGCCTCTTTTGCAGTTAAAATTCCAATGCTGCCATTTCATACTTGGCTTCCTGATGCTCACGTACAAGCACCAACTGTAGGTTCAGTAATGCTTGCCGGCATCTTACTTAAGCTGGGAGGTTACGGTTTCATCAGGTTCTCCTTACCTATGTTACCACTTGCCAGTATGTATTTTGCTGATCTAGTTTCAGTTTTAAGTATTATAGCCATCATTTATGGTTCAATAGTAGCTTTTGCTCAAAAAGATATGAAAAAGATGATTGCTTATTCATCAATAGCACATATGGGCTATGTAACAATCGGCCTATTTAGCGGTACTAATATTGGGGTTACCGGTGCCATATTTCAAATGATTAGCCATGGGCTAATTTCAGCAGCTTTATTTTTAGTAGTTGGCTCACTGTATGATAGAACACATACTAAAGAAATTAGTGCTTATGGTGGGGTAGCTGAAAAAATGCCGTCACTGGCCTTTTACTTTATGATTTTCACTCTGGCTTCTGTAGCTCTACCAGGAACTAGTGGATTTGTTGGAGAGCTGCTTATTATCATTGGCAGCTTTAAACAAAATACTATCTTCGGTACTTTAATAGCAAGTGGGGTTATTTTAGGCGCTACTTATATGCTATATCTTTATGCTCGCATAATGTTTGGTGAAGTTACACACAAAAAAGTCATGATTTTACAAGATTTAACCCTTAGAGAACATGTATACTTCTTACCTTTAGCGGTTCTTATCATCTTACTTGGAATTTATCCAAGTTTAATCACGGAATTGTTTGATGTAAGAGATTTAATATCCAGCACAAATATTATTAATATAGTACCAGGAGTGGAAAACTAATGAGTTTAGCATTAATTTTAAATCCTATATTTTTTCCTGAATTTGCATTATTTTTGGCAGGCTTAATCGGAATTATCATTGGTTTATTCAACAATCAATCGCACTTACTAACCAATAAAATATGCTTAATTGGCCTTATTGTATCTGCTTTATGCCTATATAATTTATATCAAAATCAAATTTATATTACTTATCAATTTTTTACTCTTAATAACCCTATTATACTAGCCAAGCTAATTGTAGTAGTTAGCTCTATTTTTGTGCTATTATGTTTTAATAATCTTGAACAAAACTTAGCGTTTGAATTACCTGTAATTGTATTATTTGCAGTATTAGGAATGTATACCCTTATTTCAAGCAATGATTTTATTACTTTTTATGTTGGACTAGAACTGCAAAGTTTAAGCTTATATATTTTAACCGCTTCCAATCGAAACAATCCTAATTCAACTGAAGCTGGACTCAAATATTTTATTTTAGGAGTAATTACTACAGGTCTAATTTTATTTGGAATCAGCTTAATATATGCCTATACTGCTAGTATCAATTTTGTTCATTTCGTCGATTTATATCATAATAATAGTATTAATATTGGCAGCGTACCTATTGCCTTAATTATTGGTTTAGTACTTATACTTATCGGTCTACTCTTTAAGATCTCAGCAGTGCCGTTCCATATGTGGGCTCCTGATGTTTATGAAGGCTCCCCTACTATCTTTACCATGCTAATAGCAACAGCTCCTAAGGTAGCTATTATTGCTATCTTTATTAGAATATTCCTTCATGATTTTAGCTCTCTCTATCATTATTTTAATCCAATTATTTTGTTGGTAGCACTTTTAACCCTTGCAGTTGGTTCTTTTGCAGCCCTTAAGCAAGCTAAATTGAAACGCTTATTGGCTTATAGCGCTATTACTAATATTGGTTTTATTTTATTGGGCTTGCTCAGTCATGATAAAGCTAACATGATTATTGTAACTAATTATATTATCATTTATTTATCTTTAACTATTGCGAGTTTTGCTGTGTTACTGGCGATTGAAAATAAAAATCCTCACTTTACTCAAATTAGTGAATTAGCTTCTTTTAGTAAAAGCAACCCTATTCTGGCCATAAGTTTTACTATTTGCTTATTATCACTAGCAGGTATACCTCCTTTTGCAGGATTTTTTGCTAAATTTTATATTATCCAATCCCTTATTGTTCAAGGTAGTATATGGATAGCAATTGTTTCTGTATTATTTTCGGTAGTCGCTTCCTTCTATTATTTAAACATCATTAAAGTTATGTATTTTGATGACAATAGTGCTCCTATCAGTGCTGATTCCATGGGAACCTTACAGTTTGTGGTAATTTTGATGGCAATCTTTAATAGCATCTATATCTTTTACTATCAAAACATTATGAATTTAATTAATTCCGTTTATTAAAAGTAGCAGTATGAATATTAATATTTGGCATGACATTTACAACGTACTAATCTTTGATCACATTGATAGCACTAACAATGAGGCCAAAAGAATAACAGGGCAAGGCCTGAAAGGTAATTTTCTTATTTGGTCTAAATCCCAAAGTGCTGGACGAGGAAGAAACAATCGCAACTGGGTTTCGGAGCCGGGTAATTTATTTTTCTCAGTATTATTACAGGATAAATTTAGCCTAATACAAGCTTCACAAATAGTATTTGTAGCAGCAGTTGCTATGGGTGAAGCATTACGCAGCCTGACCAAATTAAATATAGAATACAAGTGGCCCAATGATTTAATCATCAATAATTCAAAGGTAGGTGGTATTTTAGTAGAAAGTAAATTTTCTCCAACCCGTAAAAGCACTGATTGGATTGTAGTAGGAATTGGAATAAATATTATGTCTTTTCCAAATGATATTGATGCTAGTTACCCTATTACCAGCCTATTTAATGAAAAAGCAATAATAAAGGAAGATGATTTACTATCTAAGTTTCTTGATTTATTTCATGAATATTTAGAGAGATGGAATATTATCGGAATGGATTTTATCCGTGACAAATGGAGTCGTAATGCTTATCGCATTGGTCAAGAAATATCCATTAAAACTCCCAATGAAGTTATTAAAGGTCAAATGCTTGGTATCAACACTAATGGTGCATTGTTTATTAGCTTGGATGGCTTGCAAACTACTATATCAAGTGGCGAAATAATTTTAGATAAATAGGATTAATGCTCTTAGCGCTTGATATTGGTAACACAAATATTGTTGGTGGTATATTTAACAATTCTTATCCTCTTGTACGGAGCTTTAGAATTGAAACTTATACAGAAACAAACCTGAAAGATGAATTGGCTCATTCTTTGGATAGCGCTAATATTCATAAGAATAAGATTACAGCAATAATAGTCTCTTCAGTAGTACCAAAACTTACTACAGAGCTTATAAAAATATTACATGAATATTTTGGTGTTTACCCCTTACTAGTGGCTTATAACCTATTAAAAATTGATATTGAAATTAATAAATCAATTAACCCACTTGAAGTGGGAACTGATTTATTATGTAATTTAGTTGCAGCAAAGCATAAATATGGTAATAATACTCTAATAATTGATTGTGGAACAGCCACTACTTTTTGTATTTTAAATAAGAACCAAGTATTTGACGGGGCATTTATCCTTCCTGGCGTTAAAGGCTTTAATAATGTTTTATCAGAGCATACTTCGCTGCCTATTATAGAATTTAAAGAAATAGATTTCGAGCTAGGTATAAATACAGAAAGTGCTATTCAAGTTGCAGCCTTTCACGGTTATGTAGGTATGATAACTAACCTTATTAATTTAGTGCAAAGCAAATATAATAATCAACTTAGAATTATTGTAACCGGTGGCAATAGCGTTTATTTTAAAACGCAAAATTTTATCGATTTTTATGAGCCAGATTTAACCTTAAATGGCCTGGTCCAAATATATATAGATAACAACAATCCAAATATTAAATTAAACAACATATAAAGAGTAAAAATATAAATGACTTTAAATTTTAACAAACACAAAAATGACCTAATATTTGTTCCTTTAGGCGGATCAGGAGAAATTGGTCTTAATCTAAATTTATACCAATATCAAGGCAAATGGTTGATGGTTGATTTAGGCTGCGGCTTTGCTGATGATTATCTACCTGGAGTAGATGTGATAGTGCCAGACATTTCCTTTATTACTAAGCATCGTGAAAACTTGCTTGGAATAGTTATTACCCACTCTCATGAAGATCATTTAGGTGCAGTGCAATATTTATGGCATGAGTTAAGAGTACCGGTTTATGCTACTCCTTTTACTTCTTCATTCCTGAAAGCTAAGCTTACTGATAGTTTTGGTGATAATGCAGGGGTATTAATTAAAGAATTTCAACCTGATAGTAGCCTTGAACTAGGGCCATTTAAAATTCAATCAGTTTCTTTAAACCATTCCTCACCTGAGATGCAGGCATTATTTATTAAAACTGAAGCAGGTAATATATTTCATACCGGTGACTGGAAATTTGATCATGATCCTATAGTTGGTTTACCAAATAATGATGAAGTACTGAAATCTATTGGCGATCAAGGCGTACTAGCTATGGTATGTGATTCCACCAACGTATTTAATGAAGAATATTCTGGCTCAGAAGGTGACTTAAGAGAGAGCCTAGTAAAATTAGTTGCAGAGTGTAAGAATTTAGTAACAATTACCACCTTTGCTTCCAATCTTGCTCGGGTAGAAACAGTTCTTTATGCGGCCCAACAAGCCGGGCGTAAAGTAGTTATAGCCGGGAAAAGTCTCTGGAGAATTATTCAAGCCGCCACTGATTCAGGTTATTTTAAAGAAATGCCTGAATTTATCGATGAGCGTAATATTGGACAATATCCAAAAAAAGAGATTTTATTATTATGCACTGGATGCCAGGGAGAGCAATTTGCTGCTGCTACTAAAATAGCTAACAATGCTCACCCTAATATTAAATTTAGCCCAGGGGATACTATAATTTTCTCTTCTAAAATTATTCCAGGTAACGATAAGAAAATTTTTAGATTATTTAATCTTTTTGTTAAAATGGGTGTTGAAGTACTCACTGAACGTGATCATTTTGTGCATGTGTCAGGTCACCCAGGCAGAAAAGAGCTTAAAAAAATGTATGAGTTAATCAGGCCTCAAGTTGCTGTGCCAGTGCATGGTGAACTAACCCATATGCATTATCATGCTAAATTTGCAAGGGAAATCGGCATTAAGCAAGCGTTAGAAGTTGAAAATGGCGATGTTTTACATCTTTCTGCCACAGACAAATCTATGAAGCTAGGAGTAGTTGAAGCAGGCTACCTAGGTGTTGATGGCTTATATTTATTACCACCAAAATCTCCTATTATGCAGGCCAGAAGAAAAATGCGCGCAAGTGGATGTGTTTTTGTTTCCATAATCCTTTCACCTCAAAAAGGCTTACTATGCAATCCAATTCTTAAAACTCCAGGCGTACTGGATCAAATAGAAGATAAAGCATTAGTTAATGAAATGATTGATGAAATAAGAGAAGCAGTAGAGTCAAAATTAGAGTTTAAAGCTGGCAGAATTAACAGAGAAGATTTAAATAATACTACCCGCTCAATTGTTAGAAAGATTATTAAGAGAGAAACTAACAAAGAACCAATGGTAGAATGCCATATTGAGATAATGTAGTATTATTCAAATGATCTGTTCAATAAAAAAGGGAAGCTTATTTAGTTTCCCTTTTTTATTTGCCATCATGCTTGCTTATAATCCCTTAGTAATGCCTTTAGCTTTGCTTGCTAAGGTAGTAAAGAGCTTACTTGGTTCTACAAGCGTTTCATCTCCTATAGTGCCAACCGACTTAATATTATTGCTTATAGAAGACAGTTTATTATTAATACTATCTGCTGTAACTTTACTTTCAGCAGATAATTTCATATTTTTAAGCTGTAGAGCAAATTTTCGTCCTACTAAAAATGTTGCATACCCAAGCATCACCCCTAATATTACAGTACCGATAACTATGCCTACAACTTTAAGAGTGGATTTTAAATTTTTCATTTTATCTTCATTCATACTATTTCTAAATATTGAATAATCAAAAGAATAAATGTGTGAGTTTAGCCACTGCTCGTCCTCAGCTAAATATTTGTAATTATCAACTAATTTATCCTTCACTGTCGCTAAACATTTCTCCCTATACTCAGTTTTAATTTCAATCAAAAACTGATCATCTAATATAATACTATTATACCAATTTGTAGATAAATATTTCTCTCTGTGTGCTTTATTGTCTAGATTTTCTCTGTTAGCAAGCTTGGCTATGATTAACTCTGCAAGTTGATCTTTAATGAGATTATGAGCATTTTGCTTTTCCTGTTCTTTTTCAACCTGATCTTGATTTACTGCTACAAGAAAAGATTGTGTATAATTAAAGTCTCTAATTTGGGCATCTAACCATGCATTGTCACCCACTAAATATTTGTAATTATCGGCTAATTCAGCCTGCACCTTCTCTAAACAGTTCTCTCTATACTCAGTGAAAATTTCAGTAAAAAATTCATTACTATGATTTGCATTGAATTCAATCCTGTTATTCCAATTTTTATATAAATATTTTTCTCTATTTGCTCTATTATCTAGCTTGGCTATGATTAATTCTTCAAGTGGCGCTTTAATAATATTATGAGCATTTTGCTTTTCCTGTTCTTTTTCAACCTGATCTTGATTTACTGCTATAAGAAAAGATTGTGTATAATTAAAGTTTCTAATTTTGGCATCTAACCATGCATTGTCACCAACTAAATATTTGTAATTATCGGCTAATTCAACCTGTACCTTCTCTAAACAGTTTTCTCTATACTCAGTTAAAATTTCAGTAAAAAATTCATTACTATGATTTGCATTGAATTCAATCCTGTTATCCCGATTTTTATATAAATATTTTTCTCTATTTGCTCTATTATCTAGCTTGGCTATGATTAACTTTTCAAGTGGCGCTTTAATAATATTATGAGCATTTTGCTCTTGTTGTTTTGCAACCAACTCTTCTTGCTGCTTTGCCGTACGATCTTGATTTACTGCTACGAGAAAAGATTGTGTATAATTAAAGTCTCTAATTTTGGCATCTAACCATGCATTGTCACCAACTAAATATTTGTAATTATCGGCTAATTCAGCCTGTACCTTCTCTAAACAGTTCTCTCTATACTCAGTTAAAATTTCATGCCTAAAATTTGCATTGAATGCAATCCTGTTATCCCGATTTTTATATAAATATTTTTCTCTATTTGCTCTATTATCTAGCTTGGCTATGATTAACTTTTCAAGTGGCGCTTTAATAATATTATGAGCATTTTGCTCTTGTTGTTTTGCAACCAACTCTTCTTGCTGCTTTGCCGTACGATCTTGATTTACTGCTACGAGAAAAGCTTGTGTATAATTAAAGTTCTTAATTATTGTATTTAACAACTCATCATCATCAGCTAAATATTTGTAATTATAGGCTAATTCAACCTGCACCATATTTAAATATTGCTTTATATATTCAGCTTTAATTACAGTAAAAAATTCATGCTTAAAATTAAAATTTGCATTGAATTCAATCCTCTCATTATACAGATTTTTATATAAATATTTTTCTCTATTTGCTCTATTATCTAGCTTGGCTATGATTAACTTTTCAAGTGGCGCTTGAATGATATTATAAGCATTTTGCTCTTCCAGTTCTTTTTCAACCGGATCTTGGTTTACTGCATTTTTAAAATGTTGCTCATAATCAAAAGTATTGATTTGCTTACTGAATAATATCTCATCCTCAACTAAATATTTGTAATTCTCTGCTAATTTATTCTTCACCGTCTCTAAATGATTCTTTCTATATTCGGTTATAACGGCAGTACAGAACTCATTGCTATGATCTTCATTTAATGTAAGTTTATTATACCAATTTTTATATAAATACTTCTCTCTGTTTGCTCTGTTACCAAGCTTAACTCTGATTAACTCTTCAAGTGATGATTTAATAATATTATGGGCATTCTGCTCTTCCTGTTCTTTTTCATCCTGATCTTGATTTACCGCTGCGAGAAAGGATTGAGTGTAATTAAAGTATTGAATTTGCGTATTTAACAATTCATTATTATTAGCTAAATATTTGTAATTGTCAGCCAATCTGGCTTGCACCACGGCTAAACATTCCGCTATATATTTCTCTTGAATTATAGTCAAAAATTCATCACTATGATTTGCATGTAATTGTAATATATCAACATTATTATAGTACATTCTTTTGAATAAATATTTTTCTCTATTTGCTCTATTATCTAGCTTAGCTTGGATTAACTCCGCAAGTTGAGCTTTAATGATACCACGAGCATTTTGCTCTTCCTGTTTTTTTTCAACTTGATCTTGATTTACTGCGTCTTTAAAATGTTGCTCATAATCAAAATCATTAATTTGCTCATTTAATAACATCTCATCCTCAGCTAAATATTTATAATTATCGTCTAATATAGCCTGCACTGCAGCTAAGCGTTGCTCTCTATACTCAGCTTTAATTACAGTAAAAAATTCATGCCTAAAATTTTCATTGAATACAATTTCATTATACCAATTTTTGGATAAATATTTCTCTCTATTTGCTCTATTATCTAGCTTGGCTATGATTAAACCTTCAAATTGGGCCCTAATATTAATAATATTACCCATTATCTCAGGGGTTACTATTCTCAAACTGCCTACATCAGGATGAATATTTTCTAAGCTTTTAACGATCTGATTAGTTAACCCTTGCACATACACCGGTAAGCTTGGTTGCCCACCATTACGTTCCTGTTCATTAACATTATATTCTCTATTAACCATACGTAAATGCTGGATAAAATTGACTATGGCTGTCTTTTCTGCAACTTGAGGATTATACAATTTTTGTGCCTCATAATCATTACAAGCAAGCCATACCAATACTACTACCTCTGCCAATGCCCAATGAGTAACCATCATATCACTAAAGATGAAAAAAAGGTTTTGTCTAGCATCTTTCAAATCCTGTGCAGTCACACCAGGATTGTTATCAATAGCTAGTTCGTCATCCAGCTCTTCACCCAGATCTTGCAGAAAATCTTTTATTTTATAGTATTCTTTATTGATATCAAGATTGCGACCATAACGCGTTTTTAGCCTTTTAATCGCATTATTTACTTTTAAATTTATGAATTCATCATTAGTTGTAACCATAAAAAACCTCCCTATGTTAATTTATTTTATAATATAAGCAATATAACATCCGATTAATCATTGGCAATAAGTTAATATGTTGTTAATTATAAGTAATAACGGCATATTAAAAAAGGTAGAAGTTTTGACTCCTACTTTTTTCTCTCTTAATTATTTATTCAATCTGAAGATTCACACACCTCTTAGTTGTGTACGCAAGTCTTCCCCCTGCTGCTTCGTACGCATAGTCCAGGAAGATATTTCATTTACCGATAACACCACACTGTCGTTGCGCTCGGTAAAATGAGCTTGATTAAATTTATAAATACCACGCTTTGGTACTATTTTAGCATCGAATTCTCTTTGTAAAACTTCTTGTGCTGCTTGGAGTTCTTCTGGCGCAAAACTATTAACAAATTTATCTTTTAGCTGTTTTACCCTGTTCTTATATTCTGCAAAACAATTATTGATTTCATCAGTATATTCTTGAGGAGTATTGTTATTCCGCGCCTCAAAAATTAAAAGATTATATAAGTATTTTTCTTTTTTTCGTCAATCTCTTCATATAAAATATTTACAAAGTCTTTTATACACTTCATAAGTTGCCCCTAAAAAAGTTTCAACGCAATGTTATTAAAAATCTTGCATAATACGATAATAGCTGTGGGTTAAATTTATTAAATCATCAACCCCTACCCATTCATCCACTTTATGTGCAGTTTGGTTAATTAAGCCATATTCAATTACCGGATAAAACTTTGCAATAAACCTAGCATCAGAAGTGCCGCCGGTAGTACTTGCAATTGGTGCTATGCTGTTTATTTCTTTTAGAATACTTGTAACAAATTCAACCTGTTGCTGATTATTAGTAATAAATGGCTGTGCTGAATTATTATATTCCAAGCTATAATTATCACCCACCACTGAGCTCACTAACTGCCTAACTATGCTGATTAAAGTTTCTTCATCAATATTGTTATTATAACGAATGTTAAATTTTAGGTTTACCTCTCTAGGAATAACATTATAGCTTTGGTTATCAGTATAAAGGCTGGTTATTTCTAAGTTACTAGGATCAAAATGCTCATTACCTTGATCAATTTGCCAAGCATTTAAATTATTTATAATCCCACCCACATATTTAAATGGATTATCAGCTTGATCTGGGTAAGCAACATGCCCTTGCATTCCTTTGATAATTAAATCAAAACTGATGCTCCCTCTTCTGCCAATTTTCAGCATTTCACCCATTTTATTGGGATTAGTGGGTTCCCCTACAATTACTAGCTCTATTTGTTTGTTATGATCTTGTAACCAATGAAGTATAGTTAGAGTACCAGCATTATTAGAAACTTCCTCATCACCGGCAATAATTAATGCAATAGATTTATTTGGATTCTCTTTAATAATTTTAAGCGCAGCAACTATCCAGGCAGCAATTGCACCCTTCATATCTACTGCACCTCTACCATAAATTTTACCATTTATTTCTACTGGCTCAAATGGATCATGACTCCATCCCATTCCTGCAGGAACTACATCAACATGTCCTGCAAAGCCTATGATTTTTTCATCATTACCAAATTGAGCATAAAGATTATAACAATTATTTACTGGAAATATTTTAGTAGCAAAACCATACTCTCTAAGCAGCTGTTCAATGTATTCAATAACAACCTTAGTGTCAGGGTATACACTAGGTATGGCTAGCAGCTTCTGTGCTAAATCAACAACCTGGTCTTTACATTCTAAGCAGCTCATTAATAGAAACCTTGCTTCGTGTTTTCTCATCAACTGTTTTTATAATAATTGCTGCGGCTTTGGAGGTAAAGTTTCCTTCATTAATCACCCCAGGAATTACTACTGAAAATGGTGGTACATATCCGTAAGTTATTTCGCCAGTCATATTGTTAATAATTTTAGTCGAAGCACCAATAAAAACTCCCATGGAAATTACCGAACCTGTACCTATAATTACACCTTCAGCAATTTCAGATCTCGCTCCAATAAAGCAATTATCTTCAATAATCACAGGATTAGCTTGCAATGGTTCTAGCACTCCGCCAATACCTGTTCCTCCTGAAATGTGGCAATTTTTACCAATCTGAGCACAACTACCAACCGTCGCCCAAGTATCAACCATAGTACCGGTATCAATGTAAGCTCCAATATTTATAAAGGATGGCATAATCACAGATTTTTTAGCAATATAAGCACCATGCCTTACAATAGCTCCTGGCACGACTCTAAAGCCCGCTTCTTCAAAATCTTGCTCTTCCCATTCATGAAATTTTAAAGCAATTTTATCATAATAATTGCCCAAAGAGGAATGCATTACCTGATTATCACTTTCTGCAAAATATAATAGAATAGCTTTCTTAACCCATTCGTTAACTGTCCATTTGCCAGCATTATTTTCTGCCACTCTAATTTCGCCAAGGTTTAGCATTTCTATTACTTCATTAATAGTGCTATGCTGTTTTAAGTCATCAGCATCAAGGCTTTTTTGTTGAAATTTATCCCATAATTTATTAATTTTACTGGCAAGCATGCGATTTTAACTCTTTTTTTAAAAATTTTGCAGATAATATCTGGCAATATTTGAAAACCTATTTACTATAATTAACAATATAATATTTTAAATTCAATTAATATGATTATCAGTTGCCCAAGTTGTCATACAGATTTTGAGGTTGATGATGCACTTATACCACCTCAAGGCAGAAAGTTACAATGCTCTAAATGCAAGCATCTATGGTTTTTTAAAATTAAAAGTGATGAAGATTATAAAGAGCTGCTGCAGATGGCCAAAAATACTGCAAAAGAAGCTATAAAATCTAGCATTAAGGCTACACCCAAATCCAACAAGGGCGCTATATTACTACCACTGTTATCTCTTGCTTTAACATTTTTTATTATATTTTTTGCGGGTAAAGAATATTTAATTAAAGCACCTGTATTTAAGCACATTTATCAATTAGCTCATTATGATAACACCAGTAAATTAGTGATCCAAAATGTTAAAGTAGAAAAGCAGCTAGATTCCGGAGCAATTAATCACTTACTAATTCAAGGGGAGATTGCTAATAAAAGTGAGCAGGCAATTAGCGCACCTCATTTACGCATTAGGCTCTTTGATTTAGATAATAAACTTCTTATGCAGGAAGTGTTACCTTATTCCGCAGCAGAGGTGGTTCAAGCTCAGCAAGTGATTCCTATCAACTACCCTATGCGCCTTAGAGTAGCGCCAGATAGTGTTACCAGAGTAGAACTGGATGTAGCAGATAATTTAGATTTCTGGTTTTGGTTACGTTAGGTTAAAAATATTGTCAAACTATAATCTGTGAAAAAGTAATATGAAAATAAGCCTCCTTATTCTTTTGTAAATTATATTGTTCGTTTAGGGATGCCAGCTCAGTCGATTGGATATGTAGCTGCTTGGTTACGATAGTATATTTAGGGGTTTTCCTAATCACCTCATATATCCCTATAATTTCAAATTCGATAATTTTATTTAAACAAATTATGTCTTTATGATGGCTAATTTTTTGCTCTGCTATGCCGTAAATATTAACCCACTCCTCTAAAATTAGCTCTCCTTGCTTCTTTTTCATCCCCTTATTCAGGGTGATATGAGCTTGGAAGTTTACATCATCAATTAATTGATTAATTTTGGCTTGTGGCTTATCTCCTCCAAATAACATATGACCCTTATTAATGAATTCAGTACCCACCATTAGGAAAAACACCCCATCACATATCCTATAAACTAACCTACCTTCAAAATAGTTATGATAATTTCTTAAAAATTTAAATTCATCCAGCAATAACAAGAGAATTTTATGATCAAAGAAAGTCATAGACACATAATTTCCTGCAAACATATCACCCTACAAATACACTGTTAATATAATGTAACACTTATTAATAGTTAATTTTTCCTAAATTTAACTTAACTTTATTATTGTAACTCAGTAGTTTAACTCTTATTCCTAAATAAAGAAGCAATACTAATTTATCTGGAGGAATTATGACAGAGTTACCTATATTAAACAAAAATATTATCAAAACTTATGAATGGCTAAAAGATATAGAAGATAGTGCCGGATTTTATCATGATGATCACAAACGAGCCATAGCAATATTACGGGTAACTTTACATGAACTCAGAGACAATTTACCTCTTCAAAATTTGGCAAAACTCTCCTCTCAACTTCCCTTAATCATTAGAGGATTGCTGTTTGAAGGATGGAACCCACAAATTACCCCACTTAAAGAACGTAAAAAAGATGATTTCTTGATGAGCATTGCAGATAAAATTGATGAAAAATATAATGATACCGATATTGAAGAGGGAGTTAAAGCTGTTTTCCAAGCTATTTACAACCATGTAAGCACTAGCGAAATAGAAAATTTAAAAGCAGTCCTGCCCCGGGGAATTTTAGAATTAATGTCAGAGCTAGAAGAAATATAAGCTTTATGGTTAATTTGGAGTAATTAATAGCTTAAACACAATTAGTAAATATAAATAATACTAGCATAATTTAACAATACATTTATATTAAAAATTAACTTAACTAATTATAACATCTGATTATTATTTATGAGCTCAACATTTAACATTGAAGAACTTGAACATATTGAAACTGAATTTGCTTGTTTTGAAGGGTTAGCGGTGGAGGCGCTTGCTGCTAAAAATCTACCTAAACCAACTAAATTTGCGTTTGGAATCAAACAAGATAATGAGATTATTGCAGGCATTACCGGGCACATAGTTTATGGCAATTTATATATTGCTCTACTTTGGATAGATGCTAAATATAGAAATCAAGGATTAGGCCAAGCTCTCGTTTCAAAAGCATGGGAATATGGCAAAGCCAACAACTGCGACTTTACCACGGTATGCACCCTAGACTGGCAGGCCAAACCTTTTTACGAAAAATTAGGATACGAACTAGAATTTGAAAGAAGCGGTTATTGGAACAATTCAACCTTATATTATTTCAAAAAAGCATTGTAGGTTTTAGCAAAACTTCTGAATAACAGAGAGCTATCAAACAATAGTACAAGTAATAGTTTTATAATAAGCAATTTCACAATGTCCAATAATTCAAACTGGATAACATATCATTGCGTAGAACCTTCATCTTTATAGCTATCTTCGAAATTACACAGCACAACCTTAATTTTTTTAACAATCACCATGAGCAAAAAAAAGTCACAGCAACTGATCAACTTTGCGATTAACTATCCTTACTTAGCTATTACCATTTTAGTATTATTGATAGCTTACCAGCAAGTAAGCAGCCCTAACTGGCTTATCGGTTCATCAGCAGAAATATCTCATGTTAATGTATGCTTCACGCCTTCTACCACCTCGTGCTCCAACTTAATTACTCAGCAAATTAATGCAGCAAATCTTCTTGTTTTTGTCCAAGCTTATTCTTTCACTTCCCAACCCATAGCAAAGGCTTTAATCAACGCTTTTAATAGAAAGGTAGAGGTTGCAATTATTCTGGATAAAACCAGCTTACATAACAAAGAGGAAACCGTCCTGATTCAACAATTACAACAGGCGGGCATCCCTATCTATATTGATAAAATTAAAGGACTTGCCCATAATAAAATTATAATAATTGATGATCGCAAAGTTTTAACTGGCTCCTATAATTTTACCAAAGGCGCGGAACATCGTAACGCCGAAAATATAGTATTAATTAATGATCCGCTTATCAACCGAGCTTATCATAATAATTGGCTAAAGAGAAAAGAGCATTCTATGAAGGTGATAGACTAAATATCATCCCCTTTAGAAATCTTTACTTTACCACATCACTCCCCCATCTTTAATTTCTAATACTCATTGGCGCCCTACTTCTTATTTCAACCTCTAGAGAGCAACATATTTTTTGCTGAACTTCATCAATATAAAATTTTTAATTTAATATTAAAAACTGCTATATACATTTCTTCAATTTTGTTATTCTGTAGGGGCCCACTCTCCTTTCGTAGGTTCTATAAAAATTTTAGCTATACACTCCCCTATTTATGTATATTTCTAAATATGCTTGTATTATTGTTCCTATAGATAATCACCCACTACTTAAGCTACCAGCCTTCCTACAGGATAATTAATATTTTTAATATTAATGTGTTATTGGTTAGTTGCTCATGACTTCCAGGCTAAACAAGTATTTTTCTTCGTATAAATATTTATCCATCTCATCAGAAGTATATTGTATTAGCCTTCTGGCTTTAATAATGATAACTATTTCGGTTACAATCTGTTAATTATTTTAAATATATAATCCATCTTTTGAGTATAACTGGATGATTCCTTTTCACCTTCTCTCATTAGTTAGAACAGAACAGCCTCTAATGAATTATATTTTTTTATATGCTTTTACTTGCAATGGTATGATACGTTGTTTAGGTGCTTCTTCAGTATCTCTTTCAAATTATTCGCCACTCAATTTTTAAATAAAAAAAGTGGCTGCAAGTTACAACCACTTTTAAAAGATATATAAGAATTCAGCTTAAAACTTATCCCTCATTTGCCTGAAGGGCTGCAAAAGCACAAATATTTAAAATTTCTGAAGTAGTAGACCCATATTGAGTAATTTGCACTGGTTTACTTAATCCCAGTAATAATGGTCCAATTACCGTACATCCTCCAATCTCTTGCATCAGTTTTGATGAAATATTAGCAGAATGTAAAGCTGGCATAACTAACACATTAGCCGGCCCTTTTAATTTACAGAACGGATAAAGTTTCAGCAAGTCACTATTTAATGCTACATCAGCTGACATTTCACCATCAAACTCAAAATCAACCTTCTGCTCTTCAAGTAACCTTACAGTTTCCCTAATTCTTTCGGCTTTTTCAGAATTTTGTGGATTACCAAAATTAGTGAAAGAAAGTAGCGCCACTCTTGGCTCTTGACCAAATTTACGCACAAAATTAGCCGTTTGCGTAGTAATACGCGCCAATTCTTCTGCAGTAGGTAATGCATGAACTGTAGTATCAGTTATAAAGATAGCTTTGCCTTTGTTAATTACTACTGATACTCCGGCAAGCAATTGCTCAGGCTTAGTATCAATAATAGTTTTGATTGTATCTAAAGTTTGAGTATAACCACGTGTTATCCCTGAAACTAACGCATCGCCCTGCCCCATAGCAAGCATACAAGCAGCAAAAATATTACGGTCATTTTTAACTAATCTAGCACAGTCTCTATGCAAATAACCTTGGCGTTGCAACTTTGCATACATATAATCAATATATACATCTAGCTTCTCATCACTTTGGATAAAGGCATTGGTAATTTCAATTCCTACTGGTAACTCAACTTGCATTTCTAACAAGCGCTCTTTCACCCTAGCCTCTCTACCAACTAATATTGCCTGACCATAACCGTTATTGACCCAAGTGATCGCTGCTCTTATAATCGGTTCTTCTTCGCCTTCGGCAAAAATAATCTTTTTAGGATTATTAGCAATTACATTAAAGATTAAATTCATGTTAGAAGCCGCAGGATCTAACCTTGCTCTTAAAGATTGCCTATATACTTCAAAGTTTTCTATTGGTTTTTTAGCTACTCCAGTTTCCATTGCAGCTTTCGCAACTGCTACCGGAATTGTAGTAATCAGTCTTGGGTCAAAAGGTACAGGAATGATATATTCCGGACCAAATTGCATCTTTCTACCGGCATACGCTCTTGATACCTCATCAGGAACAGGTTGCCTTGCAAGCTCAGCAAGAGCATTAGCTGCCGCAATTTTCATCTCTTCATTAATAGTGGTAGCTCTTACATCAAGCGCACCTCTAAAAATATAAGGAAAACCCATCACATTGTTTACTTGGTTTTTATAATCTGATCTACCGGTAGCTACAATCGCATCACTTCTTACCGCATATACTTCTTCAGGGGTAATTTCCGGATTAGGATTCGCCATAGCAAAAATAATAGGCTTATCAGCCATAGTTTTAACCATTTCTGCGGTAACCGCTCCTTTAGCTGAAAGGCCTAAAAATACATCAGCCCCTACTAATGCTTCTGCCAGAGTACGCGCTTTAGTATCAGCGGCATGAGCAGATTTCCATTGGTTCATTCCCTCTGTGCGCCCTTTATAAATAACCCCTTTAGTATCGCATAAAATCACCTCATCATGCTTAGCACCCATAGCCTTAATTAGCTCTATACAAGCAATACCTGCAGCGCCCGCCCCATTTACTACAAACTTTAAATCTTCTAATTTACGATTATTAAGCTTACAGGCGTTAATCATACCGGCTAAAGTGATAATTGCCGTACCATGTTGATCATCATGAAAGACAGGTATATTAAGTAATTCCTTTAAACGATCCTCAATAATAAAACATTCAGGAGCTTTAATATCTTCGAGATTAATCCCACCAAAGGTAGGAGCTATACATTGAACTGCATTTACAAATTTATCGATATCTTTAGTATCTACTTCAATATCAAATGAGTTAATATCAGCAAAACGTTTAAATAAAACAGATTTACCTTCCATAACCGGCTTAGAAGCAAGAGCACCAATATCTCCCAAACCTAAAACTGCAGTACCATTAGAAATTACTGCTACCATATTACCTTTAGCGGTATAATCATAGGCTGCTTCAGGATCTTTAGCAATTTCTAAGCAAGGAACAGCCACCCCAGGCGAGTAAGCAAGCGACAAATCTTCTTGAGAAAGCATAGGCTTAGTAGCCTTAACTTCAAGCTTTCCAGGCTGCCCGTGTTTATGGTAATCTAGTGCTTCTTGATCAGTAATTTTACGCTGCATGATAATGACCTATTGTTATTATTGTAATTTCATAATATTTTTACTAAAGTAATTTATATACCAATCAATAATTAAATACATTGTTTTTAATTATTGCCCTTCAACTAATGTATGGTGAAGAGTCCTCAAGGCAAGTTCTGCATAATCCTTATCTACTAATAAGCTAATTTTAGTTTCACTACTCGCAAGGCCTAGCATCATAATAGCTTTCTCAGTTAGTGCTTCATAAATATTACCGATAATACTCGTATCACTTTGAATGCCAATTCCTACTATTGATATCTTAGTAATATTATTTTGCATTTCATAATTTATTTGCTGCTGCATAAGCAAGTTAGTTACAATATCTAAGTCATCATTATGAATGTTAAATTTAAAATTATTTGCATAATGTTCAATCATATCCATTTTAATATCTAACTTAGCCAATTCTTTAACAAAAGATAAAACTTGCTTTACATCAATGTTAGTAATTGCCAGCCGTGACTCTTTATTACAAAGCGCCACTCCTGATACTTTACAATCTTCCATTTTTAATTCCTTAAGTTTATTTGCTGAAGTAATCAAAGTACCGGTTGGATTCTCAATGAAGCTCGAAATTACACGGATATCTATGTTGGCCCTAAGTCCTGCTTCTACCGCTCGGTTATGCATTACCTTAGAACCCATAGAAGCTAGCTCCAGCATTTCTTCATAAGAGATAATTGGTATTTTTTTAGCATCGGTTACGATACGCGGATCAGCAGTAAATACTCCATCCACATCAGTGTAAATTTCACAAATACTTGCTTTAACATATGAAGCAATGGCGACAGCAGTAGTATCAGAGCCGCCTCTTCCTAAAGTAGCAACACGATGATCTGAAGTGATCCCTTGAAAGCCGGTAAGAATCGCTATCTCACCAGATAATACTGAATCTACAAAGCTTTTAGTTTCTATCTCTTTTATCTCAGCTCTACTATGAATTTTATTAGTTACAATAGGTAATTGCCAGCCCTGCCATGATCTCGCTTGCAAGCCCATCTCATGCAGCGCTATTGCAAGCAACCCGCTACTGACCTGTTCCCCTGTGGCGAGCACTGTATCATATTCAGCAAGTGATGGCCCACTAATAAGCGGCTTAACCTGTTTACAAAGAGCAACTAGCTTATCAGTAACTCCTGCCATTGCAGAAACTACTACTATTAGCTTTTCCCCTCTCTTAACATGAGAATTAATAATTTTTGCAGTTTCATGTAATCGTTCAACCGAACCTACTGATGTGCCACCAAACTTTAAAACTTTTAACATTTAATTCAAATTAGCATTTTGGGGAATTTTAGAGCAATAATATAAAAAATCTACATTTTGTTGGCATTATTATCTATAATAATTATAATTACGCTAGGTTGTGTGAATATTTCTGGCTCAAAAGCATTTCACGCCATATTTCCAACCTCATAGTTTAATCAGATTACAAGCATTACTATATATTTATGGCAAACAAACACAATATTACCTCCACAGAAGTAGAAAAATTTGCAAGCCTTAGTGATCAATGGTGGGATGCTAATGGACCCTTTAAGCCCTTACATATTATTAATCCTACCCGCATTAGTTACCTTAAAGAGCATATTTGCAGGCATTATACTCGCGACCTTACCACTAATAAACCTTTAAATAATTTAGATATTATTGATATAGGCTGCGGTGGTGGTTTAGTCAGTGAGCCCCTCTGTAGGCTTGGAGGTAATGTCACTGGTGTTGACGCAAGTGAAAAAAATATTGGTACTGCTAAGTTTCATGCCAGCCAAATGGGGTTAAATATTAACTATACCAACTCTCCTCTTGCGGAACTTATTACTAATAATACGCAATATGATGTAGTGTTAGCCTTAGAAGTCATTGAGCATGTAGATAATCTAGAAGAATTTATTAATGACATATACTCCCTCTGCAAACCTCAGGGCTTAATTATTTTAAGTACTATTAATCGTACTATTAAATCTTACCTTTCAGCCATAATTGGTGCTGAATATATTTTAAGGTGGTTACCTATTGGCACTCATTCATGGGATAAATTTCTAAAACCTTCAGAAATAGTTAATCAATTTAAATCTTATAATGCCCAGCTATTAGACATCTCGGGCCTTAGCTTTAATCCTCTAAATTCAGGTTGGAAAATAACTAACAATTTTGATATAAATTACTTTATTAGCATTAAGAAAAAATAAAAAGTTTTTGTTTTTTAATTTTTCCAAAATGCTTTGTAAATTATTTTTTATCAATAATTTTAATATAGTGATCTTTTTGCAAAGCTTAAAATTTTATTTTTTTCTAAAACTAATAAATTTATTATTATCCTTGTTACCCTCTCACCATTTAAATTAACTTTAAATTATAACCCTAAAAATGAGGTGATTTAATGTTTTACACAATTTCCAATATGCTTTCAAGTAATGACAAATGTTTATTAAGAGCAGCAGAATGGGGAGCTTACCACGATGTCACTTATTACTTAAACAAAGGAGCAAACCCAGAAGCAGAAAATAATGGTAAAAATGCTGTTATTATAGCCTTAGATGCAATAAAAAAAGATCTTTCAGCTGAGCAACGTATGAATTATCAACACACCATGGATATTATCGTTGAGGCTATTAGAAAAAAACATAACTTGCCAACAGTAAAAGAAGCTATAGATACTTACGATTATGAAAGCATTGAAAAACTAATTAATTTAGGATTACACTTTAATAGCAATCCACAAGAACCTCAAAATTTACTGAACTCAATACAAGAAAAATTAAAATCTTCTAATATCTTAACTGAGCAAGCAACAAGCCTTAATAGTATTAAAGAACTACTTTACAGAACTATAAGCACACCTTTTGCTCAAGCTATTAAAAGTTTTAATGATACGAAAGTTGTAGAACTTATTGAAGCAGGGTTTAATCCATCATTAGTACGAATTGAACAAAAGACTATCCAGCAGTATATTAATAATACATTACAAGATCCTAAGCTGACAGAAAAAGAAAGATCTTGCTTAACCAAAATTCAAGATTTAATGCTTAGCTATAAGAAAGAACCACATAATAACTCTCAAGTTGTTAACATTCAAGATCCTATTAAGCCTACTATTACTACTCCAAAAACAACACCTATAAGCTATTCAGCGATTATTAACAAAGAATTTGAAAGAAGGAATAATGTGCAAACCACAGCACAAACCATTTAAATAACTTTCTCTTTAATATAACCATCACCCGGGCAACTAGGTGATGGTTGCTAATGATCATTTTCTCTATTTAATAAAATTAAAAGATTTTAATATTGCACTAAAAATAATTTTTATTCCTCAGATCGCTCTAGGTTGTGTGAAGATTTGTATAGATGTATGGCAGCAAGTAGTTGAATAAATAAGGGGAGATGGTAATTTGAGGTTGCCCAACCAAAACAAATTACCAAGAGGAAATATTACATAGAAATAGAGAAATGGGAACAATATATAACATATTAAGCATAAGAAGCGATATAAGATCCAGGAACAAGAGCAAGCTTAGGAATTTTATAGAAGCTATATGGTATATAGCCAGGAGTGGCTGCCAATGGAGATTATTACCAAATCATTATGGATCATGGCGAGCAATACATGCACGTTTCCAAGGGTGGTCAGAATTATTCAAAGCCCCACAGATGATTCCAGGCTTAGAAGCAATGATGATTGGCTCAACTATAGTTAGGACTCCATGCCTGTAGTTCCCGGTTATTATAAAGGGAGCCAGGAACAAGAAGCATTAGGTCCGGAGTAAAGGAGGGTTTACTACTAAGATTCATGCTCTGGTGGATGCCTTAGGCAATCCTTTGAAATTCATTCTATCTCCAGGTCAAAGAAATGATATTACCCAGGCTGAAAATCTAACTGATAACATAGCTAATACTGTGCTAATTGCAGACAAAGGATATGATGCTAATCATTTAATTGAATCCTTACAAAGTAAGCAATGCCAAACAGTAATACCATCCAAGCAAAACCGTAAAAGCCTGCGTAACATTGATCTACATATTACAAGGAGCGCCACCTAATTGAGTGCTTCTTCAGCAAGATTAAGCATTTTCGTAGAATCTTCTCCAGATTTGATAAATCTGCCTCTATTTTCCTTGATTTCCTTAACTTTGTCGCTGCTCTTATTTGGCTCCGTTAGAAATCTTCACACAACCTAGAGCCTAATTAGTATTATCTGGTATCGAATTACAAGCACACTCTTGACTTTTGTTAGATGTTAGTATTATTAATTTAATTAAAAATAATTAAATTAACTTTTATTTAAAGGATTGATTTATGAGCAATACAATTTCCACTCCAATTTTTGATTATACAGAATATGTAATTCAATACCAAAATTCAAAACTTTATTTGGAAATGCTTGAGCATTGGAAGAAAAATAAGAATTTGAAAGCCTATGCGGTTCATCAGGGTTCAAGAATAAAGAATATTATCGAGCATAATGGTAAAAATAATGAAGGAAGAGGGAGAGTTAATGATGGGTTAGACGATAAAAGGGAGTTATATGGCTTTGAAAGAATGAATCCTGAAACTGTAATTAAACTTGAAGCTGGGACTAATAAGGGCAAAGTTTTAGGTGCTAATTTATGTCAGTTTGAGGCTCAAGACTATGTAGTGTGCGAAGCTCCTTATAGTATTGAAGAATATTACCGTATGGTATTACAAACCAACTCAAAAATTTTAGTAAGTGTAGCTAAACCTCAAACAGATGACATAAGTTATCGTAAGAATTTTCCAGTTGATCTACACTATATTACTAAGGGAGAGCATACTAACTTTGCTGATACAGTAATAACTTGCATTGAAGAACAAATCCTTCCATTAGGTAAGCTCAAGGGCAAAGTAAAAACCTTAGAAGTGAAACAGGGTAACAGCAAGACAGAACAAATAAAGCATATTATTTTTGAGGAATGGATAGATAGAGGTGGTTCGGATGTTCAGTCTTTATATGAATTAGTAAAATTCACTCAAAAATCAATCGAAGAATTAAATATTTTAGATCAGTCCTTAAGAAGAATTTGCGTAAATTGTAAATATGGATTTGGTCGTTCTTCAACTTTGGCTATATTAATGGAAGTTTATAAGGATATACAAGAATTTTATAACCTTTCATCTACTCCAGCTAATAGTTTTGCAGAAAAAATATTACAAGAAAAAAAAGAACTATCCTTAGACTTAACTAAATATATCTATAAACTTTCTGAAGATGTTATGACTGGAGCAGGAGAATTGCACTTTAAGCAGGTACAAGAGTTTTATGAATATGCTAAACAGCAATATCACCAAATTCAAAAGTAGCTATTTGCATTATTACTTATGTATATGGATCAGTGCTATAGCATACAACATATGTAGGAAGTTGACAATTCAGCATTAATTTAAAAGCTTGTTATATAAGTTCTTAGTTAAGAATATAGTATCTTATGCCCTATTGTTAGTAATGTATTAAAGAAATTGATTATAGGTTGATATTTTGTTAGTTAAAAACTTAACAGATGGTTTGTGTGTCAATAATTCTTTATATTACTACTAGTCATGATGGTTATATAGATGGCCACAATGGTATGGTGGATTGGCTTCCTCCTGAGCGTTCAAAGCAAAAAGATTATGGATATAATGATTTCTTGACCCTCTATAGATGATATAATAATGGGTAATATACTATTTATGAGCGAGTATTAGGTTTTGGAAAATTTGCTTTATAGCTTGAACCACCATTCTAAAGGCAAGTGAAATTAAAATTTTATTTCTAGTAAAAGTGCTTTTAAAAGTTATAAATTGAATTTTAAGTTAAAAGGTAATAATTTATAATACAGGTAATCAAACAAGCTTAATTAAAATAAATATTTTACGGAAGAATATTATGTCATCTAATACAAACTATCAAGAGAATATTACTTCTAAAAATGCATATGAAAGCTACGAAGATTTTCTAGAAAGATTAGATAACCTGTTGGAGCAAGCTGCCTGGCAAGATTTTCAAATTTTTAAAAATGAGGTAAATACTCCTGATCCCATACAAGGTAGAACTCTATTTATGATATTTGCCAACAATGGCTGGGATATGCATCTTGAAGATTTAAAAAATTTGGGCGCTGAAGTGAATGTGACAGATGATAGTGGCGAAAATGCTATGCATTTAGCTGCCCGCAAGGGAAATTCTAAGGTAATAAACCAACTTATTAAGCTAAAGGCCAACATAGATAGCAAGGCTGAGGCGGCAAATGGCAATACGCCTTTATTTTTAGCTGTAACCTATGGATATATTGAGATAGCTAAAATACTTAGAGATAATGGTGCAAAGATTAATATTCAAAATAACGATGGCGATACGGCGTTGATGTATTTAATCCGCAATGCTGAACGTAATAAAATTACTGTAGATACTATAAAAAATATCATTACAGAATTAAAACCTGATGTGACTATAACTAATAAAGTTAATAAAACTGCTTTAGATATTGCTAAAGAAAGAGGATGGTCACACAAAGAAGGATACAAATCTTTAATGGTATTACTTAAAGGCGCCAGCCTTGGGTACTCTAAAGTAGGAAGCAACGTAATATAATATAGAATAAAAAGATAGCTCATAGACACGAAACATATTTAGATACAAATAACACATTTAATCTATTCCATAGTTTTTGTTTAGCAAAAATCTATATAGCTTTTTATGAATAATTAACTCAAGTTGAATAAATGCCATTATAGTATTTAACAAAATCTTGATACTCAGGATATGATTGACCAAGAGCTATATAACTTTGTTGATTTGGTTGTGTAAAGATTTGTATAGATGGATGACAGCAAGCAGTTGAATAAATAAGGGGAGATGGTAATTTGAGGTTGCCCAACCAAAATAAATTACCAAGAGGAAATATTACATAGAAATAGAGAAATGAGAACAATATATAACATATTAAGCATAAGAAGCGATATAAGATCCAGATTTGATAAATCCTCCTCTATTTTCCTTGATTTCCTTAACTTTGTTGCTGCTCTTATTTGGCTCCGTTAAAAATCTTCACACAACCTAATACCACTCTAATCACCGTTATTATGATGAGACAAACTATCAAAAATTTTTATCAAAGATTAAGCTATTTTATCAAGGTTAAACAAAAGACAATTGCAGATTATGGCTGCAAAATTTCCGATAGCATATTTACCAAAGTAGATAGAATATATAGTAATATTTAGTATATTCTTATTAGTCATGCTTATTTAGCCAACCGCTGAAAAAGCAAAAGATAACAATACTCCGATTGAGAAGAAAGGAGCATGATATGGATCAATCTTAAACATAGAATAGCAATTGGAAAATAATTTATCATCTATGGCGATTAAAACACTCTCAAATAACTTCATATTACGATAAGTGCCTTCGTAACCCTACGCTCATAGACTTCTTGAAGAATTTCATTATAAAAGTGGGCTTTAAGCAGAATTTCTCTACTTGGTACATTTATACTTATATCAATTCCACTCTACGATTTAAATTTTCCTAATAATGCTAAATTCTTGTGGCAGAACAAAGTTGACAGATATCTTTAGAAGAAACTTTAGACGAGCGCCGTAGTTAACAACCATACAACCAGCAGTCCTTATAACCAGGCCTCCAGGATAGCTTTCCATGAAGCTAACAGCCAGGTTACATAAACGAATCCGAATCAAAAAGTAACCGATTAAATCCATTATATTTTAACAGTGTTTTCTACTCACAGCTGAAATTCAAAACAGCATTATTACTTAAATAAGGAAGGGCCAAGCTAAAATTACTTCTATTCTTATAACTCATAACGTAAGAAATATGATTACCATATTTTAATCTAATTAGATTAAAATTTTTAATGATATTATTAAAAATAAAAAACCTGAGATTTTAATCCCAGGTTTTTTAATAATAATATGATTGCAAACAATCTTAACGTTTGGAGAATTGGAAGCTTTTTCTTGCTTTCTTCTTACCCATCTTCTTACGTTCAACTGCACGTGAATCACGAGTAAGCAATCCTTCTCTTTTAAGCACCGTTCTATTAGCAGGATCAAAATTACATAATGCTCTACTTAATGCGTGTCTAATTGCACCAGCTTGGCCTGAAAGACCTCCACCTACTACTGTACACATTACATCAAATCCACCCATAGTATTAGTAAGAACAAAAGGCTTTAATGCATCAATCTCAAGAACTTGCCTTTTAACATATTCTCTTAAAGGTTTGCCATTAATAGTAAACTCGCCCTTTCCTCTTTTTAACCATAGTCTGCAAATTGAATTTTTACGACGGCCAGTTGCATATGCACGTCCAGCTTTATCAAGCTTTGGAGCATCAGCTTCAAGATTAGCGTTATTTTGTTCGCTTTTATTTTCTGTTTTAGATGACATAATGCCTGTCCTTATTCAGCTTTTTTCTTAGTATTTTTAGAATTAAATTTAGCTACGTCAACCACTTGTGGGGTTTGCGCTTGATGCGGGTGCTCACTTCCTGAATATAGGAACAGGTGAGTTAGCTGCTTTCTAGCAAGAGGGCTATCTTTAGGCAACATTCTTTTAACTGCATTCATTAGCACTCTTGTTGGGAATTTACCTTCAAGAATTTTACCTGCAGTAGTTTTCTTAATACCACCAGGATAACCAGTGTGCCAATAATGAGCAGCACCATCCTTACGATCACCTTTATTACCAGTTAAAGCAACTTTATCTGCATTAACTACTATCACATAATCACCACAATCCATATGAGCGGTATAAGACGCTTTATGCTTACCGCGAAGATATTTAGCAATCAGCGAAGCCAGCCTTCCAACAACCAATCCTTCGGCATCAATTACTAGCCAGTTTTTCTGAACTTCAGACTGCTTCATTGAGTATGTTTTAAAAAACATTGTCTTTTCCAATAAATAATTTAACGATATTTAATAAACTTAAGTTAATTAAACCAATGTTAAAAGTAAGTCAAGTAATAACTTACCCCAAGGTAAGCAACTAAATACTACTTCCCATTCTCATTTTTTTTATAATCAACTTTTTCTGCAATTCTTGCAGCCTTACCGCGTAAGTCTCTAATGTAATATAATTTGCTACGACGAACTCTACCGGTTTTAATAACTTCGATTTTTTCTACTCTTGGTGAATAAAGAAGGAACACTCTTTCTACGCCTTCACCATGTGAAATTTTACGTACTACAAAAGAAGTACTTAACCCCTTACGTCTTACTGCAATGCACAGGCCTTCAAAAACCTGAATTCTTTCATTGTTGCCTTCAACAATTTTAACGTGAACACGCAAAGTTTGTCCTGAATTAACTTCAGGATGTGATTTTCCTTCCATTAATTTGTCTATTTGCGCATTATTATATTCTTCTAGCTTATTCATTTTAGCCTCTTTAACTCAATCTATTTCTTACTATCCGTTAGCTATTTAGCAAGTCCGGACGCTTTGACTTTGTTTCGATTAGCGCTTGATTTATTTTCCAAGCTTTAATTTGCGCGTGGTTACCTGAAAGTAACACCTCAGGCACAGCGTAATCATTCCAAATTTGGGGTCTAGTATAGAGCGGATATTCTAAGAGTCCAGCAAATTCTCCAGCCACACTAAAACTTTCTTCATTTAAAGTTTCATGATTCCCTAAAACTCCTGGAAGTAACCTTACTATTGACTCAATCATACACATAGCAGCAGCTTCCCCACCACAAAGTACATAGTCACCAATACTAAGCTCTTTAATTTGATAATGCTCGATGATTCTTTGGTCTATCCCTTCAAACCTACCACATATAATAGTAATATTTGCATTCTCTATTATTTTATTTGCCACATGTTGAGTAAAAGTTACCCCTTTAGGAGTCAAATAATAAATTTGAGTAGTAGTATGTTCTTTTAATATCGCCTCAATAGCGCTTCCTAGCACATCTGGCCTCATAACCATTCCTGCCCCACCACCAAAAGGAGCATCATCTACTTGCTTATGCTTACCCAAACCATATTCTTTAAGATCATAAATATTTAGTTTAAATTTTTCCTCTTTTAACGCTTTACCAATCAAGGAAAAAGCAAGGCTACCCGGAAACATTTCTGGCAAAATTGTAAGAATATTAAATATCATAAATAATTAAATTTGTTCAGGAAATTTAATGTAAATTTTTTTATTATCCATTTCCAACTTAGGAAAATTTTCATTATTAAATAAAAAGTATTCACTATTTTTAGGAGCTATACTCACCTCAAGCAAATCACCACCACCAAAATTAAACACTCCTAATACTTGACCAACCTCTTGGTCAGTATCCTGATTAATCACTTGCAAGCCAATTAAATCTTCATAGTAAAATTCATTAGAATCAGGTGCTGAGAGTTCGTCTCTAAGGATATTCAGTTTAGTGGCTTTAAAGGTTTCGGCCATATTTCGATCATTACAGCCTTTAATGGAAGCAATAGCTATATCCTCTTTAAAACTTCTAAATTTTAAACTAATTTTTTGATCAAGATCATCAAAAAAATATGGGTAAGTTGCTATATTATTAAAAGGCGAAGTAAAGCTTTTCACCTTAACCTCGCCTTTGATACCATGGGGAGAAATAATTACTCCCATACATAATTTTTTATCACTCATGTACTGCTACTAAGCTTTAGCTTCCTTTTTGGAAAGCTTTTGAGGATTGTTTTTAACTTTTTCAATTTTACTTACAATAGCCTGTGGCAATTGCACCCCTTTAAGTTGCATAATTTTAGCAACAGTTTCAGTTGGCAAAGCGCCTTTACTTAACCAGTTTTGCGCAGCGTCTATATTTACTACAAAACGCTTTTCATGGTCTTTTGCAAGTAAAGGATTATAAGTACCAATTACTTCAATAAATTTACCATCACGTGGTGATCTTGAATTAGCCACTACTATACGATAAAATGGTCTTTTTTTAGATCCACCTCTAGTTAAACGAATTTTTACTGACATTTTTATTTCCCATGAATAGTTTTATTTCGATTTTGTCCTTTTAGACTATTTTAAATCTTTAGTCAAAGAAATATTACATTATTTATTAACTAATACTAGATAGTATAATTAGTATTTAGTCTAAAATTTGCTAAATAATATTTACGCTACTGGAATATAAAAGTAAATATATCAGCATCTACAGTGTTATTAGATGAACATATATACTTCCTTTATACGCCTAGATCGTACTTTTTATAACACATCACCTTCTTTTATCTTTACTAACCAAATGGTTACTTGCATAATTGCGCCAGTGCCTACTTGATCATGTTTTGTATCAAAGAAGGCAACCGATATATCACTCATCAGTCAATGATATGTAAATTACTTTTAAGGCATTATTTTTAATATTATTTATAAACAAGTAAAAAATCACCTCTCAACCAATAACATTTATAACCGAACAAAGAACTCAATTAGCCCATTCTGCAGTTCTGCTTAAATAATCATAATCATTCGTTATATTATAATGGACTTTAGGTATGGCAATAAAAGGGGCTTCTCCCAACAAAAACTGCTCAAAAATTCTGTTGAGGCCAACTTCGGCTAATTCAATTAATCTTTCAATTTCATCACTTTGCAGTATTACCTCTTCAATCAACTTATCACCACCTATTAATTTTAAGTATTTTATGTGAAGCGGAATTTTTGAAAGATCCAAACCATTCGCATTAAAAGCACCACACTGAGCTATTAACGCCGCAATTGTTAATTGGCATTCGTAACCATTTATAATTCCCACCTTGGTAGGTAGCACTCCTGTTTTATAATCAGTTATAATTGCTTCATTAGCGGTGATAGATAAATTATCAATACGCGCATAAAGCTGAATATTATTAATGACTATATTGCCCGTTACTTCACTAGTGATGTGATAATTATTATCTATTAACAGCTTCCATAATATTTTGTTTAAATTGTAAAAACGTTCCTGCCATAAAAGTAAAATATTCTTAGGGAGATACTTATGAAGATAACTATCAACAAACTTGCTTAACATTTCTAATGTTCCAATTTGTTCTTTATGAACAGTAATTTGATCAAGTAATTCATGTAACAAAATACCAAAATCCCTTCCTTCAAATTCCATAACTAAAGAATCCAAAGGTCGCAAATTTAAAATTTTACGCGCATAATATTCATAGGGATTTTTAAGCAATTTTTGTACATCTGTAGCCCATATTTTTTGAGGTCTTAACAATATGCTAGGCACCGGGTTAGGCTTTTCGATTTTTATTAAACTAATATTTTCAAAAAGATCACAATAATCTTGCTTTAATTCCAAGTTTGCAATTGGGTAGGACTCAGCTATTTTATAAAATTGCCTATATATATTATATATAACACCTTGATCACCAGTTGCCCTAGTGATCATAATTTGTGGGTTATTAGCTATCAAACCATCTATAATATAATTTTGCTTTTTTAAAGCATCTTGATAGGTAATAACCTCCATTCTATCCTGCAGGAATGGTGGCAACCAATCGGGATAAGTTAAACCCCATGATTCCTCGTTAAAATCAGCTAATATTACTAGGTCTGCATGTTGTAAGATCGCTTCATTGGCGCTTAAAATTTTAATTCCTTCAAAGTTAGTATACGGATTATTAATATAAAATTCTGAAAACAACTGAGAGATAAGGCGATGGTAGTTCAAAGTAGAGTTGTGAATATTAAACCTTGTTAAAACTTTAGCAAGTTCATTGAAAACTTCTGCATACTCTTCATGTGTGCTAATATCCTCTCCAATAATATAATGATATACCAAGATGTTTAAAGTGAAAAACTTAGCAATATTTTGGCTAGATTGCTTAGTGAAATTTACAATCTCTCTTAAGTTATATTTTTCTAAAATTGCTTCTGATAATTCGCTAATATAAGTAATTTTTTCTTTTCTTAAAAATATTTCAAATTCCCATATTTGTTCAGGCGATAACTTAATCACCCCAGGAGATTTCAAAATTTCTAATAAACAAATTAAATTAGGGCTAGTTAACAACTCCCCTATTTTTAAAAAGGTTTTAATTGCTAAATCACTATTAATAGATTCATTGATTGAGCAATCTATGTTTGCCCCCCAAATTGATGCATAACTTTTGATCTTATTAATTAGCTGCACATTATTACAAATCACTAGAGCAGATCGGTTATTATCATGCTGCTTCTTAATGGTATAAGCAATCATAGCCGCCTGCTTATGCAAACTATCAAATTCTACCACTTGTAGATGCTTAGCCTTATCTCTTACATCCTGTTCATCATTTAACTTATACCAATTTTGTATCAAAGATTGCTCAAAGTTGCATGCTCTAAAGATATTACCAATTGAGCTAATATTATGATTATTAGGAGAGTAATACGGTACAATTACTGAACAGTTTAAATGCTGCTTGAATAAATTACCAATAGCTTCATTAGCAATAAAATTTTCTCCTGCAAACCCAGCACAAATAATTTTACAAGAAGGCTTTTTTAAAATTATCTCAGTAAATTTTGTTAGTTTTGCCCTAACATAATTATTAAAATCATATAAATTATACTCAGCTAAATATTTAGTAAAATCCTCAGTTGCAATTTCAAGAAGATACTGAGTTTTTATAAAATATTGTGAAAATAAATCTGAATGCCACCTATCTAGTGCAGCTTGTAATTTTATCTTAGTATTACTATTAATTATTTGATTTAATTCTTTGGCTATTTTTAATGCGGTATCTAACTTTATTTGCAGCTTATCTTTAATAATATCAGCTAAGATTAAATCTTGTTCTAACTTACTAAGCAACCTAGACTTGTTGGCTACCAACCATTCTATTAACCCTGGTTCAATAGCTTCATCTATATCAAAAATTGAACAAATTTTAGGCAGTTCTTTGACTGCAAAAGGAAATTTTAAGCATGCCTCATATAATAATTTAACGCTTCTTCTTGTTGGAAGCAAAATAACCACTTCCTGCCAACTTCCTTCAAGCTTATAATTTTGCTCTAACCCTTTAAGCAATGCTGAGGCAAAATCTTCGTTTTGAGGTATAAAATAAATATTATTCATCATTATTTACAAATAAATTATTGCACTAAAATTTAAATTCACTTAGCTTGTCAAAGCAAAATAAATTATCTATCGTTACTAATGCCAAACTTTAAAGTTAAATTAGCACTATATTTTGTTAAAAGCCTAATATTTTTTTGGGCAGCAGGGTTTGTCATCTTTATAAAATATATTGAACCTCAACCCAATTTATCCACCCTTAAAACCACTGAGGCAATCATTATTTTAACTGGCGGAACCAACAGAATATATTATGGGCTAAAACTTGCGTGCTTAGATAAATTCAAGCTTAGTAAAATCTTTATTTCAGGGGTAGGAGAAAATTTTGCCCTGGATAGCTATGATGAATTTAACGACCTTAAAAAAGAAGAACCAGCCTGCATAGATAGTATTAAATCGCGCTTAAGTCTTGGAAAGCTAGCTACCAGCACAGAACTTAATGCAGTAGAAAGCTCTTCATGGATAGAATTTAATAAAATTAATAAT
Source organism: Rickettsiales endosymbiont of Stachyamoeba lipophora (assembly GCF_003932735.1). NCBI lineage: Bacteria > Pseudomonadati > Pseudomonadota > Alphaproteobacteria > Rickettsiales > Rickettsiales endosymbiont of Stachyamoeba lipophora. Next base: position 1,157,401 of record NZ_CP033611.1, on the reverse strand, counting down.
ATCACTTTAGTGACAAGTAATTATCATTTACCCCGCAGCCTGATAGAATTTAAAAAATTTTTAGATCTTAAAATGATACAAAAATTTCCTATAAAACCAAGCACACTTGCAATTAATGAATGGTGGAACTTTCCCAACACTTTCAAAATATTATTTATTGAATATAATAAATTTTTATCTGTCTTATTAACTTACTTGTTTAGGTGAATTTAGTTTTATGTTAGCTCTAAGATCAATCATTTTTAATATATTTTTTATCTGTTCAACATTATTGATAACCATCATATGTTCTCCATTGCTTATCTTTAATAAAACCAAATTTCTTCCTGGTAAAATTTGGAGCCGCACTACCGTCAAAGCCCTTCAATATTTATGTAATATTACCTTTGAAATTAAGGGAAGTATGCACCCTCATAACCAAGCTTGCATATATGCTGTTAGGCATCAATCAGCTTGGGAAACCATGATATTCCATTTAATTAGCGAGCGTCCGGTTTATATTTTCAAAAGAGAATTACTGTACTTGCCTTTTTTTAATTTGCATCTCATCTTTATGGGAATGATTGTAGTAAATCGTTCTGCTGGAATGGCCGCCCTTAAAAACTTACTGGAACAAGTTAAATTAAAAATCAAAGAAAACAGACCAATTATAATTTTCCCTGAAGGGACCAGAACAGAAGTCGGGGTAAATGTTAAAGTATTTCCTGGCATTGTGGCAATGTATGATTTAAAGCTTGCACCAGTTATTCCGGTTGCATTAAATTCAGGGCAATGCTGGGGGAAAAATAGTTTTATCAAACGCCCCGGTAAAATTACCATTGAATTTCTTCCACCTTTAGAGTCTAATTTAAGCAGAAAAGAGTTTACACAAACACTTAGCGATAGATTAACAGAACATTCTAACAAGCTTAACTAAATGCCAATTCAACAACTATTAGCCGAGAATGCAAAAAATATTGAGCATGAACTAACTGAACTTTTATCTAATAAAGCACAGCTTCCCCATAATCAAATTTATGAAGCTATTCGTTATTCAACCCTAAGTGGTGGTAAAAGACTAAGACCTTTTATGGTGATGGCAACAAGTAAAGCTTTTAATGTTCCAACAAAATATGCTCTAAGAGCGGCTGCAAGCATTGAAATGATTCATTGTTACTCGCTTATTCATGATGATCTACCAGGTTTAGATAATGATGACCTAAGGCGTGGGCAACCGACCTGTCACAAACAATTTGATGAAGCAACTGCAATTCTTGCCGGAGATAGCTTACTGACCTTGGCATTTGAAATTTTAAGCGATCCTAAAACCCATCCTTCTGCTCAAATAAGATGCGAGTTAATTGCATCCCTTGCTAAAGCTTGTGGTAAAGACGGCATGATTGGAGGGCAGGTTCTAGACCTTGCTCCCAACTATGCAAAAAATATTGATGATTTAATGCTACTTCATCAAATGAAGACCGGTGAAATGTTTGCTATTTCTTGTGAAGCTGGTGCTATTTTAGGATCGGCCGACCAACACACCAAAGCGGCTCTGAAAGCTTATGCCTATAATTTTGGTAAAGCTTTTCAAATTTGGGATGATTTAGAGGATGGAATGGAAATTGTAGAGGTCAATAATATCCTAAATTTTTTAGATTATAAACAAGCTAAAGAATTACTTGATAGCTATGTTTCTCATGCGCGTGAGGCAATTAAAATACTAAATATAGAACCATTATTTAAACTCTGCGAGCTCTTTAACGATTAAATAATAGCTTTTTGTTCATTTGATGCAAATATACCTATATTTAATATAAACATTAAATATACAACTTTTTGTTAATCTTTTTTATTGCACTCATCATCACTTTATTTAGCTTATTAATGACTATAATAATAATCCCTAAATTCGAGGAGCAGTATGCCTAACACTCCTATTAATCAGAGCTTAAATAAATCAGATAAAATTACATTAGCTGATAATAAAGAAAGTTTAGAATTTCCATTGCTAAACGCACTAAGAGGCAAAAGATATAGCGATGTTATCAATTTGTTAGTTAATCCCCAGATCACCACTATGGATAAAAGCACTTTTGATATTTATAAATATCTTCTATCTAAAGGAATGACTGCATCGCAAATAAACTCTATTAACCGAGTGCGTAGCAAAAAGAAATTAAGCGACCAGGATGATATTTTAATTTATTTTTTATCTCAAACTTTGACATCTTCTCTTTGGATAAATTCTCACCTTCTTAATATTAACGAAAGTCCTACAAAAGAATTTAAGCATTATCAAGGCAAAAAAGCTGAAGTAATGCTCGATGATAATTTTATAACCTTACTTATCAAACAGCTTAAAGGATTCTCAGCAGATCATGCTATTACAAGATATTATTATTTACTTTATGCATTACTTCTAAATAATAAAATTGAGTTAGATTTTTTATATCTTCCTGCTGATAATGATCCTATTGTACGATTACAGAAACCAATTAAAGTCAGAAATTATATATCTGAATTCTTATTCTCTATTTTATCTCCGCAAACTCAACATTTTATTATTAAATTATTGGAGCTAACTCTATCTGATGAACAGCTTAAATCATATATTAACAACCTACTATTAGAGTGTGAGATTGAAGAAAATAAATTAAATATTTCTTCCCAACAAAATATGAAATTAAACATATTGTATCAGGTATGTAAATTAAAGGGTAAAGAACTAACCGAGCTTATTATCCCTCAATATCAAAATGGACTGGTTGAATTAGATGAAGAACATAAGTTGTATATACAAAAAAAATTGCAGACCATTACAACGCTATTAAACAAAGCAAACCAGCAATTAGCAAAATTAGATTTTGAAAAGGATGAAAACCATTTACTCATAGAACTGGCAAATTTAATCAAGCATGGTGCTTTTATCGATTTTAACTTAGAAGGTAATGTACCTTTAATCATAAAAGCATGCGAAAAAAATTATACTATGATTTTCATCTTACTTTGTGAACATGGCGCCAGCCTATTTGTTAGAAATTCCGAGCAAAAATCACCTTTAATTATAGCCGCCGAGAAAAACAATAAGGACATTGTAGATATAAGCTTACAGCGTTATATTGATAATTTAGACTATGAAGGAGATATATGGGAAGCTTTTAAACAAGCTTGTGAAAATCAAAATAGCGATGTAGTAAACTTAGTATTATCCAAGAATTATTTTGATAATCGCTATATTTTATCATATTTTACCGAATGTATTAAAAATAATAATCTAGCTATTGTACATATTATTAAGCAATTAAAACATTTTGATTTTTATACTCGCTACAGTAGTATAGTACCTGCAACTAATAATGATACCTACTTTGATTCAGCACATAGTGACGAACCCAACTCTCATAATGGCAATACTTTAATTATGATTATTGCTCAAGAGCTCGGCAGGATAAGAAACGAATCATTACCAATGTTTGTTCAACTGATCGAATTAATTCCTACACTAGCCGACAATACTAATTTATTAATTCGTAATGAAGCAGATAAAAATATAATAGAGCTTATTGATACTAATCACATTAGCAATTCACATCCTATATCTCTTATTCTTAAAGGTAAATTTGATGAACAACAAACAGATCTTAAAGCATTAGAACAGGAACAATTTAGCAAACCACCTTTCCAGGAGGCTATACAAAAAGTAACCTCAGTTACTTCAACTTTAACTGAGAAGTTTATAGTAGATGTTCAAAGCTATGTCGGAGGTTTGTTATCTAGCTATGCACCTTCCTCATCTTATTCTAAGACTCCTCAATAGAGTAATTTACATTGTGCCATTACTGATGTAATTTAATAACAAAATTATGTTAGGGAGAAAGCTTTGTCCGATTTGTTAAACTTTTCAAGTTTAGTTCCTATTAATATTGAAGAAGAAATGCAGCGCTCATACCTTGATTATGCTATGAGCGTAATTGTATCACGCGCCTTACCCGACGTACGTGATGGGCTTAAGCCGGTGCATAGACGTATTTTATATGCAATGCATGAATCAGGCTGCGATTACAACAAGCCTTATCGTAAATCAGCAAGGATTGTTGGTGAAGTTATGGGTAAATATCATCCTCACGGTGATGCAGCAATTTACGATTCTCTTGTACGTATGGCTCAGGACTTTTCATTAAGACTTCCACTGATTGATGGTCAGGGTAACTTTGGTTCAATGGACGGCGACTCAGCAGCGGCAATGCGTTATACCGAATCAAGACTTGATGAAGCTGCTCATTCTTTACTTGAAAATATTGATGAAAATACGGTTAACTTTCAGCCTAACTATGACGGTTCTGAAAAAGAACCTACTGTACTTCCTGCCCGCTACCCTAACATCCTAGTAAATGGTGCCGGTGGTATTGCAGTTGGTATGGCCACTAATATTCCGCCACATAATTTAGGGGAAGTTATCGATGGCTGCTGCCTCTACATTGAAAATAATGAGGTAACCTTTGAAGAATTATGTGAAGTAATTAAAGGGCCAGATTTTCCTACCGGTGGTACCATTATGGGCTTAAACGGTATTAAATCAGCTTTTGCCACCGGCAGAGGTTCTGTACTTATTCGTGGTAAAACTGATATTGAAGAAACCAAAGAAGGCAAACAAGCTATCATTATTAATGAAATTCCTTATCAGGTTAACAAAGCTCGACTCGTTGAAAGAATTGCTGAATTAATCAAAGAAAAGAAAATAGAAGGTATTTCTGATCTTAGGGATGAATCAAATAAAAACGGCGTTAGAGTAGTAATTGAGCTTAAAAGAGATGTAGTAGCTGATGTACTTTTAAATCAATTATATTCACTTACTTCTCTTCAAACCAGCTTTGGCGTCAATATGCTTGCACTTGATCAAGGTCGCCCGGAGCTGATGAACCTAAAACATATCATTCGTGCTTTTGTAGAATTTAGAGAAGAAGTTATTACTAAAAGAACCAAGTTTAGACTTGGTAAAGCTCGAGATCGCGCACACTTACTTTTAGGGCTTGCAGTAGCAGTATCTAACATTGATGAAGTTATTACTTTAATTAAGGCTGCCCCTGATGCACAAGCAGCAAAAGAGCAATTAATGGAGCGCTCATGGAACGCTGATATTGTTTTACCTTTGCTAAATATTGTTGAAGCAAAGTCAATCCATATTACCGGTAATAAATTACATTTAAGCGAATTACAGGCCAAGGCTATTTTAGAAATGCGCCTGCAACGTTTAACTGGCCTTGAGCATCAAAAAATTCATGATGAACTGGAGCAAATTGCAACCGATATTAAATATTATTTACATATCTTAGACTCAAGAGAAGAACTGCTCACTCTTTTAAAACAAGAACTACATGAGATTAAAGAAAAATTTGCAACCCCTAGAAGGACTAATATTGAAGCTTCAGAATTTGAGCAAGATATTGAAGATTTAATTCCTAGAGAAGAAATGGTGGTAACTATTACTATGGGGGGTTATATTAAACGTGTTCCACTTTCCACTTATCGTGCACAACGCCGGGGCGGTAAAGGTAGAGCCGGTGTAAATATGCATGAAGAAGATTTAACTAAAGAGTTAATTGTGTCTTCTACCCACTCCCATATGTTATTCTTTACATCAAAAGGACAGGTTTATCGTACTAAAGTTTACAAATTACCAATTGGCACTCCACAATCTAAAGGTAGGGCTTTAGTCAATATTTTCCCACTTGCTCAAGATGAATATATTAGTAGTGCATTAGTACTTCCTGAAGATAAAAATGAAGTAACCGGTAAAAGCATTATTTTTGCTACCAAAAGCGGTAATATTAGGCGTAATGACATAGCCGATTTTGAAAGCATCCATGCCGGCGGAAAAATTGCTATTCGCTTAGATGACGGGGATGAATTAATTGGTGTAAAGCTTGCTGACGAAGATAATCATGTATTACTTTCTACTAAAGCAGGTAAAGCTATTCGTTTCCCAATTGAAGCTTTAAGAATATTTAAAAGCCGTACTTCTGATGGAGTTAGAGCAATTAGGCTGGCAAGCAATGATGGAGTAATTTCCTTGTCTATTTTACGTGGAGTGGAAGTTCAAGATATTACCGCAAGAGATAATTATTTAAGCATTAACCTCAATTTACGTAAACAAATTGCTGATAGCGAAAATCCTCAAGAACTAATCCAACAAATTGATGCAGAGATTGTAAACTCGCTAACAGCTGAAAAAATCAAATATTTAGCGGATAATGAAGAATTTATTCTCACTGTTACTGAAAATGGATTTGGTAAGCGTACTTCTGCTTACGAATATCGGATTACCAACAGAGGCGGACAAGGTGTAACCAACATTATCACTTCAGAAAGAAATGGCTTAGTGGTTGCCAGCTTTGCCGTACTTGATGGCGATCATATTATGATGGTAACTGATAAAGGTAAAATTATTAGATGTCCGGTACATGATATTCGGATCTCCGGTAGAAACACTCAAGGGGTAAAATTATTTACCACTAAGCAACATGAAATAGTAGTTTCTGTCACTAAAATTTCTGATGAAGGTGATAAAGAAGAAGAAAACGAAGGCGAAGAAGGATTAGAAACAAGCAATGAGTAAAATTGGTGTTTATCCAGGCTCTTTTGATCCCATCACCGTAGGGCATGCTGATCTTATTCAGCGTGCCCTTAAAGTGGTTGATAAATTGGTAATTGCTATTGCAGTAGATAATAACAAAAATTCAATATTCTCAATAGAAACTAAAATTGAGATGGTTAAAGCCTATCTTCCTGAAATATTAACTGATCAACAACAAGGATCAGTAGAGGTATTAGCCTTTGAAGGATTATTGGTTAAATTTGCTAAGTCGCTGGGTAGCAATATTATCTTTAGGGGGATTAGAGCAGTCAATGATTTCGAATATGAATTTCAGTTGGCTTGCGTAAATTCAAGACTGATGAATGATGTGCAAACAATTTTCTTACCTGCTGCTGAACAAAATCAATATATTTCCTCTCGATTTGTTAAAGAAGTAGCACGCCTTGGCGGAGATTTATCAAGCTTTTCTTGTGAGTTTGTAATTCAAAAACTTAAAGAGCATTATCAGAAATAATTGCTAGTTTAAGTAATTTAATTTATAAAAATGGCAATTCTAAATAATATAGAGTTGTCATTTTTTATAGTACTAAAATACGCTTCTTATTCCTAATATTGAGATTGATTAACTCGTGTACTGATCCTAATCTACGATCTTTTGCCCCCTGTACTGGGAAGCATAGTTTTAATTTTCTAGAGGCATTCTATAAGCGCGAATGTAGGATAATGAATGGATTACAGGAATAAAAAAAGCTGATCAATAGGGAGCGGGCCAACATCAAAGAAAATTCAGCCATGATAATAGATATCACAAATGTAATTTTATCTGGATGAATTTTTAAAATTTATGAGGAATATTTAAAGGTAGAGCAAAGATAACTTACTAGCAAGATCATCATTTATATTGCTCCCGTCTAAAACTATCTCTTCTAAATTAGAACAGAAAGTACATTCCGCTGCTAACAAATTTATGGCATCCTTGGGTGCTTATTCTGCTTTGATCTATTTCTACCTTTTTATTAACAAAGTCGGGCTTCAGGGTAGTAAACCAGCCTATATATTATCTATACCTTCAGAACTATTCTCAGCATGAATATCTATGCTATAACTTTTACATATAGTAAGCAAGGTTACTTCTTGGATAGGAGTTAACTTAAATGCTGCTAGCTGTTTAATAAAGAATTATTAACTATATTTTTATTATTGATCATTATCCTCTTGTGAGCTCATCTTGTTATTATCAAATACATAGTAAATCTATATTAGACTTCTTGTTCTAAAAGAACAAGAAGTCTAATATATTAAAATATTATTGATATTTGTATTGGCAGGTGAATAACCAATTTAACGGCTAAAGTAAAGAATAGTTTTGAGATTATATCGAAAGTTTTTAGTATTACTCTATTTCATCTATAAGGATATTAACTTTATCTGCGATATCATAGCTCTGATCAATTTTAAAAGAAAGGTTAGGTATTTTTCTTAAATTTACTTTTTTACCAAGCTGATGCCTAATATAATGAGTTTGTGACTTCAGTTCGTCAATAATTTCTTTTTGCTCTTTATCGGTAATTGTTCCTCCAGTAAAAGGATAAACAAAAACAGTAGCAGCAGTTAAATCAGCACTAATTTTAACATTAGAAACTGTAATAGGTTTTTCAAAACACACTTTAGATTCGGGCAGACCAGCAATTAAAATTTCAGAAAGTGCCCGTTTAACACTTTGTGCAACTCTCAATTGCCTTTGACTTTTACCCTGTTTACTAAATTCATCAAAATTGAACATAATTTATAATTTTTGTTTTTCTTCAATTAACTCAAACGCTTCAAGCATGTCTTTCTCTCTGATATCTTCGTAGTTTTCAAAAGCCACACCGCATTCAAAACCTTCTTTTACTTCTTTAACGTCATCTTTAAAACGTCTTAAGGTTTTAAGCTTGCCTTCATGGATTACAATATTATCCCTCAGTAATCTTACCCCTGCTCCGCGTTTAATCATACCATTGGTAATGTAACATCCCGCAATTTTACCAAATTTAGTAATGTTAAATACCTGCCTGATCTCTGCGTTTCCTATATATTCTTCACGAATAATTGGCGCAAGCATTCCGCTTAAAGCAAGTTTAATATCATCAATTAAATTATAGATGATTGAGTAGTATCTAATATCGATCTTATCGCGATCAGCCATTTGTTTAGCAACATTACTTGCACGAACATTGAATCCTAAAATTATAGCATTAGAAGCTTGAGCCAGTGAAACATCTGATTCAGTGATCGCACCTACTGCACTATGTAAAATTCTTACTCTTACTTCCTGGTTAATAATTTTATTAAGTGATGCTGCAATGGCTTCAATAGAACCATGCACGTCACCTTTAATAATGATCGGTAATTCTTTAACTTTACCTTGGGCTGCTGATCTTGCAAAAATCGCTTCAAGATTATTCATACGGTTTAACTGGCTACTTTTAGTTTCACGCATTTTACGTTCACGATAAGAACCAATATCACGAGCTTGCTTATCGGTTTGTACTACCGCAAAACTATCGCCTGCAACCGGTGCACTTTCAAGGCCAATAACTTCTACTGGCATTGAAGGAGATGCTATAGTAACATTTTTACCTTTATCATTATGCATCGCTCTCACTTTACCAGAGGTAGAACCTGCCACAATAATATCCCCAATTTTGAGGCTGCCTTTTTGTACCAAGAGTGTTGCAACTACTCCTTTACCTTTATCAATTTTACTTTCAATAATCGCTCCGTTTGCACTACGGTCTGGATTAGATGTTAAATTTAACATTTCAGCTTGTAGTAAAATCGCATCAATTAATTTATCTAAATTTAATCTTTGTTTAGCTGATACTGGTACGCTAACGATATCACCACCAAATTCCTCTGGCACCAAATCATGATTTAACAACTCGCTTTTAATACGCTCAATATTAGCTTCAGGTTTATCTATTTTGTTAATTGCCACGATAATTGGCACATCTGCAGCTTTAGCATGGTTAATAGCTTCTACTGTTTGGGCCATAATCCCATCATCTGCTGCTACTACTAACACTACAATATCTGTAACTTGTGCACCTCTTGAACGCATTGCAGTAAATGCTTCGTGTCCTGGGGTATCTAAAAAGGTAATAAAGTGATCTTCATTGACCTTCACTTGATATGCACCAATATGCTGAGTGATCCCACCGGCTTCCTTAGAAGCTACATCAGTAGCCTTTAAAGCATCAAGTAAAGAGGTTTTACCATGATCTACGTGACCCATAATAGTAACTACCGGAGGACGCGGCTTTAATGCTTCAGGATTATCTGCTACATCAAGTAAAATATTTTCCACATCCGCTTCAGTCACACGTTTTATTTTATGACCAAAAGTTTCAATTATCAGCTCTGCTGTATCCGCATCAATAGGTTGATTGATAGTAACCAACATTCCTAATTTCATTAACTCTTTTAACACATCAGAAGATTTTTCCGCCATACGTGATGCAAGCTCTTGCACCGTAATAATCTCTGGTACAATAACCTCACGTACAATTTTCTCCTGGGGCTTCATACCAATCTCTTGCCTCTTAGCTTTTTCGCGGGCACGTTTGATTGATGATAGGCTTCTGGTTTTTACTTTTTGTTCATCATCTTCGGTAATAGTTCTTACATCAATACGATTACTATTCCGACGCTCTTCATATTTGTTCTTACTTGGAACTACAGGTTCTTCTTTAACAATCTTTTTAGTTTTATCTGCAAGCAATTTTTTCTTATTATTTTCTTCTTCATCGTTAAACTCTTCAGCTGTTTTAGCTGCAGGAGTTTTAGAAAGAGTCTTATCATGCTTAACTTCTAAAGATTTTGCTACCTGATGAGATGCTACACTTTCAGCGGCTGAGCGAATTTCAATTGGCTCTTGTGCACTTTCCTCATTGGCTATCTTTTCCAGTTTTATTACTTCTTGCTCTATATCTTCTTGGGTATTCTCAAATACAGAAAGTTTACTTTTCTTAGACAGTAAATTATCTTCATTTACGTTAGCAGCATTTTTTAAAGCTGTCATCCTAGCCGCAAGTTCTGATTGAGTTAAATCCTTACTACCGCCCTGTTTTCCATAAATATCTTTCTTATCTTCTAAGGATCTCGTTCTATTTTTACGAACTTCAACGGTTACATTTTTTGAAGTGGTTGCACCAGGAATATTTCGCTTAATTACCCCTTCTAGCTTAGGGCTAATTTTATTGGGATCAAGCTTTAAGGTCAACTTGGGTTTATTTGTAGCATCTGTATTGTTAGTCATATTTCTTCCTGATAACCAATCCGTGAATCAAAAAATCTTACAAGTTGAAGATTTTACAACTCAGATTTATTAAATTTTACTGAGCAAAAAATTTATTAGTTTTTGATTTGTTAATATATATCAAAACATAATAATGTCAATTTATACATACCCGAACATACCGAGCGAATACTTAAGCAAGCCAAACTCTATAAAGGCAACAAAAGCGAACTACATGCCCGCTTTTGTTATAATGAATTACTCACCAACCTGAGCACGTGCATCCATAATAATTTGATCAATTTGCTCATCACTTAAAGAAGCATTTGGGCAAATTTCTAAAAATTCATCCCTAGATAAATCCGCCAAATCCTGCATGGTTTTAATGTTATTTTCACCCATATTAACTAAAATCTGTGGATTAAATCCTTCTATTTTAGCCAAGGCTGGCGCCACTCCAAGTTTTTTCCACTTATTAATCATCACCGCTTGCTGCTCATCAAGATAAACCTTAGCACGCTCTTGTAGCGCTTGTGCTAGCTGTTCATCAAATCCTTCGATCGCCACAAGCTCGCTTAGGTCTACTAGAGCCACTTCCTCAATGGTGGTAAATCCTTCTACACTTAGCAACTGAGCAATTAACTCATCAACATCTAACGCTTCTGTAAATAACTTGGTAAGGCTATTAAATTCCTCAAAACGACGTTTTGAATCTTCTTCATCAGTAACAACATCAATATTCCAGCCGGTAAGCTGTGCTGCAAGCCTTACATTTTGACCTTTTCTACCAATAGCTAAGCTTAGCTGCTCAGTTGGTAAAATCACATCTATCTTATGTTTTTCTTCATCAATTACCACTTTACTTACTGCAGCAGGAGAAAGAGCGGAGATAACAAATTTAGCAGGATCTTCACTAAACGGTATGATATCTATCTTTTCACCTTGAAGTTCATTAATAACGGCTTGCACGCGTGAACCACGAATACCAACACATGAACCTACCGGATCAATTCCATCGTCCTTACTAAATACCGAGATTTTAGCCCTTGAACCTGGCTCCCTAGCAACTGACTTAATTTGAATTACGCCATCGTAAATTTCTGGCACTTCCTGGGCAAAAAGCTTCACTAAAAATTGTGGATGAGTACGAGAAAGGAAAATTTGGGGTCCTTTATTGTTTTTAAGTATATCTTCAATATAAGCTTTAATACGATCACCATTCTTATAAACTTCGTTAGGAATCAATTTATCTTGAGTAATGATAGCTTCCGCTCTGCCTATATCAATAATAAGGCTACGATTTTCAACTCTTTTAACCACACCAAATATAATCTCACCCTTACGGCCTACATATTCCTCATATTGCTTAGTACGAATAGCATCACGGATAGTATTTACCAAATCATTTTTTGCTGATTGAGCGGCCACCCTACCTAAATCAATCGGAGGTAATTGCTCTATAATTTGATCACCAATTTTGGCATCAGGCTTTTTATGAAGCGCATCTTCAAGAGAGATCTCTACAATTGGATTAGTAACGGTTTCAACCACGGTTTGAACCCGATAAATAGTGCCTTCACCAGTTTTACGACTAATATCAACTTTAATATCCAGTTCTTTACCGTATTTCTTACGACTGGCAACCATCATAGCATGCGCAACAGCATCTAAAATCTGATCAAGCGTTAACTGCGTATCCGCAGCAACCGCTTTAAACATTTGCATCTTTTCAAAATAATCACCCTTCATCATGGTCGACTTCTCCTACACTTTAATTTAACTTTACTGTTGCATTAATTTGATTAACCTATCAGTAAGCACTAAATTACCTGATGCGATATTAGAATATTCAATATCCAATGTTTCTTTACCGCATTTAATGGTAATAATATTCTCTTTAACTTCAATGATATCACCAACAAATTTACGCGAATTATTTACTGGTACAACAGTTTGCAATTTTACTCTTTGGCCTATAAATTTTTTATAATGCTCTGGTTTAAGTAGGGGTCTATCTATACCAGGTGAGCTAACTTCCAGATGATATTCCGCTTCAATTGGGTCTTCCACATCAAGCAATACCGACACTAAGTTGCTTGCCTTTTCACAATCATCAATTGTTACTGCTTGCCCATCTTTACGTTCAAGCATAATTTGCAAAGTATTACGATTTTTATATTCAAAAAACTTAATACGATAGATTTCATAACCTTCAAGCTCAAGCGGAGTTGCTATTATGCCTATTATTTTATCTTCAATCATTTAATTAATCTGTTTTTAGGTTAACAAAAAAGGCGGGAAAAACCCACCTCTAATTACAGTCTATGCTTTATTTATTATGTTTAAAATATAGCTAAAATAAATTTTGTAAACATATTATTAGCAATTAATAATATTTAATATCCCTATTATATGCTACGCACGTAATAAAAATTGTAACCAAGCTATATATAACCAATGCTAAATAAGCTTGGGATAAGGATGAGCTTAATATCATAGTTAGCAAATCATAAGCAACTTGACTGTTTTTTAATCTTTTGTTAACTTGTGTATAATTTTAATCATTATAGCAGCAAGACTTTATGAGCAATATAAATATCACAAAATTACCTGTAGATGTAACAGCAAACAAGATATTTACGCATTTTAATTATACAGAGTTACATGATCAAATTAATTTAGCAAGCTCTTCATTCCAGCAACCAACAGGATGTAACTACACCCTCTTTGTTAGGCCAAATAAATTGAGTGAAGGTGAAGCATTTAACCTCTCAGATATAAAAAATGATATTATCCAAGCTAATAATGCATCAGAAGCAACTATATCCCACAAAAAAGCAAACATAATGTCTATAATAGAAATCTGGCGAAATTTATTAATAAACACTAATCAAGATGAAGCTTTAGAAAAAATTGAGCCAATTTGCAATGATCAAATTATCTTTGGAATTAATGATCGTAACTATACTGCTTTTTCTAAGCTAAGTAAGTTGCTAAAAAAGCTGTATCCCAATTTTATAGGAAGTATAACAGTTAGTTCAGATTATATAGTGGAATTAACTGAGGAAATTAGCAACAATACTGAATTCGCTGAAAGCATTGCTGATATTAGAGTTAGTAACACAATTAAACCTACACCTTATTCTAAATTAATATCCATTTTGCCTAAATGTGTTAACTTACAAAGCCTTGTTTTAAACAATAATTCCCTAGGAGAGGCTGGCGCAAAAGAGTTAGCTGAAGCTATAAAAGAATGTAAAAACTTACAAAGCCTTGACTTAGGCGGTAACAACATAGGAGCTGTTGGCGCAAAAGACTTAGCTAAAGCTCTAAAAGAATGTAAAAACTTACAACATCTTGCTTTAGACTGGAACAACATAGGAGATGCTGGCACAGAAGACTTATTTGTAGCTATAAAAGAATGTAAAAACTTACAAAGCCTTGACTTAGGCGGGAATAACATAGGAGAGGCTGGCGCAAAAGATTTAGCTGTAGCTATAAAAGAATATAAAAACTTACAAAGCCTTGCTTTAGGCTATAACTCCATAGGAGAGGCTGGCACAGAAGACTTAGCTGTAGCTATAAAAGAATGTAAAAACTTACAAAGCCTTGATTTAAGCAGTAACAACATAGGAGAGGCTGGCGCAAAAGATTTAGCTGTAGCTATAAAAGAATATAAAAACTTACAAAGCCTTGCTTTAGGCTATAACTCCATAGGAGAGGCTGGCACAGAAGACTTAGCTGTAGCTATAAAAGAATGTAAAAACTTACAAAGCCTTGATTTAAGCAGTAACAACATAGGAGAGGCTGGCGCAAAAGAGTTAGCTGTAGCTATAAAAGAATATAAAAACTTACAAAGCCTTGACTTAGGCGGGAACAACATAGGAGAGGCCGGCGTAAAAGACTTAGCTGAAGTTCTAAAGCAATGTAAAAACTTACAACACCTTGCTTTAGGCAATAACCTCATAGGAGCTGCCGGCGCAAAAGAGTTAGCTGTAGCTCTAAAAGAATGTAACAACTTACAAAGCCTTGCTTTAGGCAATAACGACATAGGAGAGGCTGGCGTAAAAGATTTAGCTGTAGCTATAAAAGAATGTAACAACTTACAAAGCCTTGACTTAGGCGGGAACAACATAGGAGAAGCTGGCGTAAAAGACTTAGCCAAAGCTCTAAAAAAATGTAAAAACTTACAACACCTTGCTTTAGGCAATAACTTCATAGGAGATGCCGGCACAAAAGAGTTAGCTAAAGCTCTAAAAGAATCTGAAAACTTACAAAGCCTTGCTTTAGAAGATAACAACATAGGAGCTGTTGGCGCAAAAGACTTAGCTGAAACTCTAAAGCAATGTAAAAACTTACAAAGCCTTAATTTAAGAAATAACGACATAGGAGATAATGGCGCAAGATCTTTAGGTAAAGCTATTGGCAAAATACCGAATTGTAAAATCAACATTATCCTTGATAATGAGTTATTAAACTATGGGATATTAAACGATAGCGATTTATTAAACAATGCTTTTGAACAAGCCAAAGCAGAACAACAACAGATTTTAGCTACGCAAGAAAACGAACAAGCTCAGAATTTTACCTCAAAATTATTGAATCAAGCTAAAACCTTTACCAACTATAGCAAACTATAAAAACTTGACTGCTTTTTAATCTTTTGTTAACTTGTGTATAATTTTAATCATTATAGCAGCAAGACTTTATGAGCAATATAAATATCACAAAATTACCTGTAGATGTAACAGCAAACAAAATATTTACGCATTTTAATTATACAGAGTTACATGATCAAATTAATTTAGCAAGCTCTTCATTCCAGCAACCAACAGGATGTAACTACACCCTCTTTGTTAGGCCAAATAAATTGAGTGAAGGTAAAGCATTTAACCTCTCAGATATAAAAAATGATATTATCCAAGCTAATAACGCATCAGAGGCAACTATATCCCACAAAAAAACAAACATAATGTCTATAATAGAAATCTGGCGAAATTTATTAATAAACACTAATCAAGATGAAGCTTTAGAAAAAATTGAGCCAATTTGCAATGATCAAATTATCTTTGGAATTAATGATCGTAACTATACTGCTTTTTCTAAGCTAAGTAAGTTGCTAAAAAAGCTGTATCCCAATTTTATAGGAAGTATAACAGTTAGTTCAGATTATATAGTGGAATTAACTGAGGAAATTAGCAACAATACTGAATTCGCTGAAAGCATTGCTGATATTAGAGTTGATAATACAACTAAACCTGCACCTTATTCTAAATTAATATCCATTTTGCCTAAATGTGTTAACTTACAAAGCCTTAACTTAAGCAATAACGACATAGGAGAGGCTGGCGCAAAAGACTTAGCTGTAGCTCTAAAGGAATGTAAAAACTTACAATACCTTGCTTTAGGCTCTAACCACATAGGAAATGCTGGCGCAAAAGAGTTAGCTGAAGCTCTAAAGCAATGTACAAACTTACAAGGCCTTGCTTTAGGCTCTAACCACATAGGAAATGCTGGCGCAAAAGAGTTAGCTGAAGCTCTAAAGCAATGTACAAACTTACAACACCTTGCTTTAGGCTCTAACCACATAGGAAATGCTGGCGCAAAAGAGTTAGCTGAAGCTCTAAAGCAATGTACAAACTTACAAAGCCTTGCTTTAGGCTATAACTCCATAGGAAATGCTGGCGCAAAAGAGTTAGCTAAAGCTCTAAAGCAATGTACAAACTTACAACACCTTGATTTAAGCATTAACTCCATAGGAGATGCTGGCGCAGAAGAGTTAGCTGAAGCTCTAAAAGAATGTGAAAACTTACAACATCTTGATTTAAGCAATAACCACATAGGAAATGCTGGCGCAAAAGAGTTAGCTGAAGCTCTAAAGGAATGTAAAAACTTACAAAGCCTTAACTTAACGCTTAATTCCATAGGAGCTGCTGGTGCACAAGAGTTAGCTGAAGCTCTAAAGGAATGTAAAAACTTACAAGGCCTTAACTTAACGTTTAATTCCATAGGAGCTGCTGGTGCACAAGAGTTAGCTGAAGCTCTAAAAGAATGTAAAAACTTACAAGGCCTTGCTTTAGGCTATAACTTCATAGGAGATGACGGTGCAAAAGAGTTAACTAAAGCTCTAAAGGAATATGAAAACTTACAATTCCTTGACTTAAGCGGTAACACCATAGGAGCTGCTGGCGCACAAGATTTAGCTAAAGCTCTAAAGGAATATGAAAGCTTACAATTCCTTGACTTAAGCAGTAACCGCCTAGGAGATGCTGGCGCACAAGCTTTAGCTGAAGCTCTAAAGGAATGTAAAAACTTACAACACCTTAATTTAAGGGAGAACACCATAGGCGATGATGGTGCAAAATCTTTAGGTGAAGCTATTGGCAAAATACCAAATTGTAAAATTACTATTTCATTTGATCACAATTCATCAGAAAATGCTTTTGAACAAGCTAAAGCAGAGCAACAACAGATTCTAGCTACGCACGAGATAGAGCAACAACAGATTCTAAAGCAACAAACACAAGTTCAAAAAGCTTCAGAAAACCAATTTATATCTAAAGTAAGGTCATTCTGGAATCATAAAA
The DNA here is from genome assembly GCF_003932735.1 of Rickettsiales endosymbiont of Stachyamoeba lipophora. NCBI lineage: Bacteria > Pseudomonadati > Pseudomonadota > Alphaproteobacteria > Rickettsiales > Rickettsiales endosymbiont of Stachyamoeba lipophora. Next base: position 1,139,961 of record NZ_CP033611.1, on the reverse strand, counting down.
CCACTCAAGTCACCTTAAAGATTGCTCTAGGGATAATTGGTTTAGGTGGCTGTATTGCTGCTTATTGTTACTTACCAGCTAAAAGCAAGCCTAATTTATTAAAATATGTTGAAGATAAAGTTTATTCTTTTATGACCACTATCCCGGCAGCAAACCATGCTATAAAGCAAAGTACAGGCTTTGTTTCAAAATTATTGAATCAAGCTAAAACCTTTACCTGCTATAGTAAATAATAAACAACTTGGCTATGCTAAAGGTCAGCCTTGTTGCTTGGCCTTTGCATACTAAAAATAGTATCAACTGATGAATAATCCATATACCCTAACCTTGAGACTGGTTGAATTTTTTCTATATTAACCTTGCCCTCCTCTATAACTTCATCTGCTATATAAATTCCTAATATCTTACCCAACACCAAGCTGTTACTTGTTATCGGCTTAATAGCAGGAAGTTCAACAATTTGATATAACTCGCACTCAAGTGCTATTGGGGATTTTTTAACCCTTTGTGGTTTAACCAGTTGAGAATCAACAAGTTCAAGCCCAGCTTTATCCGCCTCACTTACTTCGTAAGAAAAATTACCGGAAGTAAGATTCATTTGCTCCTTTAGCTCAAAACTTACCATATTTACTACAAACTGTTGATTTAGTTTAATATTCTTAAGGGTATCTTTATCCTCAAAGTTATCCGGCCTATTTACACAAGAAAACATGACCATCGCCGGAAAATCAGCAACCAAGTTAAAATAACTAAAAGGCGTCAAATTGGTAATATTATTAGAACTTATAGTACTAATCCAGCCAATTGGCCGCGGTACCACACAAGATTTTAATGGACTGTGGTTTAAACCATGATTATTTAAAGCAGGCTCATAAAACATTTTATCATTCAAGAATTTATTTAATTATGCTACAATTAATATATAACTTAAATCATTACCAGCTTTTAAACTAGCTTAACAACAGCAAGAGAGGGAATCATGCGTGAAATTATATCAATTTATGGCAGAGAAATTCTAGATAGCAGAGGACTACCAACAATTGAAGTAGATGTAGAACTTGCTGATGGTTCCTTTGGACGCGCCTCAGTTCCTAGCGGTTCTTCAGTCGGCACCTTAGAGGCTGTAGAATTACGGGATGAAGATGAACTTAGATTCAAAGGCAAAGGGGTATTAAAAGCTGTTGAAGCGATCAATACTGAAATTAACGAACACCTTATTGGGATAGATGGATTAGAACAATTTTATGTTGATCAAGCCTTAGTTGAACTTGATAATACTGAGCACAAATCCCGTCTCGGAGCTAATGCTATCTTAGGGGTCTCTCTGGCCGTAGCGCGCGCTGCAGCTAACAGCCTTCATATTCCACTTTATAAATATATTGGCGGCAGCAATGCACGAGTTATGCCTATGCCGATGATGAATGTAATTAATGGTGGCAAACATGCCGATAATAACTTAAGTATCCAAGAATTTATGATAATCCCTATTGGAGCAGAAAATATTGCAGATGCTATCCGCATGGGATGTGAAGTTAATTATACGCTCAGAGATATCCTTAAACAAAAAGGTTACTCCGTTAATATCGGGGATGAAGGTGGGTTTGCCCCTAATCTAGAATATAACGAAGAAGCTATAGAGCTAATCATTAAATCAATTCATGACAGTGGCTATAAACTTAACAGCGATTTTGTATTAGCAATCGATTCAGCCGCTTCAGAATTTTTTATGGATACACATTATCAGATTGATAATCAAAAATTTACTACTGATGAACTAATTAATTTTTACCACAAACTAGTTGATGATTATCCGATTGTATCCATTGAAGATGCATTAAGTGAGCATGATCGCAGTGGTTGGAAAGACCTAACCGCCGCTTTAGGCAGCAAAATTCAGTTAGTTGCAGATGATTTATTTGTAACCAATCCTCAGTTGTTACAAGAAGGGATAAATGATCAATTAGCTAATGCAATTTTAGTGAAACCTAACCAGATTGGCACCATTACTGAAATGTTAAATACGGTACGAATTGCGCATGATAGTGGCTACAAAGTTATTATGTCCCATAGATCTGGCGAAACAGAAGACAGTACTATAGCACATTTAGCTATAGGAACAAATTGTGGACAAATTAAAACGGGTGGTTTATGTAGATCTGACCGTATGGCAAAATATAACGAACTACTCCGCATCTATGAAACAATAGGCGAAGAAGCATACTTTAATAAAAACATTTTTAAGAATCATCATTATGAACGAGGAGACGAATAAATATTTTAAAGCCCCAGTTTCTTTTGCACGAAGAGTTGGCAAAGGCTTTAACGTACGACACCGTAAATTTCTCAATAACAACAAGCAGTTTTTAATTGAAAACTCTTCACAGATTAATGACCAGTTTACCGCTCATATTCTTGAGATTGGCAGCGGTAATGGTCACCACCTGCTGAATCTTTGTAAACAAAACCCTAGTAGCCTGGTTATTGGCGCAGAAGTGTTTCTTTCAGGCGTGGTACAGAGCCTACAAAACGCCTTAGAGCAAAATGTTCAAAATTTACAATTTTTTGCAGATGACGTGAATTTATTACTCGGCTTAGAGCTTAATTTTAAATTTTCTAAAATTTATATTTTATTTCCCGACCCTTGGCCAAAAAGAAAACAAAATAAGCGTCGCTTAATTAATACTGATTTTATTACTAAGCTTCTGGTTAAACTTGAAAATGAAGGGCAAATTATTATTGCCACCGATCATCCAGATTATGCAAAATGGGTTGCAGAACATCTTAACCAAACTAACATGATAAATTATCAAAAAACCGATCAAGCACCTGTTGAATATAGCCCTACCAAGTATCATTCTAAAGATATGGCTGGATATAATCTTGTTACCTGGTTTTATATTACGAAAAGGATTTAAACTCATGCAGCATTATCAAGAACTTGCTGAATATTTTACAGAAATTGAAGCGTTAGAAAGTGCAATGGGACTTATGCATTGGGATAGAGCAACTTATATGCCGGAAAAAAGCGGTTCTTACCGTGGTGTCAGAATGAGCTTACTCTCCAAGTTACACCATGAGATGTGCACTCACCCAAAAATTGCAGATCTTATTAGTAAAATAAATTTGAATAGTTTAGATGAATGGCAACAGGCCAATGTGCACGAAATAGAGCATGAGTATCACCAATCAACCATGTTTGATGCACATCTGATTGAAAAATTATCAAACACTAGCAATGAATGTGAACTAATTTGGCGTAAAGCAAAACAAGAAGATAATTTTGATGCAGTCATACCTAAGCTTGACGAACTTATTATCTTAACTAAAGAGCAAGCTCAAATTAAAGCAGATAAAAGCAGCATTAATAATTATGAAGCCTTGGTTGATTTTTATGATAGAGGTCAAAAACTTGATAATATTAACAAACTTTTTGATCAAGTTCTAGCATTTTTACCAGATTTTATTGAACAAGTTATTGATAAGCAGAATAGCCTTAATATCAAACAGCAACATATTGAGCTAGCGATTGATAAACAACATCAAATTTGTATGCAAATTGCTAAAGATTTAGGATTTGATTTTGACTATGGCAGGTTAGATAAAACCTTTCATCCTTTCTGCGGAGGAAGTTACGGTGATATTAGAATCACTAATACTTACGATGAACATAATGCCTTAAATGCTATTATGGCCACAGTTCATGAAACTGGCCATGCATTATATGAGCAAAACTTGCCAAAAAATTATTACAACCAACGTGTTGGCAAAGCACTTGGTATGAGTATGCATGAGAGCCAATCTTTAACTTACGAAATGCAGTTAGGTAGCAGCAAGGCTTTTGTAAATTACCTATCTCAATTACTTAAAGATATTGGAGGAATTGATATAAGCTTCCAAGAATTATGGCATAATATTAATTTTGTAAAACGCTCCTATATTAGAATTTTAGCAGATGAAGTCACTTATCCTTTACATGTTATTTTAAGATTTAAACTTGAGCAGCAAATCTTTGCAGGCAACTTAAAAACTAAAGATATCCCCATACTATGGAATGAATTAATGCAAAAGTATTTGCAAATAACTCCCCCATCTAATGCCTTAGGATGTTTACAAGATGTACATTGGTATAGCGGTGCTTTTGGCTACTTCCCCAGCTATTTATCCGGAGCCATTATTGCAGCACAATTATTTACTAAAGCAAAACAAACTTTGGATAAGGATCGACTAAACAAGTTTGATTTTAGCGGGGTTAAAAATTGGTATAAAACAAATATTCATAACTTTGGCCGTAAGATGCCAATGAACGAGCTGATATTACAGGCGAGCAATAAAGAATTAAGCATAGAAGATTATAAGAATTATTTACAAAATAAGTATCTATATAGGTAAGATGTTTTTTATTTCACCTTATTATATAATTTTATTATGACTATTTATCACCTAGGTTGTGTGAACAAAATTAGCTGGAGAGCAATAGTTTAATGTTGAATGCATACGCACTGTATTATAAAAAGCTTCTATATATTCATTTATAGCGATCTCAATCTCAACTAAAATGATTTAGCGCTACCTTGTTGGCCATTATCCTTTTTTAGGGCGCTCACATAGCTAGCTGCAGGAGTATTAGAGCGTTTCTCAGGTTTATATCCTGTTGCTAGTGGGTGCAAGGGGCTATTATTTACTGGATTTACTACTACTTCTAATGATAATGATCCTTTAACCTCTTGATATCTTTGATAAGTTAATCTATAAAAAATTTCTTTTTCTTCAGGACTTTTTGCGGGAACAGGGCTTTTTTTTATAGGTTCAAAGCCCAACTTACATAATAGTAGCTGTGATGGTATATTTTCTGGTAGCACGCGAGCTATCACCTCTGCCTTATCACCTAGAATATCGTGTAAACCTTCGAAGGCTACTTTCACTAACTCTCTCATTACAGCAAATGGATAACCCTGTCCTTTTACTGCTTCAGAAAATGCATAATGAACAGCTAAGATTATTTCTCCACTATTTGTAGCTAGAGGGACAAAAGTTAATCCTGCTATACCAATTGTTTTTCTTTGTTCATTTTCTACTATATAACTTGAAAGACCGTATTTTTCAAATTTATTTATACCATGCATAACCCTATCTTCTTTACACCAGTCCTTAAAAGATTTTTTGGGATCAGGTTTGGAAACTACATTACTTATAACATATTGTTGCCCATAAAGATCTGTTATAAATTCCAAATCTTCATCCTCAAAAGGTCTAATGTAAGCTATTCTTCCGCTATTTTCCACCTTGGCTTTGAATAAAAATCGTTCATCATTTTTGATATTTTCTTGAAAGATATTTTTTATAAATTCTTTTATTTTTGTTTCTATTTCTGTCATTTAATTATACTCCTATTTTTTGGTCTTGCCCCAATTTTTTATAGTCAAATTAAGAAACCTTTGTAGTAAAATATTGCTCAAAATTAGCTGGAGAGCAATAGTTTAATGTTGAATGCATACGCACTGTATTATAAAAAGCTTCTATATATTCGAATATTGCATCTTTAGCCTCCTGTTTAGTTTTAAAAAATTGTCCCTTGATAGCCTCGGTTTCCAAGCTATTAAAGAAGCTTCTAGCCACAGCATTATCATAGCAGTTACCCTTGCCGGATATGCTACATTTAGCTTGAGCATTTGCTAGCAACTTTTGAAAATCTTTTGAGGCATACTGACTTCCTCTATCAGAATGATGAATTAAGCCTGGTTTTGGTTTTCTTGCCCAATAAGCTTTTAAAAAAGCATTAATGACCAAATATCTGGAAATACGATCACTAACTGGCCAACCCTCACCGCTCCAAATATAAGTTATATCTGCTACCCATATTCGGTTAGGGGCGTCGGTCGTAAAGTTTTGTTTAAGTAGATTTGGCGCTATAGATAGATTATGACCGGAATCAATAGTGGTTTTGTACTTACGTTTTACTTTAGAAAAAAGCTGATTCTCCCTCATTAACCTACTTACTCTTTTGCGACTGACTCTTTCACCCCGCTCTTTTAGTGCAGCACGAATCCTAGGGCTACCATAGCGGCCTTTTACACAACTATGGATCGCTTAATTAGCTTGCTTAAATAACTATCTCTTCGCTGATGAAAACTGATTTTACTAGCTTTCCACTTATAATATCCGCTTTCTGTTGCCTGTAGTGTCTTACATAACTCTTTCACCTTATATTATCTTGCATGAGCTTCAATAAAAGCGTATTTTACTTTAGCGGATCTGCTGCAAAATATGCTAGCGCCTTTTTTAGAATATCTCGCTCGCGTCTTACTCGTTCTAGAACCTACACTTGAAGATTGCTCAACAAGCGATCTCCCTCCCTTACCTTATATTAAGCTAACCGGAGACTTTAAAAATATTACTAACTTTTTAAAAGAGCTTACTCCATTCCTAAACAAAATTGTAAATCATAGATGTTTTAAAGTTTTAAAAACTTTACTTTTTAAAAGCATGGATAGCAATGGTAATACACTTTTACACTATGCAGCAGCTACCGGCCACTTAAGGATCTTACAAACTTTATTAAACATTAATAATAATCCTGAATTTTTTGAAAATGGAATCTTAATTGATTTATCAAATATTTTTAATAACTCTAGAAGTACCCCTCTACATCATGCAGCTTTTTTTAGTCAAGATACAGAAGCTTTGAAATTAGTAATTCAACTTAGCATTAATTTAAATGTAAAAGATGGTTTGGGTAGTACCCCTATTATTTCTGCGATCGGTAGTAACAATCTTCAAGCGATTAATATACTGGTAGACCAAGCCAGTATTGATTGCAGTATTATCAATAATAACCATTATTCTGCACTTGATTTATTTAAACGCAGTCATAGCTTAGCACTTCAGCAAATTGCTCGTAAACTAGAAGCAAACAGGCGATCTTTATAAAACTTGTTTGTATAAATAAAAGAGACACTTACAGATAAGTGTCTCTTTTATCTACATATATAATTTAATGTTATTAAATTAAATCAGCATACTCATGCCTATGATGAATTTCCGCTTGTTTGATATCAAGTAGCAATTCACCTTTAAAAGTGATTTTATCATTTATTTCGGTAGCATATTTAATTTTGTGGATTTCTGCAAAACGCTTGAAATAGAAAAATTGAACATTCTTACTATTAATTGGTAAAGTGTTATTTTCCACTAATAATGAAATCATATCCCTATCAAGTTTAATACCAGAAGCAGAACTACCAATTACTTCGAATTTTAAATTATTAGTTGCTTTATCAAATCCTAGTTTAACACTAATTTCTCCACCATAAATCATTGCCGCCGCAGCAATATAAATAGTATTTAAAAGCAACTTAACAACTTTATTATTAATTTTAATGTTACTAGTTTCTAACCCATTCCAATTAAATCTTATTTTATTTTTATAGAAATAATCTGTTACTACCTTTATGGTTTTATCAATGCTCGCTTCTAAATTAATTGGCAAATAACCATAAGCAAATTTATAGTATTGCATACGAGTGACAGCTTCTTGAGCACTAATGGTCATTAGTTCAATAGCTTTCTTTTGTACTTCGCTACGGTTTTCTCCTAAAAACTCCACCCCATTATTAATAGCTCCTACTGGGCCTGCCATATCGTGGAAAAATTTAGATTGAAGAATCTCGCCCATTTCAAAATCAGTAATCATTTAAAATTCTCTCAAGGTTAAAATTTATTAAATAGTTTTTCCAATCTAAAATAAAATGTTTAAAAAGTCATTAACAAAACAAATAAAAGTTGCTTAAATACTCAAAAGTTGATTGTCTATCAAATAATTATTATTATAAATAGTAAAACCAGCTCTAAGGTTTTAAGATAACAGCTGATAATTAAAGATATATATAGGCATTAAATCTATATTAGACGAAAACGTGAATTTCCACTATTTTATCCATGATTGCTATTGATCATATACTATATAAATCAACCAAAAAACTGAAGCTCCACATAATAGAACATTTAGAAGATATTATGGTATTATTTAAAAATGCGATTACATGGTAAGCTAGATCGAGATTTTGCAACCAACATCACAAATAGTGTTGCATTATCCTCAAAGAGGTTAGTTGATTTTAAAGAAAATTTATTTTAAAAGAGAAAATTATGAACCCATTAAATAAACTATTAGAGATAGAACGGCAAGCTGCCGACTTTGGTTTTAATTGGCCAGGCTTACAGATGATATTTGATCAAATTGCTAGTGAATGTGATGAAATTAAAGAATCTATTACTAACCATCCTGCAATGATCTAAGAAGAAATAGGTGATTTAATTCTTGCAGCTTTATCGCTATGTACTTATATGGGCTATGATCCACAGCAAACCATTGAGCAGACAGTTGAAAAATATGAGAAGCGTATCTCTACAGTCAAAGAAATCGCACATCTGCAAGGATATACCACCCTTCAAGGTGAAAAGCATAATATCCTTATGGATTTCTGGAATAAAGCTAAGGAAGCAACAAAATAACCATTTATTTTTAACTAGGCAGCATTTAATTAATATAATATAACTGGGTAAGAGATCATATTATAAGGATAATCAAATGGTGCTTAATATCACGCAAAAACAAACAATTGATGCAGTAATTATAGACAATTTAAATGCGATTAGAGAAATTACCTTTGAAGGCTCCATTGCCTCATTTGGGCAAGAAGGATTAAAAAAGGATGAAGATGCTTTAAGGGCTTTTCTTTTATTAAAAGTTTCTCATTTGACCCAAGATGATACTCAATTGTTGACTCAAAATAATATATCAAATTGTATAGCTGGAATTAAAGAGATTTTACAGCATCCATTTCCTCAAAATAGAAATAATGGCATTAGTACAGTAGAGTATTATAAAGAAATACCTTATGTTTTTTATATACAAGGCGATCAACTAATGGTTGAACCGAAAGGTCTATTATCTTTAACAGCTTGGAAAAATAATCCTACACAAGAAATTACTAAAGAAGATGTTGTTACCTATATAAAAGAGCAAATCAATATAAGAATTGGCGCCTTAGCTGCTCAAATTAACATTAAAGTGCAAAATAATGAAGAGGATTACACTTATATTTATAAAAATCTTCCTCCATCCTGCCATAAAAGTATGACATTTGATGATTTTGGGAAAATGACAAACAACCCAGAAAGATCTAATAACAATTATAATAATAGTAACCATCCCATTGCAAGCCAATCCAACCTCTCAACACTTATATATCGCCATTTTCAGCCTATACATAGTAATGGTTTGGAAACCATTACTCCAAACTCTCCAGAAAATGAGCAATCTGCAAGTGTTATTGGAGCGGCTGCCAGAGCACTTATTGCAGGAAGAGGTGATAACAATAGTCAAAGTATTGGCCCATTTACCAGAGCGCTTATGGCAGAAAGAGGTAATAACAATAGCCGACGAAGTATTGGCCTCTGAGCACTTATTGCAGAAAGAGATAATAATGCTAATAGAAGTCCTATGATTCAAGAGGCAAATAACAATATAGCCAATATAGTTTCAGCTATTGGCAGGGCATGATGATAATGCTCGTAGCGAACTTCATGATAGTTTATCTCCACAGGCATCATCTAGCTCATCATCTGAACGCTCAACAAGTATAATAGAATTAGTTGGCAAGACTCCAGAAGACAAAAAAATAGATCAAACAATACAAGAAGTGGAGGCTTATTAATTTACAAATCGCTCTTGCAAGCTATTTATAAATATTCCTTAGCTTACTTCTATAAATATAAATTATCTTCATACATATAAATAAAAAAGGAGCTATTAAGAGCTCCTTTTTTATTATTCTAGATTGCTCTACGTTTTTAAGCACTCTCATTCTGTTGCTTTTTAGCTAATACTTCATGATCTCTAGCTTGTGCAAGCTTTTTGAACTTATTAACTACATAACCGGTACCTGCTGGAATTAATCTACCAACAATTACGTTTTCTTTTAGCCCAACAAGCCTATCAACTTTACCTGCAACAGATGCATCAGTAAGAACACGAGTAGTTTCTTGGAAGGAAGCAGCAGAAATAAATGATCTGGTTTGCAACGATGCTTTAGTAATACCTTGAAGTACTGGTATTGCTTTAGCAGGGGAGTAACCATTTTTATCAGCTTTTGCATTTGTTTCATCTAATTCTTCACGGTCAACCTGTTCACCAGCAAGGAAAGTAGTTTCACCAGCATCAATAATTTCCATTTTTTGAAGCATTTGACAAATAATTACTTCAATATGCTTATCATCAATCTTCACACCTTGTAACCTATACACAGCCTGAATTTCATTAACCATATAACGGGTAAGTGCTTCAACACCCATAACTCTTAAAATGTCATGCGGTACCGGATTACCATCCATAAGTACATCACCCTTACGTACAAAGTCACCCTCATTAACCACAATATGTTTACCTTTGGGTATTAAGTACTCAACCGCTGATACCTGATCGTCAGTTGGGTTAATAACAATACGGCGCTTACTCTTATAATCTTTACCAAATTCAACCACACCATCAATATCACTAATAATAGCATGATCTTTAGGTTTACGTGCTTCGAATAATTCTACTACTCTTGGTAAACCACCTGTAATATCACGAGTTTTAGTGGACTCACGTGGAATACGAGATAATACGTCACCAGCATGAATATTATCACCATCATTTACTGATATAATTGCATTAACTGGTAGGAAGTATCTTGCTTCTAAGCCATTTGCTAAAGTCAGTATCTTACCATTATTATCTGTAATAGTAATACGCGGCCTTAAATCAACAGCTCTAGTTTGTTGCTTAACATCAATAACAACCTTGCTTGAAATACCGGTTGCTTCATCAACCACATCTCTTACCGACACCCCTTCTACTAAATCAGTATAAAGAATTTTACCTGATTTTTCAGTAATAATAGGTATGGTGTAAGGATCCCAGTCTGCAATACGCTGACCTTTTTTAACTTTATTATTTTCATCCAGATGGAGTTTAGCACCATATGGAACTTTATGTCTTGCCTTTTCGGTCCCAATATCATCAACTATAACTACTTCACAGTTACGGCTCATTACTACAAGTTTACCTTGACTGTCTTCCACCAAGTTACGGTTAATAATCTTTAATACACCCTCGGTTGATGCATCAACATTTGAAACTTCAATACTCTTAGTAGCCGCACCACCAATATGGAACGTTCTCATAGTAAGCTGCGTACCTGGCTCACCAATAGACTGAGCAGCAATAACACCAATCGCCTCACCTACACTGACTAAAGCACCAGTTGATAGATCACGTCCGTAACATTTACCACATACATGACCCTTAGCTTCACAAGTAATAACTGACCTAATTAAAACTGAGTTAATTCCAGCTTGGTCAATCTTTTCAACAACTGTTTCATCAATCATTTCACCAGCTTGGACAATAACTTCACCACTTTGTGAATGGCGAATGTCAATCGCAGCAGTACGTCCTAATATTAAATCACCTAAACCGACAATTACCTCGCCACCATCAATCACAGGTTTTGCTTCAATACCACGGGTAGTTTCACAATCATATTCACCAATAATACAATCCTGCGATACATCAACAAGCCTACGGGTTAAGTAACCAGAGTTTGCAGTTTTAAGCGCAGTATCCGCAAGACCCTTACGAGCACCATGAGTAGAATTAAAGTACTCAAGTACGGTAAGACCTTCTTTAAAGTTAGAAATAATTGGAGTTTCAATAATTTCACCACTTGGTTTAGCCATAAGTCCGCGCATACCTGCAAGCTGTTTAATTTGAGCCGCAGAACCACGAGCACCAGAATGGGCCATCATCCAAATAGAGTTAACTTTTTGCTGATTACTTTTTGACTCGTTATATACATCACCTGCAGAAATTTGTTTCATCATATCATCTGCAACTTTATCAGTACAACGTGACCAAGTATCAATTACTTTGTTGTATTTTTCACCACTGGTAATTAAACCATCAGCATATTGGCTTTCAAACTCTGTAACTTCTTCTAAAGTACTATCCAAATGTTTTTGCTTAGTAGTTGGGACAACCATGTCATCTTTACCAATGGAAATACCAGATCTACATGCATGAGCAAACCCAAGCTCCATTAACTTATCTGCAAAAATTACCGCATTTTTCTGACCACAATTACGATATACTACGTCAATAAGTGCTGAAATTTCTTTCTTAGTAAGCAATTTATTTACATGCTCAAATGGTATGAAAAAATCTTTTGGTAATAGAGCTGCCACATACATTCTACCGGCTGTAGTGTCAACCAGCTTAGTTTGATAACTACCGTCATATGTGCGGTGATTTCTTCTACATTTAATTTTACTATGTAAGGTAATTACTTTGTTGTAAAGCGCATGGTGAATTTCACCTTCATCAGAAAACACCATACCTTCACCAGGCTCGCCTTCAAGCTCCATAGAAAGATAATAAATTCCAAGTACAATATCTTGTGATGGTACAATAATTGGCTTACCGTTTGATGGAGCCAAAATATTGTTAGTAGACATCATAAGTGCACGTGATTCAAGCTGAGCCTCAATAGATAACGGTACGTGTACTGCCATTTGGTCACCGTCAAAGTCAGCATTGAATGCTGCACATACTAACGGATGTAACTGAATAGCTTTACCTTCAATTAAGATTGGTTCAAATGCCTGAATACCAAGTCTATGTAAAGTTGGCGCACGATTAAGCAATACAGGATGCTCCCGAATTACTTCTTCTAAAATGTCCCAAACTTCCGGACGCTCTGATTCAACCATTTTTTTAGCAGTTTTTAAGGTATTTGAAATACCATAAAGTTCTAATTTTGAATAAATGAATGGTTTGAATAATTCAAGAGCCATTTTCTTTGGCAAACCACATTGATGCAGTTTTAAAGTTGGTCCTACTACAATTACTGAACGTCCTGAATAGTCAACACGCTTGCCCAATAAGTTTTGACGGAAACGACCTTGCTTACCTTTCAGCATATCACTAAGTGATTTGAATGGACGTTTATTAGAGGCCTTAACAACCCTACCCCTTCTACCATTGTCAAACAATGCATCTACTGATTCTTGCAACATTCTTTTTTCATTACGAATGATGATATCAGGAGCTTTAAGCTCTAAGAGTCTTCTTAAACGGTTGTTACGGTTGATTACTCTTCTATATAATTCATTCAAGTCAGAAGTTGCAAATCTACCACCATCAAGCATTACTAACGGACGTAATTCTGGTGGGATTACTGGCAGAACGTCTAACACCATCCATTCCGGTTTATTTCCAGAATCAAGTAAATCCTCAATGATTTTTAAACGTTTTACAATTTTCTTTTTCTTAATTTCTGAATTAGTTTCTTTTAAATCTACTCTTAAAGATTCTTGATGTTGCTTCAAATCAAATTCAACAAGTAATGATTTAATAGCTTCAGCACCGATCATTGCAGTAAATGCATCTTCACCATATTCATCTTGTGCACGATAAAACTGATCTTCACTAAGCAGATCACCTTTAGAAAATGGTGAAAGGCCTGGATCAGTCACTACATAAGCTTCAAAATACAGAATTTTTTCAAGATCTTTAAGTGGCAAATCTAGTAGGGCAGAAATTTTAGATGGAAGTGACTTTAAGAACCATATATGCACCACTGGAGCAGCAAGCTCAATATGCCCCATTCTTTCACGTCTAACTTTAGAAGTAGTAACTTCAACACCACATTTTTCACAAATAACACCACGATATTTCATACGTTTATATTTTCCGCATAAGCATTCATAATCCTTAATTGGACCAAAAATACGAGCACAGAATAAACCATCGCGTTCCGGCTTAAAAGTACGGTAGTTAATAGTTTCAGGTTTTTTTATTTCCCCATATGACCATGAGCGCATTTTTTCAGCACTGGCAATTCCAATTGAAATTTGATCAAAGACGAAATTATTTCCAGAATTATTAAAAATACTATATAACTCACCCATCAATAAACCCCACTAAACAAATTTTATAATTTTTTAAATAATTAATCATTTTTTAGATCAATATTTAAACAAAGCGAACGTAATTCCTTAACCATAACATTAAATGATTCTGGAATACCACATTCAAAGTTTTGATCACCACGAATGATTGATTCATAAATTTTAATACGCCCTGTTACATCGTCAGACTTTACAGTTAACATCTCTTGGAGAGTATAAGCAGCACCATAAGCTTGTAATGCCCAACATTCCATCTCCCCAAAACGCTGTCCACCAAAATGTGACTTACCACCAAGTGGTTGCTGGGTAACCAGACTGTACGGACCAACAGAACGTGCGTGAATCTTATCATCAACTAAGTGATGCAGTTTAAGCATATAAATATAACCTACTGTTACTTTACGATCAAAAGCTTCACCTGTCCTACCATCAAACAATGTTACTTGAGCAGTGGTAGTTACGCCTGCTTTTTCAAGCATACGATTAATATCTTTCTCTTTTGCACCATCAAATACTGGGGTAGCAAAATAAACACCACGCTTTAAAGTATGAGCAAATTTTACTAAATTCTTCTCATCAAATGATTTGATTTTCTCAACAGCAGCTTTTTGATCTTCATAAATATCAACAACCTTAGCTCTTAAACCATCAATGCTCTCATCACCATATTCAATTTTTTCTAGCATCTCAGTCACTTGCTTACCTAAGTTATAAGAAGCCCAACCAAGATGAGTTTCTAGAATTTGCCCCACGTTCATTCGCGAAGGCACACCAAGTGGGTTAAGCACCATATCAACTGGAGTACCATCTTCCATATAAGGCATATCTTCTGCGGGTAAAATTCTGGAAATCACACCTTTGTTCCCGTGGCGTCCTGCCATCTTATCACCAGGCTGAATTTTTTGCTTCATAGCAATAAATACTTTTACTACTTTTAAAGCACCTTGCGGTAAGTCATCACCAGATTGCAACTTCTCAACTTTATTATTGAAACGGTTATAAATTGTGCTGGTCATTTGATTAAAGTGAGTTTTTAAATTTTCCACTTCATTCATAACATTAGCATCTTCAACTACAAACTGCCAATATTGACCTTTTGAATATTCTTCAAAAGTTTCTTGAGTAATCTTTAATCCCGGTTTAGCCCCTTTTGGTCCAGAAATAATAATTTGATGTATCAACACCTCTTTCAAGCGAGAATAAAAATAATTTTCTAAAATAGAATTCTCTGCATCACGGTCTTTAGCAAGCCTATCAATTTCTAACTGCTCAATTGCCATAGCACGTTCATCTTTCTCAATACCACGACGAGACAGAATCCGTACAGAAACTACCGTACCGCCTACTCCTGGTGGAACATGAAGTGATGAATCTCTTACATCAGCCGCTTTCTCACCAAAAATTGCACGAAGCAATTTTTCTTCCGGAGTCATAGGCGATTCACTTTTTGGAGTAACCTTACCTACCAAAATATCACCAGCTTTAATTTCCGCGCCCACGTGAACAATCCCAGTTTCATCAAGATGTCTTAAAGCTTCTTCACTAACGTTTGGAATATCACGAGTAATCTCTTCAGGTCCTAAACGGGTATCACGTGCTACTACTTCAAATTCTTCAATATGAATTGAAGTATAAACATCTTCTTTTACAATTCTTTCAGAAATAAGAATTGAATCTTCAAAGTTATATCCGTTCCATGGCATAAACGCTACAAGCACGTTACTACCAAGTGCCAATTCACCATTTTGAATACTTGGACCATCAGCAACAACTTCACCTTTCTTAATATAATCGCCAACTCTTACTAATGGTTTTTGAGTAATACAGGTGTTAAAGTTTGAACGTTGATATTTTTGCAAATTATAAATATCAACTCCTGGAGTGTCTTGATTTGCATCTTGATCAGCACGAATAACAATTCTAGTACCATCTACTTGCATAACCTGGCCACTACGGCTAGCTACAACTACTGCGCCCGAATCTTTTGCTACTATTCCTTCAATCCCTGTACCTATAAAAGGTGCATCAGTTCTAATTAATGGTACCGCTTGACGTTGCATGTTTGATCCCATGAGAGCACGGTTGGCATCGTCATTTTCTAAGAACGGAATAAGTGATGCCGCAACAGATACTAGCTGCATTGGAGAAACGTCAATAAATTCAATTTTTTCTACTGGTGACATAATAAATTCACCATTTTGACGGCTTGGTACTAATACATCAACAAAACAACCATTATCATCCAATTTAGCATTTGCCTGAGCAATTGTATATTTGCCTTCTGCGATAGCTGAGAGATACACAACATCATTGGTCACTTGGTTATTCACTACAGTACGATATGGGCTTTCAATAAATCCAAGCTCATTAATAATCGCATAAGTAGCCATAGAGTTAATCAAACCAATATTTTGCCCTTCAGGAGTTTCAATTGGACAAATTCTTCCATAGTGAGTTGGATGTACGTCACGCACTTCAAAGCTTGCACGATCACGTTGCAATCCACCAGGTCCTAATGCTGAAAGCCTACGCTTATGAGTAATTTCTGATAATGGGTTAGTTTGATCCATAAATTGTGATAATTGTGACGAACCAAAGAACTCACGAACCACTGTGCCAATTAACTTAGAGTTAATTAAATCATGAGGCATAACAGTATCAATATCAACTGATGTTAAACGTTCCAAAATGGTACGTTCCATTCTAACTAAACCAATTCTAAATTGGTTTTCCATTAGCTCGCCAACTGAACGAACACGTCTATTACCTAAATGGTCAATATCATCAATTTCACCACGACCCATTTTAAGATCAACTATATACTTAATAATGCCGGTAATATCGTCTTTAGTAAGCGTTTTAATATTTTCATCAATGCTAACATCTAGTTTAGCATTTAATTTAACACGTCCAACAGTAGATAAATCATAACGATCAGCATTAAAGAATAAATTATCAAATAAATTTTGTGAAGCCTCAAGGGTTGATGGCTCACCAGGTCTTAACACTCTATAAATGTCAAGCAATGCATCTTCTTGCGTTAGATTTTTATCAAGCTGCAATGTATTTCTAATGACCGGAGCTGTATTTAAATAATCAATATCTAAAACTTTGATTTCTTTAAGTTTTAAATTATTAATCGCCGTAATAGTATCGCCACTTATTTCATAGCCTGCTTCAAATAATACTTCTCCAGTGTCAGGGTCCATAATATCTTCAGCAATATACAAACCTTCTAAATCATCATTATCAATACGATAATTTTTAAAATTTTGCTCTTCTAATTTTTTAAGTACACGCGGAGTAATTTTAGTGCCGCTTTCTAAAGCAACTTCTCCAGTGTTAGCATCAATTAGATCTTTTGGTAATTTGATTCCTTTAAATTTTTCAGGAATAAATTCACCAACCCAACCAGTTTTATTTTTGATAAAAGATAGTTTATTAAAATAATAATTATAAATATCTTGGTTATTAAGTCCAAGTGCTCTAAGAAGGGTTGAGATATATAATTTACGCTTCTTATCAATTCTAAAATATAATAAATCTTTAGCATCAAATTCAATATCAAGCCATGAACCACGATAAGGAATTACACGGCAGAAATATAAAAATTTGCCTGATGCATGCGTTTTACCTTCATCATGACCAAAGAAAACACCAGGTGAACGATGCATTTGCGATACAACCACTCGCTCAGTACCATTAATAATAAAGGTACCATTCTCAGTCATAAGCGGTATATCACCTATATAAACATCTTGCTCTTTAATACTTCTAATTTCTTTAGAACCTGTATCTTCGTCAAGATCCCAAATCACTAGTCTTAAAGTAAGTCTGAGCGGCGCTGCAAAATTAATACCACGTTGACGGCATTCTTCCACATCATATTTAGGTTGATCAAGGTGATATTTCACAAAATCTAAAGTAGAAATACCAGATGGATCATTAATAGGGAAGATGGATCTTAAAACTTCTTGAAGACCAGACTTTTGCCGACTCTCAGGCTTAATATCATCTTGCAAGAATTTACGATAGGACTCACGCTGAACTTCTATTAAGCTCGGCATTTGAGCCACTGATTCAATTTTACTAAATGTTTTGCGAATGATTTCTTGAGATGATCTTGAACTTTGCATTAACGACCCCAGAGAGACTAATAATTAATTAATTTTTGTATATTATTTATTGTTTTTAAAAACAATGAAGAATTTTAAATACTAATGGGGCGTTATATAATAACGCCCTTATTTTTTAACAACTAAAATTAAAGTTATTTAACTTCAACTTTAGCACCAGCAGCTTCAAGCTTAGCTTTAATATCAGCAGCTTCAGCTTTGCTTACAGCTTCTTTAACAACTTTAGGTGCGCCATCAACTAAGTCTTTAGCTTCTTTAAGACCAAGGCTAGTAATGGTTCTAATTTCTTTAATCACGTTAATTTTATTAGCACCAGCTTCTTGAAGGATTACAGTAAATTCTGTTTGCTCTGCAGCAGCTTCAGCAGCACCGCCACCAGCTGGCATTGCCATTGCTACCGGAGCAGCAGCTGAAACACCCCATTTTTCTTCAAGAACTTTAACAAGCTCTGCAGCTTCCATAAGTGATAAAGATGATAATTCATCAACAATTTTATCTAGCTTAGACATTTTTTATTTCCTCAAACCAAAATTTAAACATTGTATACTTAATGGATAATCTTAAAAGATCAACCTTTATTTTCAGTCGCATAAGCACTAATAACTCTTGCGACCGCACTTGGAACACCATGAATTGCTGAAGCAATACTTCTTGCAGGTGCAGAAATAACTCCAACAATTTTAGCTCTAAGTTCGTCAAGTGATGGAAGTGTTGCAAGAACCCTAACAGCCTTCTCATCCATAAGCTGGCCATTAAGCGCACCACCAATCACTTTTAACTTATCATTTTTCTTTGAAAATTCTACGATTTTTTTAGCAAAACCAGGCTCAGTTGAATATGCAATTGCAGTTGGACCAGTTAAAATGTCTTTTAAACATTCAAATATGGTACCTTCAATTGCTAGCCTTGCTAAAGTATTTTTAACTACTTCGATTTTAGCATTAGCTCCTCTAACTTCATTACGAAGAGCGCTAAATTCACTAACAGTTAACCCTGGATAATGAAGCACAATTGCAATTTCATTTTCAGAAAAAGAGTTATGCAGCCCAGCTACTTGCTCTCTTTTGTCTTGTTGATTTACACTTAGACCCACTTTTTTGCTCCTTTATTTATTTACGCTGCAGCTGCTGATGAAATATCAATCCTAAGTGCAGGGCTCATAGTTGATGAAAGATATATTGCTTTTAAGTAGCTACCTTTAGCTCCACTTGGCTTAGCCTTAATAATTGAGCTCACCATGTGTTTTACGTTTTCTATAATTTTTCTTTCATCAAAGCTTACTTTAGCAACACCAGCATGAACAATACCAGCTTTCTCCGCTCTAATTTCAACACGTCCAGCTTTAGCTTCATTTACAGCCTTAGCAACATCCATAGTCACAGTACCTAACTTTGGATTAGGCATTAAACCTCTTGGACCTAACACTTTAGCAACACTACCAAGCAATCCCATCATGTCTGGAGTAGCAATACAAATATCAAAATTAATATTTCCTTGCTTTATTTGCTCGATTAACTCTTCAGCACCAACCACATCTGCACCAGCTTTTTTAGCTTCATCTTGCTTAGCACCTTTGGTAAACACAGCAATTTTAACATTTTTACCTGTACCATGTGGTAAGCTTACTACGGTTCTTAAATTCTGATCTGACTGTCTAGTATCAATACCCAGTCTAGTTGCCAAATCGATAGTTGCATCAAACTTAACATCAGTAATTTCCTTAAGGATCTTTACAGCTTCTTCGACTGTGTAAAGTTTCTCACTATCAATTTTACTAAGTTGAGCTTGATATTTTTTTGCATACTTTTTGTGCATTTTGCTTTGCTTAGTCACTTTTGCGTTCATTTACTTACTCCGTAATCTCAATACCCATAGACGTTGCAGTACCTTTAACCATGTTAACAGCACCTTCAACATCAATAGCATTTAAATCTTCCATTTTAAACTCAGCAATTTGCGTTACTTGAGCCAAGCTAATTTTTGCCACAATATCTTTTCCAGGAGCTTTAGAGCCAGAAGCAATCTTGAGAGCCTTTTTAATTAAAATTGGCACCGCAGGCTTTTTAACTACAAATGTAAAAGTTTTATCAGCATAATAAGTGATCACCACTGGTAACGGAGTACCCGGCTCTTCATTTTGAGTTTTAGCATTATATGCCTTACAAAACTCCATAATATTTAGACCCCTTTGACCTAAAGCAGGACCAATAGGTGGTGACGGATTAGCTTTCCCAGCAGGAACCTGAAGTTTAATATATCCTGCAATTTTTTTTGCCATTTAAAACCTCTTAAAACTAGCTTTATAAATATTTTCAACTCACAGCTCTATATACACTAAAGTATAATTTTGGCTATAAATTTATTTACTAAACTTTTGTTACTTGTCCATACTCAAGTTCAATTGGGGTAGCCCTACCAAAGATAGAAACAGAAACTTTAAGCCTGCTTTTAACCTGATCAACTTCTTCAACCACACCAACGAATCCTTCGAACGGACCATCAATTACTTTAACATTTTCACCAATTTCATAAGTGCTAGCATGAACTGCTGTATAAGCACCTTGGCTAATTTTTTCTTGCATATCTCTAATTTGCGCTACATCTTTAGGCGCAACTGGCTGAGGTATACCATTATTACCTTTAGCCCCTAAGAAGTCAAAAACCCCGTCAATACTTCTTACCAAGTACCACGCATCACGATTAGGTTGCATTTTAATTAAGATATAACCCGGGAAGAATTTCTTCTCCACATTCATTTTTTTACCGCGGCGTACTTCGCTAACTTCTTGAGCAGGCATAAATACTTCTTCAAACACCTCACTTAGGCCACGTTGCCTGGCTTTTTCATGCAGCTGTTGTATTACTTTTTTTTCCGAACCTGATTGGATCTGTACAATATACCATTTCGCTTCTTGTTGAGACACAGTACTAACCTCCAATGCCTAAAATCATTTTGGTGAGCTTTAACACCACTCCATCCACAATCAAAAAGAAAACACTAAAAAATATCACCACTGCAGTAATTATAAGCAAAGTAGTAATGACTTCTTTCCTTGCAGGAAATTCAACTTTCCTAACTTCTTGCTTAACCTGCTTAAAATAGTCGATATATTTGGTTAACATTGCTTTACTTTAAAAATAATAAATGGCAAGATTATCAACATATTTTTTTTTGTCCAGATAAATCTGAACATCAATCAACGCTTGTAAATCTGGCAGGAGCAAGAGGACTTGAACCCCCAACCCCCGGTTTTGGAGACCGGTGCTCTACCAATTGAGCTATACTCCTATTTGCGCCCTTGTAGCAATAGATCACTTTCACAAAAAATTCAATCAATATTTACACAAAATACTTAAATAATTTTTAAAATGCTTTATTTTAACTATATTAGCTCACTATTACATATAATTTGCAAAACATATAAATGATTATTTTATTGGTAATCTTCAAGATGTTTATAATAATGTTATAGAATAGGTAGAATACTTGGAAAAACAAGGTTTTACAGATAGATCTTTTCTATTTCCTAAAATTCACCTAGCTTTGATAGAGATGGCTTACAAGTTCTAAATCTTGATAATGAATTTATGAAAATCTATAAGGAAGGGGAAAAAAGAAACTATTACCGAATATAATAAGGTAAGGCAGCGGCAAGGCGAAATGAGTTTGTCTGAGTTGTTAACGATTGTGATATAATATATTATCATCTTTCTGGGTATAAAGATTTCAAGAATTACCATCTCTACTATCTACCCGGGATATATAAGGCCTATTTCCCAATTTAATTAGTTACAGCCGAATGATTCAGCTAATGCCCAGGTTATTAGCACTAATTAGCTTGTTGAAGCATCTAACTTATCTGGTGGCGAAAGAGCAAGGTTATCTTTAGCAATAATTGCTGTTAAAACCCTAAACTTCTAATCCTAGATAAAATAACTAATAATCTAGATTTAGAAACTATAGAGCATGTAATCCAAGTATTGAGATAATATCCATGTTCTATGATAGTAATCCCGCATGATGAAGAGTTTTTACAAAAAATAGAGATTAATATTTATTATGATATATTAAGTGGTAAAATAAGACTGTGAGGTAAGCAAATATGAATCCTTTTAATAGTTATCGTGAATCTATCATTATAAAAGACCATATTAAATGTGAACACATTATAGTTGGGGATTATACTTACTATAGTGGTTATTATCATGGTAAACCATTTGAAGATTGTGTTATGTACCTTGATGAAAAAGATAATCACTTTCAAGATTATGAAATAGATAAGCTTATAATTGGTAAATTCTGTTCAATTGCAACTGGAGTAAAATTCATGATGGGAGGTACACAAGGGCATAATTATAATTGGATAGCTGCCTATCCTCTTGATGGATTTGATGATGATTTTGATGTATATACTAATGTGCCGCCTAAAGCTCATAAATTAAAAGGAGATACAGTTATTGGTAATGATGTCTGGATTGGCGCAGAAGCGATGATCATGCCCGGAATTAAAATAGCCGATGGAGCAGTTATTGGCGCAAGAAGCCTTATTACCAAAAATGTTGGGCCTTATGAAATTTGGGGTGGTAATCCTGCTAGGTTTATAAAAAAGAGATTTGAGTCGGAAGATATTGAGAAATTATTGCAGATTAAATGGTGTGATTGGGATATTGCTACACTAAAAAGGAATTTAGATTTATTAAGGTCAGATAAAGTTGCGGAGCTACACCAAAAGTTTGTTGAAGGCAAATTATGAATCTAATCTTTAAGCCAGCAACCATCAGAGATAAAGAGATAATTTTTAATTGGCTAGATAAACCTTATATCCAAGAATTTTGGGATAATAGTCCTGAGCATAAAGAAGATATAATTATCTTTATGAGTGGCCGTAAAGAGAAATATCCTTACTGTAATGATGAGCATGACTATCATTATTGGCTAGGCTTGATTGAAGATGACCCTTCCTGCCTAATTATAACCTCACAAATAATGCCGGAGGAAGATATACCACAAATTTGGAAAGATAATTTATCTAAAACGGGTAATAGTAATACGCTAGATTTCTTAATTAGTTATGAACGAACAACTCTACCAATCGATACAGATTAAAAACCAGGCTAATGAGTTTTTAGCCCAAACTAGGTTAATTGAATTATTATCTCAATATGGCCAAGTGATCATTAACGGTAGTTACGCGCTAGATCTAATGGTGTGGAATGATATCGATCTTAACCTTATTTTGCCTCCCCACCTTAACCCAGTTAATGTTCATATTCAAATTGCTCGCGAGTTACTTGATAGTCCCTTAGTGCATGCAGTAAAACTAATTAATTTTACTAAAGCAAAGAATCGCACTGATTTACCAGAAGGAGTATATAGCTGCATCACCTATCGAATTCCTAATGAACCCACAGCCGACCCAATAACCGACTTAGATAAACAGTCCAAAAAAGCATTTATCATACCAGAAGATAACATAAATGCCATACATACCTCCCTATATCCTACTCCCAATTCACCCTCAACCTTAAAAGCAAGGTCTATAGCGAGCACAACTGAATGGAAAGTTGATTTGTGGACCTTATCTGAAAACGACCAAGCGGCCACCTTAAAATTCTTTAATCTAATAAAATCCAACTTAAACGAAGAACTCAAATTATTAATACTGAAACTAAAATTTTTACTTAAAGGTAACTCTAAACGTGTACCACAGCATGGTAGCTACTTGATATACAAGGCTATCTTTGAATTTAATTTAACAGAAGAAAAAAACATAATAAGCTTTTTAAAAACCCAAGGATATTTTATAAATTAATCACCAATAAAACCAGTCAAGCTCAAAGAATAAAAATTTATTTTCAAACAGATGAACCTGAATAAATAAAAATCTACTCAAAGAAAGCGCTCATAAAGCAGAACTAGCAAATAAAAGATCATACAATTTTCACTGTTGAAGAAGTAGTAAAAAATATTATATAACACAAAACAAACTAAGCGGATCTATAGCTTTTATAAACAATAAAGCATGACTGTAAGGACAACTTACAACAACACAGGCAACAAACCAACTGTTAAAAATAATAAACAAATGGAAACTAAATTGACCAAAGTAAAAATTATTTTTACAGTTCAAATTAAGATCAAACTAGAACAAAGGAAGAGGACATGATCAAAATATACATACCAAATATCATCAAAGGACAGCCAGGCATAATTGAAAACAAAAATAAATTCAAGATCTAGCTCAACAACAAACCTCCACTATAGCAGCTCAAGCAAATCAAAACGAAAAAACAGAGGTAGTTTTAAAACTTTTAAAATTAAGAGATACAGAAGGAAATCCCTTCTCATTTTTCATTGCTCTTACAGAAGCAGAAATGCAAGAAGCGAAAACAAAACATAATTTACTAGCATATAAACATAGAATTATTCTTGAGATTGATGAACATGAAATTTCAGATGAAGATAAAAAAGATGCACTAGACCGATACATCTCTAAAACTCCTTCTCGCCCCTCGCTTAACTCGCTTAAACTTTAATTTAATACAGCCATCTTTATAAGGCAAATATACCACTTTAAATACAAGTTAAGTAACCGACAAAATTAAAAAGAACCCCTTTTTACAGGGGTTCTTTTTAAACAAAATTTTCAAAACCTTAAGTTTTCAAAAAACTATTTTAAAATTTTAGCAACCACACCAGCGCCAACGGTTCTACCACCCTCACGGATAGCGAATCTTAAACCTTCTTCCATTGCGATTGGTGCAATTAATTCCACAGTGATTTTAAGGTTATCACCTGGCATCACCATTTCTTTTCCTTCTGGTAAATTTACAATACCAGTCACGTCGGTAGTTCTGAAATAGAATTGTGGACGATAATTTGCAAAGAACGGGGTATGTCTTCCACCTTCTTCTTTACTTAATACATACACTTCAGCTTCGAAGTTAGTATGTGGAGTTATACTGCCTGGTTTAGCAAGAACTTGTCCACGTTCCACATCTTCACGTTTGGTACCACGGAGTAATACACCAACGTTATCACCAGCTTGACCTTCATCAAGTAGCTTACGGAACATTTCTACACCAGTACAAGTAGTTTTTTGGGTCGCATTAATACCAATGATCTCTACTTCTTCACCAACTTTGACAATACCACGTTCGATACGGCCGGTTACTACAGTACCACGTCCTGAAATTGAGAACACATCTTCAATCGGCATTAAGAACGGCTTGTCTACTGGACGTGCTGGAGTTGGAATATAGCTATCTACTGCTTCCATAAGTTTAAGAATTGCATTCTCACCTATTTCCTCATTATCACCATCTAACGCTGCAAGCGCTGAACCACGGATTATCGGTATATCATCACCTGGGAAATCATATTTGGATAATAATTCTCTTACTTCCATTTCTACTAGGTCTAATAATTCAGGATCATCAACCATATCTACTTTGTTCAAGAACACTACCATCGCCGGTACACCTACTTGACGTGCAAGCAAAATATGCTCACGAGTCTGTGGCATTGGACCGTCAGCAGCTGATACTACCAAGATTGCTCCATCCATTTGTGCAGCACCAGTGATCATATTCTTTACATAGTCAGCATGTCCTGGGCAATCTACGTGTGCATAGTGCCTATTTACTGTCTCATATTCTACGTGTGAGGTTGATATAGTTATACCACGTGCTTTCTCTTCAGGTGCTGCGTCGATTTGGTCATACCCTCGATACGTCGCACCGCCTGCCTTTGACAACACTTTAGTGATTGCCGCTGTTAATGTGGTCTTACCATGGTCTACGTGTCCGATGGTCCCTATATTTGCGTGCGGCTTATTACGCTCAAACTTTGCTTTCGCCATTTTTACTAACTCCAAAAATGTTAATTTAAACCGAATGTGTCATACTGAAAATAAATAATTTTACTAATCAGTAGAAGATTTTCAAGAATGCATTACTTAATACAACAAAATAAATTTTTTACAACCAGATTATCAACAATTTTATCAAAATATGCGTGATTTTTTTCAGAATGGAGCGGGTGATGGGAATCGAACCCACACTACCAGCTTGGAAGGCTGGGACTCTACCATTGAGCTACACCCGCATGTAATAAGTAATTTGTAAAAGATGGTGGAGGAGGTAGGATTTGAACCTACGAACGCTTGCGCGGGCAGATTTACAGTCTGCTGCCATTGACCACTCGGCCACTCCTCCATAAAATTCCATGAGGTGGCTTTAAGTTAGCAACAAATAATAAAATGGCAAGAATAATTTTTATATTTGCTTTTTTTTTGCATTTCACTCATAACAAAAGAAAAAATTAAAAATATGTCAAATACCATAAAACTTTTTGGCAAGCACGCATGCCTTGCAGCAATCAATAATCCAAACCGCAAGAAATATCAGCTTTACACTAGCCATAAAGATTTTATTCAAACTGCTAAGTTAGCTTTCCCGGTTGTTTACAAATCTCCGCAAGAATTATCAAAGATAGCAGGGCTAGATGCAATACATGGCGGCTTTGTGCTTGAATGTTCAGAATTGAGCACCTTAGAATTAGATGAATTTCTATATATTAATCAAGATCAACCCCACCTTACTTTAGCAGCTCTTGATCAAATTACCGATCCTCATAACGTAGGAGCAATTATAAGAAGCGCTGCGGCTTTTAACGTTCAGGGCTTAATTATTACGGAAAGACACAGCCCAAAAAACATGGCAACTATTGCCAAAACCTCCGCAGGATGCATTGAATTTATTAATCTTATTGAAGTCAAAAACTTAGCTCAAAGCATTGAGAAATTAAAAAAACATGGTTTTTGGTCAATTGGCCTAGATGGCATGGCTATCAAAACTTTAAATGAACTACCCAAATTTGAGAAAAAAATTATTATATTAGGCTCTGAAGGCAAAGGAATGCGGCAACTTACCACTCAAAAATGTGATGAGCTAGTTAAAATCCCTATGAACACAGAAGTAGAAAGCCTAAATGTTTCAAATGCAGCAGCAATTTGCTTTTATCATTTTAGCCTTACTACTAACTAAAATTTCATATTTTAGTTAGCGATCTTTGATTGATACTCTCTTGCCTTTTGGCAATAATACTTTCTAGCCAACTATATTTTTAACAAAATGTAATGCATATTTATGATGTAAAAAAGTGAAATATCAGGAAATAATCTCAACAAATAACATTTTGCTATTAAAGCCACTTTTTTATATCAAGCTCTCATCACCCGGATTATTTTCAATTTACATAATATTACACACACGCGTTAGATCAGATGGATGATTAGCAACTTGAGCTGTTATGCTTTGCTGTTTATTACCTAATCTTAATGAATAAGAAGCATCAGCATAGGTGCCAATATGGCTCACTATTTCCTTTGGTACTAGAGTTCCGCATAAGCTAACCTCGCTTTTGCTACCTCCTTTAAAATAAAAATAATTTTCATAAAAAACCTCTAAAATATTTTTAAGCTTCTGCTTAATTTCAGGCTCTGTAAAATTATTGCGTTTAATTAGCATAGTATTTACAGCATTATATCTTTGAACCACCTCTCCCACTTGAGCAAGACTGAAATCGTCATTATGCTCAATCAGCTTTACTATCTCTTGGGTAGCTAAAAAATTTCGCTTAATTAGCTGCAAATCATCTATGCTTCCAAATATGGAGTTAAACTGCATTAAATTAGCAGATAATTTGAACATTTTAGACTTACAATGCGCAACATAGTCTTCAGGAGCAATATAAAATTCGGTAAGGCGCTTAGACTGCTTTGAAGCTTCAACCATTTTCTTAGAAGCTTTATTTGGCAATTGATTTACCCCTGTAATCGCCAAGCTGCGCAAATTATAGTTATCTT
The DNA here is from genome assembly GCF_003932735.1 of Rickettsiales endosymbiont of Stachyamoeba lipophora. Taxonomy (NCBI): domain Bacteria; kingdom Pseudomonadati; phylum Pseudomonadota; class Alphaproteobacteria; order Rickettsiales; species Rickettsiales endosymbiont of Stachyamoeba lipophora. The sequence continues at coordinate 1,111,946 of NZ_CP033611.1, read as the reverse complement.
TTAATGCATTAAACATTGCTATCAATCTTTTTTCATCTATACCGCAACTAGTAAGCTCAAGTTTTTCTAAAGGACAATTTATTTTCAAAGCTGCAATAATTTGTTCAATTCCTTTATTATTAAAATTCCTTTGTGTATCGGTAATAGTTAATTGCTTGATGGTGATAGTATTATTTAATAGGTTACCCAAAGCTATTCTTGCAGCTTCATCAAAACCCACATTTGTTATTTGTAAAAATTTAATATTACTTTTGATTTTTTTATCGGTTAAAATTTGACAAACTTTAGTAAAAGTCTCAATAGCAGAATTTGAAAGACACATTTTTTGCATCCTTGCAAAGATATTAGGAGCATTAGTAGCCATTTCGACAATACCGCTTAAATCATGCTTGATATTAACATGCTTAACTTGGCGTAGATAAATCGCGCGATCTATTGATTGCCAGCCCTTATGTGATAATCCATAAAGACTTAATACTAGATTCTCAATTGTTGGGCTGTTAATAATAGCATCACTTAAAATTTGCGCCTGAACATCATTTACATTGTATTCCTGTATATGCAAGCTAACATCTGTAGCTAAAGTAGTTAAAGCTTGTTCAAAATTAGCTATCTGCATAATTTACCTACTACTGATGTTTTAAGTATATTACATTATAGTTTATTATAAAAAGATTAATTATTCAATATTTTTAAGCATTTATTAAACTATTGTAATTATTATTAATGTTATAATACTCAAAATTTTACTGCAAAACTTACCAAGTATTTACTTTTATCCATAAATGGCTATTTTAATATTCTACTAACAGAACTTGAGATTGTTGAGGAAATTTTAGAAGAAATGCCTAGTCTTAAGAAGCTGAACTTATATAAACATAAACGAAGCAAACCCTAAGCAAATTTCTATGATAAATTTACTTGCAAGATTTAAACCGACAAGAGAGCTACAATAAGTGAGGATATAAATGCTTGAAAATTCACCGCTTGGGCAAAAAACAACTTATCAAAACAAATATACTCCAGCTCTACTCTTTCCTATTGCTAGAATTCACAAAAGAGTGGAAATAGGCATTGATGATCACCATTTACCGTTTATAGGTTACGATATTTGGAATGCCTATGAAGTATCTTGGTTAAACCCAAAAGGTAAGCCTATTGTTCAGTTACTTGAAATAATTTATCCAGCAAATAGCAAATTTATTATAGAATCAAAATCTCTAAAATTATATTTAAACTCCTTTAACAATACTAGTTTCAACTCAAGTGATGAAGCATTACAAACTATCAAGCAAGATCTAGAACAAACCTTACAAACCAGAATTACTCTCAACCTAGTTGATCCGGAAACAAAACTAGGTATTGAGGCTCCACAAGGCACCTTAATTGATTACCTTGAGGTAGAAATCACCGAATATTTTCCCAATCCTAAATTATTAGTTATAAAACAAGATATCACGCATGAAACAGTTTACAGCAATCTGCTTAAATCAAATTGCCTAATCACCTCCCAACCAGATTGGGGAACTATAATAATAAAATATCACGGCCAGCAAATTGACCACGCCTCACTTCTTAAGTATATTATCAGCTTTAGAGATCATAATGAATTTCATGAGCAATGTGTGGAAAGAATTTTTAAAGATATTATGGATCAATGTGACCCTAAAATTCTTACTGTTTATGCAAGATATACCAGACGCGGTGGCATTGATATCAACCCAGTTCGCTCTAATGATCCACAATTTATAATTCCACAAAACTTAAGATTAATAAGGCAATAAGTTATGGCAAAAAAAAGCAGCCAATATATCTGCCAAGAATGCGGCAGTGTTAGCCAAAAATGGCAAGGTAAATGCCCTGATTGTGGCGCCTGGAACAGCATAATCGAAGAAGCAATTAACGACAATACTAGCTTTTATGCTAGCAAAGTTAATAAACTTAATAATAATCAAATCCAATTTTTTGATATAAACCAAGAAATAGCTGAGCAAACCAGAATTAATTCATATTACCAAGAGCTAAATCAAGTATTAGGAGGTGGGTTTGTACCTGGTTCTGCAGTATTAATTGGGGGTGATCCAGGCATTGGTAAATCCACTTTATTGCTACAAATAACTGCTAAATTATCTAGCCATAATCATAAAGTTATTTATGTATCAGGTGAAGAATCCGCCTCTCAAATTACCCTAAGAGCAAAAAGACTTAACATCAACAATTCTGGGCTTAAGCTACTTACTGCCACTAATTTGGACCTTATTCTAAACAAGGTGAAAGATGAACAGCTGGATTTTTTAATCATCGACTCTATTCAAACCGTATTTTTAGAGGCAATTGGTTCTGCCCCAGGTACAGTTTCACAAGTTAGGGCCTGCTCACATGAACTTATACGTCTTGCTAAAGAACGTAATATTACTCTTATTTTAGTAGGACATGTTACTAAAGAAGGACAAATTGCTGGTCCTAAAGTATTAGAACATATGGTAGATACCGTACTTTATTTTGAGGGTGAAAGCAGCTATCAATACCGACTGCTTAGATCGGTTAAAAACCGCTTTGGCAGTATTAATGAAATTGGTGTATTTGAAATGCATGGCAGCGGGCTCATTGAGGTAACCAATCCCTCTTCGCTATTTATTGGCGAAAGAAGCCAAAATATTAGCGGCAGCAGTATTTATGCTGGCATTGAAGGAACTAGGCCAATATTTGCTGAAATTCAAGCATTAGTTGCCCCCACCTTTATGGCCACTCCTAGACGTGCAGTAGTAGGTTGGGATAACAACCGACTTGCAATGATCATTGCAGTACTTGCCACACGCTTTGGACTCAACTTAACTGATAAAGAACTTTATTTAAATGTAATGTCAGGACTTAAAATTAGCGAGCCAGCCATGGATCTATCAGCAGCAGCTGCTTTAATTTCTGCAGCCACCAACCAACCGATCATAGAAAACTCAGTATTTATAGGAGAAGTTGGCCTTTCAGGTGAAGTGCGTACGGTTCAACATCTTGAAACCAGAGTTAAAGAATCCGTAAAACTTGGTTTTAAAAATATAATTACCCCTAAATTTACTAAAGATAATGAATTAAGAGATACCCTAACTAAACAGCAAATTCAACTTCATGAAATTAAGCATATTAAGCAGCTAAAGCAGATTATATTTAGTTAGACCATAAAAAAATTTATTTAAACCGCAGTAATATATAATCGATATAGTCATTAAGCTAAGTTGATGATGCTAAGATCTTTTCTTAAATCATCTAACTTGCGAGACTATACAACAAGGAGGATATATTAAAGCTAGCAGCACGATTATTGATAATAGGACCACTTGAGCTACTATTATTTTTTAATTACCTTTATATAAATTATACTAATAAATATGGTATAAATAACTGTAGCTCATCCCCTTATGAAACCGATCTTTAACCCTTCACCTAGGTTGAATAATATTCACTCTTATCTCTTACTTTGATTTGAATAATGGCTCTTTTAAAATTGCTAACTAATTAGCAAGTAATAATTTTATAGAATTTTAATTTAACATCTCTCTAAATTTTGGTATAAGCAAATTAACTTAAGAATATTATTTTGATGATCTCCTCAATTGATGAAATTATTGCTGAAGCTAAAGCCGGCCGGATGTTTATTCTGGTAGACGACCCTAACCGTGAAAACGAAGGGGATTTAGTTATTCCTGCTCAGTTTGCCGATAGCCATACTATTAATTTCATGACTAAATATGGTCGTGGACTTGTATGCCTCACAATTAATCAAGAACAAGCACACAAGCTCAAGCTCAACATGATGAGTAATAATAACCAATCGATGTTTAAAACTGCTTTTACCACTTCAATTGAAGCAGCAAGTGGGATTACTACTGGCATTTCAGCGCATGATCGCGCTCACACTATTAAAACAGCAATCAACTCGCATGCAACCGATAAAGATATTGTTTCCCCCGGGCATGTATTTCCAATTATTGCTCAAAATGGTGGGGTATTGGTTCGCGCAGGTCACACTGAAGCTTCAGTGGATATTGCGCGTCTGGCAGGACTTAGCCCTTCAGGAGTCATTTGTGAGATAATGCATGATGACGGCACAATGGCCCGTATGCCGGAGTTAATCCAATTTGCCAAAACCCACAATTTAAAAATTGGTACAATTGCTGATCTAATTGCTTATAGACGCAAATATGAAAAGCTAGTTTTACCAATTTGTGAATCTACTCTTAGCACTCAATATGGTGAATTTAAAGCGGTAGTTTATCAAAACTTAATTGATCAAATTGAGCATGTAGCATTAATCAAAGGCAATATATCTTCTGAACAGCCTGTACTAGTGAGAATGCATAGCATTGATATATTATCAGATTTAATTAAAGATACTTCCTATCACAAACAACATATCTTAGACCAGTCTTTTGAAATAATCTCTAAGGAAGGCGGTGTAATCGTATTAATCAGAGATCTTAGAACTGACCTTATTAGCCATAATCTAATTAACCGTGATAAAAATCAAGATTCTAACATTCATCAAATTAAAAATTATGGGATTGGAGCTCAAATCTTAATTGATCTTGGTATTAAAAATATGACACTTATTAGTAACAATCAAAAGATAGTTACCGCTCTGGAAGGGTTCGATATAAACTTAGTAGGTTATAGAAAACTTAATGTTTCTAGCTCAACTCCTAATTTTAATAAAATAAAAACCACTCTTACTGTAATAAATTCTCATAAAAAATGACTAAATTTATTATAAAACCAAAAGAAAAGAAGAGCTTTTAGAAACAATGCGGTTGATGAAACGGAAATTGCCTAAACATAAATGACCACTCAAAACAAATTTTGATGCCAAAATTACCTTTTATACTGAGTTTATAAAAAAGCTTAGTTAAAAGATAGTGACGTTTTGGAAAGGATTTGATATAAGTTTGAGCAAATATAATAGCTCAAGTAGTTAGGTAAACTAAATGAAACATAATCTATTGTTAGTTAATGCTAATTTTTATGATCATATTTCTAGCATGCTAATTACCGGCGCAGTTAAAGAGATCGAAAAACATCAAGATTTAAATTATGATATACTTAATGTGTCTGGGGCTTTAGAAATTCCTTCAGTAATTAATATGTCATTACACGGTCAACGCAAATATGATGGCTATATTGCTTTAGGCTGCGTTATCCGTGGAGAAACCACACATTATGATATGGTTTGTGAATTTTCCTTTAAAGGACTAAGCGACCTAGCTATTAAGCATAATTTAGCAATTGGTTATGGCTTATTAACAGTAGAAAATGAAGCACAAGCATTAGTGCGCGCAGATATTAATCAAAAAAATAAAGGCGGCTTTGCCGTTAATGCTTGCCTTGAACTAATCAAACTTAAAGAATATTTTTACATTTATTAGCAGAAGTGACCGATAACATACAACAAATTACCCCTGAAGAGCAAAAAAAACTAACACAAGCTAAAAAAGCTGCAGCACGACTTGCTGCAATTCAATTTTGTTATAGCTTGCTACTGATCAATAAAGAGAGTGACCCTGAAAACATCTTAACCTTAAACAAAATGTTTTCTGAGAGCATCGTAGAAAAACCTGATAAAAAACATTATTATAATCTAACTAAAGCCATTAAATTTCATACCACTGAAGCCAAAATAGAGCTCGCTCCATTTCTAGCAAACGGCAAAAGTTTTGAACAGCTTGATAAACTATATCAAGCAATCTTACTTACTGCCGCATGTGAAGCCAAAGAGTTTAAAGGCTCTGTTCCGCCTAAAGTTATTATTAATGAATATACTAATGTGGCAGCTTCATTTGCTGATCCTTCTCTTACCAAGTTTATAAACGCAGTAATTGACAAATTTGTTAAAAATTTAAATTTATTATAAAATTTAATAACTTTACCTATTTACAACTTTAATCAATCTGTTTACAATCAACACAAAGGTTAAAAATATAACTATTTGGTAATAGTATGTCATTTTTTATGAATTACCACAAACCTAAAGTGCAGTCAGATAGCTCCAAGAAAACTGCTGCTACTTTAAGTTTAATAAAAAAAATTCAAGATTTTTTGTTATTGAACACTAATCTTGATGAAATATTTAATATAGATAATGATAGCTTAGCTCAATTTGCTGAATATATCACCACTATGTATGAAGAAGAATATGAAGAATTAATTTTAGATCATAAAAAACTGTTTGATTTAATCAGCGATAAACAAGATCAACTAATCGAAAATCTTCTTAGCAAAAAATCAGTAATGGACGGTCTACAAAGTTCTGAAATTAACGATAGAATTTCAAATAACAAAATCTTTAACCAACTAACAACACCTCATCAAGTTAAAGTTTTTGCTCAAGTTGCCAGTTTCATTTATAAAAACAACTTACAGGTCATACGCCATGAAGAATAGAGTCGAGATTGAATTTAAGTTAACTCTTCCTAACAAGACAGTAATGGATCAACTAGTAAAAGATTTTAGCGCGCCTCTTAATAACTTACCAGGCAACATACAGCATACGACAGCAAAAACAATGGCAACCCAGCAACCATCTGCACCAGGCAAAACTCATGCGGAAGATATCAAGAAATCCAGAAGTTCTATAGCACGTGGTAGGTTGTAGTTGACTTTATATATTTTAGATTGAAAATATTACCCAAGAGACAAGAATAAACACAATACCTTTATCTGTTAATCAGACTATAACTCTTTAAATTTAACTATAAACATAATAATTAGAGCATTAACCTCTCAACAAGGTTCTGCTTCACCCTACCAGTTCGCAGGCGAGTATTATATTAATCTTAAGATGTTACTTAATTGGTTATCAATGAAAGTTGATGAATAATTGATGCTAAAATACAATTTATGTTTGAATTATTTTTTTTACAATACCAATAATTTTATAATTTCCCATTTCTTCAACTTTAGACTCTGCTAATGATTTAAAGAAAAATGTATTATTCTCAGTGGCAACAATTTTCAATGTTAGAATACTTTTGATATCAATTAATAATATATCATTATTTTTTATGAAGATAGGTAATGAAATGATCAAAATAGCCCCGGAAGTAAAAGGAGAATAGTAATCTTGCTTTAATTGATAAGCTAAAATAATATCGGGAAGCGTTTTGCTTATCAAATATTTACTTTGAATATTATTAATGCCTTTATTATTAAGGATAATATCCTGATACTTGTCATCATCTATTAAAGGTACTGAAATTAAGCCAGTATCTTCATTATCTGAAATTTCCTTATTTAATGGTTCCATGCCTAGTAGCTGGCCAATAGTAATTTCAAAATGCTCTGCTAAAGAAATTATTGAATCTAATCTAGGTGTATGGGCTGCGTCTAATATGTTATATAGGCAAGCCGCAGTAATATTAGTAGCTCTACTTAATTTGGCTATAGACATATTATGTTTATGAATAAGCTTCTTTAAAATATCAGCCATACAGCCATAATTTTTCTCTAGCTTGGTTCGGTTTAAAGTCATACTTTTAGTTACTTTGCATTTAAAAAGAGGATGATTCGGAAAACTAATATAGTACTATACTATATGTTATGTCTATAAAATATTTACTTTTAAATAAATCTTTTTTAATAATAAAAAAATTTTATAAAAATATAAAAAGTTTTATAGACTTATAAAATATTTTATACTAAAGGTTGAGTTAAGGGAACTTTTTTGAAAGGTAGAAAATGATAGTCAATCACTATTATATCAATCAGTTTTTAAATAGCTCTAGATCTTTATCTTTAAAAATTTTTATTAAATTAATGTATTTACAGGAATCTAATATAAATTTCACAGAAGAAGTTAGCGTTTGCAACTTTGATTTCTCAGGCTTTTCTTTGAATAACTTAAATTTATCTGGGATTATTTTTGAGAATTGTATTTTTAATGAATGTTTTAAAAACAATTTTCAGAACTCCTCCTTTGAACATTGTCGCTTTACATCTCCTTTGTATGAATGCGATATGAGAAACTCATTATTTGTTGATAAGCTTGAAAATCCTTTAATATTTATTAATTGTTCTTTTTCTTTGGATATACTTGAAAATTCTTTAGAAGATTACAAAGATAATATTGGCTATATTAATAAAGTATTGGCTGATAGCTCATGTATTCCTAAAAAAGCTCAGCTAATTTTTAACTCTAATAAAAACTTAGAACATTACATTGATACTAATTATGGTTGGGCAGATAATCTAAATTACTACGACTCCCTATATAAATACTTACAACTAATATAAGGAGTAAAACTTATTAAAAGCTAACCTCTGCAAATTATTAATAGCTTCATCTTGCTACAGCATGATCTTCGTCGCAACACATTACCTTTGCACCTTTGCTAATTATTTTTTTAGTACATTGTGCAATTGGATAATGATAAAAAATCAGGATTCTAAAGGGTATCTTCAAATCCAACCTATATTTTGATTATTGCTAGTTTATTGTGCTCATTGATTATCAATATAGACTTTCCTAAGGGATACACATATCATTTAAAAAAGTATAGCAGCAATGTAGTTAATAAATTTAACTAATTTATTAACTTATCTAGTAAAGCACAAAAGTAGCTTTCCAAATAACATTCAAAAGAAGACTTTAAACCGGTACAATAGGTCCTTTAGTTTCGCCATGTATAAATTGATTTACAAATTCATTGCCTGAAGAATATAAGTTTTCTTGAGTACCTTGCCATACAATATTACCGCCGTGTAACATAGCAACCCGCGAAGCAATCTTGGTTACACTGCTCATATCATGAGTAATAGTAACCGTAGTCGCTCCAATTTTTTGGGTACATTCTAAAATTAGTTCATTAATAAGGTTGGTATTAATTGGATCGAGCCCTGAAGTTGGCTCATCAAATAATATAATTTCCGGATCAGCTGCAATTGCCCTAGCAAGAGCTGCACGTTTTTGCATCCCTCCGGAAAGCTCTGCAGGATAAAGATCTGCCACATTACCGTTGAGACCTACTTGTTTTAATTTTTCAATTGCTATTTCTTTAGCGCGTTCTTTACTAAATTTAAAATTATGCAATAGAGCAAAAGCTACATTTTCCCAGATCTTCAAGCTATCAAACAGAGCTCCACCTTGGAAAAGAACTCCTATTCTATTCATTACATCTAGTTTATTGATATTGCTGAGCTTATAAAAATCCTGCTTATTGATAAACACTTCGCCTTGATCAGGGGTAATCAGTCCGATTAAATTTTTTAAGAATACTGATTTACCGGTTCCTGAAGCACCAATAATTACTATTGATTCACCGCGTTTAATCTCTAAAGAAATATTATTTAAAACCTTTTTAGAACCAAAAGATTTAGATAAATTTTTAACTTCGATAATTACATCATTATCAATCATATTGCTTGTCATAATTAATTCGTAAAAAATACTTGAGTGAGGAAATAGTTACTACATAAAATAAGAATAGAGGCAGTTACCACTGCATTAGTAGTAGCAATGCCTACACCTTGGGCGCCCTTACCACAATTAAAGCCATTAAAGCATCCCATTAATGCCACCATAAACCCGAAAACTGCAGCTTTTACCATTCCTGAAATCACATCAATTGTTTCTAAATATTCAAAACTATTTTTAATATAGGCCACTTCACCAAATGAAAGCACTTTAGTACTAACAAAATAACCACCAAACACACCAATGATATCTGCGATCACCACCAGTAACGGTAAAGTAATAGTAGCAGCAATAATCCGTGGAGTTACTAAATAATTAATTGGTTTAGTTGAAAGAGTAATTAAGGCATCAATTTGCTCGGTCACACGCATAGTTCCAATTTCTGCTGCAATCGCCGCTCCCACTCTACCTGCAACCATCAGGCCAGCAAGTACCGGACCCAACTCGCGGGCAATAGATAAAATTACCACTGTAGGAATAGCACTTTCAGCAGAAAAGCGACTAAACCCGCTATAAGATTGCAAAGCAAGCACAGCACCAGTAAAAATCGCAGTTATGGCTACTACTGGTATAGAACAATATCCAATACTAAATAATTGTTTTAATACTTCTTTAGGATAAAAATTTTTAAAATCAAAAATGGCTAAAATGGCTTTTAGACCAAAATGACTAACCTTACCAACCGTCCCAGCAAGCTGCAGGGTAATTTTACCCAAATTTCGTAACAAGTTTTGCATTATTATTTATAACTTCTTGATTGTTTAAGAAATATTTTTTCTCAATTCTGCCTGATAGTCTAGTAAATAATTCATAAGTACTAGTAGAAGAGGTATAAAAAATCATCTCATATGTTATATTTTTGCCTAATATTTCCACCATATCACCAATATGAATCAAATTTTCTGGTACTTGAGAAATATCAACCACCATATAATCCATTGACACCCTTCCCACCACCGGTAAGAAATAACCTTTATAATAAACTCGCCCGCGGTTACTAAATGACCTTAAATAACCATCCGCATAACCAATGCCAATGGTTGCAAGCGTAGAATCTTTTTTAACTTTATAAGTAGCATTATAACCAACCTGGCCAAATTCATCTACGTTTCTGATTTGCAAAATTGGTGCATTAAGACTAACCGCAATTTGCAAATCTGGATGGTCTAGCCCTAATACCTTGCTAGGTCCATATAGTCCTTTACCAATACGAGCAAGATCATAGTAATATTCTTTACCTAACGTCGACCCTGCAGAATTCACAAAACTTTTTAGGGTTGATGGGAATTTATTCGCAATTTGTTGGAACTGTCTCAGTTGGAATCTATTCTGCGCGCTCTCTCTTTCATCCGCGGAAGCTAAATGACTCATCACATATCTTAAGTCAATAGAGCTAAAATCATTTTCACTAAGCTTAGTTGCATCGTTCATATTAAATCCAAGCCTATTCATACCAGTATCAAAATGAATTACTGCCGGTAATTTTTTAGAAAGTTGTTTAGCATAACTCATCCAAATTTCTAATTGATACCAATCATTCAGCACAGGAATCAAATTAAAATTATCAAATTCCTTAACTTCATTTTGAAACACCCCACTAAAAACATAAATTGCTGCATTGTTTCCTAAATAATTTCTAAGCTCTATCCCCTCACTTAAAGTAGCAACAAAAAATTGCTTACAATTTGCCTGAGTATATAAAGTCCTAGCCACTTGGCTAACCCCTACCCCATAAGCATTAGCTTTTACCACTGCTGAAGACGCTGTAGGTGAAAGAATCCGCTCATAAATCTTATAATTTGTAATAATGTTATTTAAATTAACTACTAATTCTGGCGGGGAAATAAAAGTCATGATAAAACTAATCTTTTAAATTGAATTACGGTTAAAATCACTAAATTTGGTTAAAGCGGCATCAAAACAAAGTTTAGCATCTCCAATCGGACCACTTCTATGTTTTGCAATAATAACATCTGCTGTTTTTTGAGCAATAGTTTCTTCATGCTGGAATTCAGCGGAGTTTCTATGTTCTGTATCTTGCTTACCTTTTTTACGGTCAAGATAGTAGCTTTCTCTGTAAATAAACATTACAATATCAGCGTCTTGCTCAATACTTCCTGACTCCCTAAGATCAGACAATAACGGGCGCTTATCTTCCCTTTTTTCTACGTCCCTTGAAAGCTGGGATAAAGCCATTACCGGCACGTTAATCTCTTTAGCAATCGCTTTTAAGCCTTGTGTAATTTCTGAAATTTCCTGTACCCGGTTCCGTTCTTTTGAGCTACCCACACCTCTTAATAATTGTAAATAATCTACAAAAATCATGCTAACATTATGCTGTCTTTTCATTCTTCTAGCTCGAGTTTTTAACGCACTAATGGTTAGTGCGGGCGTATCATCAATGAAAATTGGCAAATGTTTAATTGTAGCTACCGTATGCTGCAGCTTATCAAACTGCTCATGACTTAAAGCGCCTTTATTAATATTTTGTGAAAAAATTTCAGAAGCCATTGAAAGCAATCTTTGGGCTAATTGTTCTCCTGACATTTCTAATGAAAAGAAGGCTACCCCCTTTAACGGTTCTTCGCTATTTTGTTGATGCTGTGCAAAATAATTCTGAGCAACATTATAAGCAAAATTCATCGCCAAAGCGGTTTTACCCATTGAAGGACGCGCAGCTAAAATAATTAAATCAGAGTCTTGGAATCCACCCAAATAATAATCGACGCTATTAAAACCGGTAGATACGCCACTAATTTTACTGCCGCTTTGATAAAGCTTTTCAGTCTTTTTAATAACTAATTCCAATCCTTTAGATAGCTTTTGTACGTTACTTTCAGCATTACCTTGAGTGGCAAGTCGAAACAAGCTTTGCTCTATTTGCTCAATCTGTTGGAAAGCACTTTCCATTTCCTCATGGCTGTAGGCTTGGTGCATTGCCTTTTGGGCAATCTCAATTAATTCTCTTTTGAGGCTTAAATCAAAAATATGCTTGGCATAATCTACAAAGTAAAATTCGCTACTAGCAAGCGCTGCTATACGATTTAAATATTCTGCCCCATCTTCTTCTTTTAACGCTTCATCGCGATCAAAGAGGTTCTTTAACACTACTGGATTAGCAATTAAGCCCTTATCAACCAAATTATAAATTGCCTGGTAGATACGTTGATGAATGGGCAGGTAAAAATGTTTGGACTCTAAAAAATCAGCTACTTGGTTAATAATATTATTATCAATCAGTAATCCCCCTAACATCATTTGCTCTGCCAGCAAGTTTTGAGGCATTTGCTTCGCTTCCGGCTCGTTTCTTATTAGCTTAAATGCTTCCATAGATATTAAATTAAGTATTTTAAAAATTTAGGCTAGTTTAGTTGATATTATCAAACTTGCTATAACTTTCTATATTTTTATAAAGGTTTGTTTTATATTATGTTGTAGCCATTAATCTGGTTACATATCTTTGCTAGCCTGGATAAATTTGCCAATTAAAAACTATGCTTGCTTCTAAATCAGCATAAAAATGCAGTTTTTTGAACAATATAGCCGATGAAGCGCAGTATCTACAATTTGAATACATAGGCAAATTTTGACATTAACTTTAGTTTTTACAATGATTTTTAACATTATTTTGCTAAAAATTCTTAAACTCATATGTATTTTCAATAAGAGAAAAATGACTTATAAAGGTAGTTTATAAAGTGTTATGCTAATCCTTTATTTATAAATATTTACCCAAACAAAAAAATAACCAACTGCTTGTAATAACCCTTCGATATTCTGGCTAAGGCGCTTACTATCTGTTTAGGTGGCAATGTAATTCGCCAATCTTCCGGACTAAAGGCCTCTAAACCTGCACCCCACTCGTTCCATCTTTTGCTGTTGTACGCCTACTAATTTTAGTATTTTTTATAGATAAAATGCAATTTTCTAATTGTATACTTTATTTAAAGATGGCTTTTTTGGCAAAAAAGCCATACAGTTAATTTATTAACCGATAAAACTATATTAACACTATATATGAGCAAAAATAATCCTTTTTATATTACTAGAGAAGATTTTGTTAATACAATTAAGCAGTTTAAACAAGAACACGGTATTAAACTTAAACAATTATTTGCTACTGATAGCCGTAATAAATTTTACTACCAAGAGCTACTCAAGCAATTTTTTGATAATCCGACCATTCTAGAATATTTAACAAGAAGTGCAGAGCAAGTAGAATTTCTTGAATATCGCCCTAACTTAACTAGCCATCCTGACGAGCAAGACAAGTTCAATTCTGATTATTATGAATTAAAAATTTATCAATTACTTAAAACTCTCATTCCGTATCGTGACCGAGCTACAAGTGATAGCTTTTATAAAGTTGGCACAGATCACAAACTCACAACTACCTTTGTACAATTACGCTCTGATGCCTTACAGCAAGGCATCCTGGTAGATACTGTAAAGGATATTTATCAAATTAGAACCTTTATAACAACTATTTTATTAAGAAAATATGATCAAACTGCAGAACCAGAGCATACAGCAAGGCTAGATGCTCTTCCTAATTTACGGTTTGTCATTACTCCTAATTGGAAAGATGGCCATGCAACCACTATAGTTCATATTCTTGACTCACAAAACAATAAAGCACTAACTAGCATTTTAATTAATTCTCGTATAGACGAAGGTTACGTTGATTTTATTTCAGGAAGATTTAACTTTGCAAGTAATCAAATATATTATACAGCTAAATTTAATATTGCTGCCATGATAGAGGATTATTTTCCATCATACGATGGCATCACTGAAGAAGTAATAATTTCAGCTGATGGTACGAAATCCCTTATAGGCAACAATGATTGTTTTTCAAATGATCCTAATAATATTATAGAGCTTAGCATTCAGCGTAATAATACTAGCTCGCTACAACGCTTTGCACTCCTGAAAAAAATTCCGATTATTGATGCTTCTCATAACTTACAAACAACACCAGATGATGAAAATTGCGTTCTATATGGTATTAATTTTATTAAAGCCTTAATAACAATGCTAGGTAATGGGCAAATTGCAGATAAAGTGTACACTTTATCTCACCTAGTTAATCAAGGTGATGCCCAAGTAAAGGATGAACTAATCAAGATATTTCAGGAAGATTTAAAATCCTACTTACCAATGTATTATACCGCAGAAAAAACTATAAAATCTCATGAAGATATTAAAAAGCATCATCTCAAGCAAAGATGGAATATTGGCAACGAAACGATATCCAAAGGCATTACACTTTAGTTCATATAAAAAGGCTGGTCTTGCCAATAAAAGCTAAAACCAGCCTTGTTAATAGCTACAATCCCATTAAGCCATAACTTTTCCACAGCAATATTTATATTTCTTACCAGATCCACAACCACATGGTGAATTACGCCCTGTTTTTTCTGAAGTAACAGAAGCAATTTGGGTTATCACTTTGGTTTCTTCAGGCTCTTGAAATGAAATTTTCATACGATAGAACCGTTCCATTACAGTAATTTTCCACATTTCAAGCAATGCCTTAAACATTCTAAAAGATTCTACCTTGTACTCATTCAACGGGTCTTTTTGGCCATAAGCACGTAGACCTATTCCCTGCCTTAAATGATCTAAGGCTAATAAATGCTCTTTCCATAAATGATCTAAATTTAATAAGAAAAATCTTTTGATTGCAAATATTACTACTTCTTGGCCATATTGAGAAACCTGCTCATCAAAATACTGTTTCAGTTCAGTATATAGATAATTTATCAATGAATCAGGAGTTAAGTCAGCAAGTTCAAGAATCTGCTCCTCAGTATATTCTTTATTAAATATCTTATTTAGCCTGTGAACTAAACCTTCTAAATCCCAAAATTCTGGCAATTTTTTAGCTGAGGTATGCTCATTGACTAATAAAGTAATCACATCATGCAACTGCTCAAGGAATGAATCCTCAAGGTTTTCTGAATTAATAAACTCCATACGCTGATCATAGATAATATGGCGTTGTTGATTCATTACATCGTCATATTTTAATAAATTTTTTCTAATATCATAATTGCGCGCTTCCACTTTAAACTGAGCTTTTTGTAACGCTTTAGTAACCCATGGATGAGAAAGAGCTACCCCCTCTTCCATACCGAGCCTTAGCATAGTGGCAGATAATCTTTCTGTACCAAAAATACGCATCAAGTCATCTTCTAAAGATAGGAAAAACTTAGTATATCCCGGATCACCCTGTCTTCCAGAGCGCCCTCTCAGCTGGTTATCAACCCTCCTACTCTCATGGCGTTCAGTACCAATCACCAACAATCCACCAGCGTCCATTACTTCTTGCTTTTCCAATGCATGTTGCTCTTTAATCTGAGCAGTAATTTCATTAACTTTATTTGGATCAGAGATATTTTGAGTAGTCTCTAAAAGCAACTTTTCTAAATTACCTCCCAGGACAATGTCAGTACCACGTCCAGCCATATTAGTGGCAATCATTACCGCACCCTTTCTACCAGCTTGAGCAATAATTTGCGCTTCTTGCTCATGATATTTAGCATTTAGCACTTGGTGCTTTACATTAGCCTTTTTAAGTAGTTCAGATAATGTTTCAGATTTTTCAATACTAGTAGTCCCAATTAAAATCGGCTGATTAGCCTTATGCCTTGCTTCAACTAATTTAATAATCGCATTAAATTTTTCCTTTTCAGTACGATAAACTTCATCATCCTCATCCTGACGTTTTACTGGAAGATGGGTCGGTATCTCATATACGCTAAGATTATATATTTCTTTAAATTCCGGCGCTTCAGTCATAGCAGTACCAGTCATACCGGAAATCTTATTATAAAGCCTAAAGTAATTTTGGAAGGTAATAGAAGCTAATGTTTGATTTTCATTCTGGATAGGAACATTTTCTTTAGCTTCCAAAGCTTGGTGCAAACCTTCGGAATATCTTCTACCATCAAGAACCCTACCGGTAAATTCATCCACAATCATTACTTTATGGCTACGGACAATATAATCCACATCTTTCTTCATTATAAAATGTGCGCGTAAAGCTTGATTTATATGACCCAAAACATGTATATTAATATCATCGTAAAGATTCGAATCAATAATACCCTCTTGTAGCAACAATTCTTCAACCACATTCATTCCCTCATCATTTAGATAGAGAGTTTTATTTTTCTCATCCATATCATAATGTTCAGGGGTAATATGCTTCATCAATTTATCTACTTTTAGATATAAATCTGATTTATCATCACTCGGTCCAGAGATAATTAATGGAGTTCTAGCCTCATCAATGAGAATAGAATCTACTTCATCAATTATAGCAAAATTTAAATCTCTCTGCACCATATCGGCCAAATTATAACGCATATTATCACGTAGATAATCAAAACCGAATTCATTATTAGTACCGTAAGTTATATCACATTGATAAGCTTCTTTACGTTCTCTATCGCTTACCTGGTTAGTAATACAACCAACACTAAGCCCTAAAAAACGATAAATTTTGCCCATCCATTCAGCATCACGCTTGGCTAAATAATCATTGACCGTAACTACATGCACACCTTTACCAGACAAAGCATTTAAATATGCAGGCAAAGTTGCTACCAAAGTCTTACCTTCACCAGTTCTCATTTCGGCAATATTTCCATGGTGAAGAACTCTCCCACCAATAAGCTGCTCATCATAATGTCTTTGACCAAGAACTCTTTTGGAAGCCTCTCTTACTACCGCAAAGCTTTCTGGCAATATATCATCTAAGGACGAACCTTTTGCTAACAATTCTTTAAAATAATTTGTTTTAGCTTGCAATTCCTCATCGCTTAGTTGTGAAATTTGCGGTTCAAACTCATTAATTTGATTTAAAATTGGCTTAAGTGTTGTTAAATATCTTTGATTTGCTGTTCCAAATATTTTATTACCGATAAATTTTAACACGGCTTACCCCTAGATTTTCTAATCTTCTTTGTTCAAATTTTAGAAATCAACCATACTTTACTTTTACCCATTTACCAACAAAATTTTGTAAAAACTTTATAAAGTTGTAGTTTTTCATGTTGCATATTACATTATAAGTTACTAATATTTTAGATAAATTTTAACTAAGGATGTTTTATACATGAAACTGAATAAAAAATTAAAGCTTATTTCTTCTGCTGCAATAATTTCCATTTCTCTTTATGCGTTTTCCGCAGCACAAGCGCAAGTAATTGCTAAAATTAATGATCAAAATATTACCGTAGAAGAAGTAGATCAATTTATCAAAAAAATTAACCGCGGTATGATGATTGAAGGCAAAAATTCAATAGCCGAACTTCCTGAGCAAGTACAAGAAAATCTCATTAAAGGTTATTTAGCATCAAAACTCATTAAGGCAGAGATGGAAAAAACAAAATTCAAGCCAAGCCCTAATGTGGAAGTACAAGTACAAGCTTTAAAAGAAAACTTGGTAAGTAATGAGTTTTTACAATCTAAAATCGATGCTAAGCAAAGTGAAAAAAAAGCTTTAGAAATTTACAAAGAACGCTTTAAGGAAGAAGAAGAAGTTAAAGCAAGCCATATTCTTGCCAAAAGTGAAGAAGAAGCAAATGAGATTTATAGCAAAGTAATCAAAAATCCAGACCAATTTGCAGAAATTGCCAAAGAAAGTTCTAATGACCCTTCAGCTAAAACTAACGGAGGCGCTTTAGGGTATTTTCGTAAAGGGCAAATGACTCCTGAATTTGAAAAAGTTGCTTTTGATACCAAACCTAAAACAATTTCTAAACCTTTTAAAACTGACTTTGGTTGGCATATAGTGTATGTTGAGGACAAAAAAATGTCTCCTCCTCCAAAATTTGAAAATGTGAAGGCTCAAATATTAAATGAGATTCAAGCTCAACAAATTGGTGAATATATGCAAGAATTATATAAAAGCCAAAAAATTGAAATTACTCCAGTAGCTCCAAAAAACAATGTTAACGCTGAGCCCGCTAAAAAATAAACTTGAGAATGTCCGGCATTACAAGCCGGACTTTTTTAATTTATTCAACTTACTGACCCGTGAGCAGATAGTTTTAAAATCTCATCATTTTTGGCTATTTTCAATAGCATTTCATTTAATTATTATTGTACCTATTTTTTTTGAAATATTTATTCATCATAAAATTATTGATAACAAACCTTTAGAAAATATTGTTTATTTAAATTATCTCTCCATTCCTTCAGAAAACGAAGCTAGCAACAAAAAACTTAATGAAACAATCAAAACTAGTACTAAAAACCCCCGCAATCTAATCTCAGAACAATCTGATAAAATTCAACAATCCAGCAAAGAAATTTTAAAAAATTATGAAGATCAGCTTACCAACCAAGTAGGCATGGTACTTGAAAAACATGTAGATGCTTATCAAGTAAATGGAAAATTTATTTTACAATTCACTCTAAATAAAGATGGAGATATAGAAAATATAATATTAGCCGAAGAAAGCGAAGATGAAATATCAAATCAAAACTTAATCAAAATATTAAAACATCTTCATAAATTTCTTCCAATACCTATGCACTTTCCAAAAGATTATCATTATCATTTTCATATTCCTGTAGAAATTGAGCAATAATGTTATTTGCAATATTTTTTAAAACTCATAACTTTTAATTCATAAAATATCATATTACTATTGCAGAGCAGCCAGCAATAGGCTGTGTGAAGTGTTCTTAAATAAAACCTATTGTCATAGCATTATTGCCTGTAATCATTAAAATATTTATTCATTTTCATCTAACAATATTATCAAATAGCAGTTATTTATAAAAATTAAAATATTTTCACTTCGTAAAATACATGCGCCCAAGCAAACCATATTATACTTAAAGTACTATGCCACCCTATAACAATTAATATATTAGATATTCTATCTCCAATAATGCATGAATTATCGCTTACCTCTACAACTAACCATTAAGGCTAATTTAACCTCCCAAAACTAATAAAGTTACCACATTATAAATTTATTAAGTTTTTCATATTTAAGTAAAAATTTAACTTGAGTTATCTTTTTGAACAGGTAATAATTTAATTATTAATTGTTTAACCAAAGAGTCAATATGATTTCAAGAAGCTTGGAATTATGCTTAAATAGAACCATAGAATATGCTAGGGATTTTAAGCATCAGTTTGCGTTAATTGAGCATTTATTACTTGCTTTACTTGATGATCCAGACGTATATTCTATCATCCGTGGATGCGGAGTTAATCCAGAAGTAGTGATTAATAAGCTTAAAAACTATCTAAGCCATACCAAAGGTTTAAATATCCAAAATCTTCAACTCCCCTTTGAAATTGGTCTCTCAGAATCTTTACAAAAAATTGTTCACCGAGCAACCATCAACGCTCATAATGCTGGACAAAAAGAGGTATGTGGAATTCATGTATTTGCTGAAATTTTTAATGAGCAGGATTCTTTTGCAGTAATTTGTATGAACGAACATCATATTACTAAATTAGATGTACTTAATTATTTAATGCATGGTGTTACCAAACAACAGACAGCGAGCAACCAACAATATCACTTAAATTTAAATGATAACAGTCAAAATGAACCCAATAATAATTCAGGCAAAACACATAAATTTGAGATAATTAACCCCACCCCTAGCATTAAAGAAGCCAAACCAAGCAATAATCCTCTTGACTTATATTGCGTAAATGTTAACAAGCAGGCCATACAAGGCGAAATAGATCCACTAATAGGACGTGAAAACGAAGTGGGCCGTGCTATTGAAATCCTTTCACGCCGTAGTAAAAATAATCCATTATTTATAGGTGATCCAGGCGTAGGTAAAACTGCTATGGTAGAGGGACTTGCTCAAAGGATAGTAAACAAGCAAGTGCCACACAGTTTACACAAAGCTGTCATTTATTCTTTAGACATGGGTGCCTTACTTGCTGGCACTAGATATCGCGGAGATTTTGAAGAAAGAATCAAATCAGTAATACGCGAAATTGAAAAACTACCCGAATCAATTCTCTTTATTGATGAAATTCATACTATCATTGGTGCAGGTGCAACCTCTGGAGGATCGCTTGACGCAAGCAACCTACTTAAACCAGCTTTAAGCCGCGGAAACTTTAGATGCATAGGCTCTACAACTTTTAAAGAATATTCCAATCATTTTGAAAAAGATCATGCTTTAGTAAGAAGATTTCAAAAAATTGTAGTAGAATCTACTTCTATACCTGAGAGCATCAAAATTCTTTATGGGTTAAAAGGTCATTATGAAAAGTTCCATAAAATTAATTACAAAGACGGCACTATAGAAGCCGCTGTACAATTAGCTGACCGTTACATCAATCAAAAACAATTACCGGATAAAGCAATTGATGTTATGGATGAGGCAGGCGCACATGTTAAGCTTAATTCTAACAAAAAACGTAAATATGTTACAATTGACGATATAGAAAGAATTGTTGCCAAAATTGCCAATGTACCAATTCAATCTTTAACCCAAGATGAATCTCATAAACTACAGAATTTAGAATCAAATTTAAAGCAAACCATTTATGGTCAAGATAAAGCAATTGAAGCTTTATGCTCTGCAATCAAACTCTCTCGCGCAGGACTTAGGCAAACTAAAAAGCCTATTGGCTGTTATTTATTCTCTGGACCTACCGGCGTAGGCAAAACCGAGCTCGCTAAAAAGCTATCTAGCTTTATTGATATGGAACTTATTCGTATTGATATGTCAGAATATATGGAACGTCATTCTATCTCAAAACTTATAGGTACTCCTCCAGGATATGTAGGGTTTGACCAAGGGGGAATTTTAACTGATGCCGTTACTAAAACTCCCTATTCAGTAGTATTGTTTGATGAAATTGAGAAGGCCGATTCAGATATCTATAACATATTATTACAAGTGATGGATTATGGTAATCTTACTGACCATACAGGAAAACAAATAAGCTTCTGTAATACTATTATAATTATGACTTCTAATGTTGGAGCAAAAGAATTAACCAAAGCTCCAATGGGTTTTAGCCGAGATATTAGCGGTAACGATTCAAAAGAAGCTATTAATCGCGTATTTACTCCTGAATTTTTAAATAGGCTGGATGCTATAATTCCGTTTGAACCATTAACTAATGATACTATTAACCACGTGGTAAATAAATTTATCGAGCAACTAAAAGAGCAGTTACTTACTAAACATGTTGAAATTGATTTGTCAGATAATGCGGTAAGCTTCTTAATTGAAAAAGGTTTTGATCAATTAAATGGCGCACGCCCACTAGAAAGAGTGATTGATAACAATATTAAGAAAAATCTAGCAGATGAAATTTTGTTTGGCAGGCTTAATAAGGGTGGGAAAGTTTATATTGATTGTAAAAATGGTGAGATTGATTTTGAAATAAATTAAAATATAATCCGTTTTGTGAACTCAATAGAGCTGATAAATTATTGTGTTGTATTCTAGTTTATATATAATTATCAATACAATATTTTACAAAAGGCAGTTATTAAAGCTCTTTTGCAGCTAGCCCCTTTGAGTCCAAAATCTTCCTCATTACCTTTAAGCTTACCAGCTATTACTTCCACTTATATATGGTACCTATACATATTGCTTATTTATTCAATGAAAATGGATATAAGTAACTAATTGTTTTAAATTAATTATACAAACCCGTTTCTTTTTGCACTTCCCTTGTTAACCTGCTTCTAGGCCAACTGCCAGGCATTTAGCTTAGTAGGCTCCTTTAGTTTTTATCAGCAAAATATTATCATTCTGCTCAATTGCCAAAAACATACATTCCATAATGTGATATATATTCTATGTGTATTATCACTTCTAACCTTACAACTTAACCTATAATTTCATATAAGAAAAACTTTTCTAATTCTTGATTTTTGCTATATTCATTTTTTAATTACAACAATAGTTATTAATGAATCAAAATTTTTTGTACACATTTTTAAGCAGCTTGTTTGCTACGTCAATTGTTACGGCTAATTTGATTTTTCAGAAATATATAACGCTTAATTTTTTTGGAATTTACAATTTTGAAATTTCAGTAGGAGTATTGCTTTATCCTATTACTTTTATTATAAGTGATCTTATCTCTGAGTTTTATGGCAAGGCCTATGCCTTTAATACTATTAGAAATGGGATAATTATTGCCACCATTATTATGTTAATGGTAATGGGATGCAATTTCCTGCCTGCTACTACTTGGTCAAAAGTAGATAATCAACTTTTTGATAAAGTATTTGGAGTATTTTACTTAGCTTTTTTTGCTTCTCTAACAGCCGTAGCAATAGGGCAAATAATTGATGTAAAAATCTTTGTATTCATTAAAAACATTACCGGAAATAAACATATTTGGCTTCGTAATAATTTAAGCACCATCATTGCTCAAATTGTAGATAATATCTGTGTACAATCATTACTTTATGCTTTTAATATTATTGCACGTGACCAATTTGCAGTAATTTTTTGGGATAACTTATTCTTTAAAATTATTATTTCAATTTTAAGCACGCCACTCTTTTATGTAGGTTATTATTTAATTGGCCATTATAAAACTCACAATCAATCTTCCGATAATAATATTGGTATTTCACCGAATTAAAACTTATAGCTTTCATTGATAGATATTTTTGTTTACTCCATTTCTATTAAGCTAAGCCGCATAGTTAATTTTGTGCTTATTTTTTACAAGTCACTTATTTGTTAAGTATTAAATTCATTCCTTGCCTCAGCAATCATTTATAAGGTGTCCTGCTCTATTGCCCGCAATTCAGCTCCTCATAAACGTATAAACTTTATCAAACTTAACTTAGCCTTCAATTCAATTTTAATTATACACTGCACAATATAAAGACATAAGCAACAAAGATTAAAGTAAAAATTTTAACCATTTTTATTTAAGGTTATAGCATGAAACATTACGATAAATTACATACCAAGATTATGGATAAATTAAAAGTTGAACCAAACCTTGATGAATCGGGCATCACCATTTTTATTAAAAATAACGGAGCAGTTATCTTTAAAGGAAAAGTAAAAAGCTATCCAGAAAAATATATTGCAGAAGAAGTAGCAAAAAAGATCGAAAATATAAAAGTGGTGGTGAATCAATTAGAGGTAGATTTAACCGCCACTTATAAACGCAGCGATGCTTATATAGTCCAAAGCGCAATGAATGCCTTACGTTGGAATATCTTTGTCACAGCTGAAGATATTAAAGTAACGGTAGAAAATGGCCACTTAATCTTAACCGGCGAGGTGGAATATTATTTTCAAAAAGAGAGAGCTAAAAAGGCAGTGAGCTATATCACCGGTATAACCAACATTACCAATAATATTATTGTAACATCTAATACCCCGCCAGCTAATATAAAAGAAGATTTCATTAAAGAATTTGAGCGCAATGCCAGGATTTACACAAACAACATTGAAGCCGATGTTAATATAAACGCAGCCACTTTACAAGCTAGGGGAAGAAATCTTAATGAAGCAGAAGAAGCTAAAATAGCAGCTTGGTTTACACCTGTGGTTACCACGGTAAATGATCTACTTACAATTGGTTTATAAGGTATATCATGAAAAAAAATTTAAAGCATGGCACTCCACAATCTAACCTTTGCTCCCTGGCACCAAATTGGTGGGTTTTTGCTCTACGTGGTATTATTTCCATTATTTTCGGTGGCATAGCTATATATATGCCAATTACAACTATAGTAGTTATGACGATCATCTTTGGTATCTACACTATCATGGATGGTATTTTTAGTTTAATCTCCGGTATCAATCGAGCCAGCAAAGGACATCATTGGGGAGGATTGGTACTTTCAGGAGTGCTTGGCATCATAGCCGGACTTACTATGCTGGTTAAACCTCAGATATCCTCCATAGGTCTTATGGCATTTTTGTGGACTACACTTTCAATTTGGTCCATTTCCACTGGTATTTCAGAGATTGCTGCAGCGGTAAGGTTACGCCAAGAAATTCAAGGGGAATGGCTTCTTGGATTAAGTGGCGCCCTTTCTATAATAGTTGGGATAAGCGTTCTTATACTACTCTGGCTTAACCCAATGGCTAGCCTAATAACATTAGGTTTGTTTATCGGTTCTAACGCCTGTATTTCCGGCATTGTGTTACTACTGCTAGCTTTTAAGCTGTTTAATCTAGAAAGAACCCCAACACCAACATGGAGGTAACTTAATCAAGCAATATACAAACAATATCATTTAGTAATATAACAATCAAAAGGAGTTTCATTATGAATCCATTCACATTTAAACCCATTATACTTATTTTTAAAACTCTACGAGTTTCGTGGTTAAGCATAATTCTTTCCATATCCACTTCAACCCCTTATCTGCCACAAGCGCTGTCCTTTGCTGACAATTTTCAAACCTCACAAGCTCAAAGCGAAGCGCTAGCCCGCTCAGAAATTGAACAACAACATGAGCAAGCCAAAGAGGAAGCGCGAAAAACACTTGTACGCGATGCAATAGAGTCTTTAGAGGAAACCAAAAAAGCTCTAACCGCTCTTAATAAGGGACAAGAAAATGAAGCTTTAACTGCCATTGAACATGCAACTGGTAAAATCAACATCTTGCTAGCCCGCTACCCAGAAAAGTCTATACTGCCAATAGATTTTGAAGTTAAGTTAATCGACACCGCTCCTGTAATTATACAAAATATTAAGGAGATCAGCAAAGACGCGGAGAAATTATTAGGCAATAAAAATTATCCTGAAGCACGCTTGCTATTGGATATACTACGGAGTGAAATTAATATTCGTACTTATAACTTACCTTTAGCTATGTATCCAACAGCACTAAAAGAAGCCGCACGTTTACTAGATCAAAAGAAGATCAATGAATCAATTACAGAGCTAGATGTAGCAATTCATACCTTAGTTGTTGTCGATCAAGTGCTACCACTTCCTATAATCAATGCCAAACTCATGTTAGCAATGGCAGAAGAAAAACACGAAAAAGATAGAGAGGCAGCATTGAAGCTGATGAGTAGCACACGACATGAACTCGAACGAGCAAGAGAGCTTGGATATGCTGGCAAAGATGAAGAGTATGCAAGCTTAAACAAAGCCATTGAAGCTCTTGAAAAACAGGCTAAGAGCCACAAAAAAAGTCCATTTGATTTTTCCATTATAAAAGATCAGCTGAAAGCTTTCTTAAAACGTTTATCTGAATCAAAGAAAACTATATCAACCCAAACCAAAATAAAATAAGCAGAACACCCAGCTATGAGATAAGGAAAAAGAAAATTGTAAAAATGGCAGAAAATTTACCTATACAACCCCTATTACAGTATAGAATGGCATGTTTACAATGATTATTAAATTGAGATCTCCGAAATGAAGATACTCATTTTTGAATATTAATAAAAATTTATTCTAGATTCTGCAAAGATTTTTGAACAATTGAGGCTTAATACATATTGTTAGATGAAAACGAACAAATATTTTAGCATAACAGAGGGCTTACTTCAAAAATATTTTTATATTAGTAGGTAATCATACTAAAAGAGCTTTTTATAAGAAATATAACCTAAGATATATTAGACAATTTTAAAGCCGTATACGTTAACAGTATAATTTGAGAAGTTAAAAATAATAATTTAGTAGCTATACTAAGTAAGGTCTCCATACTATAAGATTAGAATCAAGATATATAGTGCTGCTGAGCTAACAACCTGAGTTTATGTTTTCTTGCTTTCCAATCTGGCAGATACTCTACCAACAATTTATAAAACCCGGCTCCATGATTATGATGGAAGATATGACATAATTCATGCATCACTACATATTCAATACATTCTTCAGGATATTTAATTAGTTGAATATTCAACTTCATTACACCCTTAGTAGACATGCTACCCCAAAAGGATTTCACATTTGTTAAGATAAGTTTTGGCTTTAACTGAGAAGATAATTTAATTTGCTCACAACATTTTTCAATAATTTCATGAAATTTATTATAAGCCTGTAAGTGATACCATTTCTCTAGAGAACTCTTGATTTTACAAACTGTAACTAACCCTGCACATGTTATAACAATATAACCCTCGACCAACCTAGCTGAATTAATCAACCCCTTCTCTATTTTTAACCGATATGATTTTCCTAAAAACGGATGTATCTCATGCTCTATATATTTTTTTTCCGTTCTAGAAACAATTGCTTGTGCATAGCTATCTAGCTTGCCCTTAATCCAAGCAGCTTTATTTTTAACTTTTAATATCACATCTTCCGGTTTTTTTCCTTTAGGAGCTCTTACTACCACCGATTTGTTAGGATAAACTGTAATCCCTAAAGTTTTGCGGTTACAAAATAATAATTGAAGATTAATGATAGTATCTTGGTACTCAATAAAATAGGAATTATCACTCATTCACAATCCTGATATATTTAGTAAAATTTTCGCCCATAACAATTGAAAAATTCTTTACCACAGCTTTAAATCCACGGTGTTATAACTCTTGCATTTAAGGTATGGTCATATGGCAACTTGCCAATACAAAATCATCTAGGTCATAAATACACATCTGGAGTACTCTAAAATCTTATTGGGCATGTTTAGTAGGCCGCCGCCTATTTCAGCTATCTGCTCAATAAGCTACCTTATCTTTTTCTTGTATATTTTCAGCCAAAGAAACATCTTTAAAGCACTTTCTGCTGATAAAACATTTACAGCGCTAATTCCTCGTGCATAAAAAGTGCAATAAACAAACTCTTATCTGAAAAAAATAATGTTTCATCCCAACCATTTAATATAAAACTTACCAATCATTATAGGAATTAATCTTTGCTCTGTATATTTTTGTTATTATCTATATTTATGAAAAATTATATTATTATAGAGCTTCAATAATGACAATAAATACTAGCGTTAAACATATCATTCCAAGATTTTATTATCTATATTGCTTACTTGAAAAAGTTATTATTCCGCTTATGATCTTACAGGCAAGTTAATATAAGAAGCGGCTAAGGGGTATCTTGCAAGAATTATTCAGCATAAAGTTGATCATTTAAATGGTAAGCTATTTATAAATTATATAGCATCTGTTCAATTACTCAACATTGTATAATATCGTCAAAAAAGCGCAATAATCTCTAACATTTAAATATTAAGAAAATAGCATCTATGGCAATTTTACCTTTAATTATAGCTCCCGATCCAATTTACAAACAACGTTCTCAAAACATCATCATTATTGATGAGACCATTACAAAGCTTGCTGCCGACTTAATAGATACCGTTTACTTTCATCAGGGAATAGGCATGGCAGCCACTCAAGTTGGCGTATTAAAACGGATAATAGTAATCGATGTTAATTACAAAAAAGATGATGTGACTACTAGAAATCCACTCGTAATGATTAACCCTGAAATAATCGAACATTCCACTGAATTATTTAGCTATACAGAAGGATCTATCTCCTTTCCAAAAACGTTTGTAACTATTTCTCGCCCTAAAAATATTAAATTAATATATCAAGATCTAAACAATCAAGAAAATATTATTGAAGCAAGCGGCTTACTTGCAACCTGTATTCAACACGAAATTGATTACACTTTAGGTAAAACATTTTTAGATTACGCCCCTCCACTGAAACGATCAATGATGCTAGAAAAATTGCAGAAGCAAAAAAGAAAGATGTTTAAATAAATAAGCTTAATGGCCCAGTTCTTTCTAGGCTATTATTTTCAAACTTAACATAAGTTTATCAAGATTCTGTAAGAAGATAGCAAGATAAGCAGCATACATTACTTACTAGCCACTTTATACATCTCATAGAAGCTTAGCGGCTTTCTTCAAAAGAGAGCATAGTGGTAACAAAAGACTATAAAAAGCAAAATATATCGAGCAACATGATATATATGGCTCCTATTCATTGCTAAGTATAGTTATAACGTTTTATTCCCTACCATCTATCACGCTTAACTATACACTTGTCAAAAAAAAATAACTATGATATTAAAATTGCATTACCAAAAACGGATGGGTGGCCGAGTGGTTGAAGGCACCGGTCTTGAAAACCGGCGTGCGGGTGACCGTACCGTGGGTTCGAATCCCACCCCATCCGCCAGCTTCTTATCTTATACAGCCCTATAAAATCCAGGAACCCTTGACAAAAAGCGCCTATTAGGCTAAATCATTGTCCAATATGATTTAATATCATCCCACTAAAACCAGAGATTTTATGGGTGACTATGTGGGTACCAATTGAGAAATATATAATAGATACCCACATGTCACTTAATGATATTACCATTAAACATGCTAAACCTTTAGAGAAGCAATATAGATTAGCAGATGGAAAAGGACTTTGCCTACTAGTAAAGCCTACTGGTAGTAAATATTGGCGTTTTAGATATAGATTTGGTGGCAAAGAAAAAGAAATTTCTTTTGGAGTTTATCCAGAAACCTCGCTCAAAGAAGCTAGAGATAAATGTGATAAAACGCGTAAACTTATTAGAGCTAATTTAGACCCTTCTGTTGTGAAAAAAGAAGAAAAAATTCAGCAACAGTTAGACACTGAGAATTCTTTAGAACTAATAGCTAGAGAGTGGCATAACAATCAGAAAAATAGCTGGGCAGAAAGGCATGCCAATTATGTTCTAAGAAGATTAGAAGCTGATATATTTCCTAAACTTGGCTTCAAATCAATCAATACTGTTACACCACCCGAATTACTTTTAGTATTACGAGATATAGAAAAAAGAGGAGCTATTGATATTGCCAAGCGAGCGCTACAAACTTGCGGACAAATTTTTAGATATGCTGTTGCAACGGGCAGAGCAGAACGTGATATTTCATCTGATCTACGAGGAGCTCTCCAAACTCGTAAAAAAGAACATTATTCAAGGTTGGAAGCAAAGGAACTACCAGAATTTTTAGAAAAGCTTGCATTATATGATGGGGATTTACAAACAAAATTAGCTTTAAAGTTATTGATACTTACATTTGTACGCACAGGGGAATTAAGAGGTGCTAGGTGGGAAGAAATCGATTTAGAAAAGAAAGAATGGCGTATACCCGCAGAACGAATGAAGATGCGTGAACCTCACATTGTACCTTTATCAAATCAAGCAATAGATATCATACAAGAATTAAAGCTAATAAGTGGTTATAGAGAGCATTTATTTACTAATCGCAATAAACCATTAAGCTTTATAAGCGAGAATACGCTACTATATGCTATGTATCGGATGGGTTATCATAGTAGAGCAACTCCCCATGGTTTCAGAGCTACAGCCTCCACTATTCTCAATGAGCACGGATTTAGACCGGATATTATAGAAAGACAACTTGCTCATGCCGAACGTAATAAAGTACGAGCAAGCTATAACCATGCCCAGTATTTACCAGAGCGCCGAGAAATGATGCAATGGTGGGCGGATTATTTATACGCATTGATAGAAATAAATAGATAACAAAAAACAACCCAACTTATGGTAATAATATGACTATTGTATGCAAAGATAGAGAAGATAAAATGCAGTATTTAATACAGTATGCTTTTCCATTTAGGCAAAAGATTTATAGAGAATCATGCCGACTTAATCATGAATTCTCTACCAATGATCAATTATATCTGGATAACGCAAAAGAATATGAAATAAAATTAAGATCACTTTCTGAACAAGAGTTTTATGAAGAATACAGCAAGATAGAAAAGCAATATGATTTCCCACCTTCTACAAAAAAAGTTAATTTTGAATTTTATGCTAAGCTACCCACTTGGAGAACAGATGAAGCCATCGCTCTAATATTTGGATTAGATCCTATCGCTTTACAGTATAGCATAGGAAGCTTCTTCTCGTGCGACCCGCATGTTCACACCATGGAGAGAACAATACAATATGTAAATCCAAATAAATTTTCTGCTCATTATGCTCAACTTTACTTACTTGCATATAGAGCACTAGGCACAGGGGCGCTAACAAACCCAATAAAACCAGCAGATTTTATATTATGGGCTAAAAATAATGATTTAGAGGTTCCTAATGAGCTTGAGGAATTATTAAAAAAGCATAGTAATTTTATTGATTGGGAAGAAAGATATAAAAATTATCAATATGAATCTGAACAAAAAATAACTGTATTACAAAGTAAAAATAATGAATTAAATGATATAATTCAAAACTATGGATATAGTAATTCAAATAAACCAAATAACAACCAAACTTTATCAAGAGATGATAGTTTAAAATCTATAATTTTATTACCATTCAATGATTACTATATTGAGAATCGACAAACTCCAAATGCAAAGCAATTATGCAAATTTATTCAAGATAAAAAGACAAACAATAGCCTAGCATATGAAGATATCAAAGATATTAAACATGGTAAATGTATTATAATTGTTAATTCTCAAGGTGATGATGTACCAAGAGAATATAAAAGCTATATGAATAAAGTCTCAGAATTAAAAAAGGAGAGAAAGTAACATATTGTCCAATCATCTAAGCTTATAATTTATCCCTATTTCTTCCTTGTTATATCCTCAATTTGCCCTTAATCCTTCCCTAGCCTATCCCTAAGCATTCCTTTTTTCCTTACTTCCTCCTTTATTCCTAGAACGGCGGCAAGCTTTTCTGTTATATATTATAAACCTTAAAATATTTATTTTCTGAATATATTTAATTTAAAAATAAGGTTTAATTATGACTTGTAAAAATAGATGTTACATACCAGAAATCGGATACATCCGGCTTCCAATTATCTTACAGGTTATCCCTGTGGGCAAATCCACTTGGTGGGCAGGCGTCAAGGCAGGTCGCTTTCCGCAGCCTGTTAAACTTGGCCCTCGTATTACTGCATGGCGTGCAGAAGACATTACAGCCTTGATTAATAAATTTAACCAAGAACAAGGAGAAATGTAATGAGAAAGAAATATTCTTACAAAAAAGATATCTTTCAAAAAGGCAGAGCCATTCTAGAGAGAAATCATAGCAGCATTTTACCCAGGATACTTCCTGGTGGGAAAGTGATTGGTAATGAATATGTAGCTACTAATCCTAATAGAGCTGATAAACATTTAGGTTCTTTCAAATTTAACTTAAGAACAGGTAAATGGTGTGAATTTGCTGAAGGCATCGGGGGAAATGATATAATTTCCTTCTATGCATACCTAAGCCGCAAATCCCAAAAAGAAGCTCTGCTTGAATTGTTAGATATTATAGGAGAAAGGATATGAATATCAAACGAGTGCTTAACATAGTTCCTGAAGATGCTAATTGCTTTAGTGATATTCTAAAGAAGATTGAGCCTAGTAGCATATATCCTTATTATGTTGATATTAACAAATTAAGCTTCTATGTGTTACGCAGAAATATTAAGGGACCAAAACCTGGTCAAAATGATAAAAAAATATTTCCTTACTGCTATGTAGAATTTTTAACTGGCACATACACATGGGTTAACAAATGGCCAGATTTTATAAGGCCTCTATATAACCTTCCTGATATTATTCATTATCCAGAAAAATCTATTTTAATAGTTGAAGGAGAAAAAACCGCAGAAGCAGCAAAAAAAGCTTTTCCAGAATGGGTAGCAACCACCTCATCTGGAGGAAGCAATGCAGCTGATAAATCTGATTGGAGTATACTACACAACCGTATTGTATACATAAGCTATGATTGCGATGAAGCTGGCATTAAGTACTACAATAAGGTTATTGAAATTCTAAAAAATATCAGAGTGAAAGAAATTAATATTATACAAACTGAAAAACTGTGGGAGCTAAAAAATGATATTACCAGCTAACTTTAATAATACACCTAGTGGTTATGATTTATGTGATGCCTTTGAAGGAGGCATCACAGCTGAATGGATAAGAAATAACTTACCTAGCATCACTTATAGCATAGATCTTTCTACAAAACCTATCAAGCAAAACAAAGAATTTTTGATAGAAGCCGAACAAACGATCCTTTGTTATAAACTTACTAAGAAACAACAACTCGAAATGCTCAGTTTATTAGCAAATGAACATAAATTACCTGTAAGTGAATTATTGGAAGAACTTGAGGAATACTGCCAAAATAAGGGCATAGATTGGAAGATATATTATTTAATTGAGAACCAATTAGCTATCGCCAATAAGGTGATCAATTCTTTATCAAGAAAGGATATTAAATATATCAATGACAAACCATATAAATATAAAAAGTGTAAATGGGAAAAAATTAGCGAAAGAGAAGTTAAAAAGATTATCTCCCATACGTTAAGAAGCTCTAACTATATATCTAAGCAAAAATCTGAGTCAATTTTAGATTTAATTAAAACAGAATTATATGATCCTAATATTAAACTTGATCAGGATATTGAATCAATCATTGCAAAAAACCTTCGCTTAGTATGGGAAGAAGGGAAGTTTACCGAAAAGTCTCATGATAAATCTTTGTATAATACGACTTGTTTAAATGTTGATTATGATCCCAATGCTACTGCACCTAGATGTGAGCAATTTTTAGAAGAAATTTTTGCTTACGATCCAGATAAAGAAATCAAAAAGATATTAATACTAGAGATGATGGGATACATGCTTCTTAAAGACTGTAGATTTGAAAAATTCTTTATCTTAGTTGGTGAAGGAGGCAATGGCAAATCAGTATTACTAAACATAATAAAGAGCTTGTTAGGTGCTGATAATATATCCTCTGTAAAACTTTCTCAACTTGCAGATAAGTTTCTAACTGCAGAATTACACGGCAAGCTAGCTAACATTGTTACCGAAATAGCAGAAGGAGAGCAACTTCCAGATGAAGCTATTAAAACTATAACTTCAGGAGAAAGAATGATAGCTCAGCGTAAATATCAAGAACCTTTCGAATTTGAACCTTATGCAACTCCAGTATTTTCTACTAACCATCTACCTCACTCCAGGGACCATAGTGATGCAATTGACCGCAGAGCAATTATACTTCCTTTTAACCGAAAATTTAAAAGGGAGGAAATTGATACCGTTCTTCCAAAAAAATTGGAACAAGAAAAGGCTGGCATCTTTAATCTAATACTAAACGCTTTAGAAGGATTATTAAGCCGTGGTCATTTCTCTATTCCTCCTTCTTCAGATGAATTAATTCGAGAATGGAAGCATGCTACAGATCAAATATTACAATTTCTTGAGCAATGTTGCACCTTAGGTGAAGGCAAAGTATCGTCTAAAGAACTATATCAGCGATACCAAAGTTGGGCAGAAGATAATGGACATAAAATGCCTTACTCACATCAAAAACTTACTATCAGACTAAAGAAGTTTAATGTTATGCCAGTCAAAGGAGAACAAGGCAAACGTTTACTTCAAGGCATTAAATTAAACAACACATATTAAAGGTGGCACGGTGGCACAGTTTTCAAACAAATTATGTAATATTACAGAAAATACTAATTTAACTCAGGTAAAACCCACAGGTTTCCTAAATGATTACAAATTAGCTATTATAAACAATTATAATAATTACCAAAATAACGCCACCTGCGCCACCCAGCAAATACTAAGCATTAAAAGCTTGTTGATACTAAATAATTCACATACTTCAAAAGAGTATTACCAAGAATTATATGAAGAACGAGTAAGTATAATGTATTATGATGGTGGAGTAGATATCAATGAAGCAAAGAAAGCTGCCTTTAATGAAATAACAAGCCTTTACCTTGAAAATGAACTATTATTAAAAGGTAGCTCTAACCCACCAGAAGAACAATATGTACAAACTATTCAAACATTTAAAAGGTGGGGTATTGGTAATAATTAAATTTTAGTTAACGGAGTAAAAAGTGAGGAAATCGAATAATCCAAAGGGTAGACCACGCAGTAAAACCATACTAAGGAAAGATGATAAAGATAAGATAATATGTTTAGCTGCCATGAATTGCTCTAAAGAAGGTATTCGTCATTACTTAGGTTTATCAAATGATGCATTTTATGGAACGTTACTAAAAGATATTGATACTAAAGCAAGCTTTGACCAAGGTTATGCTCTTAGAAACTTCTTAATCAGAATGAAACAAATGGAAGTAGCAATGGATGGTAACATAAAAATGTTAATTCATCTCGGTAAAGTTTATCTTGGTCAGACAGATAAAGTTTTAGCTGTTGAACATACTAATACAAAACCATTGCTGAAAATTAATAATGAAGCTTTAAAAGAAATGGCTAGAAGGATATTGATTCAAGATAAAGAATAATATAAGCAACCGCCCAACATCCTTAATAAATTAGAAATTGAGAAATATATCTTTATAGGTTAACATATTAATATATTTGTATTAATGAGTTAACAATGACAGTGCCCAATTCGATAAAGCATCTAGTAGAAAAGTTTGATCATTTAATGCATCTAGGCAAAATTAACAGCTATAACGAAGCCCAAACTAGAACTGACTATATTGATTCACTTTTTGAAGCTCTTAATTGGGATATAAGAAACAAAGAAGGGTACTCTCCAAGTTATAGAGAAGTTGTCACTGAAGATATTATTAAGTCATCTGAGGAATCTTTAAAAAGGCCTGATTATACTTTTAGGATAGGCGGAGTTCGAAAGTTTTTTGTAGAAGCAAAAAAGCCTACAATCAACATAGCAAAAGATGAAAAATCAGTTCTGCAAATTAGAAAATATGGCTGGAACGCTAAACTACCTATTAGCATTATTACCAACTTTAAAGAATTTGCAGTTTACGATACGCGTATAAAACCTTTGCATGATGATAAGCCCAGCAATTCTATTATCATGCATTATACCTTTGATGAGTATATTGATAAATGGGATGAGATAGCAGGAGTATTTTCAAAGGATGCCATTCTTAAAGGTTCCTTTGATCATTTTGTAGAAAAGCGCCCTAAAAAAGGTGTTATTCCGGTAGATGAAGAGTTTTTAAAAGATATTGAAAAATGGCGTGAGTTGCTTGCTAAAAACATTATTTCTAATAATCACTCAATAGCCGAAAAAGATTTAAACTACGCAGTTCAGATGATCATTGATCGTCTTATATTCCTAAGAATTTGTGAAGATAGAAAAATTGAAGATGAGAATAGATTACTTAATACTTCCAAAAATAAAGATATATATCAAAAGCTAGTTCGTAATGTTTTTAGAGAAGCAGATGATAAATATAATTCCGGCCTATTTCATTTTAAATTAGAAAAAGGCAGAGCTAATTATCAAGATTCTATAACTCCTAATCTTAAAATTGATGATAAACCATTAAAGGAAATTATCGCTTCAATGTATTATCCGTGTCCCTATGAATTTTCAGCTCTACCTCCTGAAATTTTGGGTAATATTTATGAAAGATTTTTAGGACAGGTAATTACTGTATCTTCTACTGGTAAAAGTGTAAAAATTGAACAAAAGCCTGAAGTGAAAAAAGCCGGAGGGGTATATTACACTCCAAGCTATATTGTCGATTATATTATTAAAAATACTATAGGTGAATTACTTAAAGATAAAACGCCAGAACAAGTAAGCATGATAAGAGTGCTTGACCCTGCCTGTGGTTCAGGCTCATTCTTACTAGGAGCTTACCAATTTTTACTTAACTGGCATTTAGATTATTATGTAAACCACCCTAAAAAGTATAAGGATAAGTTCTATAAAATTGGGGACAGTAATTATAAGTTAACTATTTCCGAACGCAAAAAAATCCTTACCAATAATATTTACGGAGTGGATATTGATTCACAGGCTGTTGAGGTAAGTAAGCTATCACTGCTTATTAAGGTTTTAGAGAATGAAACCCAGGAAACTGTAGGCGAGCAGCTTAAGTTATTTAAAGAAAGAGCATTACCTGATTTAGGGGATAATATAAAATGCGGTAATTCTTTAGTAGGAACAGATTTTTATAGTAAATATCCAAATCAATCAGAAGAAGAAAAGACACGCGTAAACCCGTTTGACTGGCAAAGCGAGTTTCCTCTGGTATTCAAAGATGGCGGTTTTGATGCAGTAGTGGGAAATCCGCCGTATGCACGTATTCAAACTTTACAGGAAATGTTTGGCAGTTCAGTAGCTTACTTTAAATCCGAATATATGTCTGCTGATAAAAACTTTGATATATACATTTTATTTAATGAAAAAGGGTTCAGCTTGCTTAAATCTAAAGGCTACTTAGGCTTTATCCAGCCTCATAAATTTTTCCAATCTGAAATGGGGCAAAAGCTAAGAAACTACTTAGCGAGTAATAAAGCTTTGCACAAAATTGTTAGTTTCGGTAGTGCTCAAATATTTGATGGAGCAACTACCTATACCGCTATTACTATCCTTAAAAAAGCATTTAATAAAAAGTTTGACTATGCAATACTAGAATCAGATATTGCCCTAAATATTAAAAATGATAAAACCTTAAATAAAAATTTTATTTCACTAAACCAGCCTGAAGTTGATAATAATTGGCATTTTTTATCCAATGATAAGCAAAAAGTATTAGATACAATCTCTAAATTACCACTAAGGCTTAAAGATGTTACTAGAAAGATATTTGTTGGGTTACAAACAAGCGCTGATAAAATTTATGTTTTAGAGTTAATAAAGCAATCTAAACATACCTCAACGTGTTATTCAAAATCCTTAGATAAAGAAATAGAAATTGAAAATGATTTAATAAAACCATTTTTGATGGGTAAGGATGTTAAAAGATACAGTAAACCATCACCTAAAAATGTTGTGATATTTCCATACCTTCTTGAAAATGGCAAAGCAAATTTAATGTCGCAAGATTACTTGAAAGCTAATTATCCCCTCGGATGGCAATATCTACTAGAAAATAAAGACGAGCTGGAGAAACGTGAAAATAGTAGGATGAAGCATGAGAATTTTTATGCGTATATTTATCCTAAAAATTTAGTAGAGTTTGCTACACCTAAAATCATGACTCCTGAAATTGCAAATTCACCAAATTTAACATTCGATGCTGATGGTACAATGTACCATACTACTACAGTATATACTATTTCTATAACGGATAGTATGGGATCAAAATTATTTTACTTGGGTTTACTTAATTCTAGTATATTGAAGTTTTTCATTGCGCAAACTGCACATACATTACGTGGTGGATATTTTAGATTTCAAAACAGATATTTAGAGGCTTTCCCAATCCCAAAACTCGACCTATCCAAAAAACCAGACAAAGCCATTCATGATAAACTATCCTCACTTGCAGAAAATATGCTTGAGCTGAATAAGAAGCTTCTATCCACCAATAACCCCAATGACAAAACCAAAATTCAAAGGCAGATTGAAGCAACCGACAAAGAAATAAATGCCATAGTCTACAAACTCTACGGTCTTACAGATGAGGAAATTAGGATTGTTGAAGATAGTGTGAGGAAATAATGCTCTGGAATAATAAACATGAATACTATGAATTTCCTTTTTCTTTAGAAACAGAGCTTGAGGAAGCTGTATGGGAAGTTCGCAATAAACTTTTTGGTAAGGACCACATTTATCTTAATATTAAAAAGCGTTTGGGTAAGAAAAATCAACATCAAAGTATTCCTGATGGGTATTTGTTAGACTTTAGTAGCCCTAATAAACCAAGGCTGTATGTTGTTGAAGTTGAACTGGCGTCACATGATTCTATAAGGCACATTGCCTCTCAATTGTTGAGAATTAATTTATCATATGAAGATGATGGGCTTTTAGTTAAGAAAATTCTTAGAGAAACTATTGAGAGCGATAAAGAGATAAATGAAATTTGTCAAAATTATCTTAGAAATTCCAACTTTCCTAATATTGATAGAATGCTTGAGCATCTTATTTTTGGGCAGGAGTTTTGCATACTTGTAATAATTGATCAAATTCATGATAAGCTTGCGGCCGTTTTAAAAAATAAATTTAATTTTCCTATAGAGGTTATTACTCTTGAAAGGTTTAAAAATTCTAAGAACGAATGTATTTATAAGTTCACACCGTTTTTAGAGGAAATTCAGCAATCGCTTAAATTGTCTAAACAAGATATTGCGGTGAGTGATATTGATACAATTGTTGCTTCGGCAAAACCATGGGGAGTAGAGGAAGTTTTTATTAAGCAACATTGTTGGTGGGCTTTAAGAATTAGTGCTGCTATAATACCAAATCTCAAATACCTTGCGCTGTATCAGGTTGCACCTATTTCGGCTATAACTCATATTGCAAAAATACAGTCTATTAAACCTTACAAAGATACCGACAAATATATTGTATATTTTTCTGAAGCTCCCCAAGAAATTAAACCACTAAGGTTGGTTCCTAATGGTAGGGTTAAGGCTTCACAGGGACATAGATATACAACATATGAAAAATTAAGAAGCGCAACATCAATGGAGGATGCTTTTTGATAATTTAATTTATCTTACCATCTTATTTTAAACCAATTATATTTCAGAAAAGATATGAGTCTTTGAAAGATAGATAATTTAGCTCGATCTACAGTAGGTTGAAAAGTTGGTTCTAATGATTGCTCTTTTATTTGAATAACTTCAGTAATTTGGGATGCCAGATTAGTATAATCTTGCACTTCTGGTATGAATAATAAACTAAGCTTTTCCTTCTGCTCTTTGAGATAAATCTCGTAATTTTTCGCTAATTGTATCTGCGCTATTTGGGATAATAAATTTATTTCATTTTCGAATTTAGGATTATGGACCCACGAGCTATTATCATGTGTTAATGGGTAAGCCGTCTCGGGATCATATGGATCAAGCTCCTTAATATTAACCTTAATACTTGGAATATCAATCATTTTCATTAATTCATATTTCTCTTCCGTAATATCAGAATTAACAATAATTTCTATTATGAGTATAGGTTCTATATTAATATCATAAGCAACTATATCGAATACTTTTTTTCTAAATGAAGTCACCTCTTGATCATGAGTTAATTTATTTTTTATGAGATCATGATTTACTGCATTATCAATTAAATTAGCACCTGAAATATTGATCTCTATACTATGGATGCCAAAATATTCTCCACCATAATCTATCTCTAAAAGATTATGTTTATAATCTTTTTGCTCATTAAACTTAGTTTGCTCTAAAATAAATTCCTTGAAATTATAGTATTCTTTTGCTTTATTCTTTCTATGAAATATTTTATGCCCGTCATATAACCAGTTATTCAAAATATTTTGATTAATTAAATATCTTTGTGTGCTTGGTATTGGTACTTCCTTTTTTTTCTGAACTAACAACTGGGTTAAATAGTGAGAAGCACTCATATTTATCGAAGCTTGATTTTCTTGATTTATGTTTTCTCCTTTTTGAGATTTAAAATGAGGTGTTTCAGAGTTTTTAGCATAAGATAGCTTTACATTTTTATATGTTAAATTGCATTTATTGCCTGTTTGAATTTTATCATTTGGAAGTTTCTTCTTTTGTACTTTATCCCAAACCCATGGATAAAAGATTTCTTCATTTTTATCAAAACCGAATGGATATTTTAGGGATTTAAATTTCTTATACTTTTTTATCTTTTTTGCTTCTTCCATTGTTTTTTATAAGCTTTATCAGTTTAGATTATTAACTTATAATTTAGAGAGAAAATATTTCAAACAAATATTTATTATAGCAATTTTCATATAAGACTATAAGAACACTAGCAGATAAATTTTTACAAAAATCAGCAAGAACCTGTAATACAAAAAATCTTCTGTGGGTACTTTTGAGGGTACCTTGTAAATAACCTAAATAACAACCTTAGGGAAATCAAGCTACTTCACCTATAATATGAACGCCACCCCACCGCCAGCTTCATATCTTACAAAGTCCAATATAATCCAGAAACCCTTGATAAAAAGCGCCTTTTGAGTTAAATCATCGTCCAATAATATCCAACATAGTATATTAACATCCGGGGGTATTTGGGGCCATAATTGGGGGCAACAATTCCTCCGCATTAATGGAGATGCCCCCATGCTAACGGATACATGCTAAACCTAGCGATAAAGCCCGTAAACTGTCCGATGAGAAGGGATTATACCTTGAGGTTATGCCGAGTAGCAGCAAGTATTGGCGTTTGAAATATCGCTTTGGTGGTAAAGAGAAAAGAGCCTGCAAGCCAAAAGGCAGCCTGTAAATAATATTGATCCTTCGGTAGTTAAAAAGGAAGAAAAAGTTCAGCAACAATTAAACTCTGATAACTCTTTTGAATTAATTGCCAGGGAATGGCATAGCAATCAAAAAAATAGCTGGGCCGA
The DNA here is from genome assembly GCF_003932735.1 of Rickettsiales endosymbiont of Stachyamoeba lipophora. Lineage (NCBI taxonomy): Bacteria > Pseudomonadati > Pseudomonadota > Alphaproteobacteria > Rickettsiales > Rickettsiales endosymbiont of Stachyamoeba lipophora. The sequence goes on along the minus strand of NZ_CP033611.1, from coordinate 1,071,275 downwards.
GAGGCATACCGTATATGTTCTAAGAAAAATGAAACAGATATTTCTCAAAATTTGATTTAAAACCCTTCAGACAAAACCTACCGCAATACGTTAAACTTAATGATAAAAAATTATAGGGATTCACAGCTTATTACATGCATCCTAGCTAATAACTAAGCTAAACTATCCTAAGCTGTTCATTATTCTCACACTCTCTTTTTAAACGGAAAGCAGGGAAAGTAATTATAACCTCAGTTCCTTTACCAACTTCCGAATGAAAATCTAATTGGCCACCATGCATCTTGGTAAATTTAATAGCAAGAGGTAATCCCAGCCCCGTGCCTTGATAATCCGTACGTAAATAAGCATTACGGGCCTGACCAAATTCTGATAATATCAGTGGTATCTCACCTTCATCTACGCCCACCCCATTATCTTTAATTAAAATTTTCAGCTGGCTATTATTATCTATAAAAGTGTTAATAGTTATTAACCCATTTGTGTCTGTAAATTTAATTGCATTAGAGATAATATTTAAAATAATTTGCCTAAATCTTAGCTCATCCGCATATAAAAGAGGTAACATTTCATCTGATTGGTTAATCACTTTAATATTTTTCTTATTTGCCATTTGCAAAATAAATTGCAGACACCCAGTAATGTTTTTTACTACATCAATATAATCTTCATGCAATTCCATACTACCAGCTTCAGCTTTAGATAAATCTAAAATATCATTAATTAAGGTAAGTAAATGGCGGCCTGCATAAAGTATATTATCTGAAGCAATTAAATATTCCTGCCCAACCGGGCCATAAATTTGTTCTTTAATGGCTTCAGCATAACCCGTAACCGTAAAAAGCGGTGTTCTAAGTTCGTGACTCATATTAGCTAAAAACTGGGATTTTGCATTATTAGCTCGGTCTGCCTCTAGCTTGGCAAACCGTAGTTGATTTTCAATCTCAATAATTTCATTAATATAACTTTTAATTTTACCAAGCTGGGTAGCAAAGTTATCTAGCTCAATTACTTCTAATTGCGGAATTTCTACATCTAAATTCCCTCTAGAAATTTCATCCGCACATTTAGTTAAATTAAACAGCGGCTTAAATAAGCGGTTACGAAATTCATAAAGAATGACAATAAACAAAATACACATTAATATAAAAGGAGCTATCTGCAGACTTAAACTGTTTTTAATATCAGCCCATATAACTGAAGGATAGTATCCTACAGCAATAATTACTGGATATTTGGATGACTTATAAACAGCTGCGTACTCAACCCCATTAAATTTCAGCTTTTTAGGAATGCCATTTGCAAATTCCTCTATAAAAAATGTTTTGGGAACTTTAATTTTATGCTTGGACGATTGGGTGATAACCGTACCGCTTTCAGTAAATATAATATAGGAAATTTCTTTAGTATTCATTGAACCTTCAAAATACTTAGATAGCCCTCCGATTGATAACCCAATATTAATATAGCCAATCAACTCCCCGGTAATATTATCGCATACCGCCTTCACCACCGGCAACAAATAAATCTTAGAAAGGGTACCATAAGATGGTTCATCCACCACTACTTTAGATGGATTTTTACGCGCAAAATAAATACTTTTTCTATGAGCCAAGCTTACAATTTTATCTTTGCTTAGCAAACCCAACTGGCTATTAATAATAATTTCTCTATTTGGATTTACCCAGGTAAATCGTGAAATGGGAGGCAGATTCAGTTTACGATAATCATAATCCAACTTAACAAATAATTTGGCTAAATCTGCTAACTCAGCCTCATTCTTTAAACCGCTATTATAATGTTTTACCTGATTTTCAATAAAGATAGACAGATAGGAAATATAATCTAATGCTCTAATGATTTCAGCATCAATAGCATATAACTCCGACTGCAATTCATTACGATAATCACTTTTAATTTTATTGTAGTTGAGCCAACCAACCCACAAATAAAACATCAAAATAATTAAGCTAATAGCAGTAGTAAAATATAAATAGTTCTTACTGAGACTATACCGATTATTTCTAAAGATCATTAATTTACATTAGTTTTTTTAATGAATATTATTATAATAAAATAAATTTATATATTAGTATTTAACGCAAGGCAAATCTAATTATAGAATTAGCAGTTTATATCTATTCATCGTAGGATTAAAGCAACCGTGCTAACTAATACTTATATAAAAACAAGATCAGCTAATTTTCATCCCAATGTTGCTATAATCTAAGTTATATTATATACAAATACTCATAAAATTATTTAAGACAGCTTATTTAGCAGAAATTACAAGCTTCAGGCATTTACTTTACACCTCACATTTGGCTAAATAGCTTAGGCTTAAAATACCACTTATAATATGAATAGGATCATGGAACAAATTTGTTTAAAGAAGTTTTTATTACATTACTTTTTGCTTAGTATATTGCTGATTATTAGTTTAACCTTTTTAGACCTACCGGTTTTTACCATTCTTAATAAGTCATTAGCTTTAAATAATATTCACGGATCCTTTTGGGCAATTCTTAATCACCCGCGAGAAAAATACCTTAATATGGTGGTAATGTTGTCAATACTCGGTGTAATAATTGCCAGATCCAAAGAACCATGGAATGCCTTAAGGTTTGTTATTTTAGCTAGTATTTGGCTACAATTTGCAATTATGTTTGCACATTATCAAATTGAAAAGGTTTTTCTTAGGCCATCACCCAGCTTGGCAATTGGCAATTTTGTAGAGCTAAAGCAATTCTTTCCCCAATTTGAATTTAGACAATTTTCCCGCAGTTCAATGCCAAGCGGCCATGCTTTAGCTACCACTTATTGGTACTTAGCTTGTACCAGCTTAACTAAAGAAAAATTACTTAAAGGAATAGTAGTTTTCATCACTACCATATTGATTTTCAATCGATTATTCGCAGGTCTTCACTGGTTAAGCGATAGCATTGCTTCAATCTTAATTGCCTATCTTTGGTTTTACTTACTAAGTATTGGCCTGATTAAATTAAAAATTATCAAAAGCCATAAACGCTAGTAATTTGGGATAATTCTAGATATGCTATTTTCTATAGATTTGATTATACTAGACGAAAGGATAGAGATATTGTTACCATAGGTTTCCTTTATCTCTCCATCAGAATCTATTATAACTTTGAAATAATCATTTTCAGGTATACTTGCCATACCCCTACTAGCTTTAAGCCATTGATAAATTGGATGAGCATTATCTCCAATAACTTTAGACGGCGCTGCTATTGGAAAAGTAGCAATTTGATCAAGCTTACATTCTTTATCATCCACTTTATTAGTTGATGCTTGCTTATCATTAAAATCATTTGAAGGAATAGCAATCATTAACAACCCCCTATCTTTATACTGCTGCCACACTTGTTCCAGCTGCTGCAATTGTCCGGTAAACCCGCATTTTGCAGGCACGTTTATAATTAATAATACTTTTCCTTTTTCAGTTTCCAGATCAAGCTCTTTACCATCAAGCAGCGTAACTTTAAAATCAAATATATTATAATAATTTAAGTTCTGCGCATAAAGCTCAATATTTAAAACAAGCATTGGAAGGAGAAACTTAATTATACAAGACCACATTCGGCGCATAATATTTTGTTAATAGGTTATTTTTTAATATTTTAGATCTTTATAATTGCATATTCAAACTAAAATATTAATGTACCTCTATAATAATTATAAACAACAGGTTAAAAGTGCAAAAATATAATGTAGCAATAGTAGGTGCAACTGGCGCTGTAGGAAGAGAAATGCTTGCTTTACTAAGCGAAAGAGAATTCCCAGTAGAAAAGGTTTATGCAGTGGCTTCAAGAAGGTCCGCCGGTAAAGACGTAAGTTTTGGAGAGGTTGAAATTTTAAAAGTAGAATCACTTGAAGATTTTGATTTTAGTAAAGTTGATATTGCACTATTTTCTGCAGGAAGTAATGTTTCAAAGAATTATGCTGAAAAGGCTGCGCAAGCTGGCTGCTTTGTAATTGATAACAGTTCTGCCTTTAGAATGGAACATAATATTCCTTTAATTGTTCCAGAAGTTAACTTAGACGCATTAGGCAATGAAAAATTAATAGCCAATCCAAATTGTGTGGTGATACCGATTGTGCTTGCTTTAAAACCATTAATGAATCTTGCTAAAATTAAAAGGATTGTAATTTCAACTTATCAATCTGTTTCTGGTGCCGGCAAAAAAGCCATGGATGAATTATTCAACCAAACTAAATCTACTATAATGTATCAACAAGCCGAACATAAAATATTTGAAAAACAAATTGCCTTTAATATTCTTGCTAAAATTGGTGATTATTTACCGAACGGCGCTACTGAAGAAGAGCAAAAAATTGTAGAAGAAACCAGGAAGGTATTAGGTGGAAATATTAAAGTCACTGCTACCTGCGTTAGAGTACCGGTGTTTATTGGACACTCTATATCACTTAATGTAGAGTTTCATGATAAGATCGATTTAGATAAAGCTAAAAATGCATTAACTACAGCCCCTGGAGTGCTAGTTGACGAAGATGATTTCACCACACCCATGGAAATTGTAAAAAGCGATGAAATAATGATTTCAAGAATCAGAATTGATGAATCAGTTGATTATGGTTTAAACATGTGGATTGTAGGTGATAATATCCGCAAAGGTGCCGCTCTAAATGCAGTGCAGATTGCTGAGGAACTCACTAGAGAAACTGAATAAAATTGGTGGCTAGGGAGGGATTTGAACCCCCGACCAAGGGATTATGATTCCCCTGCTCTACCACTGAGCTACCCAGCCACAATTGATACAGAGGTTATGAAAGATTTTATGAAAATTGTCAATATGCTTATTGCAAAACTAGCGATATTTTTGTTAACCTTAAACCTAAGCCTAATAGCACATGCTGATAAGCTTGATAGCGAAAGCAGCTTTTTAACTGCTAAAAATGAACAAATTAATTTTGAAAAATATGATGAAAATGTGCTAATAGTTCATTTTTGGGCTACCTGGTTTCAACCAAGCTATCTTGAGTTACAAGAATTAGATCAACTTCAAAAAGATTATCGCAAAAAACCGCTTAAAGTGATAGCAATCTCAGAAGACTTTAAAGATTTAGAAATTATCAAAGACTATTATAAAAAGTATAATATCAAACATCTAGAAATTTTTGTAGATCCTAAAAATGCACTTTTTAAGAAAATGTTAATTAAATCGCTACCTTTTAGTTTCATTGTTGATAAAAATTATAATATTATAGAAATACTACCAGGTACGGTAAACTGGAAAGACCCAAAAATTAGAAAATCTCTTGACCAGCTTACAGCCGAAAAACCAATATGAATTTAAACGATGAAGGCATTATTTTAAGCAAAAAATGTTACGGAGAACATTCTTTTGTACTTAATATTTTTACCAAAGAGCATGGTCTGATTAGTACTCTATATCGGTATGCTAACAAGAATAAGTTTATTGCCTCTATTGGCAATGAGGTGGTGGCCAACTTTAAAATAAAACAAGGTCACAAACTTACTTTTATCAAGCTAGAATTGCAGCAAGCATTGGATATTGAATTTTTTGATAATTCACTATTGTTAAACATATTGCTTTGTTCTTTAAATTTAGTTAATGAAACCACCCCATTATACCAACCAGAACCCAAAATTTATATGCAAATTCAAGATTTTATTGCTAAAATAAAAAATAGCACTTCTCCTTTGTTAGAATTAAATATGCTGTTATTAACTTATCTATCAATCAGCGGTTATAGGCTAGATTATACCGAATGTGCAGCTAGCGGCAGCAAAGAAGAATTAATTTATCTTTCTCCTAAAACTGGGCGCGCGGTTTCTAAGCAAGCAGGAGATCCCTATCAAGATAAATTATTTACTATGCCACAATTTTTGCAAGGTGATCATTCAGCAAGCTCATTAGTAGAGATGCTTAAAGTAAATAGTTTTTTTATAGAAAAATTTTTATATCGCAATCGTGAATTAACCAAACCTTCAATTTTTAAACATTATCTTCAACAAATTTTAAATCATTTTATTTTAATCAAGCATAATATGTAAGTATAATATTGAAATACTTGCTTTTAGCCTATAAATTAGTCACACGCTACAGTTCCGTATTAATTGAGTTTTATATCCATGGATCCAGAAAATAAAGAAACTATTGAAAATGAAAGTTTTAGTAACGCACTAAGCAGCCGTTATTTATCTTATGCACTTTCCACTATTATGTCGCGCTCATTACCTGATGTAAGAGATGGTCTAAAACCGGTGCATAGAAGGTTGCTTTACGCTATGCACGAACTCAAGCTTGATCCTAAATCAGGCTTTAAAAAATGCGCCCGTGTAGTGGGTGATGTAATAGGTAAATTCCATCCTCATGGTGACGCTGCCGTTTATGATACGTTAGTAAGACTTGCTCAAGATTTTTCATTAAGATATCCGCTGATAGAAGGCCAAGGGAACTTTGGTTCAATTGATGGCGATAACGCTGCAGCCATGCGTTATACTGAATCAAAATTAACCTACACTTCAACCTTACTGCTTGCCGACCTAGAAAATGAAACTGTAGGGTTTAGACCAAATTATGACGGTAGCGACCAAGAACCTGAGGTTTTGCCTGCTTTATTTCCAAATTTACTTGCCAATGGATCCGAAGGTATCGCTGTTGGTATGGCCACAAGTATTCCACCCCATAATATTCTAGAAATTTGTGATGCACTAATAGCCTTAAGCCATAATGCCGAAATTAGTCATGAGCAATTGACCAACTTTATAATTGGTCCAGATTTTCCTACTGGTGGACTTATGTATGAAACCAGGCAATCAATTACTGAGACATACAAAACTGGCAAGGGAAGCTTTAAAATTAGGGCTCGTTGGGAAATAGAAAATTTATCCCATAATATGTATCAAATTATTATTACTGAAATTCCTTATCAAGTAAACAAATCCAGGTTGATTGAAAAGCTAGCAGATCTACTCAAAGATAAAAGGTTAGCTTTAATTGGTAATATTCGAGATGAATCTACCGAAGATATTAGGATTATAATTGAACCTAAAAATAAAGGGGTAGATGCCGAGTTACTAATGGAGTCTTTGTATAAACTGACTGAACTTGAGACCAGATTTAATTTAAATTTAAACGTGCTTGATCCAAATCTTGCACCAAGAGTTATGTCACTTAAGGAAGTGCTTAGTGAGTTTTTAAAATTTAGACGAGAAATTATTACCAAAAGATCCCAATTCCGCCTCCGCAATATTAATGATAGGCTAGAGACTTTAGCCGGATTATTAATTGCTCATTTAAATATTGATCACGTCATTAAAATCATTCGTGAGAGTGACGAACCAAAAGCTGAACTCATTAAAACCTTCAGCATTACCGAGAAACAAGCAGAAGCTATTTTAAATATCCGCTTACGGTCCTTAAGAAAGCTTGAGGAAATTGAGATCAAAAAAGAGCAAGATAGCTTAAATAGTGAAAAACAAGAATTAGAATCAATCTTAAATGATACTAAAAAACTAGAAAAAGTTTTAAACAAAGAAATTAAAGAACTGAAAACTAACTTTGAGAAAAACCCTGCTTTAAGCAACAGAAGAACCGAAATAATCGATCAAGAACTTAAAGTTGTTAATATTAACATCGATGCTTTTATTGAAAAAGAGCCAATTACTGTAATCATTTCCCAAAAAGGTTGGTTAAAGTCATTAAAAGGGCATCAAAGCGAGATCAGTGATAATAACTTTAAAGATGGTGACAATGTAAAATTTATTTTACCAACTCATAATACTGAAAAAATTATTGTAAGCTCCTTAAAAGGTAAATTTTTTACTTTAAATGCCGATAAGATCCCTAGCGGCAAAGGTGCCGGCGAACCTATTAGAATAATTCTCGATCTTGTACCGGAGGATGACATTTTAGAAATTTTTGAATATAATCCGGAACACAAAATTCTCTTAGCCAGTAGTAACAACAAAGGCTTTATTACTGAAATGAGTAATGTAATTGCCCAAACTAAAAATGGTAAGCAAATTGCTGATATTTCAGGAGAAGATAAGCTTATTTTTGTACAAATTATTAAGGGAGATATGGTCGCAGTGATCGGGCAAAACAGAAAGCTGCTAATCTTCCCAATTACCCAAATTCCGGTTATGCGTAAAGGCCAAGGGGTAACCTTACAAAAATATAAAGATGGCAATATTAGTGATATTACTATTTTTAATCAACAGGAAGGGCTTAAATACGGCAATAAAACCTTAACAGACCTCACTCCTTACACTGGTAATAGGGCATCAGTTGGTAGAATGGCTCCGCTGGGTATGCCTAGAAATAATAAGTTTAGGAATATAAGAGAGGGATAAAATCTTACAAAAATAGTGTAACCGAGCTATTTATCAATAGCAGCTGTATTTTTGTTATCAGTATAAATTTGGTTATCTATTTCTTTATTATTAAAATAAATATATACATTATTAGTAGCTCGGGAATTATTTTTATCCCAAGGGTCAAAGTTTTGTATTATTTGTCTAGAGTGAGGATTAAATACAGAGCTAAGAGTGTTGTGTACGCGAAGACTATACTTATCTTTAAAATTAGGTTGTGCAATTACATTAGCAACTAAAATACCATCCTCTGCTATTATATTTTTTACTTGTTCAAAATATTCTTTAGTAAGGCATTCTTGAGGAACCGAAATTGCGTGCGAATATACATCCAAAATAACCAAATCAAACTTATCTATATTTTTTCTAAGAAATGACCTTGCGGATATTGATATAAATTTCTTATTAGGCCCCATTTTATGAGGTAAAAAATGCTCTTCTGCAACCTTCTTAAGATCAGGGTCAATATCTACAAAACTATATAAATTTTTATTATCTTCATATCCTAGTGTAAACCCTCCTGCCCCAATAACTAATATTCTTTTTTGTTTACCTGCAAGGATGGGTTTTATAAAATTATCTTCTATGTAGGCTATATATTTAAATTTGTTTGCATTTTCAGAGCTAAAACGTGATGAATTGGAATGATTAATATACATATTACTAATATCATTAATCTCATCATGTGTAATGCTGATCATATTGTAGGCGTTGTTAGATACAATATTTGCATTACGAAATACACTCGTATGATTAAGCATCACTCCAATAGCACATACTATTATAGAATATATCACTGTTAAATTATAAATTCTTCGACTGAGCATTATAATTAATAACAACATAAGCCCCATTACTAATATAACCGTATTATTGACCCCTATAATCATCATCAATACGACAGTAGTTAAAATAGACCCAGCAAACGACCCGGTAGTTGAAAAGAATAAAATTCTTCCTGCCACTACACCGAGTTTTTGAGTATTAAAATAATTACTAACTAACGGAATAATTTGTCCTAACAAGAAAGTTGGCAATACTAAAAAAAGCATAGAGAATATTACGGTTTGTAAAATATGATTTTTAATTCCTATTAAATCAATACTAAGGAAAAATAGACTTTGAATTATGTATGACAGGCCTAAAGTACAAAAAATTAAAGCTACAAACAAGTTTCGCAGTAAAATACGCCGTATAGATAAATGTCTTTGCTTAGAGCCTAAATTGCCAGCGTAATAATAACCACAGGCTAGAGGAAGCAAAATACTGCTAATTATTATAGAAATCACTTCAATTCCTCCTCCCACAAAAGGGATGAGCAATCTTATAGCTAAAAGCTCTATGGATAATACAATATAACCCTCAAGAAAAATTAAACAGTATAAAACACTATGATTTATCATGACTATATTGCAAAAATTTAAATTATTTCGTTATTTGCTTACCAGCTCGAATATAACCACACCACACGATATTTTGTCGATTGAAATTTATAGTTAGCTTTGTATTTTTCAAAAATTTATTAACCTCTAGCTGATAAACTTAAAACAACTATAATAATTTTAAAAAAAATTTTATTACCATTTCAAACTAAGCTCATTCTTGATGAATAACGAACTAATCTTTATTTCTCAAGCACTAGTAAATTGATATTAAACGATAAAGGACCGATTATTCAGCCCTTGATCAACTATTTATTAAGCCAATTATACTATGTACTATTTAAACTTACAAAGTTTGTTACCTTGCTTGCTAACATGATGCAAGGGTTACACTTTACTCAGTAGCTTTAATCATCATAGTGGGCATACAGAATCCAAGTTTATTTTTCATAGTATTTGCTATTACTGGTTTTATATAACATATCAGCTTCGCAAAAATTTATTCTAACTATTACCAATAAAGATTTAAGCACAAATTGGGTCATATTTATGATTATATATTTTTTGTTAATATCAAACAATCTCACAAGAGTTCATACGCTAACATAGTTATTACATGAACTAAATCCACGCAATAAAAGATATAATTTATGATGATCTAGGGGAGGAAATAAATCTAAAATAAAATATACCCGCTAAAATTATAGCTAAACTAAACCAGGTAATGGCATAAGACAGATGATTATTTTTTAAATTAGGGGAAGGGTTTTTGCCGATAGGATAAATACTATTTTCATACGAGCGCATTAGATAAAAATTAGAAAAATCTGTTTTCCAATGTTTTGCTGCCTGTTTAATATCAATATAATACCAGATATTTTTGTTTAATTCATTTTCTGGAGTAAAAGTCCCTGGTTTTTCTGATGGCATTATTGTTGCATTTAAATTTACATTTACCGCTGGGTCATTATTTTTATAACTATTTAAATGTGAAGTTTCAACCCATCCCTGATTAACAAGCAGATTAGTGCCATCATCACATATAAATTTACTTAGCATAAAATACCCAGGTTTACCTCTAATAGCCATAGGTCCCGCATAAACAAATAGATTCTCTGAATTATCATAATGGCCGTTGATTTTAATTTTGCGATAAAACGAATCTTGATTAAAATTACGCTCTAAATCTTTGCAGCTAATTTCCATTATTGGAAGATCTGTTTTTGCTTGAATTCCTTGTATAAGATGTTCTTTATAATCCAGCCGTTTTAACTGCCAGGCACCTAAAAAAATTAAAATTACAAACATTATCCCAAAACTAATACATGGTAATATTAATTTACTTTTTTTCTTCATCATATTAATAACTTTTATATTTATTTACAAACCACTAATGTTGATAAGCTAATCCAGATATATTTAGCAGTCAAGAGATTCACTCTGTTGTGCTCACTCTATAATTAGGCTCATTGCATACTCAAGAGATATAGAAGAACGAGCTACATTAGCTGAAGTAAATTGTTTCTCAATAATTTATTTCATTACTGCTTACTATATTCTATTATCATCTCTAAATATAGATATATTCACTTGTTCCTAATTTAAATAACTTGCAAGACAAAATAGAATTTGAAGTTAATCAAGATACACAGCCAAGTCTATCTTAAACAATTATTATATAAATTGGCAGATTAATTAAGGTAGTGATAGTTAAAATTTAGACGGTATACAAACTCTATATACAAGATGTAGTTATGAGCAACCCAACAAATATAAAAGAACAACGTAATAACATTTTTTTCAGAAGATGACAGGAAAGTTAAAATGCATGAGCTTTTCAACATATGCAAATTACAACAAATCTAGAAAAACCTATCCTGGAAAACATCGTTTTTAGCTAAATATATTAATCTCAACTAAAGAAAATGAGCTTGGCCGCATATTAGTTTACCTTACATAACCTATTATTAAAGCCTAAAACCTGGATCACAACCCTTGAAACACAGAAGCAATCTTTTTAGAAATTACTAAAGTTATAGCATCCCTTTTAATTTCCGATCTATCTTTAAAAAATTATACCATAATAAATATGGGTGCAAAAATAATTTATCTTCAACTTTAACCCAATGTTCCAGCCCATTTTTCAGCAATAAACGCAGCCATATCCCTCATACGAATTCTAGTAATTTTAGCCGCTCTGTTGCATAGCAACATAATAATATTTACAAAAATACCGATAGATTTTATTCTTGTATTTTACACAGTTACCCAAATAATATTAAAATAATGTATAGTCAAGCTGGCACCAAAATGAGATTATTAATTAATAGAAGATTATAAATTTTTAATAAGAAATACAGTAAAACTTGAAACTATAGCAAACAAAAATTGAAGTTAAGATTAGTTCTATACGGCTAATGCAATTCTATCTATACTAACTAATTACATATCTTAAATACAATAAAGTTAAACAAAAAGCCCTAAAATAACTCTTTTAATTACAAAGTTTTATATAATGAGCAGATATTTATCAACCGGTTGGAAAACAAAGGGTTAAAATTCACGATCATTTTTGGGAGAGTATAGCAAGTATAGTACGCTATATAACTGTGCTATGCTTTAGGAACCATTATAATAAGACAAAAGAAATGTAAGAAATAAAAAAAGGGAGTCACCTCCCTTTTTTTAACTAAGCTTGTGCAAGCTTATCTGAATCTACCAGTTGTATGTAAGCTACCGGAGCCATATCACCGTATCTAAATCCAGCTTTTAAAATCCTAGTATAACCACCTGGGCGAGTTTTATAACGATCAGCAAAAACTGTAAACAGCTTGTTAACTAACATTTCATTTTTGAGCACGGATAAAGCTTTTCTTCTATTGTGCAAAGTATCAATTCTACCTAATGAAATTAACTTCTCAGCAAATGGTTTAAGAAATTTTGCCTTAGGTACAGTAGTTTTAATCTGCTCATGTTCAAACAGAGCAAGCACTAAATTATTTAATAGAGCCTTACGATGAGCAGAGGTTCTATTAAGTTTTTTTGTATTTTTATTGTGTTTCATATCAACAACCTAATTAATTGTATGGATCTTCAAATTTTTTGGATAATTCTTCAATATTTTCTGGAGGCCAATTTGGTACATCCATTCCAAATTTAAGACCCATTGCAGTTAATACTTCTTTGATTTCATTTAAGGATTTACGGCCAAAATTTGGAGTTTTAAGCATCTCACCTTCAGTCTTTCTAACCAAATCACCAATATAAACAATGTTTTCATTTTTAAGACAATTCTGTGATCTAACTGACAACTCAAGATCATCGACCTTTTTAAGTAAGCGTGGATCAATTTTAATTTCAGGCTCTTCTTCTTCGTGCTTAACCACTTCTTGCTCTTGGAAGTTAATGAACACTTGAAATTGATCTTGTAAAATTCTAGCTGCAACCCCAACAGCAGTCTCGGGATCAATAGCAGCATTAGTCTCAACATTTAAAATAAGCTTATCATAGTCAGTTACTTGGCCTACACGACTATTTTCTATTTTATAGTTTACCTTCCTAACTGGGCTAAACAATGAATCAACAGCTATTAATCCAATAGGATCATCTGCTTTTTTATTATTTGCTGCAGTCACATAACCTTTACCATTAGTGCAGTAAATTTCCATATTAAGTGAGGCATTAACGTCTAAATTACAGATTACTAAATCCGGATTTAAAATTTCTACATCTCCAGATGTTTCAATCATCGAGGCAGTTACTTCACAAGGACCGGTTACAGACAAACGTAATTTCTTTCTATCGTTAGAATGATTTTTTATCACTAAAGATTTCAAGTTTAAAATAACATCAGTTGCATCTTCTTTAACGCCAGGAATGGGAGAAAATTCATGTAATACACCATCAATTTTAACAGCTGTAACGGCACAGCCTTGAAGAGAAGATAACAATACTCTTCTTAGTGCATTACCTAATGTTATTCCAAACCCTCTTTCCAAAGGTTCAATAACTACATCTGCAATATTAGCATTATATTTACTAGCATTGTAATTAATAGACGATGGCTTAATTAAATCGTTCCAAGCTTTTGATAATAAAAACATAGCCTTAAGTCCTATTATTTAATATAAAATAAATTCATTTACACTCTACGTTTTTTACGCGGTCTGCATCCATTATGCGGAACAGGTGTAATTTCCTTAATATATTGCACTTTAAAATATTGCGATATAACACGTGCTGCTGATTCTTTACCTGCACCAGGACCTTTAATATATAAATAAATAATATTTTTAAGTCCAAAATCCCTGGCTTTCTTACATGCTATCTCGGCATTAGTTTGTGCAGCAAAAGGAGTAGACTTTTTTGCACCTTTGAATTTATTAATTCCAGAAGAACACCATGCAATCACATTACCGTTAGTATCAGTAATAGTAATTTTAGTATTGTTAAAACTGGTAGTAACATATGCGTTACCTACAGCAACATACTTCTTTTCTTTTTTAACTTTCTTTACCATACAAACCTATTTTTTCTTACCAGCAATTGGCTTAGCTTTTCCTTTACGAGTACGAGCATTAGTATGAGTTCTTTGACCGCGAACAGGTAATCTCTTACGATGTCTTACGCCACGATAAGAACCTAAATCAATTAGCTTCTTAATATCCATAGCTACTTTACGTCTTAAGTCACCCTCAACCATAAAGCTTTTCTCAATATACTCTCGTATTTCGATAATTTCTTGGTCAGTAAGCTGATTAATTCTTCTCAGATTCTCAATTTTCAAATCTTTACAAATTGTTGCAGCTCTAGCACTTCCTATTCCATGGATATAGGTAAGAGCAATAATTACTCTTTTATTTGTTGGTACGTTAACACCGGCAATTCGTGCCACGATTATCTCCTTAACAATTCATTAATTTAACAATGACTGCATATTCTATTAAAAAAAGGCTACAAGTCAACAAAATTAAACAAAACTTATATGACTAATAATTTCTTCAGTTACTATATTAATTGGTAACGAACCATCTATAGTAACCAACAGGTTACGATTATGATAAAAATCAATAATCGGCAGCGTTTGAGCTTTATAGTTTTCTATACGTTTCTGTACGATTTCAATATTATCATCTTTTCGTATTGATAATTGTTCAGAACCGCAATTACTACATTGTTTAATATTTTGATTGATATTAAACACCTCTCCACAATTACTACAAGTAATACGCGAGCTTACCCTATTCACAAGCAAGCTCTCCGGCACATCTAAAAAGAAAGCCTTAGTAATTGTTTTATTTTTTTCTACAAGATATTTATCATAATAAAGAGCTTGTTTTAAAGTCCTAGGAAAACCATCTAATAAATAATGATCTTGTAAGTTTTTAGTTTCTAAATGATCAATTAACACTTTAGTAACCAAATTATCATCTATCAAACCGCCACTTGACATAACTTGCGTTACCTCACGAGCAAGAGCAGTATCTTGCACAGATAATTCACGAAAAATATCTCCTGTAGAAATTTTCTTTAAATTAAATTTCTTACATAAAATAGATGACTGAGTACCTTTACCTGAACCAGGAGGTCCTAAGAAAACAATAATCATTTTTACCTTTTCTTATTTTCGTGTTTCTTTACTAAAGAATGATATTGACCCACAAATAGATGGGTTTGTATTTGAGTAAACCCATCCATAATGACATTAACAACAATTAAAATGCTAGTGCCCCCTAAATAAAAGGGAATAGAGAAATTAGACACTAAAATTTCTGGGAACAAACATACTAAAACCAAATATACTGCACCAACAGCTGTAATCCTATTAACAATATATTCAATATACTTTGCAGTAGCTTCTCCAGGCTTTTTACCAGGTATAATAGCACCATTTTTTTTCAAATTATCAGCAGTTTCCTGAGGATTAATTGTTATAGTACTATAAAAGAAACAGAAAAATACTATAAGCAGCGTATATAATACTATATATAACAACCTACCATGGGCTAAATTAGTAATTAACCAGTTTAACCATTCCGATTCAAATTGTTTATTGCTAAAATTTACAATAGTTAATGGAAAAAGTAACAACGAACTAGCAAAAATAGGAGGGATAACACCTGCTGGATTTAGCTTAAGTGGTAAAAATGAAGATTGCCCTCCATATACTCTATTACCAACTTGGCGCTTAGGGTATTGTACAAAAAGTTTGCGTGAGGATCTCTCAAAACAAACTACCACTGTCAACAACAATGCAGCAAATGCAATTATAAAAATTATTGACAATCCTGAAACAGCTCCTGTCTTACCCAAGTTAAATAAATTGAATATCCCATTTGGCAAGCCTGAAATTATTCCAGAAAAAATTAATAATGAAGTTCCATTACCAATGTTTTGCAATGAGATTCTATCAGCTAACCACATCAAAAAGATGGTTCCTGCAGTTAACGATGTCATTGTAATAATTTTAAATAAAGGACCCGGAATCAAAACCAAGCTACCTAGCTCAGTTGACATGTTTTCTAAAGCAACCGATATACCATAAGACTGCACTATACATAATAAGATAGTAAGATAACGGGTATATTGGCTTATTTTCCTACGGCCCGCTTCGCCATCTTTTTTTAAAGTTTCCAAATCTTTAACTACAACCGATAAGAGCTGCATAATAATAGAAGCAGTAATATACGGCATAATTGCTAAAGCAAAAATGGTCATACGCCCTAAAGATCCACCTGAAATCATATCAAACATACCAAGCAAACCAGCTTGATTTTTTTGAAAAAGTGATTCAAGAACTTTGGCGTCTATTCCCGGCAAAGGAATATAACAACCAACCCGATATACAATAAGCATAAGCAAAACCAGAAAAACTTTTTTCTGGATTTGCTTTATACTAGCAAGATAATTAGAATTTAAATGATTTAAATGTGAAGATTTCATATCTATATATAGAAATTAAGCTATTTGACCACCAGCTGCAGTTATTAACTCTTTAGCTTTACTGGAGTAAGCATCCAAATTAAATGTAAGCGCTATAGTTAATTCACCATCAGCCAAGAGCTTAATAGGCGTTCTTAAATTATTAACCAATCCGATTTCAAGTAAAAACTCTCTGGTAATATTACTATCTTTTTTTATCACACCAGAATCTGCTAAATATTGAATATCAGCTAAATTAATTAATTGATATTCTTGTTTGTTGATACTAGAAAAGCCTCTTTTAGGAAGTCTTCTGTGGATAGGCATTTGACCACCTTCGAATCCATTAATAGATACACCAGAACGCGATTTTTGACCTTTAGTACCTCTACCACAAGTTTTACCTTTACCAGAACCTATCCCTCTACCGAGAAGCTTTCTTTTTTTAACTGAACCTGGCATAGGAAAAAGATGATGTAATTCCATAATCTAACTCTATTTTATATTTTAATTATTATTAACTTCTTCAACTTTAATCAAGTGCTTAACTTTAAAAATCATGCCCCTGATTGAAGAAGTATCTTCATGAACCGCACATTTATTCATTTTTAAACCTAAAGCAGTAAGAGTAACTTGTTGATCTTCAGGTCTTCTATTAGCGCTTTTAATTTGTGTTATTTTCAACTTCATTTTCAATACTCTTATGATTTACAGTTGATTCACGATTACTAATGATTTCGCTTACCTTTTTATTTCTTTTTTCAGCAATATGCTTAGGTGAGCTTAGCTTTAATAATGCATCAAAGGTTGCTCTAATAATATTATTTTCGTTATTAGAACCAGTTGATTTTCCTACTACGTCTTGCACACCAAGTGCAGCTAATACTTTACGTACTTCACCACCAGCAATAATACCAGTACCTGGAGGAGCTGAACGCAGAATAACACGAGAAGCACCATATACCCCTATCACATCATGATGTAAAGTACGATTCTCTTTTAATGGCACTCTTACGATATTTTTTCTAGCTTGGTTTATAGCTTTTTTCTTTGCATCAGCAACTTCAGGAGCTTTACCATGTCCAAAACCAACATTGCCTTTCTGATCTCCAACTACAAACAATGCAGTTAAGCTAAATTTACGGCCACCCTTAACTACTTTAGTTACTCTTTTATACGAAACCGCATATTCTTTGAAATTTGATTCAGTTACCTGCTTCTCTTTCTTTGATATTCTCACCATAAATATACCTTAGAAATCTAATTTTTTGTTTCTTGCACCTTCAGCAATTGCCTTGATACGACCATGATATGGCTTACCACCTTTGTCAAACACAACTTTAGTAATACCATTTTTTAAAGCACGTTCTGCAATTATTTCACCCATTTTAAATGCAGCGTCAATATTTCTTGCATTTGAAAACTCTTTGGCTAGCTCTGTCTCAACAGTAGATGCAGATATTAAAGTCTTATGTTCTTGATCATCGATAATCTGAACATAAGTATGATTATTTGAAACAAAAACAGATAATCTCGGTCTTTTAGAAACTCGCCTAATTTTTGCTCTTTCTCTTTGCTTACGTCTTTCAGCACGTAATGTTGGATTAACCATATAGATACCCAATTATTAATATTATTTTTTCTTGCCTTCTTTTCTTAAGATAGTCTCATCAGAATATTTAATACCCTTACCTTTATAAGGCTCAGGAACTTTAAAGGATCTAATCTTAGCGGCCACTGAACCAACTTCTTGCTTTGAAATACCAGCAATAGTAACTTTATTTTGTACTACCGTTACGCCAATACCTTTTGGAACTTGATATTTAATAGTATGGCTATAACCAAGACTTAGACTTAATATTTTACCATCAGTAGCTACACGGAAACCAACACCATTTACTTCCAATTCTCTAGTAAAGCCATCACTTACACCTTTAATCATATTACTAATTAAGGTTCTTGAAAGACCCCATAAGCTTTTTGCTTTACGATCAAGTGACTTTAAATTTTTAATGTCATCAAGATCTCTTGGCCATACGATAACTTTATTATCTTCCAAGGTAACATTTATAAGCTTATTAATAACCGCAGAAAGTTCACCTCTAGGTCCCTTAACAGTAACTAAATTATTTTTATCTACTGTAACATTAACACCATTAGGTATATTAACAGGTAATTTTCCAATTCTTGACATAACTATACCTTAGAATACGCAACAAATTAATTCGCCACCAACATTTAAATGTCGAGCTTTATGATCAGTCATAACACCCTTAGGCGTAGATAAAATGTATATACCCAAGCCATTAAAGTATTTTGGTAAATTTTTAATTTGAACATACTCTCTTTTACCAGGCTTGGAACATCTTTTTATCTGAGAAATAACAGATTTACCGTTATGATATTTAAGATTAATTCGAATAATCTTTTTAACTTCACCGATAACTTCATAGTCAGATATATAACCAGATTCCTTAAGAACTTCCATAATCTCTTCTAAAAAAGTTGAGAATGAAATCTCAACATATGACAACATTGCCATTTGAGCATTTCTAATTCTTGTTAATGAATCTGCAACAATATCAGTTAACATAATTCGCTCCTACCAACTTGCCTTTTTAACACCAGTAAGCAACCCAAGATTAGCAAGTGATCTTAATGCAATACGAGACATTTTAAAATCTCTATAAAAACCTCTTGGTCTGCCTGTTATTTCACAACGATTTCTAACTCTAATATATGAGCCATCTCTTGGAAGCTCAGCAAGTTTTTGCGCTGCTTCGAAACGTTCACTAAGAGGTAGATTCTCGTCTTTACATTGTTGTTGTAAATTTTGTCTTTTTAAAAACTGTCCATTGGATAGTTTTTTTCTTTTATTATTTTTTTGAATAGCACTACGTTTCGCCATAACTTCCTTCTTTAGTTATAAAAAGGTATATTAAATAATTTTAAAAGCTCATAACCTTCGTCATTAGAAGTAGCTGTAGTAACGATGGTAATATCTAAACCTCTAACTTTATCAATCTTATCGTAATCAATTTCCGGGAAAATAATTTGCTCTTTAACACCAATTGTTAAATTACCACGGCCATCAAAAGATTTTTTAGAAAATCCTTTAAAATCTCTTGCCCTTGGTAAGGCAACTAACACAAGCCTTTCTAAGAAACTATACATTTTATCACCACGCAAAGTTACCATACAACCAATCGGCATATTTTCACGCAACTTAAATGAAGCAATAGACTTTCTTGCTTTAGTAACCACTGGTTTTTGAGCAGCTATTAAAGTTAAATCTTTAACTGCATTATCCATTAATTTTGAATTTTGTGCAGCTTCCCCATATCCAATATTAACTACAATTTTAACAATTTTTGGAATTTGCATTACATTTGTATATTTAAACTTTTCTTGAAGTTTTTTAACAACTTCAGTTTTATACTTTTCTTTATAGTTTTTTAATTTACTAGCAGTCATATTTTTAACCTAAATTACTTAGTCAAGCTTTTCACCTGATTTGACCAAAACTCTTTTCTTCTCACCATCAAGTATTACAAATTTAACACGTGATGGTTTACCAGACTTGGGATCTTTATGCGCAACATTAGACCAATCAAGCGGCATTGGCTTTTTTATTTTACCACCGGCTGATGAATAACTTGGCTTTTCATGTTTAGTAACCGTGTTAATATTCTCAACAATCACCTTACTATCTTTAGGTATAACCTTAAGAATTTTACCTTCTTTGCCACGATCTTTGCCCGTAATAACTACTATTAAATCGTTTTTCTTAAATTTATTCATAATTATAACACCTCTTCGGCTAATGATATTATTTTCATAAAACCACCTGCACGCAATTCTCTAACTACTGGGCCAAATATACGAGTTCCGATAGGTTCATATTGCTTATTAAGCAATACAGCAGCATTTTTATCAAACTTGATAAAGCTCCCATCAGGTCTTCTTATTTCTTTTTTTATCCTTACTATTACAGCAAAGTAAATCTCACCCTTTTTAACCTTAGTTCTAGGAGCAGCCTTTTTCACAGATACTTTGATAATTTCACCAATACCTGCAATATATTTTTTTGAGCCACCTAAAACTTTAATACATTCAATCTCACTAGCTCCAGAATTATCTGCAACTTCAAGACGTGTACCCATCTGAATCATAAGAAACCTACTATAAATTCAAATTATTGTTCTGACTTAGCAATATTTGTAACTTTCCATTTCTTGGTTTTAGAAATAGGAGAAGACTCTTCAAATGTCACAAAGTCACCCATATGACATTCATTATTTTCGTCATGTACAGAATATTTTTTTGTTACTGTTACTGTCTTTTTGTAAATTGGATGTTTAATACGACGAGTAACTTTAATTACAGCTGTTTTATTAGGTTTATCACTAACCACTACACCTGTCAATACGCGTTTAGGCACTGGATTTACTCCGCTTAAATTTTTGATTAAACAATGTTAACAAACGAGCTTTTTGTTTTTTTAAATCTCTTATGCGAGCAGTATTTTTAAATTCCGAAGTGACTCTTTGAAAACGAATATTCATCATTTCCTTGTCAACCATTTTAAGCTGTTCAAGAATTTGCTCTTTTGCACAAGAATTAATTTCTTGCATTTTTTTATTAGCCATTTACTTCCTCTCCAACAGCTTTAACAAATTTTGTTTTAATTGGAAGTTTTGCAGAAGCTTTATCAAATGCACCACGTGCCAATTCTTCACTAACACCATCCAGCTCAAACAAAACCTTGCCAGGCTTAACTCTTACTACGAAATACTCTGGAGAACCCTTACCACTTCCCATTCTCACCTCTGCAGGCTTTTTAGAAACAGGAATATCCGGGAAAATTCTTATCCATAATTTGCCCGAACGCTTTATATAACGCATAATTGCTCTTCTGGCCGCTTCAATTTGGCGAGCGGTAATTCTTTCTGGCTGTAAAGCTTTCAAACCAAAAGTACCAAAACTAACAGAAAAGCCACCCTTTGCATTACCATGAATTCTTCCCTTATGGGCTTTTCTATAACGTGTTTTTTTAGGAGCTAACATCTCATTTTTCCTAAATTATTAATAATTATCAGATCTATAAATCCAAACTTTAACACCAATTACACCGTAAGTAGTGTGAGCTTCAGCTAATGCATAATCCACATCAGCTCTAAATGTATGAAGAGGTACACGACCCTCATGATATCTCTCAGTTCTTGCAATCTCTGCACCACCTAAGCGACCAGAAACTATAACTTTGATTCCAAGAGCGTTATACTTCATCGCCTGCTGGATCGCAGACTTCATAGCTCTTTTTACAGAAACCCTTTTTTCAATTTGATAAGCAATAGATTGAGCAACAATATTTGCATCAACTTCAGGCTTCCTAACTTCAACGATGTTCAAATGAATATCATCTTTTGTAAATTTGGCAAGCTCTTTTTTGATCACATCAATATCAGAACCTTTTTTACCAATTACCACACCAGGGCGCGATGTATGAATATCTACCTTAAGCTTACCAGCCGTACCTTCGATACCAACCTTGCTTACACCTGCAGATTTCAATCTTGTAAACAAAAAGCTTCTGATTTTTAATGCTTCATGTAGCCTTTTTGCATATTCATTTCTATCAGCGCAATAAAAAACAAAATCCCAGTTACGAACTTGTCCGTTAGCTTTTTTGATTCCTAAACGAGCACCTATTGGATTACACTTCTGACCCATAATTTATCCTATGCCTTACGTTCTTTTAATAAAATGGTTATATTGCTAAAGAATTTTTCGATTTTTGCACCTTTACCTCTAGCACGAGCACGAAATCTTTTCATAAGAATTGATTTTCCTACCTCTATGCGGTCAATATATAAATCATCGATGTTCATACCATGATTATTTTCAGCATTTGCAATTGCTGAAAGTAAACATTTTCTAACTTCGGTTGAAATACGTTTTTTACAAAACTTAAGTTGCAACAAAGCAGCATCTGCTTTTAATCCACGAATAAGCTTAGCAACATTATTAAGCTTAATCGGACTGGTTCTTACCACACCTAATTTTGCTTTAGATAATCTTAATGTATCAGTCATAACTAACCTTTCTTTGCTTTCTTGTCAGCACCATGGCCATAGAAAGTTCTTGTAGGTGCAAATTCACCAAATTTGAAACCAACCATTTCCTCTTTCACATGAACTGGAATAAACTTCTTACCATTATGAACAGCAAAATTTAAACCAACAAACATTGGTAATATAACCGAACGTCTGGACCAAGTTTTAATAACTGTGGATAGTTTACCAGACTCCTTAACAGCCTTTACCTTTTTGATCACATAAGGATCAACAAACGGACCTTTTCTTATTGATCTAGCCATTATTTACCCCTATTCTGATGTCTTGAACGAATTATAAATTTACTTGTTCTCTTATTTCTTCTGGTCTTCTTACCTTTGGTCTTTTTACCCCATGGTGAAACAGGATGTCTACCACCAGAAGTTTTACCTTCACCACCACCATGCGGGTGATCAATCGGATTCATAGCAACACCACGAACGGTAGGTCTTACACCCAACCATCTGCTTCGTCCGGCTTTACCATGGTTAGTATTTTGATGATCTTGATTCGATAAAACTCCAATAGTTGCCATACACTCAGCTTTAATAATACGAACTTCACCGGATCTTAACTTAATCATCACATATCCAGCATCTTTACCAACTATTTGAGCATAACTACCAGCAGCACGAGCTAACTGACCACCCTTACCAGGTCTAAGTTCCACATTATGGATCATAGTACCAACCGGAATTCCTGATAATGGCATAGCGTTACCAATTTTAATATCAGCATTTTTGCTAGAAATAATTTTATCCCCAATAGCTAACTTTTGTGGAGCCAAAATATACGCATGCTCTCCATCTTCATATTTAACTAATGCGATAAAACAAGTTCTATTGGGATCATATTCTATTCTTTCTATTACAGCAGTAACGTCAAGCTTCTGACGCTTGAAATCAATTATTCTGTAAAGCTTTTTATGACCACCGCCTCTATGCCTAGTAGTAATACGACCTAAGTTATTCCTACCACCAGTAGAAGATTTACCTTCAGTAAGTTTTTTAAACGGATCGCCTTTCCATAACTCCGATCTATCAATTAAAATCAGTTGACGCTGACCTGGAGTAGTTGGATTATAAGTTTTTAAACTCATATTATATACCTGCAGCTAAATCTATAGTTTGATTACTTTCTAACGTAACTATTGCTATTTTTCTATCACTTCTTTGACCGATAATTCCACGAAAACGTTTCACCTTACCTGGTCGATTAGCAATATTAACTCCTGTTACTTTAACCTTGAAAATCTCTTCGACAGCTTTTTTAACTTGCTGTTTATTCGCAACAATCGCAACATTAAACATATATTTATTTTGCTCTTGAAGTAATGTTGATTTTTCAGAAACTACAGGAGAGAGCAATACTTGATAAACTGATGTCTTTCTCATTGTAAGCGCTCCTCAATTTCAACAAGCGCTTGCTTAGTAATAACAAGATTTTTATGACGTAAAATATCATATACGTTTAAACCCATTACTGGTAAAACATCTATATTGATTAAATTACTACAAGCCCTTTTAAATTTTTCACTTTGATTATTTTGATCAACAAACAATACTGAATCAAAATTAAATTTTTTTATGATATTATTTAATTCTGCAGTTTTGCCATTTTCCAAATCTAAATTATCCACAACAATCAAACTTCCACCTTGATGCTTATCGGACAATGCATGACACAATCCTAACTTGCGCATCTTTTTTGGAAGACTAATCGCATGACTTCTTACTACCGGTCCAAATATAACCGCACCACCTCTAAATTGAGGCGAACGTAAACTACCCTGGCGGGCACGTCCGGTACCCTTCTGAGCATACGGTTTTTTAGTAGTCCCAGATAACTCTGATATCCCTTTCGTTTTATGAGTACCAGCTTGGCGTTTTGCAAGCTGCCATAATACTACTCTATGCAATATATCAGGCCTTGATTCATAACCGAAAATATCTTCGCTTAACTGAACCTTATCAATCACTTCGTTTGATAAATTAACTATACTTATATCCATTGCTTAAACCTTACAATATCTTCTGCTACGCTGCACTTTCGGCATCTGCGTTTTCAATTATGGAAGCTGGATACGGAAGATTTGCGCCTAAAACTTTTTTTACAGCATCTTTTGCAAATACATACGACCCTTTTTTACCAGGTACGGCACCCTTTACTAAAACCAAGGATCTTTCAAGATCAATATCCACAATCATTAAGTTGTGTATTGTTACCTTATTATTACCCAGTTGTCCAGCCATTTTTTTATTCTTAAATACCTTACCAGGATCTTGACATTGACCGGTAGAACCATGAGATCTATGAGTAATTGATACACCATGCGTTGCTTCAAGCCCTCTAAAATTCCATCTCTTCATTACACCAGCAAAACCCTTACCAATGGCAGTTCCAACGATATCAACAAATTGACCCACTTTGAAATGCTCAATTTTAAGCTGAGTACCAATTGGTAACAGCGCATCCTCAGAAACTAAAAATTCCTTAGATATTTTTTTAGGTTCTACTTTAGCTTTAGCAAAATGACCCAATTGCGGCTTTGCTACATTTTTCTTTTTGATTTTGCCACATGCCAATTGAAGAGCATTATAACCATTTCTTTTAGCGGTTAATACACCTACTACGAATTGAGGTTCAAACTCAAGCACAGTACATGGCACCACGTTACCATTATCAAATATAACCGAAGTCATACCAATTTTTTTGAAAATTAATCCGGTACGTTGTTTTTGTCCAGTTTCAATTATCTTGGATGCTTTTGCCATTATGCTGCCTCCATCAATTTAATTTTAACTTCAACACCAGCTGGTAGTTCCAGTTTCATTAATGACTCCACTGTTTGAGGAGATGGTACAATATATAAAACTCTAGTATGAGTAGTTAATTTAAACTGTTCTTGCGACTCCTTATCAATATGAGGAGAACGTTTAACAGTATAAATTTGAGTTTGAGTCGGCATTGGAATTGGACCGGAAATTTCCGCTCCAGTTCTTACCGCAGTATTATATATCTCTAAGGAAGCATGATCTACCAATGTAGAGTCATACGATTGCAACCTTATTCTGATCTGCTGATTATTCATATTTTTACTCAATATTTTTTTAACTATTTTAAAATTTTAGCAACCACACCAGCGCCAACGGTTCTACCACCCTCACGGATAGCGAATCTTAAACCTTCTTCCATTGCGATTGGTGCAATTAATTCCACAGTGATTTTAAGGTTATCACCTGGCATCACCATTTCTTTTCCTTCTGGTAAATTTACAATACCAGTCACGTCGGTAGTTCTGAAATAGAATTGTGGACGATAATTTGCAAAGAACGGGGTATGTCTTCCACCTTCTTCTTTACTTAATACATACACTTCAGCTTCGAAGTTAGTATGTGGAGTTATACTGCCTGGTTTAGCAAGAACTTGTCCACGTTCCACATCTTCACGTTTGGTACCACGGAGTAATACACCAACGTTATCACCAGCTTGACCTTCATCAAGTAGCTTACGGAACATTTCTACACCAGTACAAGTAGTTTTTTGGGTCGCATTAATACCAATGATCTCTACTTCTTCACCAACTTTGACAATACCACGTTCGATACGGCCGGTTACTACAGTACCACGTCCTGAAATTGAGAACACATCTTCAATCGGCATTAAGAACGGCTTGTCTACTGGACGTGCTGGAGTTGGAATATAGCTATCTACTGCTTCCATAAGTTTAAGAATTGCATTCTCACCTATTTCCTCATTATCACCATCTAACGCTGCAAGCGCTGAACCACGGATTATCGGTATATCATCACCTGGGAAATCATATTTGGATAATAATTCTCTTACTTCCATTTCTACTAGGTCTAATAATTCAGGATCATCAACCATATCTACTTTGTTCAAGAACACTACCATCGCCGGTACACCTACTTGACGTGCAAGCAAAATATGCTCACGAGTCTGTGGCATTGGACCGTCAGCAGCTGATACTACCAAGATTGCTCCATCCATTTGTGCAGCACCAGTGATCATATTCTTTACATAGTCAGCATGTCCTGGGCAATCTACGTGTGCATAGTGCCTATTTACTGTCTCATATTCTACGTGTGAGGTTGATATAGTTATACCACGTGCTTTCTCTTCAGGTGCTGCGTCGATTTGGTCATACCCTCGATACGTCGCACCGCCTGCCTTTGACAACACTTTAGTGATTGCCGCTGTTAATGTGGTCTTACCATGGTCTACGTGTCCGATGGTCCCTATATTTGCGTGCGGCTTATTACGCTCAAACTTTGCTTTCGCCATTTTTACTAACTCCTTTTAATTACCCTGTTTTGAAATAATTTCATCAGCAACATTATTAGGCACTTGCTCATAATGTGCGAAAATCATAGTGTACTGCGCTCTACCTTGAGACATTGATCTTAGATGGTTCACATATCCAAACATACTAGCTAGTGGCACTAGAGCATTAATAACCTGAGCATTACCTCGCTGCTCCATACCAGTCACCTGACCACGACGCGAGTTCAAATCGCCGATAATATCACCCATATACTCATCTGGGGTAATAACTTCAACTTTCATAATTGGCTCAAGCAATTTAGCACCAGCACTTGGCATAGCTTGCCTAAACGCAGCTTTGGTTGCTATTTCAAAAGCAAGCACGCTAGAATCCACATCATGATATGCACCATCAATTAAGGTAGCTTTGAAATCAATAACCGGGTATCCAGCAAGTACTCCTGAATCCTTAATAGCCTCAAGTCCTTTTTGAACACCAGGTATATATTCTTTAGGAACAGAACCACCAACAACTTTAGATTCAAATTTGAAACCCTCGCCTGGATTAAGCGGTTCAAAAATAATTTTGATACGAGCAAATTGTCCAGCACCGCCGGTTTGCTTCTTATGAGTATAATCAACTTCGTATGTTTTTGTAATTGTTTCGCGATAAGCCACCTGAGGAGCACCAATATTCGCTTCCACCTTAAATTCTCTTCTCATACGATCAATGATAATTTCAAGATGTAGCTCACCCATACCCTTAAGTACAGTTTGGCCAGTTTCTTGATCGGTATGAACATGAAGTGATGGATCCTCTGAAACCAACTTAGAAAGCGCAAGTCCCATTTTTTCTTGATCAGCTGCACTCTTAGGTTCAACAGCAACTTCAATAACTGGAGCAGGAAATTCCATTCTTTCAAGAATAATTTGCTTATCAGGATCACATAATGTATCACCCGTAGTAGTATTCTTTAATCCAGCTAGAGCCACAATATCACCAGCTTTTGCACTTTTAATATCTTCTCTATTGTTCGCATGCATTAATAACATACGGCCAACTCTTTCTTTATTATCTTTCACTGTATTTAAAACAGTACTACCTGCATTTAAAACACCTGAATATATTCTAACAAAAGTAAGCGAACCTACAAACGGATCGTTAATAACCTTAAATGCCAATGCTGACAAAGGTTCGTTAATATCACTTTTACGAGCTTCTTCAGCTTCAGTTTTTGGGTTAATCCCTTGTACCGACGGAACATCAAGCGGGCTTGGTAGATATTCAACCACAGCATCAAGCAAAGTTTGAATCCCTTTGTTTCTAAAGGCACTACCACAAAGCACAGGAACAAACAACCCGGAAAGCACCCCCTTACGGATGCATTTTTTTATTTCAGCAGTAGAAATTTCTTCTCCGCTTAAATATTTTTCCATAATTTCGTCATCAGCTTCTACAACCGTTTCAACTAATTTAGCATGATATTCATTAGCTTTTTCAACCAAATCAGCAGGAATATCACCAACATTAAATTCAGCTCCTAATACATCACTCTGCCAGGTAACCCCCTTCATCTCTACCAGATCTACAACTCCGGTAAAACTTTCTTCGATACCGATAGGAAGTTGGATCACGGCAGGATTAGCACCAAGCCTACTTTCTATCATTTCAACACAACGATAGAAGTTAGCACCAACACGATCCATCTTGTTAGCAAAACAAATTCTAGGCACCCCGTATTTATCAGCTTGACGCCATACTGTTTCAGATTGAGGTTCCACACCAGCTACACCATCAAACACCGCAACCGCACCATCAAGCACGCGCATTGAGCGCTCCACTTCAATTGTAAAATCTACGTGTCCCGGAGTATCAATTATATTTACCCTATGATCTTTCCATCTTGCAGTAGTAGCAGCAGAACTAATAGTAATACCACGTTCTTGCTCCTGCACCATATAATCCATGGTTGCCGCACCTTCGTGAACTTCACCAATTTTATGGGTCTTTCCGGTATAATACAATATACGCTCGGTCGTAGTAGTTTTACCTGCGTCAATATGAGCACAAATACCAATATTACGATATTTTTCTAATGGAATATTATCAACTGACATGATTACCTTTTAAATTACCAACTATAATGCACGAAAGCTTTGTTAGCTTCAGCCATCTTATGAGTGTCTTCACGCTTTTTCATCGCAGCGCCACGCTTCTCAAGAATATCTCTAAACTCTGCTGCCAGACGTTCAAACATTGTTTTTTCAGATCTTTTAGCAGCCGCATCTTTGAGCCAACGAATTGCCAAAGCAAATGCACGAGCCGGGTTAACCACTATTGGTACCTGGTAAGTCGCACCACCCACACGTCTTGATTTAACTTCAAGCTGTGGCTTTAAATTTTCAATAGCTTCTTTAAAAATCTCTAACGGGTTTCTTTTGAGCCTCTCAGCAACTGAATCTAAAGCACTATAAACAATTTTTTCTGCTACAGCTTTTTTACCGCTCATCATCAGTATATTAATGAACTTTGCCACCTCAATACTATTGTATCTAGCATCAGTATTTATTATTCTTTTTTTCGTACGACGACGTCTTGACATAATTTAATCCTAATTATTTCTTCTTTTTAGTACCGTATTTAGATCTACCTTGGCTTCTATCTTTAACACCTTGACAATCTAAAGTTCCACGAATTACATGATAACGCACACCAGGTAAATCCTTTACCCTTCCGCCTCTAATCAACACCACTGAGTGCTCTTGCAAGTTATGCCCCTCACCCGGAATGTAACCAATCACATCAAATGTAGAAGTTAACCTAATACGACTAACTTTACGAAGAGCGGAGTTTGGCTTCTTTGGAGTTGTAGTATAAACCCTTACACATACACCACGTCTTTGTGGACAGGAAACAAGCGCAGGTGACTTGGTGTTTCTTTGATTTCTTTTTCTTGGTGATCTAACCAACTGATTAACTGTAGGCATTAATTCTCCTAATTTTTTCAACAATACTCGTAATTCTAAGTCGCAGATACTAATCAAAAGCCTTATTGGCGTCAAGCACTTTTAACAGATGTTTAACTTTATTAACAAAAATTGTGTTTGGCGTTTAAATAGAGGACTTCTTCACATTAAGCAACAATAAATTTTTCCAAATTTCAGGGTAACTTTTGTTAGCCACATAAGGTTTTGATACTATTACCTTACCTTTAATTGCCAAATGAGCAATAACAAATGCAATTAAGATTCTATGATCATCAAGATCAAAAATTTGCCCTTTATCAATACTCAAGCTGCCTGGATAAATCATAATATCCTCACCTCTCACCTCACATTCCACTCCTAAATTTCTTAAATTTAGCAATATGCCCTGAGCACGATCAGATTCCTTATTAACCAAACCATGAGTTAAATTCTTAATAACACTTTTAGTTTTAGCAAATGCGCACGCAACTGACAATACTATATATTCATCAATCAACTTAGAAAACAAAATACCTTCTATCTCTATTCCATTAAGAACAGAATAAGCTACCTGTATATCCACCTTACTAAACGGTTCACCTTCTCTTATATTAACCATTGCTATCTTACCCCCCATTTTCTGAAGTATACTAACGAACTCTAATCTAACTTTATCGAACAAAACATCCTTAATGGTTATTTGCGAGTTAGGTATAATCAGAGCAGCTAATATTAAAAATGCTGCAGATGAAGGATCTCCTGGCACTGAGAATGACTGCCCTTTAAGTTCGGGATAACCTTCAAGTAAAATCATCCGATCTTGGTATTGCACTCTAGCACCAAAAAAACTTAACAATATTTCCGTATGATTTCTGGTTTCACACTCTTCAACAATCTCGGTAATACCCGGAGTATTAATTCCAGCTAACAATGCAGCAGATTTAAGCTGAGCAGAATTATAATGATTAAGAAATTTAATTGGAAGCGCAGCACTAGCCCCTTTCATTACAAAAGGGAACTTACAATCGTTTGAATAAAATTCAGCACCATTTTGTTTTAGCATATCTATAAGATATAGCATTGAACGTTTTTTTAAATTATCATGCGCGCTAAAAGTAAAAATCTTATTATAAGTAGATAGCAGGCCAACAACCAGCCTTGCTAAAGTGGCAGAATTACCAAAGTTAACTATATCATCATTATAGCCAATACCATATCTTGACACCCCTTGGATAACATAACCTTCTTGCGCTTGCATGCAATTTGCCGGCGAGATTAATGATTTTATACAGTTATAACTATCTTTTAGATCTTCTGAATTATTCTGAGCATAAATACTTGTTTTTCCTTGAGAAATTGCAGCAATTATCAAAGCACGCTGCAGTATTGACTTATCAGCAGGAATTACCACTTCCCCTGATAAGCCGTTACATTCTAACTGAAAAGGTCTCAGCATTTAATCAATAATTCTTTTCCATAATTCTTTTAACAAGGAGGTTTCACTAGTATTGCGTGATGTTGGATGCTTAGCCTCTCCTACGTATTCCAGCTCTCTCTCTTCATTACGCTCATGATGATCATCATTAATAGAAACTCTTTCCATAGTACTGCGCTTCTTATACTTATTATGACGATTACGACGATTATTACGCTGGCGAGCAGGTTTACGGTAAGCCCCTTCTTTAGTAGCTTTAAGCACCCCTTCAATAACCTCAACATTGCTTACTTCTTCAAACGCCGATTCTGTTTGTGTATCACGCATAACTTCATTAGCATCCTTGCGAGGTTGGCGTTGAGCATAACTGCGTACCACTTCTTCTTCGATCTCGCTTTCTTCGTCAGCAATTTGTTCTTTTTTCAAAGGCTTAGATCTTTTAGTTTTCTCAATAATATATTCTTCGCCGATAATATGCTCAGAAGGCAAGAAATAGATCCTAACTTTATGTTTCAATTCGAGTTGAGTTATATCAGCTTTATGAAAATTAAATAAGTAAGCCGCATGTTCAAAACCCAAATGAACATTTACGCTCTCATAATCTCCATACACTAATTCTATTTCAACCGCTCTTAAAATTTCGACTGCCATGGTTTCAATGACTCTTACCCGTCCTCTACCTTGGCAATGCTGACATGTATGAGTATGCGACTCCATAAAACTAGATCTTAATCTTTGACGGGACATTTCTAGCAAACCTAAGGGGCTTATTCTGCTCACTTGAATTTTTGCACGATCTTTTTGTAAAGCTTGGCGCAAACAATTTTCTACAGCCGCACGATTTTTTGGCTCTATCATATCAATAAAATCTACCACCACTAAGCCAGCTACGTCTCTTAATCGTAGTTGGCGGGCAATTTCTTGCGCAGCCTCTAAATTAGTCTTAAGAGCTGTTTCCTCTACATTACTCTCCGAAGTAGATCTACCGGAGTTAATATCAACCGAGGTTAATGCTTCCGTAGGATTAATTACTAAGTAACCACCAGCCGGTAGTGGTACATTAGTGCTAAACATTGAAGATAATTGCTCTTCTATTTTATATCTAGTAAAAATTGGCACCTTACTTTTATAAGGCTTTAATTTAGAGATTTGATCAGGCATCATCATTTTTATAAAGTCTTTCGCTGTCTTATAAGCCTTTTCTCCTTGAATTACGATTTCATCTACAGAGCTATCGTAATTATCTCTTAAGCATCTTTTTATTAGATCACTCTCAGCATGTATAAACTCAGGCGCATTAGTACTACTAACTTTTTTTCTTACTTCATTCCAAAGCTTTACTAAATATTCATAATCTCTCTTAATTTCCCCTTTGGATCTATCTGCTCCTGCGGTTCTAATGATTACCCCAGCTCCTTCAGGCAAACTAAGATTATCGATTATCTCTTTAATTCTTCTTCTAGCATCAGGGTTAGCTATTCTTCTGGAAATACCGCCTTGCCTTATACTATTAGGCATTAATACACAATATCTACCTGCCAAAGATATATAAGAAGTAAAAGAAGCTCCTTTATTACCCCTCTCCTCTTTAATCACCTGAATAAGAATTATCTGATCTTTTTTAATTACATCTTGAATTTTATGGCGCCTTTGCAATTTGTCATGCAGTTCTGCATCTAACTCTTCACTTATACTATCCGCCACAAAAGAACTATCCTCTTTCAATTCTAAAATTTCCGGAGCTGGCTGTTCAACAACCAGATTCGGCTCTTCCACATCTGAACTAGAAATAGGGATTTCCTCATCTTCCGGAGCCACACTTGGCAAAAGAAGTTCACGTGATTCTAAAATGCTTCTAAGTTTCGCATAAGGATCAAAACTTCCGTTTTCTTCTTCCTCTAAATAATAGTAATCCGGATGAATTTCTGAAAATGATAAAAATCCGTGTTTACCTGCGCCATATTCTATAAAGGCTGCCTGTAAGGATCCTTCTATTCTTGTTATACGCCCTAGATAAATATTTCCTTTTAACTGTTTTTTTGTACTAGTTTCAAAATCAAAGTCTTCAACAACATTGTTTGAGCAAGTTGCCACACGCGTTTCTTCTGAATACGTCGCATCTACCAACATCCTGACTGTCATGTAAATTTTTCTCCCAATTATCGTAATAATATAATTTAATTAATTTTATTTTGCTTAAAAATATATAGAAATAGCCCTTATTAAGATCAAAAAAATAAGATTTTTGCTTATAATATTTTTTGCAAACATTTTGCATGATACTGGTTGCTATGATTAGCAATCTAAAAACATTCAAAAGAATTTTTATGCAAAACATTTGTTATATTGAATTTTATATTGTAATTAAAACTAAACTTAATTGTCACATTAAAATGCTAAGTTTTGTTTTGTCATTAAATTACCACTTGTGAGAAATTGCAATTCATTTTTCTACAATTATAGAATATTTTTGCAAAAAATTTAAAAAATTGATTTTAATTCTGATGGTACGATATTTTTTTACCACTACTTTTTTACTAGTTCTCACATTATTTACGTTGGTTAATGTTGCATCGGCCAAAATTTTAACTATTAGATGGGCAGATAATGATACACAAACCAGATTAGTGATAGAATCTGATAACAAATTAACCCCCACTCTAAATTATAACAATTGCACCCTTGTTATCACCTTAGCCAAAGAAGAGCTATTAAAAAATAATTTTCAAAACAATCTTAACAATCATCCTCATAATATAAAAAATATTATCCTCACCCACCATATTAACCAAAATCAAATAAAACTTTTTTTTAATAAACCACTAACTTACAAAATATTTACCATTGCTCCGAGATCAGGATATCAACATAGATTAGTTATAGATTTACTACCTCTTAGAAAAGATGGTAAGAAAAACAAAAAGCCTACATCTATAGCAAAGGTAGACTTAATTAAAAACCACACCACCAATTTGCCATTACCCTCCATAGAAAAGCAAAATAAAGATAATAAGCGTCAAAATTTTGTTATTGTCATTGATCCAGGCCATGGAGGTAAAGATAGAGGAACTGTTAGCCCTAATAAAATAGTTGAAAAACATTTAATGCTTAAATATGCTCAAGAATTACAAAAGAAACTTTCTTACAATAAAAATTTTAAAATTTACTTAACTCGCAATAAGGATCTCTATTTAAAACCTCAAACAAGAGTTAAAAAAGCTGAAGGACTTAAAGCAAATTTATTCATTTCATTACACGCAGATTATCATAATGATCCACAAATGAGAGGGTTATCCGTCTATACCGTATCAGATAAGGCCTCTGATATTGATGCAGCCAATATTGCTCAACAGAATAATGATAACAATGGTGGGCCAGTAGATAATTTTTACACCATAGATGACCCATTGATCAAAGAAGCAATAAATGATATGGTTAATTCTCAAACTCAAAATTATTCATTTTATTTAGCAGAAATTATAACAAGCGAGCTTAGCAAGAATATTAAACTACTTAACAAGTCACATCGTTATGCAAATTTAAAAGTACTTAAATCTAACAAATTTCCGTCAGTGTTAATTGAATTAGGTTATTTATCTAATCCTATAGAAGAAAAATTATTAACTTCAAATCAATATCAAAGTAAACTGTTAAATGATTTAGTTAATGCTATAGAAAAATATTATAAAATACATTATAAATAAGTTTATAAAATGAGCAAAAAAAGAATTACAAAAAAAAATAATAAAAGAATATATAAAAAATTTCTTTATTTCATCTCCTTTAGTGTATTCAGCCTATCCTTACTAGGTGCTGCAAGTTTACTTTACTTAGTAAGGTTTTATCACGATGGATTACCTGATTATAAACAGCTTGCTAATTACAACCCCCCCTTAACCACTAGGATTTATGATAAAGATGCTAATTTGGTTGCCGAATATTTTGTTGAAAATAGGATTTATATCCCTTTTAATAAAATTCCGCATAATATGGTTAATGCGTTCATAGCCGCTGAAGATCAGAATTATTATTCTCATCCAGGCGTAGATTATACTTCTTTATTGCGCGCTATTTTTCAAAATCTGTTAAACTTAGGTAGCAACAAGTCATTAGTAGGTGGTTCTACTATTACTCAGCAGGTAGTTAAGAATTTTTTACTTTCTAATGAAAGAACTATCACACGTAAAATTAAAGAAGCTATTTTATCTTTTAGAATTACCCAAGTTTATTCTAAAAATAAAATTTTAGAACTATATTTAAATCAAATATATTTAGGTAGAGGTGCATATGGAGTTGCTGCCGCAGCTCTTGCATATTTTGATAAACCTATAGATCAACTTACTTTAGGAGAAGTAGCCTATATAGCAGGACTACCTAAAGCACCAAGCAATTACAACCCTAATAATAACTATTATCGCGCCAAAGCCAGAAGAGATTATGTAATTAATCGGATGTATGAAGAAGGCATGATTAACGAAGAGCAAGCAAAACCTGCGATGATGAGCAAGCTCGATACTGTAGATCCTGCAGATCACATTAAAAATAACTATCAAGATTATTTTAATGAGCATGTCCGACGTACAATTAATGACAAATTTGGCTATAAGGAACTTTACGAAGGTGGATTAAGCATAATAACCACCCTAAACTCTGATTTTCAAAAAAAGATTCAAACAGCTTTAAGTAACACATTAGTTAATTACGACCAAGCTTTTAGCCTTTTTAGAAAACCGCTAGCTAATATTAATATTCACAATAATATTCCTACCCAGCTTAAACAATTAAAGATAAGCCCACCTTTAAATTGGCAAATTGCAGCCATCACTAACGTGAATCATCAGCAACTAAAAGCTAGAACATTATTAAACAATGAAATTAAGATAGAGTTACCCGACAACAAATGGATTAAAACTAATATTAATAATTTTGCAGAAATATTTAAACCTGGCGATGTAATCTATGTGGAAGCCAATCAAGGTAAGTATTTTATTAGACAAGTCCCGGAAGTTAATGGAGGAATGATAGCAATTGAGCCTAATAGTGGCCGAATATTAGCTTTAAGCGGAGGGTTTGATTTTAAAGTTAGTGAATTCAATCGAGCCACCCAAGCTATCAGGCAACCTGGCTCAACTATTAAACCATTTGTGTATCTTGCAGCTTTAGAGCTTGGGGTTTCTCCCACGACTATCTACCCTGATGCGCCTGTAGAAATCTATTTAGGACCCGGCCTACCCTTATGGAGACCTAAAAACTATAAAGGAGACTTTTTAGGAGATATCACCTTTAGAACTGCACTTGAAAAATCAAGAAATACAGTTACAGCCCGAATTGCCGAGCAAATAGGCATGAATAAGATTGCGGAAGCTATTAAAAGATTTGGCATTAATGACAATCCTGATAAAAATTTTGCAGTAGTATTAGGATCCTCTGAAACCACCTTAATAAAAATGGTAACTGCCTACTCTATGATCGCTAATGGAGGAAAATATATTAAACCCTATGCAATTGAACAGGTTTACGACCATCAAGGAATAAGCGTTCAAAGAAGTAGCGCAAAATATTGCTCAGATTGTAATAATATTAGCAGTACTCCTATGATCCAAGATAGTAATAA
This sequence comes from Rickettsiales endosymbiont of Stachyamoeba lipophora, assembly GCF_003932735.1. Classification (NCBI taxonomy): domain Bacteria; kingdom Pseudomonadati; phylum Pseudomonadota; class Alphaproteobacteria; order Rickettsiales; species Rickettsiales endosymbiont of Stachyamoeba lipophora. The sequence goes on along the minus strand of NZ_CP033611.1, from coordinate 1,034,173 downwards.
GACTGTGACCGACGAAAGAACTGCTTTCCAAATGCTATCAATTTTAGAAGGAGCAGTTTCAAGAGGAACTTCACAAAAAGCATTAAAACTAAAAATGCATTTATTTGGCAAAACCGGTACTAGCAATGACAGTAAAGATATTTGGTATATAGGTGGTAACAACCAATTAGTTGTCGGTATCTATTTAGGTTATGATCAACCCAAAAGTTTAGGCCAACGTGTAAGTGGCGCTACCCATGCTCTTCCAGGCTTTATTGAATTTATGGAATCAATAAAAAGCAATCTTGATAATTATCCCTTTACCCCCCCAAATGGCATAAAGTTAATAAATATTTTTAGTCGTACGGGGCAACCAGCTGACAGCAATGCAGATGGTAAAGAAGTTATCCAAGAAGCATTTAAGATTGGAGCAGAACCTACTATCAACCAACAATTTAACGAAAATCAAGAATCCGATGAGGTTCCAGAAAGAATCAATGATGGAATATATTAATAACAAAAATCAAAAATGATTGCATGATTATCGGGCAATGAAAATATATATAGTACTTTAACAGGTTAGGCCAAAGCAGCTACCTAACTATAAGTATACTACAATGATTATCTAAATAACGATAAATTATATTTGTATATTATATATTATGGAATTGGCTTAATTACACCTAATAAATGATTGTTTGAATAGTTTCTTTAACAAAAAAGGTGAGAGCATAAACTCTCACCTTTTTTTCTAAACAAGACTTTTAGCTTAACCAATAAGCTTGAGCAAGCTTTGTGGAATTTGGTTAGCTTGAGCAAGTACAGAAATACTAGCTTGTAAGCGAACTTGTGATGTAGCAAACTTAGTTGATTCACTTTCAACGTCAGTATCTAAGAAGATACCACGAGCTGTATCTAAGTTTGAAGCACTAGTATCAATAGTAGCAGATGAGAAATCAAACCTTGATTGGAAAGCACCCACGTCTGCTCTTAATGCAGTAACAAACCTAATTGCTCCATCAAGAAGAGTACCTGCCGTATTAGCATTAACAGCGTCTGCACCGCCAATATTAACGTTGGCTACAGCGTTACCATCTTGGTCAATATACATGTCCTTAGTTTGGGCGCTTTTCAACTGAACACTAATTGCATCATCAGAAGTAAGACCCACTTGGAATGAGAGTGATGAACCACCTTGTCCTACACCGAAAGCACGCTCTAGAGCTTTTTGAAAACCTTGAGCTTTAGATACGTTATCGATTTCAATTGTAGCTCCTGAATTATTAGAAAACCTTAAGATCTTACGAGGATCAGTGGTACTTACAAAACCAACAGTAGTGGTATTGGTTATCTGGTTAGTAAGAGCGGTAGTAGTACCCTCTCCATCATAGCCACTTCTAAAGATTTCACCATTAATTTGAAATTCAATTGTTGCTTCAGTACCGCCACTTACAGGGCCGTTTACTTTAATGCTCTCAATTTGTACATTTGAAAAATCATTATTAATGAGTTCAAATTTAGTACCAGCTAAGTTACCAGAAGAAGTTGAGCTTCCTGTTGGGAAAATAGTACCAGCAGCAACATATGACGATACTTCACGTTTTTGGAAGAAATCTAAGCCTTCAAAAGCTCGGTCTAAACGTGAGGCAATAACATTAGCAGCAGACTGGTCAGTCACCATAGTAGTTAAACCTGAACTAGTACCTGTTTCAAACTGAAGATCAAAGAATCCACCACCATTTTCGATTGAAGCAAAGCGATAAACTGTGGCAGCACCTGCAGTACCTGGAGTTGTTTTGACGTTCTTAGCTTGATACGTATAATTACCCACTTCAATACTAATGTTAACATAATCATCCTGAACATAAGTTGCCTTAAATCCTGATAACTTACCAACAAAATCTTTATTATTAGATACGCCTGCTGTACTTACGCCAGTAGCATTACTATCCATACCGGCTACTGCAGCAGCATCAATATCAATAGCGGTAATGATATTATCCCCCCTGGTCCCCTGTGTTATAGTAGTTGCTGTACCTGCATACGCAGTTGCGCCAGCAGTTGCAAAAGTACCTGCAGCAAGATCACCATTCACACCAGCAGTCCCACCTGTACTTAGTGATATAGTTGTATTATCAACATCGGCACTGTTTACTAAAACTGCACCAGCGCCAAGTGCTGCACTACCAACCACCGCAACAACTTTAGTACCACCATTATTAAACGCAGCACCACCCGCTTTGGTAGTGATTACAACATTAGCACCGTTTAGAGTAAAATCTAATGATGATAGTCTTACTTTACTTGCTGCGTCAGTTGGATCGATGGAATTTAATGTATTTTGAACTGCTGTATAGAATGCTTTAGCATTATCAGCAGCTACAGCGGTCGTAATAACCTCAGTATTAGCACCACTAACTACAGCAGCCTGGAAAGTAAATGTCACACCATTAATAGTTAGAGTCTCATCATCAGCACCGGCGGTAGCTGTAAAAGTTAATGTACCACTTGTTGCACTAGAATTAGCACGGTCACCAGTAGTTACCTTTGCTGGATTAAACAAACTACCATCAATTAACTTAACACCGTTAAAGTTAGTTTTAGTAGCAATTTGGTCAATTTGCTCTTTAAGTTGCTGGAATTCTTGATCAAGGAATCCTCTTTCACTTTCACCTAAGGTACCGGAAGTAGCCTGAGTAGCAAGAGCTTTTTGACGTTGAAGAATTTCACCAATCATTTTTAAAGAACCATCAGCCACACCAAGCAGGCTTGATGCCTGAGCAGCGTTAGTACGTGCTGAAGCTAATGTACTCACAGACGCTCTCATAATGGTACCAACTGAAAGAGCAGCAACATCGGTTGCAGCACGATCAATTTTCTCACCACTTGAAAGTCTAGCAATAGAAGCAGCTGAATCAGCATTGGCCTTTTTAAGGTTAGCCTGTGCAGTTGATGCAGCGCCGTTAGAAATTATACTTACCATAACAATCTCCTACCTGGATATTAAATTTTATCAGCTACTTGCCGAAGCTGGTTATTCACCATGTTACTTATATATTAACATCTTAATATTTAATAACAATAAATATTTTAATAACTTTATAAAATTTAGAAGATTTTTTATTTAGCAGCAAATGCAGTTGCTCATTAAGCTTAAATATATTAATATATTAACTATAAGATTAAATTGCAGTAGGATAAGCTATTATGACTAAATCGATTACAGTTGCATATGGCGATGGTATTGGCCCTGAGATAATGGAAGCAGTATTATATATATTAAAAGAAGCTAAAGCTAATATTAATTTTGAAACTGTAGAAGTTGGAGAAAATCTTTATACTAAAGGTTATAAATCAGGGATTAGTGATAATACATGGGAATCATTGAAACGCACTAAGGTTATTTTAAAAGCCCCCATTACTACCCCTCAAGGTGGAGGATATAAAAGCCTAAATGTAACTATGCGTAAAACTCTAGGTCTTTTTGCCAATATTCGTCCAACAATTTCTTACGCTCCTTTTGTTGCCACTAAACATCCAGAAATAGATCTAGTTATAATTCGTGAAAATGAAGAGGATTTATATGCAGGTATAGAGCATAGACAAACTACGGATATGTATCAAACACTTAAACTAATCTCACGCACAGGGTGTGAAAAAATTATTAGATTTGCCTTCGAGTATGCTGTAAAAAATAACAGACACAAAGTTACTTGTATGAGTAAAGATAACATTATGAAAATGACGGATGGAATTTTTCATAAAGTTTTTGATGAAATAAAAAAAGATTATCCACAACTTGAATCCGAACATTATATTATTGATATAGGAACTGCGCGTATTGCAGCAAGACCTAATATTTTTGATGTAATTGTAACCTCAAATTTATATGGAGATATTATTTCCGATGTGGCAGCAGAGGTATCAGGATCAGTAGGACTTGCAGGCTCAGCCAATATCGGCACAGAATATGCTCTATTTGAGGCCATTCATGGTTCAGCACCTGATATTGCCGGCAACAATATTGCTAACCCTTCAGGACTTTTGCATGGTGCGCTAATGATGCTAATTCATATTGGCCAACCAAAAATTGCTGAAAAAATCCATAACGCTTGGAGCTGCACAATTGAGGAAGGTATTCATACTGCAGATATATATAACCAAGCATTAAGCAAACAAAAAGCAGGAACTAAAGAATTTGCAGAAGCCGTAGTAAAAAGACTTGGCAAAATACCGCACAAATTCAAACCTGTTAGCTATCCGGAAGTACAACCAGGCAATATCCGTACACATGTTAGCAATATTCCTACCGTTAATAAACAATTAGTAGGCAGTGATATTTTTATAGATATAAAAAACACTTCTCCAGATGACATTGCAAACAAAATTAACACTCTAGCTGATGGTAAATTAAGGCTTCAAGGCATTTCAGCTAAGGGACTTGCCCTTTGGCCTAAGACCCACCAGATGATTAATATCACTTGCGATCATTGGTGCTTAAGATTTGTACCTATTGGCGAAAATAAAATTTGCACCCATCAAGATATTATTGAATTATTAAACAAACTAAATGGAGCTCAAATAGATGTAATTAAAACTGAAAATTTATATCTTTTTGATGGGCAACTCGGTTTCTCTTTGAGCCAGGGAGAGTAGCTACATTAAATTTCAGCAGAATGGGTATTTTACTAATAAAGGTCCTACAAAGCTAGCTTTTACCAGAATCTACTATTAAAGATGGGGGAAATCTGCCTATTGCTCCCCACTTCCTCTATAAAAAATTATTAAGATAAAGTTTTTATAACCAGTTATGATAAACTAAGCTTCTTACATAAGTAGACTAAATATTTCAAAGATCATTTTGTCTTATAATGCATGGGTTACTTTAATGTATGTCATTCCCCAAAAGCATTTTCATAATGTAATATTTCTTCTTTTGCAATTAGGATAGCATCAAACCGTTTATCAAAAGTTTCATAGATAGGATTTAGCGACAAATAATCTTTTGCAGCGTTAATAATGCGGTTGATTTGCTTTATTGTCACAGCAAAATGAGCATCATATATATCTTTTCTAAATTTCACTTCACAAAAAACAATTAAATTAGCTTTTCTAAATATCAGATCAATTTCACCATATTTACTTTTAAAACGCTTAGTTAAAAATATATACCCTTTACTTTCAAAGTAATGAATTGCGGCCTGTTCAGCTAGCACGCCCCTTTTATAACTACTAATATTTTCCATCTAGCGTTAATATTTAATATTTTTCACTTTGAGTTTTAATGAGTTAAAAACTTATATTACAAGATTGCATACAAATACAACAAATATAAATATAATAATAAATAAAGGTGTTTTTATTAATGAATGTGAAAAAAACATTTGACGACTCTATAAATTTTGCTGTAACTAAATATACTACGTTTGGTTATTACTTTGAGGGTACTATGCTTACAGAGCTTGATAAAAATTATCGTCCAAGTGAAAAAGAAGAATATATGAATGAAATGCAGCTTGCTTATTTTAAAAGAAGGCTGCTGGATTGGAAAGAAGAATTACTTAAAGAATCAATGGAAACATTAGAGCACTTAAAGGAATCAAATTTAAACAATCCTGACTTTAATGATAGAGCTAGCGCTGAAGTTGAAACAGCTTTTGAGCTTAGAACTAGAGATCGCTACCGCAAATTAATTGATAAAATAGATCAAGCATTAAGTAGAATTGAAAAGGGCACTTACGGGTTTTGCTTAGAAACAGGTGAACCAATTGGCCTAAAAAGATTGGAGGCTCGACCTGTGGCTACTTTAACTATTGAAGCGCAACAAAGACGCGAAAACTATGAGCGGCAACATAGTGAAGATGATGAATAATCAGCAAATGAATATTAAACTAAGCTAAATAGCAATAAATTTGCATAGTTTAATATTCAACTTATTATCTTTTGGGCCTATCATATTACTACTTCCAAACACATTTAACATGTCAATCTATCCCAATCTACAAAATTTAGTACATTTTGTAATAATATTTATAAAGAGTACCTGAAACGTCTACTTAAAAAATTTCCAGCTACCATTTTTATATATTTCTTATTTTCTCTAAATAACTCAAGTAACAAAATCACAATATATCCAATTAAATGCTAACACTCCAAAACAGCGCAAGCTTTATACTCAATTACTCAATTAATTTCTTAGAAACTGCTAATTATTCAATTATATATAACAATTAACAACTCTAGTAAGGATAACACTTTACAATATATCAAATAAATTATAGGTTTTCTAGGAAATGGAATATAAACAGCCATGCTATTTTTCCCTATTTTTCAAAAGCTCCTAATTATATACCTTAATATCCTAGTAGGTTTCATAGCGGGCAAAGCCTTAAAAATAAGTAGCACTGATATTGCGAAAATAATATTTTATATTGCAACCCCTTTTGTAGCCTTTCAGGGCATCTTAAAAGTAGAGTTGGAAGAAGAAATATTACTTTTACCCTTGATAATATTTATCATCGCCTGCTTTATGGCAAGCATTTTTTATCTTATTACCCGCAGGCTTTATTCTGATTTTAGTAAGAATATCCTTTCTTTTACTGCTGGCAATGGTAATTTAGGGTTTGTAGGACTGCCTCTTGTTACCCTAGTTACAAATAATAATAATTATATGATAGGCACCTATATAACTGCTATGCTCGGAATAACTATATATGAAAATACTTTAGGTTTTATTATTGCGTCTAAGGGCGACACTACCAGTAACACAATAGGCTGTTTCAAAAGACTATTAAAACTACCTATTCTTTATGCTTTTGCTTTAGGCTGTATTCTCAATATCAACGGTATTAACTTTTACAACCTACCAGATAACATAATCGAATACCTGCATATTATGCAAGGATGCTATTTAACATTAGGCATTCTGATTATCGGGATAGCTTTATCTCAAATTGAAACTTTATCTTTTGATTTTAAATTTACCGGTATGGCATTTTTAGCAAAGTTTGTGTGCTGGCCTTTAATAATGAAAACTTTAGTAACTTTAGATAAACTTATTTTCAATATTTACGATGCTGACATTCATAAAATATTATTAATGCTCTCTATTGCTCCTATAGCCACCAATACCGTTACACTTGCTACAATTTTAAAAATTCATCCTGAAAAAGCAGCTACAACAGTATTACTAGGAGCCTGTTTTGCTTTAGTATATATGCCTCTTATGATTCAATATTTCGTATAATGAAATGCATAAAACTATTATCTTAGCAGGAAAAAATAGTAATCTAGGAGCTTCCCTAACCAAACTTTCACCTGCTTGGGAATTGATTGAGCGTAATAAATTTGATTTTTTATCACCAAATTTAAAAGTATTAGAAAAATTAAAACCTGATAATATCATTATCTCAGCAGCTTACACTAATGTAGATCAGGCAGAAATTGAACGAGATGAAGCACTTAAAATCAATGCCGGTACTGTAAAAGAAATTGCAAAATTTGCTAAAATTAATGGAACGCGAATTATCTACCTTTCCACCGATTATGTATTTAATGGTGATAACACTATAGCCTATACCGAAGATGATAATAAAAACCCTATCAACCATTATGGCTATACTAAAGCCAAAGGGGAAGATCATATTATTGAACTATTAGATAATTTTTATATCATTAGAACCAGCTGGCTTTATAGTGAATTTGGCACAAACTTTGTTAAAACCATGCTCAGACTCATGCAGCAAACTCAGGAATTAAAAATTATTAATGACCAAGTTGGCTGCCCTACCTATGCTTTCAATCTAGCCAATATGATAATACAAATCATCACCAAAAAAATCCCTTCAGGTATTTATCATTACCGTGATCAATTAAGTTTAAGCTGGTTTGAGTTTAGCAAGTTAATCCATAATAATTTAAGCCATCATTTACCAATAACTGCGAATCTCAGTTTATTACCGATTGCCAGCCATGAGTATAAAACCTTCGCTACAAGACCAAAATTTTCGGTATTAAATATAGATAAAATAACTTCATTAGATATACCCTCTATAGAAACATCAACCTCTTTAAGTCAATGTATTAGCAATTTAATGAGCACAACATGATATCAGTTATCGTAGTTTCCTACTTTACCGGGGAAATTTTATTTGAATCATTAAGCAAGCTTGCTGCCCAAGAACTTGTTAAAGAAGTGATTTTAGTGAATAACGGCAATCCCAAAACCACTCTTACTGCCTTAAACCAACTCAAATTAAACAAACTGAAAATAATCACCGGTCATGGCAACATAGGTTTTGCCAAAGGATGCAATCTAGGGGCTGACCAATCAAATGAAAATCATATTCTTTTTATAAATCCTGATTCAATTATTGATGATCATCTACTACTTCAAAAAATGATAACTCATTTGGAAGGCAATCATAAAACTTTAATGTGCACTGCACTTATTACCAACCAAAATGGTAGCGAACAAAGAGGATGCAGAAGAAAATTACTTACCCCTTATAATATTTTCAATTTTAATTTAACTGATACCGATCTGCCGCTTGATACTTTTCAAGTGGAGGCTTGTTCTGGAGCTTTTATGTTTTTTAGAAAAGAAGATTTTATGATGCTTGGTAAATTTGATGAGCATTATTTTTTGCATGTCGAAGATATAGATATATGTTACAAAATCAAAAATGCAGGTGGGAAAATTAGCTTATTCCCACAATTTAAAATAACCCACTTACTGTCAACCAGCGATGCCCCTAAAAAATTTGTAGAATATCACAAATTAAAAGGTCTACTTTATTATTTTGATAAATACTTTGGAGGTAGGATTATTACAAAGCTTATAAAACTCTTACTGACTATTAGGTTTATAATCAGATTTGGTACAGTAAAAGCTAGCTAATCCTTCCCCCTTATTTCATTATTAATTATTATGCTTACAAGACAAAATTTTTGAATTGTTCATTATGCTGCAATTGCTGTGTCTCATGCCTTCTTCCTGTAAAAGATCTAGGAGAGTTTGCTCTCGACATGGGGCTGTTAGGAGGAGTTAATGGAGAAGGAGACCCTCCTGTTTCCAACACAGGACTATTGAAAGGAGATAATTGAGAAGACCATGCTGCAATCTTAGGGCTATTGGGAGAGCTGAATGCAGAATGAGTCCCTTCTTTCGTCACAGGACTATTGGGAGGGGTGAATGCAGAAGGAGGCCCATCTCTCTCATATACAGGATCATCAGGAGGAAATAATTGAGAAGACCATGCTGCAATCTCAGGACTATGAGGAGGAGTTAATGATGCTTCTAGCTTATGTAAAAATTTTTTAGCCTCAGTTATTTTTTCTTGTATTGAGGCACTACACCAGTCCATTCTTTCAAAGTTTGATAGCCATGTTGCTTCATAAGAATCCAATCTTCCACTATCTATAATTTTCTTGTAAAGCTTATAAAGTTGGCAGGTCGGTTCAATAAATTTATGATACTTTTCTGCATCAAGCACAAAATATAATTTATATTTGGATTGTGGTTGCAATATTACAAACTGGCCTTGTAAAGCTATTATATTAACACGCTCTTTCCATCGATCAATTTCAGCACTTGATTGAGTACGAGTACTACATAGAAGGAGACAATAAGAATCTTTAGGAATATTAGCATGCTCTGGTAATTTATTACTAACTTGCCATTCTTGAGTAAAAAGGCGATTTAAAATATTATCTTTTTTAGCGGAAGTTAAGGAAGAGGGAAGCATATGATTTTCCTTTAATTCAAAAATTTAAGAATCTTAACCTTCTCTTAAAGAAAAAGTCAATGGCTTTTTTAAAAGTTATTTCTGATCTAAAATTATTTAATATTTGATTATCATTTGAGATTTTTGCCTGAACACATGCGTTATTCTCAACCACACACACTATCTGCACATATCTAACTAACATCATCAGTAATTAAGCATTGAAAAATCATTATTGAATAATGCAATTTAGCACTAATAAGCTTAGGCTGTATTTAGCCAAATCACCCTATAGCCTTTAATAATTTTCATAGATAACTTTTCCCAGTTGGGCAAAAATATCTTCAGAAACCAAATTACCTTGTGTTTTCTTAGATAATTTAGTTTCTACATATATTGAATAAGCAACCATACCTTTTCTAGTTTGTATATAACCTACATCACCTAAATATTGATAATGAATATTATCCCAGGTGCCAGTTTTATGAATCACCACCCCTTTGGGCAGCCATTTTTTTACTCTATTTTCACTTGTGCTACATCTGCTCATCACATCAAATAAATAATCAAAAGATTGTTTATTAATTACCTTATAATTAGCTATGTTTATCAATAATTGATTCATCTGCAAAGGTGTAGCAGTATCTCTCACATCGGTATGAAACTGGTCGCTAGCTCTCTTTATATGGGCTTTACTTTGCTTAAGTTTGCTCCATTCATCGTGCCACCAACCAAGATGGCGACCTTTATACGGAACAAGCTTAGGATAATTTCTAGCATCAAAAAATAGCCCCATAATCGAGCGATTTACCCAAATTTGATTAAAGCCCTGATTTATCAAAAACTTTCGAAGATTGTTAGCTCCACCAACCTTCTTAAAAATCATGTCAGTTGCTGTATTATCACTTATAGTAAGCATAGGCTCAAAAATATTTCTATAACTTATTTGAAACCCAGGATGTAATACAAAATATCCTAGCTTGCCTGAACCGGGAACCAAATCATTTGGTTTAATCTCAACCAATTCATCAAAATTCACCTTATTATGCTCTAGCAAATATAGCCAATATACCGCCAGGGGTAATTTAACTGTGGAAGCCATTTTGAAATGCTCATTTTCTCGATGATGATAACTAACATTATGATTTACATTAGTTATACTCACTCCTATTTTAGCGTTATATTGCTTTTCAAGAGAATGAATCAAATGTGTTAAATCATCAGCTTGAGTAATATTGATAAGCCAAAAAAATATAATTATAAAAAACTTCATGCTAATATCTTTTCAAATTTAAAAAAATTTTTGATTAAAGCTTCATCAAATTCATTTAATGTAATGTCCAACCCTAAATCTTTAAGAGATGTAATGCCATAATCCTTCAATCCACAAGGATTAATTTGATTAAATTTATTTAAATCCGGAAACAGATTAACCGATATACCATGAAAACTTACCCATTTACTAACTTTGATACCAATTGCTGCGATTTTAGCTTGTTCAAAAGGATAATATCTACCCGGAGTATCTACCCAAACTCCAATACGGTTATCATATACTTTTCCTTCAATACCAAAAGTTTTTAATGTAGCAATGATCCAAGATTCAAGAGCGAAAACAAATTTTTTAATATCCAAATTATCTTTAGGAAATATTTTATGCATATTAAAAAATGGGTAAATTATCCTTTGACCTGGCCCATGGTAAGTGGCTTTACCTCCACGTGAAATATGAAAAACAGGAATAGATTGCGCCTGCAGCACGTCGGCCTCTTGGCCACTAGTACCTATAGTAATAGTATCCGGATGCTCCAACAACCATATCTGATGATCCAAATTACCATTTAAAACATCTGCATGATATTCTTGCATCAAGCTTAAAGCTTGTTCATAAGGTACTTGCTCTTCTGAAACAACCCATCTTAGACTACCAAATAATTTTTCTTGTATAAGCATTGATAATTTTTGTTGCCTGTTTTAAAAAATGTTGATAAATGTATTTCTCGAATGTTTAGCAAATTAATAACTTTACTTTACATTTAAAGTCAACAGAGTTATTTTTAAGTTCATCAAAAAGTTAAAATTGCGGTCGTGGCGGAACTGGTAGACGCGCAACGTTGAGGTCGTTGTCCCTAACGGGGTTGGAAGTTCGATTCTTCTCGACCGCACCATTTTTATTGCTCAGGGAGTTTTTGATGGAGGAATTTGCCACCAAGGAATATTCATACGGTCTAACACCCGAGCATATCAAGCAACTTGATGAAGCAATTGATCAAGAACTACTTGAAGTAGTGCCTTTCTTAATATCTAATCTTGATGATGCAGAGCTTGCTGATTATCTTGCCATCTCTACTTATGAAATTCGTACTAAATTAATACGTATTATTAAAGAAGATTTTCATCCCAATGTTTTGCTGGCGGTTGATACTCACCTATTACCTGAAATAATCGAGCAAATAGGATATGATGCTACAGCCAAACTAATGGCTGAGCTTGAAATAGACAATGCAGTTTATATACTTGAACGGCTTGATCAAGACCTACAAAATCAAATTTTAGAATTATTACCTTCCAGCAAAGTTAGCACAGTGAAAGAAATGCTATCCTATCCTGAAAATTCTGCTGGACGTATAATGAACCCTCGCATTATTAAGGTGATGGAATATTGGACAATTGAGCAGACCATTAATTTCTTGCGCAATAATCGCAATATACCTGATAATTATTACCAAATATTTATTCTTAACTTTCAACATGCACCAATTGGATACATAAGCCTAAGTAAAATTTTAAAAAGCAATCCTAAAGACATTATAGGCGAAACTGCCGAACATGATTTAAAATTTGTAGCAGTTGACACTCCTAATGAAGAAATCTCATATTTATTCCAGCAATACGAATTAACCGCACTTCCAGTAGTAAATCATCAAAATCGTCTAGTTGGAGTAATTGATGTTGATGACATGATTGAAGTGGTAGCAGAAGAAACTGAGGAAGACTATTTAAAATTAGCAGGGGTTGCCGAATCGGATATTTATTCTAGAATTATTGATTCGTCCTTGAAAAGATTACCATGGCTGGTTTTAAATCTATTTGGCTCATTGCTTACCTCTCATATGATTAGTTATTTTGGCGGTGAGATTGAAAAGATGGTTATACTGGCCTCTATTATGCCAATCGTGGCTTCGGTTGGAGGTAATGCCGGAACGCAAACGGTAACTCTTATAATTCGAGGTATTGCTACTAAAACAATTCTTGATGCCAATGCCTTTAGGGTAATTAGAAAAGAAGTATTAATCTCCCTTACTAACTCGCTATTAATATCAGCCATTGGTGGCGGATTAATTTACTTAATTATGAATAATCTTTTTTTAAGTCTTATTTTCAGCTCTGCTATAATATGTAATTTTATCGTAGCAGGATTGATGGGTTCTGCGATTCCAATATTTTTTAATAAAATAAAGGTTGACCCAGCCGTATCATCTAGTATTTTCTTAACAGCTCTTACTGATATAACGGGTTTTTGTTCTTTTTTAATATTAGCAAAAATATTTTTATTAAATTAATATTTATGAATAAGCAAACTAAGCAGCAAAAATTGGCACAAAACTTGCGTGACAACTTAAAGCGACGAAAAGCTTTAACCCAAAAAAGTGATGAGCATGAAGATAATCAACAAAATTTTCCAAGAGTTGAGCATACACATGAACAAGAAAACTAATCAACTATATGATTATATAGCATTACTAGATCCTTTATTTCATGAAAGTTTTTTTATTACTGATAATAAGTTACTTAAAAAAAACAGTATAAACGACAATAAAAAACATTCATGGTTTAAAAATTTTTTAGCAAAAAAAGGGTTTTTTAGCAAAAGTGCCCCATCTAATTAAATTTAATAATTATTATCCTTTCATAGCCAATGAGGTTTTTATTGCTTCAGGGTGCCATATTATAGGTGATGTAGAAATCGGTGAAGGGTCAAGTATCTGGTATAACTCTGTTATCAGAGGAGATGTTTGTCCAATTCGCATAGGGAAAATGTCTAATATCCAGGATGGTACCGTAATCCATGTTACTCGTCAAACCGGCCCAACTTTTATTGGTGATTATGTAACGATTGGTCACAAAGCTATGATTCATGCTTGCACCATTAAAGATTATGGCTTTGTTGGAATGAATGCAACCTTACTAGATGGTGTGATTGTAGAATCTTTTGCCATGGTAGCCGCAGGAAGTGTTGTTCCTCCTAAAAAAATTGTTAAAACCAATGAAATATGGGCAGGCAATCCTGCTAAGTTCTTACGCTACTTAACTGATGAGGAGCAAGATTATATTAAGCAATCAGCTATTAATTATTTTAACCTATCTCAAGTTTATTTGAATCAAAATAAACATGTTTAAAATTTTCGTGCTGCTTTTGTTATCTTGTTGCAATCTTGCTGTTGCCTCACAACAAAGCATCAATATATACAATTGGGCTGAGTCACTCAATCCTAGAATAGTTAACGATTTTAGCCATGAATATGCTATAAAAGTTAACTACGATTTGTTTGACAATGATCATCTAATGGAATCTAAATTAGCGCTTGCTCGTAATATTTATGATATTACAGGACCAGGAATTTTTCCTTTTGTAGAAAAATATGCCAACGATGGAATATTTAAAGAAATCGACATTAATCGTCTTAAAAATTATCATTTAATAGATTCAAATATTTTACAGTTCTTAAAGATTCATAAAATTGATAAATATACTGTACCATGGGTTTGGGGAGTACTTGCTATAGGATACCATCAGGAAAAGTTAAAACAATTTGCACCGGACTTTGATCCTACTAATCTTAATGATATATTTGATATAAATAAAATGCGAGCTGTTAGCAAATGCGGGATTTCAATAATGGATTCTCCATTAGATATTAGCGGTCTTGCTTTATTAAATTTAAAGAAAAATCCCAACTCCAATAATATTGAAGACTATATTCAAGCGTTTAAACTGCTGAAAAAAATTGCGCCCTTTGTCCATAATTTCAATTCTTCTAAATATACCGAGGAATTTGCTAATGAAGATTCTTGTTTGGTCATTGGCGACTCCATTGATATTTTAACTATAATGGACAAAACCCATAATCCACATTTAAAACTCGCCCTACCAAGCCAAGGTACCTTTATATTTATTTTAGGATTTGTAATCAATCCAAACACTACCAAATTGCAAGAAGCTTACCAATTTATTGATTATATTCTTGAACCTAAAAACGCTTTAAAAAATGTAGAAAATGTTAAAGTATTTAGCAGTTTAGACGCGCAATATTTAGATAAAGCTAAGTTACCAGCTACGCAATTTTTAATTAATGAAGATTACTTTCAAAAGCTACATATCTCCCGTAAACGCAGCAAAAAGATAGAAAACTGGGTAAATAGCGAATGGCAAAAAATTATTAGCCTCAAATGAATATAGCAAATGAATAAAAAAAATATAATCTTAGAAATAAACAATGCATCCAAGACTAGTAACAACGTAACTATCTTGCACGATATTAATTTAAAAATATATCAAGGTGAGTTTTTTGCACTCCTTGGTCCTTCCGGATGTGGCAAAACCACCTTACTTAGAATGATTGGAGGCTTTGATTCCCCAAGCTCAGGACAGATTAAAATAGACGGGCTTGATATGCAGCAAATTCCTCCATTTGAACGTCATGTTAATATGATGTTTCAATCATATGCTTTATTTCCGCATATGAATGTTTATGATAATATCGCCTTTGGTTTAAGACAGCAAAAGATTACTGAAAATTCGATTGCCGAAAAAGTTGAAGAAGTATTAAGCATACTTAAAATTGACCAATTTAAAAACCGAGCAATTAATGAGCTTTCAGGCGGGCAACAACAGCGCGTCGCACTCGCCAGGTCAATTATTAAACGTCCTAAAATTCTCCTACTTGATGAACCGATGGGAGCATTAGATATCAAAACCCGTGAACATACTCAGATTGAATTAATCAATCTGCAGCATATGTTAGGCATTACTTTTGTAATGGTGACCCATAATCAACAAGAGGCTATGGCTATGGCCAACCGAATTGCTATTATGAATCATGGTAAAATCCTTCAAATAGATAGTCCTCGCCATATTTATGATTATCCTAATGATAAATTTGTAGCTGATTTTATAGGTTCAATTAATTTTCTAGCAGGCCAAATTGTCGACTATAACAAAGAAAATGATATTGCCACAGTACAGCTTAATAACAATCAAGAATTGATTATTGTTAAAAAACCAGAACATACTCGCATAGGCGATCAAATTGATTTAGCGCTTAGACCTGAAGAATTATATCTATCAACTGAAAAGCCTATTAACGGGGATAATTTTGTTGCAGCCACCATCAATGAAATTAGCTTTGCTGGCAGCGAACTGATCTTTTATTTAAGCTTACATGATACCCAAACTATTATGGTTACCATCTCTACTGCAGCAGGTAGTTATAACCCAGATTTTATCATCGGCGCCCAATTATATATATTATGGGACCAAGAAGATGGAGTTATATTGGTAAAGTAATATGCGTGATAACAATACAAACTTTTTAATCAAATTGATTGCTAAGCTATGGTTATTAGCTTTTATTATTATCCCTTATATTATTATTATTTCTTTAAGTATTAGCTCTCAAACTTCTCAGCTTTTTCCGGTAGATTTTGTATTTGATTATGCTAAAGAAACTGGTTTGACTATTAAACCAAACTTTAATTACTACCTAGCTTTACTAGACGATTCCTTTTATCTTAAAACTTATTTGAAATCACTTTATTTTGCACTAACCAACACTATTTGCTGTTTCATAATTGCTTACCCATTAGCATTAGTTGGCTACTTTGCAAGCAACAGACTTAAGATAATTATTTTTACTATTTTACTAATTTCCTTTTCTACCAGTATGCTACTTAAAATTTATTCTTGGACTATCCTACTAAGTAATAATAGCATACTTGTAATATTCTTAAAAAAGCTATTCGGCACTGATAACATTTACTTATTGAATTCAGATTTTGCAGTAATTTTAGTCATGGTATATTGCTACCTACCTTTTATGTTATTTCCTATTTATCTTAATCTTATGCGCATTAATAAACATGTAATTGAAGCTGCCAATGATTTAGGAGCAAGCCATTTTAATTGCTTAAGAAAAATTTTGCTACCTTTAACTAAGCCTGGAATTATTAGTGGTTGTACTTTTGTTAGTCTTGCCTCCATGGGTGAATTTGTTATACCTGATTTAATTGGCGGTTCAAAAATTGTAACAATCGGCAAACTTATCTGGAATCAATTCTTTTTTGCACATCATTGGCCGATTGCTGCATGTAGCGCAGTAGTTTTAGTAGTTATCTTGACTATATTTAATTATCTTATTAATAAATTTTTTATGGTAAGCAATGACCAGATTTAATATTATTAAATATCTTTTTACTTCTCTGATATTATTATTTTTATTATTACCTATTGTGGTAACTATAGCTTATTCATTTAACTCCTCTTCTATTGTTTCAGTATGGCAAGGATTTTCACTAGAGTATTATTACGAGTTATTTAATGATGAATTTTTGCTTAATTCATTGTTTCTAAGCTTAAAAGTTGCTTTTATTGCTGCTTCAGTCGCTAATATAATCGCTTTAATGATATCTATAGTATTAATGAAACAGAAATCTCGCTTTATTTTAAAACTATTAACTATTCAAATTATGATACCCGAAGTGGTAAATGGTTTAGCTTTAGTACTAATGTTTGTGATGTTTAGAATAATTGTGGGTAGAGAGCTTAACTTAAGCTTTTATGGCATTATTATGGCTCATATCGCTATTGCTATGCCTTATATGGTTACTATTATTTATAATAAACTTAAATCTATTAATGTTGAATTGATCGAATCTGCTATGGATTTAGGAGCAAATAATATTACCATATGGCACAAGATTATCTGGCCGCTTATTATGCCAAGCATGGTAACTGCATGGCTAATTGCTTTCACGATATCTATGGATGATGTCGTACTAGCAAGCTTTACTAGCTACCCTGGTGCTGTTACTTTACCTATGCAAATTTACTCTAAAATGCGTTTTGGGGTCAGTCCTGAAATTAATGCTTTAGCCACCATTTTAATTACTATCAATTTTGGTTTAATCTTATTAATTTTATGGAATCGTAAAACTAATTTGAATGTTAAAACTTTTTAAGTTAAAATTTATTTACTAAATTCAACAATTACCCTTTACCATTATGTAGTAAAAATAAAATTAAAATTACCATTTAAGTTATTTTAATATAATTTTTATTATAACTTTACTCAATTTAATCTAGTAAAATTTTGCTATTATAAGAAAATTTATATAAAATTCAGCAGCTTGCACACTAACAAATTAAAATTTCAATTTCTATGAAATATTAATTTACCTACTAACTTGTTGATTTTTTGTTTGATTTAATGGTTAAATTAAATTATCCTGTGTAAATGCACTGTTTTTAAAATGCTGAAAATTAACCAAAAAATATGGATTTTTAATGCTAAGAGTTGCAACTTTATCACTACGAACAAAAGTTTGGGTCATCTATTCAGTTTTAATTACTGCAATTTTGATTAGCTTAGTCGCAATACATAATTTAAATGATGCGGCTATTGATGAACATTTAGCCAACAATGTCGCAGAAGAAAATGAAAACATTTTAAACTTCACAGTACAAAATGGCGATAACTTCGCAAGTATTCTTAAAAAAAACTATGTTGAAGATAATGATGCCGCCCAAATTATTAAAGCATTGAAAAATATATATAACCCTGCACGTATGAGCATTGGCCAAAATATTTCTTTATATTATGAAAACTATTTAGATCAAAATGAAGATAACAAAAAATACTTAAATGCTATTAAAATTTCCGTTTCCCCTTCTAAGGCCATTGAAATATTAAGAACCCAAGATGGCGCTTTTGAAGCTAAGGAAGTTACTATTCAACTCGAAAGATATTTAGCCCATGTAAGCAGCGAAATTGAGAGCAATCTTTTTGCTACTGCTCAGGAATCAGAGGTACCCGGTACTATAATCAATCAAGTTACTAAATTACTGAGCTATGATATCGATTTCCAGCGTGAAATAAAAAAAGGAGATAGCTTTAGCGTAGTTTATGAAACTTTTTATGATCAAAACGGTAACTTTGCAATGCATGGTAAACCTCTTTACATGGCTGCTAACGTCGGTGGGCGGGAAATTAAGCTTTATTATTATGAAAACAAAAATGGTGATAGTGATTATTTCACTGAAGAAGGCAGAAGTATTAAGAAAGAACTGCTGAAAACTCCAATCAATGCCGCTAGAATTTCTTCTGGCTTTGGAATGCGTAAACATCCTATTTTAGGCTATAGCAAAATGCATAAAGGTGTAGATTTTGCTGCTCCTATTGGCACTCCAATTTATGCAGCAGGTGATGGCGTTATTGATAAAGTTGGACGAGTTGGTGCGTATGGTAATTATGTTAAAATTAAACATGCAGTTGGAAATTATTCAACCGCTTATGGTCATTTAAGCCGCTTCTCTAAAGGATTAAAAAAAGGCTTAAGGGTTAAACAAGGGGAAATAATTGGCTTTGTTGGCTCTACCGGCAGAGCAACCGGGCCTCATCTACATTATGAAGTATTATTAAACGATAAGCATATCAATCCTACTGCTATTAAGCTTGGTTCTAAAATGAAACTTGCAGGCCAAAATCTAAAGCAATTTAAAGATTATACTAAAATTATAAATAATAAAATCTTAGTTACCCCATCACGTACCGAAACTGCTTCTAAGTTATTAAAATGGACTATGTAACGCTTGTTCAAGGTTGTTACTAAGTCTAAAAAATACTAGCTAATAAGCTTAGCAGCTTATAATTTAATTTTCTGCATACATTGCTTGGCTTTAAGTAGCGTTGTAAAGCTCTTTTGATAGGCATCTTATTAACTTTCGATTCCAAATGAATCTTAAAAACGGAAAATTTATTAGCTGAGTGAGATCATAGGATATGATAAAATAATCACCTGCCTACTTTTACTTATCTACCTTATCCAAGCTAGCGTTTATAAGAAAGTTGATAGCCCATTTTTCTCTGGAATGATTGTAGGCGCCTTAGCCAGTATTTTTAAAGGATTATCTCATAGATGGTTTAATACTCTTTTACCTTTTACAGCTTGAATAGATAATTATTAAAAATTGAAAATAGTAGAACAGCTGTTAAAATATCATGAAAGCTTGCTCTTCTTTTTTAAACATCTATGGCATATAAGTATTGTTGGTAAAATAATATTGAGCCCTATTAAAAATGTTTAAGCACAATAAACCATCAAAAATCATAATTTTAGGAAATTTAAAGAAATTATATCTGACCAGATATTTGTAATGCTTCTATGAGCAACAAAATAAAACCGGCAATAGCTATTAAAGATGAAATATATGGATAAGGATTGATATACTTTTTAAGCAACTTAAAATTAGCAATTCCTCCTAAGATTAAACTAAGCATTAAAGCGATCATCCAAAAATTAAATTTGATAACCGCAAGACTTGCTATTAACAAAAGATTTTCGCTTGATAAATTGATAATTTTTGTAAGATAAGTTGTGGCAAATGCAAAGCTTATTATAACTCCAACTACTGAAAATGGTATTATATTTATAAGCTCATATCCACACTTCAGTTTAAGCATTATAGCTATTATTACTATACTAACATATAGCACTTTTGGAACCGTATATCCTGTAAAGTTTATGGCTGCAATAATGATTAATCCTACTGACCAAAGTAAGAGTAATAAATATTCATCCCCAAATCCAAAATAGTAATGCAGATATACAGAGTTAAAAATTACTAAACTATCTGCTATACGAAACTTACTGTCAATATGAGCACCACAATAATTACAAGTAGTGCCGCAAAAAAACCATGAAAGCACACTATAATATTCATAAGGTTTTAAAGGGGTTTTACATAATGAACAATGTGGCTTCAATCCTTTGGAACCAAAACCTTGCAAAGGAATATTTCTTGGTAACCTATAAAATACACTAGAACTATAGCTTGCAAGCATAATGCCAAAAATTACTGCAAGCAGTGTTTCAAACATTAGTTATTTCTCACTATCTAAATTAATTTCAAATTGTAAAGAGGTATCACTCATATTTTTAGGAGCCATGCCAAAATGATGATACGCCTTAAGTGTTGCCATTCTTCCTCGAGGAGTACGGTTAATTAAGCCAAGCTGCAATAAGTAAGGCTCTATTAACTCCTCAATAGTATCTTTTTGCTCAGCAATGGATGAAGCAATGGTTTCTAGCCCTACCGGACCACCATCATACTTTTCTATTATAGTAAGTAAATATTTATGGTCTTGAGCATCAAGGCCGATTTTATCTACGCCCAAACGGCTTAAAGCGTTACTGGCAATTTCTTCAGTAATCATTCCTTCTTTGCTTGCCATTTCTGCAAAATCCCTGATTCTTCTAAGCAATCTTAATGCAATTCTAGGAGTACCGCGCGCTCTATGTGCAATAATATTTGCTCCTTCTTTAGCAATATTAATATTGGCAAGAGCAGTGGATCTTTCAATGATTTTCATAAGATCATGAGGCTCATAAAACTCTAATCTTACTGGAATGCCAAACCTATCCCGCAACGGATTACTGAGTAAGCCAATACGCGTAGTAGCACCAACTAGAGTAAATGGCGGCAAATCAAGCTGAACAGATCTAGCAGAAGGACCTTCCCCGATCATAATATCAATCGTAAAATCTTCCATGGCAGGGTAAAGTATTTCTTCTACGTGAATAGGAAGCCTATGAATTTCATCGATAAACAACACATCCCCATCTGTTAAATTAGTAAGGATCGCTGCCAGGTCACCAGCCTTGCTAATAACTGCGCCAGAAGTCACCTTAATATTACCACGCATTTCTTGGGCAATAATTTGAGCAAGGGTAGTTTTACCTAGACCAGGAGGACCATAAAGTATAACATGATCTAAGGTTTCTTTACGGTTTCTTGCCGCATTAATAAATATATTTAGATTTTCTTTTAACTCTTTTTGCCCTATAAAATCATCAAGCAACTTAGGGCGGAAGGTACGATCGAGTTGGTCTTCATCTTTTGCATTAGGATTTAAGGTTGAATCCTTCATTTAGATAGTTCCTTTAGTGCCAGTTTGATAATTTCTCGAGTTTTTAATTCAGGCAAATCTTTAATAATTTTTGTAGCAACCTTAGCTGCATCAAATTTATTATAACCTAATGCAGTTAGCGCTAACACCGCATCGTCAATTTCTTGATTGCTACCAGCTTCTTCAATAAAGTCTCCACTTGATAAGGGTAGAACTTTATCTTTTAGCTCAACAATAATTCGATCAGCAACCTTACTACCTACTCCACTAATATTTTTAAAAATACTTTTGTTTTCACGGGCAATGCCGATAGCAAGTTCCCCTAAATTCGCTTGGCTTAAAATTTGCAGTGCAAGCTTAGAACCAATCCCCTTCACAGTGGTAAGCAATTTGAACCAATCTTGCTCAAGAGAATCAAAAAAGGCTATCAATAAAATTTGATCTTCCCTTACAATTGTTTCAATTAACAAAAAAAATTCTTTACCTATTTCAAGTTGAGTTATAGTTCGATGTGAAGCATTCAGTAAATATCCTACTGAGTTTACCTCAAGTATAACCTTATCTTGATTGATATTTAAAATTTTACCGCGTAAGGATGCAAACATTAACTTAACAACTCAATTTCTATAGTTTTAATTTTCTTCTCTTCCATTTTCAGAATTTTGAATTTTACATTTTCAATAACGATTTCTTCTTTAATTTCCGGAATACGCTCTAAATGATAAATTATCAAACCACCTATGGTATTAGCATCTTCATCATTCAACTTAAGATCCAACTCACGGTTAATATCACGAATATTAGTGGTAGCTTCAGCAATATAAATATTATCAGCCACCTTAATTACTTCATCTCCCTTGGTATCATGCTCATCATCAATTTCACCTACGATTTCTTCTAAAATATCTTCTAAGGTGACCAGCCCCATCAGCACTCCATATTCATCAATCACTAAAGCAAAATGATTTCTTTTATTTCTAAAATTTTGCAACTGATCTTTTAATGGGGTAGTATTAGGAATAAACCATGGTTCGGCTAAATTTTCTTTTATTAATTCCTTCGTAACCACCTTGTTAGTACTGACCAATCTAAATAAGGACTTGATATGCAGAATACCTATAATATTATCAGGATCTTTTTCCCAAATTGGCAAGCGCGAATGCGGAGAATTAATCGCAGTTTTAATTAGCTCATCAATATCTTGATCAATTGATATGCTAATGATTTTGGATCTGTGCCTCATAATTTGCTCAACTGCTACTTCACCTAAATCAAGCACTCCGCCAAGCATATCCCTTTCCTGTTTAACCATCGCACCTTGATGCAAAGAAAGCTCAATAGCCCCTCTGATCACTTCAGTGCCTGAAACTAAATCAGCCTCTTTTTTACCAATAATTATTTTTAGAATTTTTGAAACTATCCACTGAATAGCTGAAGTAAGCGGCGAACAAACTACTACTAAACCGCCTATAATTGGAGCGATAGCAAGTGATAATTTCTCTGGATATTCAAAAGCATAACTTTTAGGTAGAACTTCAGCAAAAATTAAAATGATTATAGTCATCAGAAAGCTAGCATAAATTACCCCTTCATCCCCTATGACGCTTACCATATAGGTAGCCACAATTGATGATGCCAGAATATTAAGACCATTGTTAGCTAGCAAAATAGAGCCTATCAGCTTTTCTTTATCTAGCCTCAGCCTATAAACAGCTTCAGCACGCTTATTACCTTGCGATTTTAATTGATGAATTTTTGCTTCATTTACTGCTGTTATGGCAGTTTCGGCGGCAGAGAAAAAGCTAGAGAGCAGAATAATCCCAGCAATTCCCAAGAATAATATCAGAACATCCATTATAGATTAAAGTTATTCC
Source organism: Rickettsiales endosymbiont of Stachyamoeba lipophora (assembly GCF_003932735.1). Classification (NCBI taxonomy): domain Bacteria; kingdom Pseudomonadati; phylum Pseudomonadota; class Alphaproteobacteria; order Rickettsiales; species Rickettsiales endosymbiont of Stachyamoeba lipophora. The sequence goes on along the minus strand of NZ_CP033611.1, from coordinate 1,010,410 downwards.
TAAAACTTAAAGTTAATTATAAGTTATAGCTAATTTTTCAAACAAAAGCAAATTTTCTCTATAAGCCCACTTGTCAAATTCATGTTTTTATAATATTTAACTAATACTAATGGTTTAATTGGGGGCGATTAGCTCAGTTGGTTAGAGCGTCACGTTGACATCGTGAAGGTCGGAAGTTCGAGTCTTCTATCGCCCACCACTCAAAATCATTCCTTATTAGTTTTTTTTACTTTATTAACCTTATTATTGCTACGTGCATCTTCGGCATCACTAGCCTTCTTAGCTTTAACGTTCTTAGCTGTACTAACCTTATTATCACCAGCCACATTGCCAGCCTTGACGATCTTATTTGCCTTATCTGCATTACTACCCACTTCAGGTTTAAGCACTTTATTTGCACTATCCTTCCCTTCAGTCTTGCCAGCTTTGTTGCCAGCAGAAGCATTAGCTGTAAAACTTCCAGCCACTTTGCTAATCATTAACATTTCTATTTTTTCATCTTCAAAGCGCTGTTCTCGTATAATTGCCAACTCAAATTTAGCCAGTTGCTCTTTTAATAAGTTGCTATTTAAGCGCATAAGAAATTTATTTAAATCAATTTCATGCTTATCATTTTTAGTATAATCATAAACTACAAATAAACGAGCGTTATTACTCATCTTTTGCGCTATTTTTTCTAAAAACTGGTATGGCTCCCTAAGGTAATTAACTATATTTATAGCAACAATAAAATCTACATCAATAGTATGTTTTTCTAGATAATGATACACATCTTCCAAATATAGTTCCTTATAAACCCTATCTTTGTGGCTTAACTGCTGATTGTAATAGATAGCCTCTTTAGCTACAGCTATACAAGCTTTATGCCCATCCACACCACTAATGTTAAGTAAATACTTACTATTACTGGCGATTATTTTCATTAAACTACCAGTTCCACACCCTAAATCGGTTAACTTACTACCGTCCTCCTTACCAGCTTGGTTAATAGTTGTTAATACCCATTCTGCTATTTTTAATTTCTGTTTTTTCTTTAAATTTAATTCATAATTACTTTGCATTTCAGCATAAGCATTAACTACGGCGCTAGGGATAAATTTATGTTTTTTACCTTCAATCAGCTCATCATATAAGAAATTAGCTAACACGTGATGCTTATCTTCTTTAACAAATTCACCTAATAGCTCTTTAGCTGCATCTAAATTACCTTGTGCAAGCTTAAGCCGTGCTTCACAAAATTTAAGCATAGGATTCTCAACTTTAAAATATTTTAATACTTTGATTCTAAATTCTGCATCTTTTAAATCACCATCATCGATATAAAAATTACACAACTCAAAATTGGCATGTAAAATATTTTTAAGGCGGCTTTTAAGATTTTTTGCATTATATAAAATTTCAAGATAAAAAGATTTTAGTAGATTGGTGATTTTATGCGATTTCATGATATTCTATATACTTAAATTATTACCTATTTAATAATAAAGAAATTTTTAACAAAGCAAAGATAAATTATGCAGAAAAGAATAATTACAATTGATGGTACTGCGGCTTCCGGCAAAGGAACCGTAGCTAAAATTATAGCAGATAAATTACATTTAGATTATTTTGATTCGGGAATAGTTTATCGCAAATTAGCACATGATTTAATGCATAGCGGCATAGCATTAAACGACACAGCCAATATATTAGCCTACTTACAAGAGTTTGATTTAAATATTGACCCTGAAGAACTACCCAAATTAAGAACGGATGAAGTTAGCAAAGGGGCTTCTATAGTTGCTGCCATCGCGACAGTCAGAGAAAAATTAATCCAATTGCAACGCAATTTTGCTGCTAATAGTGAAAATGGCCTGGTAGCCGATGGTAGGGATATGGGCACGGTTATCTTTCCTGACGCTGAGTTTAAATTCTTTCTAACCGCCAAAATAGAGGAAAGAGCAAAAAGGAGATATAATCAGTTGCGACTAGAAAATAATAATGTTATATTCGCGCAAGTTGTTAAAGATTTAAGGGATCGCGATCAACGTGATGCATCACGAAGCAGTGCCCCAATGAAGCCGGCTTTAGATGCAGTGGTAATTGACAGTAGTCACATGGCCATTAATGAAGTAGTTGATAGGATCATTAACAGAATAAACGACAAACAAGTTTAACTTAAAATAAATTTAATAGGTATTAATTTTATGATAAAAAACGCAACTAAGGCTGTCGGCGATGACTCATTTAGAGAGAGCTTTGCTGATTTGTTTGAAGCCTCAGTATCTAAAATTGTTAAAGAAGGCACCGTTGTTAAAGGCGAAATCATTAAGATTGAATCTGAATATGCAGTGATTGACTTTGGTCACAAAACTGAGGGATTAGTTCCATTAAAAGAGTTTTCTCTTGATAGCAAACCATCTGAGATTACAGTTGGTGATATTGTTGATGTTTATATTGAACGCACCGACTCAAAATTAGGCAGAGCAATCCTCAGCTTCGAAAAAGCCCAACGTGAAAGCGCATGGAAAAACATTGAAAGCGCCCTTACTGAAGGTAAAAAAGTTGAAGGCTTTATTTGTGGTAAAGTTAAAGGTGGTTATACCGTTGATTTATCAGGTGTTATTGCTTTCTTACCTGGAAGCCAAGTTGATATTCGTCCGATTAAAGATATTTCTCCATTATTTGGAATGGTCCAGCCATTTAAGATTTTAAAAATCGATCGGAAACAATCTAACATTGTGCTTTCAAGAAGAGCAATTTTAGAAGAGAGCCGCCTTGAAGCTCGTGAAGAAATGCTTGCTAAAATTGAAGAAGGTCAAATACTTGACGGTTTTGTTAAAAACATCACCGATTATGGTGCCTTCGTTGATTTAGGCAGCCTTGATGGTTTATTACACCTTACCGACATTGCATGGAACCGTATTAATCACCCATCAGAAGTGCTTTCACTTGGTCAACAAATTAAAGTTAAGATCATTAAATACAACCCTGAAACCAAACGTGTTTCACTTGGTATGAAACAACTCGAAGAAAATCCATGGAAAGATCTTGAGGATAAGTTCCCACGCGGCGCCAAAGTTAAAGGGAAAGTATCAAGCATTGCTGATTATGGTGTATTTGTTGAGATTGAAGAAGGCATTGAAGGTTTAGTACATGTTTCTGAAATCACTTGGAGCAAAAGCAATCCTAATCCACATGAATTACTTAGCGTTGGCCAACAAGTTGAGTGCTTAGTACTTGATATTGATACCAACAAACATCGTATTAGCCTTGGTATTAAACAATGTGAAGAAAACCCATGGGCTAAATTTGCTGAAACTCATGAAGTTGGTTCAGTTGTTGAAGGTGAAGTAAGAAATGTGGTTGAATTTGGTGTATTTATTGCATTGCCAGGAAATATTGATGGTTTATTACATCTTGCAGATATTTCATGGGAAGATGAATCAACTGACAGGCTCAATGACTTCAAACCTGGCGACAAAATTAGTGCTAAAGTTTTAAGTGTAGATATTGATAAAGAACGTATTACCCTAGGCATAAAGCAAATGGGCGACGATCCTTTCCAATCAGCAACTTCCGGCATCAACAAAGGTGATAAAGTTAAATGTGTAGTAAAAGAAATACATAACGACTCTATCGATGTTGAACTTAATGGTGTGACCCTCAATATTAAGAAGATTGACTTAGCTGCTTCTAAAGCAGATCAAGATCCTTCTAAATTTAAAGAAGGGGAAACCATTGAAGCTAAAGTAACTAACTATGATAGGAATACCCGTAAGGTTGTTCTTTCTATTAAAGCTTTAGAAGTTGAAGAGCAGAAAAAAGCTATTGCTGAGTATACCTCTAGCGATAATGCTGCTACCACTTTAGGTGACATTTTAGGCCAAGCATTAAAGAAAGGTGAAAAGTAATTTCACTATACTATAATGATATAAGCTACTGAGGGGAGCAAACAGCTCCCCTTTTTCTTTTATTGATAACAACCATCATTTGAAGATTACTATGAAGTAAAATCAAAAAACATAAATCAGCCCGTAATATACAATATAAGAATAGAAATTTAGTATAAGCAGCATCTAAATTGGCTCCACGAGTCAACGTTTAAAAAATAGGTGTGGGTTATTTAGCCGAGTGAGATGCATAGATGTATGTATAGCCTCTTATTCTCTAAATCGTGGTAAATATTGCCGGCTAAAGAATTTATATCTTACAATGTTTACGCATCTTCATGCCAGCAAACATAACCATTTTATACTCGCTATCCATAAAGCTTATAATCATGCTTGGTTACTTAATAACAGTAAATTAAAGCCTTATCACCCTGCTATAAAACTCACGAAAAAGATAATTTTGATTTCCACATTATAACTACAACAACTCATCTATATATGTTAAAGACTCTATTCCTATAGAACTTTTAGTAAACACAAGCTTAAGGTAAAGTAGTAATCTTTTTAAAAGATTTAATTAAAAAACATCATAGAGTTCTTACAAAGCCGAAGTAAAGTCTAATGAAATGCCTATCATCCTTAAAAACAACACCTAAGCAAGATGGGAGCGTAATGATCCTTAACAGTAACTTTGATGATATCATTAAACCAAGCTATATTATATTTTTGCTTTCAAAATAAAGCCTTTATAAGCTGCTTATCGTCCGCAACTTAAATCCAGCTTGCGTTCTAGCCTAAAACCCTATTATATTAACCGATATTAGTAACAAAGTTTATTAGGGATAAAATAACCCATGCATTTATTTAAACATGATTTATTAGAAGATAACCTGGCACTTAGGCGTAAAATACTTGCTGCTAAAATTATTATTGTATTATTATTTATCACATTACTTTTGAGCCCCTTAGGCAATCAAAAAACTATGAAACCTAAATTTGTAAACTATATTGCCAGGCTTAAAATTGAAGATGAGATTGTTTATGATCATGAAAGAATTAACAGATTAGCTCAAATTACAGAAGACAAGCAAATTAAAGCCGTTATTTTACATATCAATAGCCCAGGTGGCACCATCGGTGGCAGCGAAGCTTATTATAGAGTTCTAAAAAAAATTGCAGCTACCAAACCGCTAATTATTGTAATGAATGAAGTGGCAGCCAGCGGAGGTTACTTAATCGCGTTAGCTGGTGAGAGAATCTATGCTCTTGAAACCACTTACACCGGCTCAATTGGCGTGCGTACGGAAGCTATAGAGGTAACCGAGCTTGCGGCAAAACTAGGCATCAAGCTTCACTCATTTAAAACTAGTGAATTAAAAGCAGCCCCTAATCCTTTTGAAAAGGTTAGCCAGCGGGTTGCCGAAAATGTACAATATAATCTTGAAGAAGGTCAGAGATTTTTTGTTAAATTAGTTCAGGAAAATCGCAAACTCACCTCCACTCAACTAGCAAAAGCTACTAATGGCTCAGTATTTATGGGCTCACAAGCTTTAAGACTAGGCTTAATTGATGAAATTGGTGATGAAGAAACTGCTCTGCAATTCTTGAAAACCACACATAAACTCGATTATAACACCTTAGATTATCAGATTGAAGTTCCTAAGCATGAAATTGAGCAACTGCTAAGACGCTTTAAAAGCAAAATAACTTCTTTACTAAGTACCAAAAGCCAAATCATGGCTACAAGGTAAAAGTTAGCAAGAAGCTTTTTATAAGCTTAAATTGATGAGGTCCAGCCAGCTGTTAACCAATTTCAAAAACAAGGTTAAGAGTTACAATTATTTAACAAAACAGCTAAAGCTTTTTTGATTTATTTGATACAGATTTTAGTATTGTACTAAAATATTAGTACAACCAAATTTTATTCCAGTACAAATACTGAGCAATTTTATTATAGCAATATAATATGAAACCAAGCTCAAAAAATAACGCATTCTTTTCCTCTGGGCTGTTCTAGTATATATGTTTTGTTACAACAGCTTTTAAAATCTATCAACAGCTAGATGACATTTGCCTTGGATCAAATATGCTTAATAAAACCCTTCAGCAACCCAAATAATGACCAAGTGAGAAAGGCCCTTTAAATTCTATTAAAACCACGCTTACCATTGTAATATTTAATTTTTTAATATTTTTTACTTGTTAAGGCTTTTTAAAAATGTTAATATTAATTAATGAATAAAAATTTATATTAATTAGTGTTTTATTAATATTTATCAAGGAGCAGAACGATGAATAAAAAACAAATTACAACTGAATTACAAAAAGCTAATCCATTAACCATGAAAGAAGCAAAATTCATCGTGGAAACCGTATTTAAAGCGATTACTGAAGGTTTACTCAAAGGTAAACGTACAGAAATTCGGGGATTTGGTAGTCTTTGCATTAGGCAGAGAAAACCAAGAGCTGCCCGTAATCCTAAAACTAATACCAACATAGCTATTGGCGAACGTAGTGTGGTATATTTTAGGGCTGGTAAAGAACTATTAAACAAAGTTAATAAGAAAAAAGCGGCTTAACCTCGGGTCTATCATAATTATAACCCATACACTAAGCTCAATACATATAATTTACCTGGGAATAAACTTTAAGTTTATCCCAGGTTTATTACATTGATAAATTAGCTATTTAATCTTTATAAAAACCTATCTATAATGTAGCGAATAAATTTACTATTTAACATTTTTTTAACTCAACTTCTCATTATGATGGATTTACAAATAATCGAGCAAACCCTTATAGCGCATGAGCTTAAACCATATTTATATAAGTATTTCAAATCATTAACACAAGCCATTAAAGTTACTTATGAGAAGTATAAGGAAGATATCCATAACACCACCTTAAAATCTATTGCAGAATTTGATTATTTAAACTGCAAAAATCTTAAAGAACTTTTTGCTTTTATTTATCAACTTGAAGTTACCTCTTGTCCTCCTCTACAGGAAGATGCTGATAGCCACTCAAGACGAGCTGAAAATCTTTTAAATACTATCAAAATATGTGCCCGCATACTTATCTCTACACATCCTAATTTAATGAATTCTTCATGGTTTTTTAGAGAAATAATTAGCCATTTAACCCTTATTGAAGCTGATCAACAACAAAAAAATGATCAAGGTGCAATTTTATTAAAACCACAAAAACTACCACCATTACGAGCAAATATGACTGATGGATACCGAGCAAGCTTGCTTAATGCAGATACACCCTTAATCTTTAATTCAAGCATCACTATTACCGAAGATCAAGGCCGCAGAGCAGCAATGGAAGATGCTTTTTTTATCGCTTTGGTAAAAAACAGCACATCTAAAGGGCAAATGTTAGAGCAATTATGTACTCAAAACAAAGCCCTTAATAACTTTACGTGCGATAATTCCTCAGGCTCAACGGCTGCCATTTGCCATTATGATCTTGCTTTAAATTGCATAGTTTATAGCAATTTAGGCGATTCGAGGATTATGTTACTTCTGTACGACCAAGCTAACAACAAAGTTACTGTCAAACGCCTTACTAAGGATCACAAACCTACCGACCCCTTGGAACATTGCCTAACTATCTATGGTGGCGGGTATGTAAGCAACCGCGGAAGAATTAATGATCGTTTAAGTTGTGGCAGATCATATGGTGATGCACATTTAGGAGAGGCGTTATCAAGATATGCGGATTTTGGAGTGATTGACTTAAACGATTCTGAATATACCAACCAAGAAGTTACTATCCTTATATGTTGTGATGGTTTTTTTGAAAAAATAAAAATAGGAGAGACCAAAGAACCAGGCTTAAATGAAATAAAAATTGCTAAACTATATCAAGTATGGAAGCTGCAAGCAGCTCTATATTCTCCACCCATACCTTTTAGCCAATTTTTAACCAAAGGGACATTATCTTATAGTCAAGATAATTTATCGATCATGGAGATAAACTTAACTCAGCTGCAACAATCATTATGCGCTGCTATTTTTGATGGACATGGTGGTAAAACGTGCGCTCGTAATTTAGCGAATTACTTAACAACTATGCGCTTAGATGATATTGTAATCTTAAATGATGCAATGCAATATATAAACAGTGATAATTGGCAACAACAATATGCATGCTTTTCTCACAAAACCATCTCTGCAAGCTGGACCGGCGGATTATCAACACAGCGAGCCACAATGCCTCAAAGCGTAACTCCAACTAAGCAGCTATTGATAATATAATTTGAATTAGACAAAAAAGATATTGTTGCACTGGTATAAGAGAAACACCTATCAAAAATATAGCATAGCCAGCAAATATATAAAATGGAGATAACAAATTATTAGCATATACAAGCAATAAAAAATGACCCTGTTTAATTTTAGAAGGCTAAATAAAGCCAATTAATTACCTAAAACTTGGAACCTCTAAAACAAAGTAACCTTTACTACCCATAAAACATTGCGCAATCTAAGTGATGGTATTGTTCTTACTAACCAACAAAGTTAATTAAATAAGGTAAATTGCCTGCCAGCCCACCGGAAAGTTGCTCTAAAAGTTAGATTAAGCTAGATAACAACTGTTCCTAGCTTTTGAAAAAAGTTTAAACATGGTAGCAATATGATAACCTAGGTTCTTATTTTGTTATTGTTGAATCTAAGTTATACCTTGAGCCAAAAGGACATAGTCAAATGCAATTTCAAAGAACACCACACAATAACTTATGCAGCGATTAAATGCTGTTGATAAGCATCAATTACTTCATTCACCTCACCTAACATCCTAACTTGGCTTTTCTCAAGCCATAATACTTTATTGCAGAATTCCTTCACAATATTGATCGAATGAGAAGTAATTATCATAATACTTGCTTGGTCATAAAATTGCTTAGCTCGCTTTGCAGCTTTATCAATAAATCTTGCATCTCCTACTCCTATTGCTTCATCAAGCAACAATATTTCAGAACGAACTGCAGTAGAAATGGCAAATCCCAATCTAATTTTCATGCCATCAGAATAGGTTCTTACCGGCATATTTAAAAACTCACCAAGTTCGGTAAACTCTTCAATGTCCGGAATAATCTCGTTAATTTCTTTTTTTCTAAGCCCTAGCAAAGTACCCATATAATAGATATTATCATAACCTGTACGTTCTACATCCATACCAGTACAAATTGAAAAAATAGTAGTAATGTGCCCTTCTATTACCATCTGCCCTGCAGTCGGGGTTAAGAATCCTCCGATAGTTTTCAACAAAGTACTTTTTCCTGCACCATTATGGCCAATAATTCCTAAGCGATCTCCATTATTTAGCTCAAGAGTAAGATCACTAATTCCACAAACTATCGTGCTATTCTTTTGATCTTTAAAAATCAATCCGCCAGTGGTTAGACTAACCAGTTTTCTTCTTAATGAATTATAATGATCACCGATAATGGGATATTCAACTTTAATATTTTTTAATACTACTTTTGCCATAATTTATAGCCAAAAAATTACTCTATGTTTAAATTTACCGTAAGTATAGACCATAAGCATAGTACCAACCACTGCAGTAAAACTCATGACTATCCATGAAATATGATTTGGCATATTGCCTAATAGCGGACTTCTTAATATTTCTATCGCATGATAAAACGGATTCAGATCACCTATCCATTGCTTTGATTTCAGCATAGCTTTATCCCAATAAATCGGCGTAATAAACGGTATAATGCTCATGCTAATGGTCACAATTTGTTGAGTATCTCTGAATCTTGCATTTAAGAACCCAAATAACACCGCTACCCAGATTGCATTCACAATAGTTAAAAATAAAGCAGGAATTACTAACAACATATTCAGATTCATCTTCATATCGCAAACTATTAATATAAGAAGGATAATCGGAATATTATGGAGAAAGATCACTACATGCTTAGTCATAAATCTAAGCACATGCACGATAATAGGTAGGTTGACTGAATGAATAATATGGCTAACTACTAAAAATACATTACAAGAGTCATTAATAATTCCTGCAATAAAGCCCCACCCTATCATACCTACTGCTATGAAAGGCAGATAACTCCCGAGTGGTTGATTGAACAGCTGAGACATGACAACACTCATAGTTAATATCCATAAGGTGCTGCCAATAACTAACCACCATGGACCTAAAAAAGTTCGTACATATCTTTGCTTCACATCTTCAATTCCTAAAAATATCCAAATATGAAAGAGTTTAAGGCCCTTAATAATATCTTCTACTAATTGTAATCCGGAGAACATATGATATTTCTAGTTAATTTTCTTTGAAAGTATATCTACTAAAAGTTTAATTACAATATTTAATTGTTACGTGTGGTTTAATTATAGCTTCAAGATTTAGGGCTTGCCTTACTTACTTTAGGCTGATTAATTTCCGCAAGTCTTTGGTTAATAAAATAATCCATAAAATTTTTCTCACCTGGTGAAATCTGATCTTTATATTTTTGCAAAATATTTTGAATGATATGAAGGGCGTGTGCATCTTCTCCTATTTGAGCATAATATAACGCAGGGAGCTGTCTTACCCAAATTGGCGTTTGCGCAGAAGTTTCAGCAAGCTTATGAGCTATATTAATAGCAAGGTCTATATCTTTCATTCGATGATAGGCTAAATATGAAGCTTGATAAAGCCACCACCATTTCCCATCGTCCCCTGCCCCTGCATGTGCTTGTAAATATTTTACAATTTCTGCTAATTGAGAGGCATTATAATTATAACCAAAGTAATAAGCAGCAGTTGAAGGAGTATAGTTAGATTTTTGGTCTAGGGTATCAAGATAGCTAAACCAACTACTTAGTATATAATAATCATAGCTACCCACATAAGATGAACGCCCGTAACTATCGCCCATATATTGCAACTCTAAACTTAATTTTCGAAATAAAAATTGATTATCTCCTAGCGATTCTAAACCATTAATCATTTGATTGGGTAAATGCTCGGTAGTAACTAACCTAGGATTATAATCATACAGAGAAATATTTATAAAAATAAATCCTAATAAGATCATTACCTTAGTATAAGGCAAAATCTTGCTAAAATTCTTGTTTTTTAAAATCATGGCAACCTACAGCCAGTAATAGCAATGAAAATAAAATTAAACTGATCATCAGCTTAGCAAACAGCATGGTTTCAATAATATTAGTATAAATTAACCACTCAGTTTGTGTAACCAAGTCAAATCTTGGAAAAATTAAAGTAAATAAGTTCATTAATCGCTGTAAAATCCATTCATGCGCCCGCTCAAAACTAAAGCTATTAATATCATTTTTGCCTATCATTACCAAAAAACCAGCAAGACGAGATAAAGAATAAAATCCTATAGCAGTTAAAGTAATGAGTAAATTTCTTTTCAAAATCAAAGCAACTGCCATAGTAAAGCTAGCTAATGCTAACAATTCTCCAAATAAGCTAACCGAATATAAAACAATACCATGCAGCCTAGCTTTAAAGCAATAGAGAATAATTCCACTCAACAATGCAAATTTAAGCGCCAATAAAGCTAGTATTGTAAAAAATGCTATTGGAATATAAATGCGCGGAATAGCTTTAGTTAAAATAAATTCAAATTGTCGATGCTCGTATAATTGATTAATAGTATTACTAATGAAAACTATCATCAATACTATAAAAACATTCCTGAGCAATGTCCCTGTAAAGACTACAGAGGTTTCGATCTCTTCCAAAATAGCTATCTTGACAATAAATATTCCAACCACAGCAATTAAAATCAAAGACAGCAAACTAATATGTAGCAAACTGCTTTTTTTAGTATGTAACCAAAAATATTTGATTATAGGGATCATAGCTTGGCTAGTTAATTTAGTGGACGTAAGTTAAATTGATTGGTATCACTGCCGCCAAATTTATCAACAAGTTCTTTATCTTTAGCATTATAATTGCTACTACTTGGCACTATAGTTGCCTTGATAAAGATAACTGTTTGAACAATTTCTTTAGTTTTACCGGAAGATTTAAATAAATTACCTAGTAATGGTAAATCTTTAAATCCTGGAACGCCTGAATCAGTATTAGCTACTCTTTCTTCCATCATTCCACCAATTACCATTACCTCACCACTTTTAATTTTTAAAATTGAATCTAACTCTTTAATCTCTACCACCGGCACTTCGCTTGATAAATCACTAGTATTCACACCCTCTAAGCTTTGTGATGCCAAGGCATATACTATGCTTGGATCTTTCTTATTATCTACAATCTTAGATATGGTAGGCCTAATATTCATAGTTATCTCATTGGTTTCTAGATTAATTGAAGGCTGTAAATTAATAATTAACCCAATTGGCACGGTTTTTAGTTCAGAAGTAACTTGAGTATCAGTAGCACCACTAGTGGTGGTAGTTGAGGCTTGAGAGGTACTTTCAATTTTAAGCTGAAAATAGACATGATTTCTAGCAAAAGACAGCACTGCCTGCTGATTATTCATAGCATGAATCCTTGGGCTGGAAAGAGTTCTAGTAATACCAAATAATTCCATCAACTTAACCGCCGATATTAAATTAGAAGTAGTAGTACTATCAAAACGTTTATTGTAACTTGCTTTGCCTAAACCGTTTAATACTCCATAGGTAATTTCACCGGCACCAGTAGTAAACGAGCCTATAGGATTGGCAAAATTAATATCAAATCCTACAGAGTTTCTTTCTAACATATTCCAGTTAATTCCCGATTGAAATTCATCTCGCAATGTTACTTCTACCACTTTAGCTTCAATTAACGCTTGAGCTGATACATTTGACTTAATTTTTGCAATGTAGGTTTTAGCTATCTTATGCACTCTATCTCTGGCAAATAAGTTAATCATGCCTGCTTCTTTATTTAGCGATACATAACTTGATGCAATAGATCCTCCGGCATCTTTAAAAATACTTTTATCAGCATCTACTATTTGCTTGATATCTTGGCCCACAGTGGCCCATAAATTACCAGCCTGCTCGGCAACAATTTCTGAAGTAGATGCATTACCTGTAGTTGCCCCATCAGATGCTGAGCCAGATTGCAGTCCTACATTGACTTTATAAGTTGATTTGTTAGTACGAGTTAAGTTAAGAAAATCTACCGGATAACTTTCAAGATACGGTGTATCAATTTCAACTCTGAGCACGTTATCTAATATTCTATATCTGAGTCCTGCAAGCATAGCCACTCGATCAACCACTTCACTCAACGGTTTATCTTTAACTTTTAGAATAATTCCGCTTTTAATTTTAGGATCAAGTTCTATATCAATTTCAGCGAGCCTAGCTAGTTCAATTAGCACATCTTTAACATCAATATCCTCACTAACCGATAGGGTCACCAATTTATCACTGTTAATCAGTGGTTTAACCGGTTCTGCCAAAAATGGCTGAATAGGATTCTCATCTCCATAATCAAATTGTTCATTATATTTTTGATTATGCTGATTTTGAGCAGAGTTTTTAAAATAATTATTATAATCTTCTTTCGTATAATTATTAGACGGATCAATAACGCTGGTATCTAAATTTTTATTTAATGATCCATCCTTACAACCAATAGCTATGAACAGAAGTAAAATTATATATAAAATTTTGACTAACAAGCTGGGCTTACACACTCTTAAACTTCAATAAACAATTGAAATATTTATTAATTTGTTTAATAATATGACAAAAGAAATAATAATACAAGGAATAAATGGGAATTGCCGACTCTTTTTAAAAAGTACCCAGACACTACCAAATATTACCCCACATAATCCTGATAAAAAGATTAACCACACCACTTCTAACGGAGTTAAAAACAGCGCAGCTATACCAAGAAACTTTATATCCGCCAACCCTATCCCATCTTTCTTACGAACCAGGCTATAGACCAAATTTAATCCAAAAAAGAATGCATAAGTTATCAGCGCATATCTTAATTGAACTAAAAAATCTAAATTGTTATTTACCATGTATATTATGGCAGCCATGGCAAACAGAATTTGCATCAAATCGAATACTACTAAATATTCCAAATCCGTAATGATCATAGTCAAAAAAATTAAATAAAGGAAGGCGTAAAAATACACATCTTGACCGTGATAATAACAATAACAGAATAGGAAAATGCCAACAGTTGCAATTTCAATAATTAAATAACGCTTGCTGATGTTACTACCGCAATTGCTACATTTACCTCTTTGCAGCAAATAAGAAATGATAGGGATAAGATTATACCATTTTAAGGTTTTCAGGCATTTAGGACAGTAAGATCTTTCAAAGATCATATCTTCTCCGTTGACCATACGATGAGTAAGCATAGTTATAAAACTGCCCAATACTGCGGCCAACAATATCCAAGCTATTATCTCAATCATTACAATACTCATATTTACTCGCAACTTGCATTCTCAATACATATATGACATAATCTCAATAAATTAATCTTTTTGTCAAACAATCTTTAATGTTAAGCAGAGCGCAAATTAAAGGATTTACCATTATTGAAATCGGTATCGTGCTGGTTATTATAGGTATATTAATAGGAGGCTTGCTAAAAGCTTCTACCGGCCAATTAGAAATAACCCGATACAACCAAACTTTACAAAAATTGCAGATTATCCATCATGCTCTAGAATCTTTTGTAATGATAAATCAGCGGCTACCCTGTCCTGCTGATGCATCATTATCACCTACCAATACAAACTATGGTGTTGAAAATTGTTCAGGGACATTATCTGCAGGAGTAGCAATGCTACCTATCGTCACCCCTGCAATTATTGATAATACTATAATTGGTGGCGCTGTTCCTTATCAAACTTTGATGCTTCCACAAGAAACCATGTTTGATGGTTACGGCTTTAAACTTACTTATGTGGTTAGCCGCGGACTAACTAATATTAACAATGGCTTTGATAGCGAAGCGAGCGGCATTATTAAAATTAATAAATATGGAGCTTTTACATATTTTGTAGATAAAGCAGCTTACACTCTATTAAGCCATGGCGTAACAGGGCGGGGCGCCTGGAACAGAGGTGGCAGCAGAATTTCAAGTGGACTCAATCTATACAAAGTTGAAAATAGCCATAGTAGCGGTGGATGGAACGAAACTTTCCAAGAAAATCTTGAAAGTTTATATTTCGCTGAAATTAATTTTCCTAAAAATGCACCAATTGTTTTTGATGATATTGTGCAATATCAAACTAAATCACAGATATTAAATAACTTAGGCTACTCAATTAGCAGCACAGCTTGCGATGACGCTTATAGAGCACTTGCTGCCAATAATCTGGATGCAAATAAGCTTTGCGGCGGCAACGGAGGCCTAGCTAACGGCACCGCTTCTAGCCCCTACTGCAATGAATATATGTTAATATTAGCACAAGAGGTTAAAAAGAGATGCCTTCCTCGCATTCAATAACAGTTTTTACACATTGCAACATATCAACCAAGCCTACTTGTAAAGCGTTTAGCTTATTAGAATTATCCTTTGTATTAGTTATTATATCTATTTTTTTAGGGTTCACCCTTTCTTATGCAGCTAAAAAAACTGATGCGGATCGCCTAGCTCAAACTCAAACACGCACCAAAGAACTTGAAAAAGCCTTGTATGCTTATATAAATGCCAATCGATCTTTACCCTGCCCAGCCGACCCATCTTTAAGCGAAACTGATGCCAACTTTGGCCTAGCTCAAAGAGATTCAGGGAGTCCAGGTTTTTGTATCCAATCTACAAGCTTCTTAGGTTTAAGAAGTAATAATATGGTATGGGGTATGATTCCTACCAAAACTCTTAATATTCGTGATTCTTTAGCATATGATGGATGGGGCAGAAAATTTTCATATATTATGATCGAAACTTGTAACGCCGATGAAGGGACGGACCCTACTAATCATTTTGCCTCCAGTACAGCTTGCGGTGGAACTTCTAACACTCAAATACAAATTAATGATGCATCCGGGACCATTATTATGAACAATGCCATTTTTACTATTATTAGCCATGGTAAAAATGGTGTAGGTGGATTTAATGCCGCAGCAGGAAACCGCCGCGTTCCACGCCTTCCTAGCGGAATTAGTGCTGATGAAGCCACTAATGCGCATGTGGGTAATGATGGTATTATCGTCTCCCCACCCATCGACCAAATATTTGTAGCACGCATTCCTCAATTTGATGAAACAAATGCAAATTATTTTGATGATATAGTTTTATTTAAAAACAAAACTCAGATAATTAACAATATTAAAGCCTTAAACCAGGGAAGCAGCATTTGTAATATAGTTGACTCATTTAATACTGGCAGCGTTACTGCCGTACAACTTTGCGGTACTAAAACTACAACAGATTGCCAAAATATAATAAATAGTTTATACAATGCGTTAATACCCTTTTGTTATTAAAAACACTTTACAACGTCTTTAAACAAAAATAACATAAGCGACATAGCATGAAACAAAACATATATATTGCTTCTGATCACGCAGGGTTTAATCTTAAAAAGAGAGCTATAGAGTTCATCAATATTAACTTTCCAAATTTTAATCTTATCGATTTAGGTTGCGATACCAATGACGATTCTTGCGATTATCCTGACTTTGCTTATAAACTTGCAAAACTTTTAGCACCCAACACAGCCTCCCTTGGTATATTAATTTGCGGAACCGGTATTGGCATCAGTATAGCTGCAAATCGCTTTAATTGGATACGCGCAGCCCTATGTTACACCAAAGAAGCTGCAGTACTTGCTAAAGAACATAATGATGCCAATGTATTAGTTTTAGGTTCACGGATGCTAGCGGAACAAAATCACTTAGATATCATTCAAGCTTTCATCACCAGCAATTTTAGCGGAGATAAAAGACATCAACAAAGAATAACAAAATTATCAAAACTAGGAGGCATTAATGATCTTTACTGCGAATAACCATCTTAAAACCACTGATCCAGAAATTTTTGCAAGTATTGAGCAAGAATTTAGACGTCAGCAGGAAGGAATTGAATTAATTGCATCAGAAAATATTGTAAGCATGGCTGTGATAGAGGCTATGGGATCAATTTTAACTAACAAATATGCTGAAGGTTATCCTCACAAAAGATATTATGGCGGATGTGAATTTGTTGATCAAGTTGAGGAACTTGCCATTAACAGGCTTTGCAAAATGTTTGATTGTAAATTTGCCAATGTCCAAGCACACTCAGGATCTCAAGCAAATCAAGCAGTTTTTTTAGCATTATTATCTCCCAATGATACTATACTAGGTATGTCACTTGCAGCAGGCGGGCATCTAACCCATGGAGCAAAACCCAACTTATCCGGCAAATGGTTTAATGCGGTTCAATATGGAGTAACTGCGGATACCCATCTTATCGATTATGATCAAGTACAAAAACTAGCTCAACAGCACAAACCTAAATTAATTATTGCTGGCGGATCAGCTTATCCTCGGATTATAGATTTTAAGATTTTTAGAGAAATTGCTGATGAAGTTGGTGCCTACCTCATGGTTGATATGGCCCATATTGCAGGATTAATTGCTACAGGAATACATCCAAACGTTTTTCCATATGCAGATATTGTAACCTCTACTACCCATAAAACATTGCGTGGTCCCAGAGGTGGTATTATCCTTACTAACCACGAAGATATTGCTAAAAAAATTAACTCAGCAATCTTTCCTGGTTTGCAAGGCGGCCCTTTAATGCATGTAATTGCAGCTAAAGCAGTGGCCTTTAAAGAGGCATTAGCTCCTGAATTTAAAACTTATCAGCAGCAAGTGGTAAAAAATGCCCAGGCTTTAGGTGAGACTTTAATTAATCGCGGACTCAAATTGATTACGGGCGGTACTGACAATCATTTAATGTTAGTAGATCTAAGACCTAAACAAGTTACAGGGGATATTACCGAAAGTGCATTAGAACGTGCAGGACTAACTTGTAATAAAAATTCCATTCCTAATGATCCAGAAAAACCTTTTATAACTTCAGGCATTAGACTGGGCACTCCTGCCGGCACTACGCGCGGCTTTAAAGAGGCAGAATTTATAATGATTGGCAGCTTAATTGCCGATGTAATTGATGCTTTAGTTGCAGGTACGAGCTCAAGCGTTGAAGATACAGTTAAACAGCAAGTTATAGCCTTATGTAGCAAATTTCCTATTTATCGTTAATTACTTTCTAATCACATTGATAAAAAGCAGAGTAAAGTTACCTGCTTTTTATCGTAACCAGCCAGCTTGAGATCAAATTATTCTGCTAGATATAAAGCTTAGCCGCCAACAAAACATCATTCCATATTACATTAATATTTTAAATATTTCACCTGGACTGCAATTTTAGTTGCCTAGTTAGCTACAATTAATTTAGCTAAGTATATTACCAAACTGAACTAAACTTAATTGTAATGTAACTAAGATAGGAGATTATTATGAAAGGCGCACCCGAGCAACAACCAATTAATGAAATATTACAAGAATATAAATTGCAATATAAAAATATTAATAAGGAAATAACCAGATTAGAGCTAGAAAAAATAGAATTAGAAGAAAAATTGGCTGCAAAGACAGAATATATAAACAAGTCCAATAAAGATAAAGAAGAAATTGAAAACAATGAAACCTATATCAAAGGTTTTAATTATGAACATAAAGAAGCTACATATTCAATAAGAAAGAAGGATTATACCACTAAAAAAAACCAATACGAACGGTTTGTTGAAACTACTTTTGGCCTTGGAGGAGCAGCTGCAGGTGCCGGCACTGGAGCGCTACTAGCCACCAAAACCGCAGTTGTTGCAAAGCTAGCTGCCACATCTACAGCGACTAAAGCTGCTGTTTTAACTGGCGGGATCATAGGCACTCCTGCAATCGCAACTGCTACTATTATAGGCGGCATGGGAGTAGGCGCAGGATTAATAGGCTATGGCATTGCCAAAGGAATAGAAGATAATTGGTCAAAACAAAAATGTACAGAATTAGAAAAAATAGCTTTAAAAGCTAAAAAAGAAATGGAAACGGCCAAAAAGGCATTTGACGAGTTAAAAGAAAAAGAAAAAGAATACGATGAACTAGTTATTCAAAACCGATCACATTTAAAAAACATTAATACAGCCAAAGAAGAGAGCGAGATCTTGAAAGCTCAGCTAGCCGCATTAGAAAGCAAAATAAAACTTAAGCATCAGGAATTATCAATCTTAAAAAACAAGATAGAAAAAACAAGCCAATATCAAGATCAAGATTTGGTAGCTTCACGATCTCCCACCAACACTTCAGCTATACCAACATTGCCAGCAAAAGATACTTTGTGGACCGATGCCGTAACGCATAAAACTACGAAAATACTTACAAAGAATACTACTGAAGATAAAATTAAAAAACTTGCTGCATTAGGATCTGAATTTAGAAGCGACGTAATAGATAAGATGATACCACAGTTAACTCAGAAAGAACGAATTAAATTTGAAAATGAAGTTAAGCAGCGTAATTGGTGGCAATCAAAAATTAGCAGCTCTTCTAAATCAAATGAAAATATTCAATTAGGATAAATAAAAATAGGAGACTTGCAATGCCACAAAATTTTAATTCTCAAGGAACGCCACATAATGTAACAACTGACACATTATGCAATGATTACTCAGATTTAGATCGTATCAATACAATAATAAAGATTCAAAACTATATTATCCGGCTATGCAGTAGCGCAGCTAATACTGTTATTTATTATGGAAAAGAAAGTGTACATATAAGCAAGAGATACACACACCTAACCAGAGAGAAATACATGAAGTTTCGTAATTCATTAACCTTAAAGCAACTTATATATTTTGATATTGCTTTATATTCTGCTGCTATAGGTATTGCCGGGGGAAGTGCATGGCATATATTAGATCATGCTATCAATAGTAGCAATTTAAACTTGATGAGTGCTATTTATAACTCAGCAGTAGGATGCATGTTCTCAACGCCTACAGGCTTATTACTTGGCAGTTTTGTAGAGCTAGTTGATTATCTTGATTCTAAGTTTGGTCAAAAAAGAGGTATAGCTCTTGAACGTGCTGCACGCAAGCTATGCGAAGCATCTGAAGAACGCACACAAGCTTTTATAGAATTTATAAAAATATCCAAACAAACAACCCCTAATTTTTTTCAATATAAATCTGAATTAGGTAAAGAAATAGATACCTTGATAGAGCAACTTCAAGACAAAAACATTACAATAAACCAAGATTATATATGCCCTATTACTAGGGAAGTAATGCGAGAACCTGTAAAGGCTGATGATGAGCACTACTATGAACGTGAAGCGTTACAACGCTGGTATAATAGAGGTAATAAAACATGTATCTTAAATCATTATAAAGAGCTAACCAATCCTAAAAAAATAGACATTGAGCAGAATTTTCAGCAAGAGATTGTTACAAACCTAAAAAATCAATTGCAAGAATCTTCTATTTATCAAGAGAAAGGCATTACTAATAATCATCTAGAGCAACTATCATCCGGCAAATTATTTACCGGAAGGGTAATCAATTCAATGTATTGCAATTCACACCCCAATTTGAGACCATTGTAAACAGCTTTAGATTAATATGCTCTTTCATTTATTTAGCAGCAAGGCTAATCTTTTCCTCTTAAGAAAGAGCATATATAAAAGACTTTACATCAATTTATGTAAGGTCTTTTATATAATAAGCGTTGCTTTAGCCGGCAACATAATCATTAAATATTCCTTCCAACTCATCACTTGCTACCCTATGCACTTCGCCACCAAATAGATTTGAATCACCTTGATAGATACAATTATTACTAATATAGATATTAGGAGCATCAATATGAGAGTTATTAGCTATCAAGTAAGGCGTCCCTATAAACACCGCTTCTTTAGCATTTAGCAAAGACTTGTTAATACTTAAAGATTTACCAGATACTAAAACTTCAAGTTTGCTATTATGTAGGCTATTTATCAAATAAACCGTATCGCCAGCGCTAAAAAAGGCATACTCCCCTTCTACTATAGATTGAGCAAATATTATATCATGTCTTGCTTGGAAAACATTTTCAGAGTTATCCCATAATTGATGGCGTATTTCTACATCTAAAGGCAGCTGTTGAGAACCCTCCTTATTCGCCTCTGTATAAACATTAGAATGATCTGCGCTATTAGTTATAGTGTGTGCCACATCCATTTGAGCATCATCTTGTATTACTGACATATATCCTCCATATATTGCAAATGCCATTTGACCAACTAAATTACCATCCCGGATTTTACAATTCAATAAATACTTTAATATTAATTTAACCACGCAAGATATATCTTGCCTAGAGTAAAGATTTTTTGATAAAATTATGATATTTAAGTGTTAGTTACTATTATAATTACTTGAGTAAAAACCAGGAATTGATTATAGATTTTATCACTTTAAACTTTTATAGAGAATATGATGCTACTTACTCGCACAGAATATAAAGAACTTTATCCGTTACATTATGCCGTAAAATATAGCAACATAAAATATAAAATACTTAGAGATGCTTTTAAGCTCTACTTCTCAACCTTCTATCAATCTAATAATGAAGATAACCCCATTAAACAAGACCTACCAAATGCACAAGATGATTCAGGAGAAAATATATTACATGTAGCTTTAAAAGCTAACCGGCTTAGGCTCGCAAAATTCTTCATTCGTATGCTAGGAAATCAATTAGATCAATCAAATAAATTAGATGACACCCCATTATTAGTTAGCCATCTCAAGCGATTGACTAAGCTTACAAAGTTAATGATCAATTATAACTTTAATCGCGAATCTGTTATAAATTATAATCACGAGATACCCTCTTATATGAAAGACCCTGCGATGACAGAAACAATGGAATTCATTCACAGGGATGATAGCATATCATCCCTCCGATCAAGCGCCGTACATAGATTGCTGAGCGAAAGAGAAAGCACAACTCATAAAGAGCACACTACAAACCTAGTAAGCAACTAAAATACACATATAAAATCTTTAACTCCTGGTTTGATGTTAGAATTTCTTTTTAGCTCCCAGGCCACTTATACTTCAATACAAAAAGAGAATTGTAATATTTCCACTACCGCTTATTTCACACTACATTGTATTGATGCAAGCAAAGTATTACCTTTATTAGATCAGTTTAATATAAGCTACCTAATCAAAAATGCTCCTAACTCCTCCTATTCTTATCTAGCAGTGCCAAATATAAATTTATATGACGTAAATTTAAATATACAGGCCTTATATGAATATATGCACACCACAACAATATAAAATTATAATGCTGCTCAAGATACAGGCTGCTTTCAAAACCGAAAGCACCGAGAGAGTTTTAGAAAAAATATAGCTGTGATGCAGAAAACAATAGAGCGTTAAGCATCATAAGTAAATTTTGATACCTTAATTACCTTTAACACTCGCGTTGAAAGCAGTCCAACATAAGAATTTCACACCATAACGATACTAAAATTTTTACTTTAAATCTTAATATCAAACAAGATTGTATTATAGATGCAGATCTCAGCACTTCGCTAGGCAAAGTTTAATTTATGATGATGTAAAAATAATTTTTAAATTCAGTAGTCAACGCCCCCAACTCATATTAGATTAGTTATATATAAAGTTATAGCAGTCCTGATCTTTTTTATCGCCCTTCAATGATTAGGAATTATAACTATATATTTTACTTATCAAAAAATATGTTATATTAATCTTTTGAAAATTAATCTTTTTTAATAATGTTAAGCAAGTTAAGTACGCAACCAGATTATAATATCTCCTCAAATCATAAAGTTTCTCGTGTGAGAGACTATATCAGGCTATTTAAGCCGGGCGTTATGTCATTGGTAGTATTTAGTGGCCTAGCAGGCTTATTAGTTGCTCCAGGGCAAATCCATCCCTTTATTGCTTTTATTGCTATTTTATGCATTGCTATCGGCTCGGGTGCTAGCGGTGCTATTAATATGTGGTATGACCAAGATATTGATAGAATTATGAAACGCACCCAAATGCGTCCTATTCCACAAGGGCTTATTACTCCGGAATCGGCTTTAGAATTTGGAGTATGCACTGCATTTTTATCTGTATTTTTAATGGCAATTGTCGTCAATTACACTGCTGCAATATTATTACTAAGTGCTATTTTATTTTATGTATTTATTTATACTTTATGGTTAAAAAGAGTAACGCCGCAAAATATCGTAATTGGAGGCGCAGCAGGTTCTTTTCCACCAATGATTGGCTGGGCAGCCGTTACTAATAACATCGCTATTGAATCTATTATATTATTTACAATAATTTTTATGTGGACACCTCCACATTTTTGGGCATTAGCCCTTTATAGATCTGAAGATTATCAAAAGGCCCACGTACCTATGCTACCAGTTACTAATGGTATTAAATCAACCAAAATACATATATTTACCTATTCTATTATAATGCTTCTTACCACCCTTCTACCCTTCTTTATCCATATGAGTGGATTATTTTATTTTGGTTGCGCCCTAAGCAGTGGGGTATATTTTTGCATATTAAGCTTTAGATTGTTGAGAGCCAAAGATATACTTCTTGCCCCCAAATTGTTTGGATATTCAATTATTTATTTATTTTTTATTTTTACTGCCCTTATAATTGATCATTATCTAATAAACTTTTGAGTAATTTATGCCGCAACATTCATTTCATAAACTACAAAAATATAAAAATTATACATTACTAGCTATTATTTTAGGGATAATTGCGATAATATTTATTGTAAGCATCTTAAAATTTAAAGGTCATGCATAAATCAAGTAACAATAAAATACTTGTTAATTTACTAGCGGTTACATTTGGCATGTTATTATTATCATTCGCCACGGTACCACTTTACAAGATTTTTTGCCAAGTTACGGGATATGGGGGAACAGTCAGAGAAGTCTTTACTAGCTCTGATAAAATTGGCACAAAAACTTTACGGGTATATTTTGATGCTAATGCTAGTCCCAGTTTGCCATGGCGTTTTAAAAATGAACAACCTTATATTACCGTGACTACCGGCGAAAATGCTTTAGCCTTTTATAGTGCAGAAAATTTAAGTAGCAACCCAGTTAAAGCTATGGCCACTTATAATGTAACGCCTCAAAAAGCAGGAAAATATTTTCAAAAGATTAGTTGCTTTTGTTTTGAAGAACAAATGTTACTTGGCAAGCAGCATGTAAACCTTCCTGTATCATTTTATATTGACCCTAAAATAGAAGAAGATCCCAATCTTAAAGAAGTGGATAGAATAACTTTATCCTATACCTTTTTTAATATTTCTGAATTTAACTAAAGGAGTATTTATGGAAAAAAAACATCCCTATCATCTCGTTGAATTAAGCCCTTGGCCAATTTACTCAGCCTTTTCTTTATTAATTTTGTGTGTAGGGGCATTACTCTTTATGCATAAACATTTTCTGGGTAATATCTTACTTCCTGGAGGGTTTACCTTAGTAATATTTGGTATGTATGTATGGTGGCGTGATGTGGTCAAGGAAGCTCTTACTGATAAAGCTCATACTGAACCAGTACAAAACGGTTTAAGAATTGGTATGGCTTTATTTATTCTTTCTGAAGTAATGTTCTTTTTTGCTTTCTTCTTTGCTTTCTTTAAATCTGCACTTTTTCCGGTAGATATTTTAGATGGAGTCTGGAGTGCCGCACAAGGAACATGGCCACCAAAAGGGGTGGAAACTTTTGATCCATGGCATTTACCGTTATTTAACACTCTGATTTTATTGTTATCCGGTACTACGGTCACCTGGGCTCATTATGCCTTGCTAGAAAATAACCGTAAGGACTTTATTGATGCTTTAACTATTACTGTAATACTAGGATTTATCTTTACCGTATGCCAGACGTTTGAATATCTACATGCTCCGTTTGGTTTTAAAGATGGCATCTATGCTTCAAACTTCTATATGGCTACCGGATTTCATGGAGTCCATGTGCTTATAGGCACTATATTTTTAGCAACCTGCTTAATAAGAGCACGAAAAGGACAAATGGATTCACAAAATCATTTAGGTTTTGAGTTGGCCGCATGGTATTGGCATTTTGTAGACGTAGTTTGGTTATTCCTATTTGTTTTTGTATATTTATGGGGAAAATAATAGTATTAAATTAAAACCCTATATGCACGAAATAAAAAAACCAGTTTTAAAAACTGGTTTTTTTATTTTTCCCGCAAAATTTTTATTATAATATTAAAAAAATTTGTAGCTTATTATTTTACATTTGAAAATATATGGTAATATAATAAAAAATTCATTATAAATTAGTTAGTTACAAAATAACGTTTAACGCTTTGCATATCTTATATTTCAAAATTGCAGTAAACTGAAAGAATGCGCCTCTTTTCGCATATTATTTTACTTAATTATTATTTACCATTTGAAATATATATAAATTCTTATTATTATTAATATATAAACCTTTTTAAATTTTAGATCATATGGCAGAAGGCAAAATTAATGCTGACCCTCTATTTGTAGGACTCACTAGACCAACTTTATTTTTTGGGGTTAGTTATAATTTTTTTTTACTAAATTTATTTATCAACGCTATCTTTTTTATTAATTCATCAAGTTTTTGGGTTTTACCTATAGGTATAGCAATTCATGGCTTAGGTTACGCTTTATGTTTTAAGGAACCTTTGATTATTGAACTATGGCTAATAAAAATGCAAAAATGCAATTTATGTAAAAATAAAATGTTTCACGGCGCCAATTCTTATGATCCATTTTAAAGTACATGTTTAAAATATCACCCAGCAAACCTATTAATTCTAAATACGCCGATAGGGAAATTTCAGTAGCAAATTTTATCCCTTATAAATGCCATTGGAATCATAACACTTTGCTAGGGGAAAATAATGAATTAATTAAAGTTATTAAAGTTGGGGGGTTTTCATTTGAAACTGCAGACGATGAAGATTTAGATATTCAAAAAAATATCCGCAATATGCTTTTCAAGGGACTTGCCACTGGTAGCCTTAATTTATTTTTTCATATTATTAGACGCAAGCAAAATATTATTCCAGAAGATAATTTAAACATTGACCCTAACATTAAGATCAAAAAGGACTTTACCACCTTAGTAGATAAAGAGTGGAAAAAGAAGCACCAGAACAATAAAGCTTTTACCAATGAACTTTACATTACTATTATCCGCAAATCAAAAGATAAAGGTGTTACTTTTATCGAAAACATTTACAAAAACCTTATTCAAAAAGCTGATAAGTCTGCTTGGGAACGCGATATGCGTGACTATTATGAAGAGCTCGAAGAAGCAACCAACAGACTAATAACGGCTCTAAATAATTACAATGTAAAAGTTTTAGGAGTAGTAGAAAGAAATGGTTGCTTATATTCTGAGATATTAGAATTTAAATCTAAAATAATTAACTGTGGGGCAAGTCCTAACATGTTCATGCCCCATATGGATATTAGTCATTATCTTGCTAATTCACGTCTCTTTTTCGGTAACAAGTCGATTGAAATTCGTAATAGTTATGGCAGCAAATATGCAGGCATAGTTAGCATTAAGGAATACGGCCCAAAAACCATGTCAGGCATGCTTGACGGCTTCTTACAAATGCCATTTGAATTTGTACTTACCCAATCATTCAACTTTATTAATAGGCAAGTAGCTATTACCAAAATGCAAATGCAGCAAAACCGTATGATTCAAGCTGGCGATAAAGCTATAACCCAGATTGCTGAAATTACTGCTGCACTAGATATGGCCATGGGAGGAGATATTGGCTTTGGAGAACACCATCTCACCGTAATGTGTATTGACGATTCTTTAAAAAGTCTTGAAAATTCTATTGCAATGGCTGCGGTTGAAATATCTAATACAGGTTGCATTCCTATTCGTGAAAAAGTCAATCTTGAACCCTGCTTTTGGGGCCAATTACCTGGCAATGATGCTTTTATAGTCAGAAAGGCGACTATTAACACTTTAAATTTAGCTGGATTTAATTCATTTCATAACTTCCCAGTAGGTAAAGCCAAAGAAAATCATTGGGGAGAATATGTTACTATTTTTGATACCACCTCAGGTACTCCATATTATTTTAATTTTCATCTAAGAGATGTAGGACATACTCTTATTATAGGACCAACTGGGGCTGGTAAGACAGTACTAATGAACTTTCTATGTGCACAAGCGCAAAAATTCAAATGTCGTATGTTCTTTTTCGACAAAGATCGTGGTGCTGAAATATTTATTAGAGCATTAGGTGGTGTTTATAATGTTATTAGCCCGGGAGGAGGATGTAATTTCAATCCTCTTAAACTTCCTGATACTTCTCAAAATCGTACATTTTTATTAGATTTACTAAAGCTATTAGTGACCGTAAATAATGAACCTCTTACTTCGGAAGATATTGCCTTACTTAACTCAGCTATTAACGGCACTTATAAATTAGCTGCTCATGATCGTAAATTTTCAAATATTGCCGCCTTTTTAGGAATCGAAAAACCTGGTAGTATTGCATCACGCTTTGCCATGTGGCATGGTAATGGCTCTCATGCTAAAGTCTTTGATAATGATAATGATTCCTTAGATTTTACCAAATCAAAAGTATTTGGCTTTGAAATGGCTGAACTACTTAAAGATAGCATTTCACTAGCTCCTGTACTTAGCTATGTGTTCCATAAAATTAACATTTCTTTAGATGGCACTCCTACCATGATAGTTTTAGATGAAGCATGGGCTTTAATTGACAACCCCGTGTTTGCGCCTAAAATTAAAGATTGGCTAAAAGTACTTAGAAAACTCAATACTTTTGTAATTTTTGCTACTCAAAGTGTAGAGGATGCCAGTAAAAGCCAGATTAGTGATACTCTTATCCAGCAAACTGCCACTCAAATTTTCTTGCCAAATTTAAAAGCTACCGATGTATACCGCTCTTCTTTTATGCTTTCCGAGCGAGAATATGCTTTAATTAAAACTACCGATCCTAGTAGTAGATTTTTCTTAGTAAAACAAGGAACCGATGCTGTGGTAGCAAGAATTAATTTAAGTGGCATGACTGACATTATTAATGTGCTATCAGGTAGATCTGAGACTATATTACTGCTAGATGAAATTAGAAAAGAAGTGGGTGACAATCCTGAAGATTGGTTGCCAGTATTTTATGACAGGGTCAAAAAGGTTAATTAAGGTAAAGATATGAAACATTGGCCAATTAAAAATTTAATTTTAGTATTAGCATTGAGCTTGTTTACAGTAAACTTTGCTTCTGCCAGCACCCTTATTGAGAAGGCTAAAGATGATAGCTGCATTGGAGGTGAAGGTACCTCCAGATGGGCAAGCCTAAACGGTCTCGGTGCATTGCTGATGTGGATTTCTAATGATTTTTACATGGTAGGCGATAAAGCTGAAACTCCTGAAAGTTGCTCGATTCCTCTTAAAGAAGGGGAAGGCGTAAAATATTGCTACGAACCGAGTCTTTTTGGAGTTCCTATAGGCACTAAAAAACAATGTAATTCTATTGCGCACAACCAGGACGCTATGCTAGGCGCCCTACCTATTAGAGGTCAAAATATTGGCGATATGATGTGCATACAAGCGCTGTCTATTATAGGATATGTTAATATTGGCTGTAAATATCGTGAACCACCCAAACCAACAGCTATTAATCATACTCAAAATCTAAAATGTTATATTGCTGAAGCATGTACTACTAGAATACTTAGCGAATCACAATCTTTAATACCAATTACCGCACCCATTGTAAAATGCGTAGAAGAATCTATCAAAGCCTATTTCATGGGTAAGGAAGGATGTAGCGATTCTTTATTACAAAACTTCCAGGACAATTTAAGAAGGGTAGTAACCTTATTACTCACTATTTATGTGATGTTCTTCGGCCTTAAAATCGCTTTAGGAAAAGAGCTCCCTCAAAAATCAGAGATATTCGTATTTATTTGTAAAATATGTGCTGTAATTTATTTCTCTGTAGGGATCAGGGTAGGCGATGATCTATATCATGGGGTTTATGATATTTATAATTTCTTCATGGGTATCATGCAAGATTTAGTGATGGTAAGCCTTGAAGTAGGAAAATCTCCTACTGGCCTGTGTTTATTTGATGGTAATTCAGATGTAGCAATGTGGGATAGTATTGATTGTAGAATAGCATTCTATTTAGGCTTAAATCGACCAGATACCCTTGGAATTGGTGCCGCTTTCATAGCCTCATTTTTATTATTGGGCATTTTCCCTATTGTAGGTGTTTTAGGTGGAGCTTTAGGGTTAGCAGCACTAGCTCTGCCCTTTACTTTCATGTTCGCCTTTATGGTCGGATTGTTGGTGTTTGCTTTACTAGTTATCTCAGTGGTTGTGCATGTAGTTCATACTTACCTGGTGGCTATGATTATCGTAACTATTGCCGTATTTACAGCACCTTTATTTGTACCAATGGTGCTTTTCCAGTGGAGTAAGCGCATGTTTGATGCATGGCTTAGAGCGATTTTTGGATACGCCTTCCAGCCGATGATTTTATTTTTATTCTTAGGATTTATGTTTAACATTTTCGATAAGATTATTTATCCAGAATGTAAATTCATCCCTGATCCTAATATTGAGACAGTGGTTAGCACAATGAATGAGATAGGTTTTCAAATTCCGAGCGGAGTAAAATTATGGGTACTAGATAAAGATAGCGGCGATAGTACACAAAACTTTACGTGCCGGAGTAGCTTTGGTGCCTTCATCCAAACTATATTTACTCTTGGCATAGTTGATTTTGTACATGGACAAGCCAGCCTGGATATAGATTTTAGCAGAGTTATTACTAGTGGTATATTGGTGATCATTTTCGCCTTTATATTTTACTTCTTTATTAATTTAGTCGGTTCAATAGCAGCCGATCTTTCAGGAGCTGTAGGATTATCCAGCATGGCAGTAGGCGGAACTTTTGTTTTAGATAAAGCTATCGATACAGCCGTTAAAGCAACTATGGCAGCAATTAACCTCGCTATGACTGCAGCAAGCGCTGCTACCGGCGGAGCAGCAGGCGCTGTTGGAAAAGTAGCAATGGGAGCGGCCAAGCAGGTAGGAAGCGAAGTGGCACGCGCAACAGCAAGTCATATGAAAGAGGCAGCAGGAGATGGCCCTACTAACCGCAATAATGATAGTGCTGGCAGCAATGGCCGCAATGGCAGCAATGGCAGCAATGGCAGCAATGGTAATCCTCCTCCAACCAACACACAATCAGAAACTTAAAAATTCTATGCATACAGTAAAATTTAAGGGAGCAAAATAAGCTAATGTTAAGCAACATAATAACCAGGATATATAAATTACTAGCTTCACTGCTACTTGTTACAAGCTTAACAGGTTGTAATGGTGAAAGCCCATTGGCTAGGATTTTTTCTCCCTCTGTACTTAATTTTTGCTTACCGGTTATTTTTACGGATCCTCTTGGTACTACAATTTATAATTATGAGAGCTTTGCAATCGATGTTAAAGCTAACGGGCATTATCGAAACAATTATGAATCTATGCTTGTTAATGGCCGCGATATTTTAGCCCCTAGTTCTAATACCAGTAAGTATAATACATGGACAAAAGTTGATAGGATTTATTTTTCTAAAAAAGATGTCAAAACTTCTCAAGAATTTAAAATTGGCGAAATTAATGGTAAAGCCTATCTTGGTAATAATAAAGGGGTGTATTCTACTCAAATGGATCAGGCGATTGCTAAAGGGGAGTTTGATATCACCACTGATAGTTTTCGAGGATATAGGGTAAAAATTTGGACTAATGATCCTGTTGATAGCCAAATAGATGTTAGTAGCGGCAGCACTATTTCTTTCACTCTTGCAAATAGTGGTTTAAATATTTACGAAAGCAAAGACGATACCCGCAAAGTTACCACCAATGTAACCTTATCTCAAGCCCAAGATAGTACCCAAAAGATTATTAAAAATAGTTCCGATCAACAAATTAATGCACTAAATATAGAATATAAAATTGGCAATAGTGGTTGGCTACCTCTCATTAATGGTAGTGACACTCAGGATAGTAATAGTGCTTATACTAATACTAGAGATAAAATTGCTTCAACTGCCGGTCGTATATATTTACGTTTTAAATATCCTCCAAATTCTGGGCAAATGATTGTTTTTATTAAAGTTTTACAACAACCGGTTGATGGAAATAACGATGTAGCCGAAATGGTTATTAGCACTAAAGATCCTAATCAAGATTCTGCAGCGGCTAGCAATATCATTTCCATTAAGCGTAATACTACTTATAAAAAATCCGCTTCTGATCCTAATCCATGGAAAGGTAATCCGTGGGTAAGACTAAAAGGCCATCAAGGTAAACCAGAATATGGGTACGGTAGTTTATCAATTCCCATTATGGCAAAAGTCCCTGCTTATTCTTTAAGTGATGTTATGGGTTTGCTGACAGACACCATGAATACTTCTCTAAGATCAGTAGGAGAAGATTCTTATAAAAATTTATATAAAGGCAAATTTAGTATTCTTCTCAGGGCCTTCTTAGTATTCATGATTACTATAGAAGCCGTAGGTTTTGTACTAGGTATTAAGAAAATAACCCAGCTAGAATTAGTTACTAAAGTTGCTAAATATGGATTAGTAATCACTCTAATTTCTCCTAATAATTGGGAGTTTTTTCATACACATCTTTTTGACGCTACCACCAATGCAATAAAAAACTTAGCCAGCATGTTTGATCCTCTAGCGGAACGAAGTATTTTTGGCGCATTTGATAGAGTATGGATGACAGCACTAAACCCGGATTTATGGTCTAAAGTAGTGCTATTTGCATTAACTGATCAACTTACCGGCCTACCATTATTGCTAATCTTATTATATATTGCTTTTAAATTCTTTAAGGTATTATCCCGATTCATAATGAGTTACATGTTTGCACTTGTTATGCTCTCTTTTATGGTTGTGGCTGCTCCCTTCCTGATTCCTTTTATATTATTTGATAACCAGACTTTTAAAACTCCTTTTACTAAATTTCTTGAAATTAATTTACGCTATATTTTTGAGCCCTTTATGATGCTGATAGGTATTATTGTAATATGCGATCTATTGGCTATGCAGCTTTCATATGTACTACAAGACTTACATTTTTGCTATAAATGTGCATGGCCGTTTAAAATAGACTTAGTTGGAAGCTTATTAAGCAAAATTCCTTTAGTAGGAGAGTTTGCAAGCTACTGGGCATGGGAGTTTCAAAATGCTATTTGTATATGGGGTTTCATGCCGTGGGGATTTGATGTTTATTCCGATGGTGGATTCGGCGTAATAATTAAATTTTATATAGTATTTATTCTGCCATTGCTTATGGCAGCCATAATGGCTTCGTTATTAGAAAGATATACCCAATTTGTACCTGAATTTGTACGGGCTACCACTGGAATATTCTTATCAGGTGGTCTTGGCAATGTACGAGATGGCGGTGGAAGCGAAGGTGCTTTTAAAGCAGCTGACTTATTATTTAGCGCCCCATTCCAAGCCTTAGGTTTAGCTGGCTCGGTTGCTCAAAGGATTGATCGCCTTGCAGGTAGGTTTATTAACTTCAATCCTAACTCACCTAGCAACCAAGGAAATGATGAAGATGGCCGCAATGGTTCCGGACGTAAACCTGGCGGGGGGGGCGGCGGCGATGATGATGGAAATGATGGAGGCGACGAAGGACAACGTTCAAAAGGCAATATTAATCAACTAAAGGAAACGGATTCTTCATCTCGCACATCCAATTCCACTACACTAGATGTGAATGGCACTAAGGTTACTATTTCTTCAGATACGAATGATCCTTCTACTACACTAGATGTGAATGGTACTCAAGTTACTATTATTTCAGATCCAAATAATCCTTCTACTTCTACTACACTACAGGTGAATGGTGCTCCAGTTACTATTACTTCAGATATAAATGGTCTTTCATCTAGTATAGGTACTGTTCCTCAAACAAATGCTGATACTTTACAAACTCAAGGCAACACCTACCGAGGTGAAGCATCAACAAGAATAATAGGAGAAGAGCCACAGCAACCAGCTCCAGAAGTACCAAGAGAAGAAAAAGCAGAAGAACCGGCACAAGCTCCAGGCGTAGATCAAGATACACAGCAAAGAACAACAGGAACAGAAGGGCTAGAACAGCCAACGACCCTAAATCAAGCTGAACAACCAAGAGCAGATGGATTAGAGCAAGCGGATCCAGATCCAGCTGGGTTAGCAAGAACAGATACAGATAAATTAGAACAACCCGCTTCCCCTCTAGAAGCAAGCAAACAAGAGCAACCTATTGCAGATGTCGTCCCACCTACAGAAGTAGATAAAACAGAGCAGGCTACCACACCTCCAAAAGAAGCAGAACCTGGTAATAAGAAAAAAGAGGATATTCTTCACAATGGCCAACAAGCCCTAGAAGGTTACAAAGAGGCTCAAGAATTTACAAAAGAACTTAATGAAGTTATGCATGGAGAAAGTAATGATGGCGAATCCAGTTCTAGCTCTAGTAGCCCTACTGTAAGCATCACAACATTTACTAATGATGATCAAAATAGCATTTTTGGGGATGCTGCAACTAAACCTGACAGCACCGCTGCATCTGATCAGCAGCCGCAAGTAGAAATTTCACAGGAAACTTACTCAAGCACCTCACCTACAGAAATTCATGATGAATTTAAAGAAGCACCTGAAGCAGCAGAACACGAATTAGCTACAGAGTTTACCCGCACCTTTGGAAAGGATGTAACAGAAATAACACCAGAGCATATTCAATATGTTAAAGATAATGCTCAAAAGTTTAATATTACTAAAAATATTGAAAGCGATGACCGCATAACTGAGTTATTAAAAATCATATTAGGTAAAAACGGATGATAATGCTTAGAACTATAATAGTAGCATTTTTAATACTCCTCTTAAATGGATGTGGTGATAGTTACTACTGTAGCAATAAACAAGATTTTAATACTCAAGAGTTAACTCCTTATCGCTTTACTACCATTGTGAGAGGTGATGGGGTTATTGCAAAAGATTATCATGAATTTAATGATTTAAACTATAACAGCAGCTACCAAGGAAGCAATAATGTTGCTACTTTTGGCTGGCAAAAAGACTGGTTTGGTAAACCTATTGGAGCTAAACACGAAGTAGAAATTAAAGTTAACGGCAAAGTTTATCGAAAAAAAGGTTCGGAAAATGCTCAAATCTATACAGACAAATGTGCTGGAAATGGTGCAATTCCCATTATAGGAGAAGAAAAATATAATTATTTTTCTCCTCCGTTAAAAAAGGGGGATTTTGTGGTAGTATCTATAGATGATAGTTATACAGGAGAACCTTTAGTTAATATTTGTAATCATGGAAGTGGCGTTAATATCAGGAAACCTCATGAGGCCACTAACTATATTATGCCTTACCCTAATACCCACTCATTTGGCAGGTATATAAACACATTCCTTACTTCAGTAGACAACCCACCTCCCAGTGTGTTTAAAGCATGCAGATATAATGATTATGGATCATGGGATTCTAACAACCTAGGGTTGAGTGATTTTAATAATCTAGATGATGATACTAAGATCTGTTATTATCAAGGAGGAAAGGGAGTAAGAATTGCCTACCTTAAAGATTATCAAAGTGATACCATTAAATCTAGCTTAGCCCCCTTTTTATCTCTTTATTCAGCAGAACAACCCATTACCGCTGAAAAATATCCAAATGCGTTCCACCAATTTATTATGGATAGGGATGAAATAATTTATATAGGCGCCTCACATTTCGTTTTGCATGACAGCTATCAGCGTATGATTTATGACTATATGTTTAAATTTAATTATTTTACCGATATTGATCATACTTTGAGCAACCTAAAGATTGTTTTTTCTGAAAAACATCCTGGCGAGCAAAGCACCTCTGAACCAAATGACGTTAAAACTATTACTAAAAATAGCAAGTTTGTCACTACCACTCCTGGAAACTTATGGTTTAAAGTCGATAATAGCGCTTACCAAAATCAAGCCTTTCTTGATCATTATTATGTTGAAGTAATTGTAAAGCCTATATCTATTAATGTACAAAATGGTATTGGTTCTTGGCTAAATGATAAGATTATGAAACCTATTCAGGAGAGCCTTACAGAAGGAGCTGCAACTACTTACAATCGTATTCTTGGTAATACTAATGTTATAGCTATCATTAAAACCATGATGGTACTGTATGTAGTAAGTTACGGCCTATTATTTGTCATGGGATATATCCAAGAAACACAGCGAGATATCGTATTAAGAATTTTTAAGATTTCTTTTATTACCATACTTATTAGCGATAAAAGCTGGCAATTCTTTTTTGATAACCTTTTCAGTATCTTTTTTTTAGGCACTGATAATCTTTTGTCAATGATAACTAATAGTGAGCCTAACAACCCATTTGGATTTATAGATTACACCTTTAATAAATACCTCAAAGCATTACCTTTTGTGATTCTAAGTCTTTTGCAATATATACTTATATATAGCTTCTTTGGCGTTCTTCTTCTTGTTTTAATTGGATTTGCTTTTTATAAAATTTTAATAAGCATTGTGAACATTATAGCGGTATATTTAATTAACATGATTTTGATTGCATTCTTAGTTGCACTCGCCCCTATTTTCCTCTCTTTTATCATGTTTGCACAAACTAAAAAATTATTTGATGAATGGATTAAAACTTTAATATACCTAGTATTCAATCCGGTACTTCTAATAATTGTATTGCTAGTAATGACAGAGATTATAGACATATTTGCTTCTCCGTTATTAGTAGTAGAATTTTGCTTAAATCCATTGTTCATTTTAAATTACAATATCTTAGGAATAGATTTATTTAGCTTTACTATACCCTGGTTTGTACCAAGTGGTTTTAGCCCAATAGTTATCAATTTTAATACTAATGGCACCCTCTTTGATGAGCTGTTAGAATTCTTTAAACATACTTTCCGAAGCTATTATTCACTTTATGTAAATGCCTTTATGCTTTTTATCATGGTAAAGCTACTTGAAAAAGTATTAGAATTTACTTCTACGCTATCTTTGGCATTGCTAGGAGATAGCTTAGGAAAAGCCGGTTCTCTCAATACTTTTGCTAAAGCAAGTGGTTTTATAGGTGGTATTATAAAACATATTCTAAACCTTGTAGACACCGCATTTAATGCTATTAAAAGTGTAATCTCATGAAAATAAAATTTTTATTTATCAAACTTGCGCTGCTAACCATGCTTTTAACTGTTACTTCATGCAGCGGTGGTGAGTATTGTATTGAACCCGATGATTTTGGACAATTTTATTATACTACAGTTTCTTCATTAGGACTAAACGTCCAAGGAGAACGAGAAAATCAATATGCAGAATGGTTTCCTTCCACTGCACGCTTAAATGGGGACAAACTGTACATAGTTGTTAAACCAGACGATCATAATATGCAATCCGGCTGGACCACCTGGTATGGTAACGGTCAAGGTCGAGCTAATGAAATAGCTAAACTTTTACCTTATTGCCTCTACAGCAATAATTTATTTGCAATAACAAATCCACCTTGTCGGATGAAAGACGGTGTAGGTTTATACATGCTAGTAGCTAATCCTAAGGAAGCAGATCCTAATCAATCAGCTAGATCCATTAAAAATCCTACTACATTATCTAAAATTAACGAAAGTGATATTCTACACCTAGGTTTCAACTCTGCAATTGGAGTAAATAGCAATGTTTTTTATGAAGGTCAGCAAGTAGGTGGTTATTTTGATCATCCTCCGGCCTCATGGATGGGTAAATTTTTATATTTTAAGATACTGGATAGATATTATACCGATAATGCTGGTAGTTATCAAATTGTAATTAAATCTGGAGTAAGTGATAAAGGCTTAGATATTACCGGTTGGATTATTGAACCCATTATTAGCACCACCAAAGAAATTACGAAGAGGATGTTTGCTAGTATATTAGGAAACTCTATAATTATTACATCTGTTAAAGTTTTACTAACTCTATATGTAATTATAACTTTCCTCCTTTTTATCATGGGCATGCTCAGGGTACAGGCGGGTGAAGTTGCAATGCGAATGTTAAAATTAGGTTTTATTGCTGTTTTACTTTCCCCTAATGCGTGGATATTTTTATATGATTACTTCTTCATCATTTTCCTTGAGGGTTTACTGGAATTAATTGGTTATGTCACCGGCAATAATGCAGACGATTATTCCTATTTTGAGCCTTTTATACAATTAGTGTTAAATAGCAGCATTTGGAAAAAAATTCTTGGCTTGCTCAACCCCTTTGGTGGCCCATTTTATCTACAAACTTTTGCTTTTGGAATTATTTATATTGTGTCAATGGTAATGTTAATTCTTGCATCAGGCATGGCTCTTACTACCTTTATTCTTGCCATATTAGGAATTTGTTTATTAATACTCATTAGCCCTATCTTTTTAGTAGGTATTTTATTTAACCAAACTAAACAAATGTTTGATTCATGGCTGAGAATGTTAATTTCATTTTCTTTCCAAGCTTTACTTATCGTATTATTCTTTACTTTCATTAGAGATACCGCAATGACTGAAATTCAAAGAAATTTGGGTTATAAAGTTTGCTGGACAAGAATGGCTAGTATACCTCCCTTATTTGAGTTTTGGTGGTTTAAACCTTCTATTGCAAATATTAAAGCTAATATAGATGCCCCAGGATATTTTGAACAGAACGGAAGAACTTGTAAACCTTATGAATGTAAAAGTTATCGTTATAAGGATATGCCTTTTTTAATTCCTCAAGGTAATAATGAAAAAAGAATGGGATTACTAAAGGATGGAGATGATCAAGAAACCATTGATCATATTTTACATAAAGGTGGCGCACCTATTTTTGATCTCTCAATCTTGAGATTATTATTATTAGCTTTTGCTACAGGACAAATTGTTACTCTTGCTGCAGCAATTGCGCAAATTATTAGTGGTATTGAATATAGCTGGGGAGCAAAAGGCGGTTTAGCCGGTGTTGGCATGAAGATGGATGCACTACCTAAAAATATGGCCAAAGCTGGTGCCAAAGTTGGTGTAAGAGCTATTAAAACTGGTGCACGCGTAGCTAACAAAATAGGGTTAACCGATGATATAAGTAACGCAGTAAAAAGCACCAAAGCTTATAAAACATTAGACAAATATGCAATACAGCCTGTTACTCAGTCTATAGATGCAATCAAGCAAGCTAACAAGGCTCTAAAAGATGAAGCCAAGGCGATTCCAGGCAAGTTAATTAATAAAATATTTCGTAGTAAACCAAATTCTTCAAACGATCATGATACAGATTAGTTATAGAAATATTCAACCTTTTTGGATTCATTTGTTAGCTAACAAGCATTGTTCTAATGGATAGAATTTTGCTTAATTAGCTATTTGCAGCTCATCTTGCATTACGGAGAGTAGCTGATATTTCCTTGGATGTTACGCAAAAAATATTTTTCTTAATCTTGTTAAACAGCCATATACCTATCTGGAAAAGATTATAAATAGACGATGAATAGTATCAGGCAAGGCAAGAAAAAGGTAAAGAGAAGCTTTAATTTGAGAGAAAATGGGATGCCCAATAATCACAAATTATTACATATGAACTCACTAGAAAATTTGACACCATACAATTAATTAAAGAATTAAGAAGATATAAAAAGTAGTATACCGAGCAAGCAGGACTCATCAAACCAGTGTTAGTTACACTAGCCCCTCTAGCCTTAACTAAATCCTCCTCTCCCTACTGAGAAAAAAGCCTTCATAAGTCAGTAGATACCCCCAATCGTTGCCGTGTGGTTCAAGCTTAGAAATTAAGTCACAGCAAAGAATAATTTTATGATTTAAATTATTATCTATTCAGAAAATCGGCAAATTTAACTTGCTCACGCCAGTAATTCAATAAATCTTGCATGGTTTGCTCAAAGGTGATTTCTGGCTTCCAACCGGTATGCAGCTCAAATTTGGAGGTGTCAGGCACTTGTAGATCTGCATCAATAGGACGCAATCTATCAGGATCCATTTCTATTTTAATATCTTTTTTAGTTGAGATAGAAAGAAGGTGACCAAGCATACTAGCGATTGTACAAGTGTAAGTTCCACCAATATTGTAATATTCTCCACCAATAGGATTCATAGTAACTAGCATATAATAAGCACGAACGGCATCCCTAACATCTGCAAAAGTTCTTAAAGATTCTAAGTTACCTACCTTGACTACAGGTGGCAGTTTACCTGCTTCAATCATGGCAATTTGCTTAGCAAAAGTTGATTCTGCAAATACATCTCCTCTTCTTGGTCCTGTATGAGTAAACATCCTAGTGGTCATTACTGTCATATTAAAAGCTTCAGCATAATAGCGCCCAATAAGATCAGTTCCCACTTTAGAA
Source organism: Rickettsiales endosymbiont of Stachyamoeba lipophora (assembly GCF_003932735.1). Lineage (NCBI taxonomy): Bacteria > Pseudomonadati > Pseudomonadota > Alphaproteobacteria > Rickettsiales > Rickettsiales endosymbiont of Stachyamoeba lipophora. The sequence continues at coordinate 971,054 of NZ_CP033611.1, read as the reverse complement.
ATTGCATAAGGAGAGGCCGGATGAAAAGTGCAATCTTCTTTAATCGGTAATTTTTCTTTGGCTACCCTACCAAACACTTCTGAAGAGGCGCACACATGAATTATTGCATCTGGTTTATGAAGCCTTAAAGCTTCAAGAATAATAGAAGTGCCTTGGATATTCGTTTCGTAAGTATCTAAAGGCGCAGTAAAGGACGTTTTAGGATAGCTTTGAGCAGCTAAGTGGAAGACATACTCAGGTTTAACTTCTCGAATTACTGCATCAATTGAATTAGCATCTTTTAAATCTCCATATACTAAATGTATACGCTTATGATTATTAATTTGATCCACCAAATGTGAAATATTATTGAGCGGACTTCTCCATCTAATAAGCCCATAAATTTCCCAATCAGTATGCTCAAGTAAAAAATCGGCCATGTGTGAACCAACCATGCCAGTAATACCAGTAATTAGTGCTTTGTTTGCCATTTATTTCAACCAAAAGTTTATTTAGTAATTTTTTATAAAGAAAAGGATTTTAATAGTCAAGGAAGCTTAAATAAATTAGGCATGTGAAGATGATAATAAAACTAACAAAATATCTAGGAACTTTAGTCAAACTTAAAATTTAAGAAGGCATACAATATTTTTTATAAAACAGCCCTTGTTAGAGCATTAATACAATTAGTTCTTATAAAAAATAAAAATATAATATTATGCATTTTCTTTTTAAATTAGGATAATCAAGAGCTAAATATTGTTAAATTTTATTATTGCAAAATCTCATTTTTTGTAAAAATTTTTTTTACCACTTCTTTTCTTACCCAACGGTGAGCTAGGTTACCGCTTAAATCCTGATTACCATAGAAAAACTTAGTCAGATATGCTTTATTTATTTTTTGTACCTAATCCACAGAATTTTTTATCCAAGTTTTAGGGATATGCGCTTTCTTCCAAGCATCCACCCGATCTATATAGCCTTCTTGGAACTACCACTTAGGGAGTGTTCTCATCTATTAATATGTCTCTATCAAAGCCCCTTAAGCTTAAAGCTATTTTAGATGTTGAGTTAGGAGCCTTAGCTTTATTACAGTTTTGATCATTAAAGCTCTCGGCAATTTTCTTGTTATTAAGATCATATAGTATACAGCAGGCTTCATTATAAGCTAGAATTTGATTATAATTCAGTTTAGCTAAAGCATTATGGCATATTACTATAAATAATATAGCTACTAAGATTTTATAAATTTTCATTTAAATATATTCTCTGTTTTACATATAAAGTATTATGCTTTGTTATTATTCATCAATAATATAATATAAAAAAACTCAAACCTACAAATAGATCTGAGCTATATATTACATTTAATTCTAAGAGCAAATTATTTTTTACTAGTTAAAACTTTAATCTTAGCTTTTATTTGAGGGTTTGGAGTTTTTTTAGCCACTCTTTTTAAAAATGTTTTTCTTTCTTTGGTTAAAAGCTCTGGAAATCGCTCTAAAGCTAGTAAGCCTGTATATAATCTACCTAAATTGCTTTTATCGCTCATCCATTCATCAACTGTAAAGAAATCATATATTCCGGTTAATTTTGCATAAGGAATTAATTCTTTTTGCTGATTCTCTAACTCTTCAAATTGCTTAAATTCTTCTTGTGTTAGCTGAACTTTGCTTAATAGCTTGCCTATCTCTACTGCATTAACCATAGTTGCAGCTAAAGTTCCATTTCTTACTTCACCTTTCTCACCGGTAATTGGATTTACAGAAATAGAAGAATCAACTTCGTTAGCTAATACTTGATCATTAGTTACTGCTAAAGCCGCATTAACTAACATAAAAGATAAAGCAGTAGTACAAATAATTTTTTTCATAATAATACCCGTTGTATATAAAGTTATTACAAACGTAATTGTAACGGTTAATTGCTACAATAATTTTAACTTTAAATCAAGATTCATATATTTTGTAAGATGCGCAACAGCACCGGTTATATTATAAGAGATATTTTATTGAATATAGTGACTAGCCTGTATATGAGAGAATTAAAAAAAGCCTATAATAAATGTTATTATAGGCTTTTTATCATTGTAAGTTTTTAAAGGATATTATTATCCTACAATTTCATCTTCAGTGAAAAAGTAAGCAATTTCTCTTTTAGCAGCTTCTAAGCTGTCTGAACCATGTACAGAATTTGCTTCAATGCTTTCAGCAAACATTTTACGGATAGTACCTTCCTCAGCATTAGCCGGGTTTGTTGCTCCCATAATCTTACGGTTTAAAGCTACCGCATCTTCAGCTTCTAATACCTGAATTACTACTGCACCAGAGGTCATAAATTTTACTAGATCATTAAAAAATGGGCGTTCTTGATGCTCAGCATAAAACCCTTCCGCTTGAGCTTGTGTTAAACGAGCACGCTTTTGAGCAACAATTTTAAAACCGTTTTCTTCAAATACTGCATTAATTTTACCAGTTAAATTACGTCTTGTAGCATCCGGTTTTATTATAGATAGGGTTCTTTCCATTTGATTTATCCTTAAAGTTCAATTTATAAATTTAAATATATGTAAAAATTTTGTTTGTATATTATACATTTTGCGGAAGTTAAATATAAATATATTTCAGCAATTGGGATAATCTGTATAATTACTTGTAAATAAAGAAACCCTGGCACTTACTTACAACAAGCAAAAGCCAGGATTTTTAAGATTTATTATCTAAAAACTACTCTGTAATAGTTATAGATTTACCTAACAAACTATTAATTTCGTTTTGTACATCAAAATTATCGGTAGGTAGTTTAATTTCTTCATGCTTGATTGGTTCCACAAAATATGGAGTAATTGAAAGTACCATTTCAGTTTGTTCATACCCTGATTTAGGAGCAAAAATATTACTAAAAATACCTAAATGATTGGAAACATCCACATCTTGGCTCTCCTTTACTATACCTGAAATCATGAAACTTTCACCCTGTGCAAGTTGTACAGTAGTAGAAGCTCTTGATTTAATAAATGCTGGTAATGTATGGGATTTGTTTTTATCTAAATCTTTAATATTATAATCAATGTCAATTCTAATATTACGGCCATGTACTACTGGTTTAAATTCCAATTCAATACCATAAGATTGATACTTGATAGTACCATTGGCACCTTTCATAACTGGTATTTCACCACCAGAAAAGAATTTAGCTTTTTCACCACTCATGGCAATTAAAGTTGGTTCAGCATAAGTTTTAAATGCACCATATTTCTTTAAACACTCGACAGATTTAATACCTGCAAGCTTTAAATTATGAGCTTTTAAACGATCTATTTCACCAAACCTAACTTTTAACATAACTTGTTGATTGGATGAATGAGGTTTATGATCTGCATTCACATGAAATGAGGATAACACTAAAAGTGAGAAAATAGTAGAAGCTTTAATGAATTTTTTCATATTAGAAACCCAAATGAAAGTGGAAGAGTATAGAATAAATAAAGATAGTGATGCCCTTTTGTCTTTGAAAGGAGGTAATCCAGCCGCAGGTTCCCCTACGGCTACCTTGTTACGACTTCACCCCAGTCA